>CAMCFN010000005.1 GCA_945874145.1 Akkermansia muciniphila
CATCACCCCCGCAGACAATTCTGGGCCGTCACGCAACCACCCAGCCCACCCCTCAACAACTGGCCCGAAATCCTCGGAAAATTCTCCCTGTAAAAACTGTCCCCTTTTGAACTCGCGCAGCAATCCCCTTTTGAACTCCCGCCGACACAAGTCCGGAAACTCCTTGCATAGCCCGGGGCTGAAAACAAACTCCGCCCGCCCATGAATGCCGTCCTCACGCTCCCGAATGATTCGGCGGAGGGATTGCTGCTGTTGCTCCTCATCACCGTCGCCGCATTGCTGGGGGCCGCTGTGCATCAGCTCATGAGCCTGCGACGGGAGCGCCGCGCGCACTCGGGGCAGCTTTCCGAACAATTGGGGCGGGTTCAGATCGGCTTGCAGAAGATTAATTCGAGCATCATCGCGCAGACGAATGGCTTGAAGGAACGCCTTGGGGTGCTGGGCCCGGCAATCGAGCAGGCCGAGCACATCGTCCGCGAGGCCACCGCCTTCACCACGGAATTCAAGGCCGTGCGCACGGATCTCCAGAAGCTCGATGAACGGCTGGCAACGGTGGGCGAGGTGGTCACCAACGCCGTGGCTGCGCAGTCGGGTAAGCCCGCCGCAGAAGAGCTGGCCCCGCTCGTGCAGCAAGTGAGCACGTTGCAACGCGCGCTGGCAGAGGCGGCGCAGACGCAGCAATCGGTGGCGGGCGAGCTGCGCACCAGCCTGCAAGCAGTCGCCGGTGGACAGGAGCGAACCGTCGCGGAACTGCGCAGCCTCACCGCCGGACAGGGCCACCACACGCGCGAACTGCGGGGAGCCATCGAGCGTGACCTGCGGCAGGTGGAGACGCGGATGCGGGAACTGACCGAAAAGTTTCTGTCCGAGTCCGCGCAATTGCGCTCGCGGATGGACCACGACACCCGGGCTTTGCTGGCCGCCCCCGCCCGTCAGATCACCCCTTCCCCGCTGCCGGCAGCAGCGGCTCGTCTGGACGATGAAACGCGCAAAGAGTTCCGCAAGCTGGCCGAGCGCATTGATGGCCTGCAACGACGGCTGGAGGACATCATCCGACTGTGAAGCTGCTCCCCTGCCCTGCTTGCGCCAAATCCGACTATTCATCCACCACAGGCTCTGCTACCGATTGCCGCCGTCAACCCATCGCTGAACCGCAGCATAACTGGCCACGCGTTCCGTCCTGAGAGGCAGCTTGTATCTCGCCCTGTTTGCGGCGTGTTACTTCTGCGGCTTCAACGCCTATCGCGACTACACCTTGCTGATGAACGACGACGCGGAGGATTTGGGACGCTCCAGCCGTCGCAAGAAGCCCGCCGCCGCCACCGGCACCAACGCCCCAACAGCCCTCGTGGCCAGCAACGCACCACCCGCCCTCACCAACGCCGCTGCCGCTACCAACATCACCACCACGCGCCTGGCACTGAACAACCCTGCCGCTGGTGAGGGAGGCGACGATCCCGTTCAAGGCCGGTCCGGCCGTCGCGTGGCGCGGCTGTATGTGCATCTGCTGGGTTACAGCGTGGGCTTTGCCGTGGCGATGCTGGGCTTGGGCTACCTCGTGGCGCAGGACTTCGGGCACCTGCTCAACTTGCGGCTCGGCAAGGAAGTGAGTTATGTGAGCGACAGTTCGGCCCGCAAGGCCGCCTATGAACGGGCGGAGAATGCCATTCTCAAAGGCCAGCATCAGGAAGCGATCCGGCTGTTGCAGGGTATCTTGAAGAAGCATCCCGAGCACACGCACTCCTTGCTGCGGATTGCGGAGGTCTATGACAAGGAGTTGCAGGACTACTCCAATGCGGCAGTCCATTACGAAAAGCTGCTCGAACTCGAACTGCCGGCCGAGCAGTGGGGCTGGCTCGCCATCCGCCTCTCGAACATCTACTCGGGCAAGCTGAACCAGCCGCAGGCCGCGCTCGCGCTCATTCGCCGGATCGCCACCGACTATCCGCAGACGCAGGCCGGCGGCAAGGCGCTGAAACGGCTGGCCGCGCTCGCGACTTCCGGATTGGATCCCGGCGCAGACGAATGAGCGGGCGATTCATACCAGCGCCAACAGCTCCGAGAGCGATCCGATCTGCTCGCCCGCTTTGGTCATTTCACCACGACGCAGCAACCGCGCGGAGCAACCGACTGCACGGGCTCCTTCAAAATCCTCCCGCCGGCTGTCGCCAATGTGCAGCACAGCTTCTGCGGGAAGGTTGAGCTGCTTCAGCGCGTGTTGAAAAATCCCGGGATGCGGTTTGGGGCAGCGGACCGACCAGGAGGCCACCACGCATTCAAAGTGGCGTCGCAGCCCCAACCGGTCCAGAAGCGGTTCCAGCCGTTCGTCCCAGTTGGAAATCGCCGCACGCCGCACACCGCGCCTGGCCAAACCGTCCAAGGCCGGGAGCACGTCGGGAAACATCCGCCAGGCATCCGGCTCCGCGAACCGGTCGTAGATGGCTTCAAAACATCCCGTCGGCAGCGGTTCCGCAATGCCGGCAAACGAATGCTCCACCAATGCGAGCCACGCCGACCGCGAATAGTCGAAATCGCATCGGACAGTCCACGCCGCGAGGAACTGGCCGGTCAGCCGCTCAGGCGAGGCACCGCGCACGCCAAACCGCTCCGCCACTTCCGCGTAAATGTGGCCGACCGACGGCCAAGGCTCGATGAGCGTGCCGCCGACATCGAACGTCACCGCTTGGATGGCCGCCGGCACAAAGCTGAGTCAGCTACGGCTTGAACGCCGCGTGCTTCGCATCGCCACCGGCCTGGAGGAAGGCCAGCAGGTCGAGGATTTGCTCCTTGTTCAGCAGGTTCAACAAGCCCGGGGGCATGATGGAGTTGCTCTGCGGCTGGGCCTTGATGTCCTTTTTGGCGAACTTTTTCACCATCGTTTCACTGGGGCCGGTCTGCACCGTCAGCGTGTCGGCCTCCTCCTTCAGCACAAAGCCGGTGAAGGGATCATCATTGCCGACTGTGAACTCAAACGGACGGTAGCGCGGTTCGAGATTCTTGGAGGGTTCCAGGATTTCAGCCAGCACGGCCTTCGTGTCGCCTTTGTATTTGGCGGCCACTGCGGTCAACTCCGGCCCCCACAGCACGCCGTCCGCGCCGATTTTGTGGCAGCCGATGCAGCCCACCGTGGTGAACAGCTCCTTGCCCTTGGCGAAGTTGCGGCCCTTGCCCAGCTTGGCCAGCTCGGGCTCCAGGTCCGCGAGCTTCCACTCGGTGATGACCGGTGCGGCGGGCTCGGCGTGGCCTTGGGCCAGATACTCATCCAAATCCTTTACCACCTTCAGGATGCCGCGCATCCGCTGCGAGTGGCCCGGATACGTGCAGAGGAAGGGGTAGTCGCCCGGCTCCTTCGGCGCATCGAAGCGCAGGCGCAGCGTATCGTTCGGGTTCAACATCTTCGAGGCCTGCAAGACCTTGGGCGACGCGGGCACATAGAGTCGGCCTTGGCTGTCCGGCTGGGGCGGTAGCTTCTCAGCCGCCAGACCGATTTCATCCGCCGCGCCGACCTGCGCCAGCAACCAGTTGTGCTGCATAGCGTCGGAATTATGGAAGACCAGTTCCACCGGCTTGCCGACCTCGGCGACGAGCTGGATTTTGTCGAAGAACATCTGCTCGTGCAGCGTGCCGAGGCGGATCACGTTCACGCCAAGCGTGGAGAAGGATTTGCGCACCGGCAGGCTGAGTTCCTTGGGCAGCTTCGCGGCAAGCTGGTAACCCAGTTGCTGCACGTCGAGGAAGTCATTCTGCACGCGGTCCGCCACGAGAACTTTCTTGGCCTGTTCCAGCAAGGCATCCGCCGTCGCCTTCAGCCCATCGGCCGGCCAACTCTCGCGTGGCAGGACAAGCATGGCGCGGGCGATGGTCGGGGTGTCGGTGCCGGCGGAAATCAACTTGGCCAGCGCGCCGAAGGCAGCGGCTTCGCTGCCGGGGAGTTTGGCTGAGGCGACGATGGCCGCCTTGCGGGTGGCGGCGTCACCTCCGACAACCAGCAACGGAAGCACCTTGCCGGCGAAAGCCGCACGTTTGGCCCCTTCCTGCGCGAGCGGTAATCCGGCAACCAGTTGTGCCAGCGCGCCGGGCTTGGCCTGGGCGAGGCTCCACAGCGCATCCGCCGGCTGGATGCCAACGAGCGCTGCGAACGCGGCCTGTCGGGCAGCCTCCGGACCATCGCCGCCGGCGAGCGCCTCCAACGCAGACTGGCTCTTCTTCAGATCCTCCGGCTTTTGCGTTACCAGCAGTTTGGAGAGATCCGCCAGCACAGCGACTTGAGCTGCGGGGGCGCGCTTGATGCCGGCCAGCAGTTCCGTCGGCACATCGGACTTGTTCAGCTTGGCCAGCGCCTCGGCGGCCTCGAGGCGGAACTTCGGAGCCATGCCTGGACGGCCCAGAATCACCTCCCACAGCGGGATGAACTTGGGATGTGTCGTTTCGCGGTCGGCCAGCAGGAGCTGCTCGTTGGAAAGCCGGCCAAGCTGGTATTTGACGATGACCGGGCTCTTGTCGAGAAACAGGATGGGCTTCTCCACCTTGCTGAGCATGGAACCTTCCGCTCCCAGAGCCGGGCCGGCCGAGGCAGCCAACAGGGACATCAACGCCAGCAAGTGACCGACAGTTTTCATCTTCATAACCAGCCAAAGGGTAGGCCGAAACAGCGGTGATCGCCAACGCCGAAATCTTAAACCGGGGAGCCCGCTCGGTCATCTGACCGCACTCACGATTTGACACCCTTCCGCGCCGGACTCACGCTGACCAACGTATTTCAACGCAAGTGCCAGCATGAGTTCCCTCCTTCCGCGTCTCCGCCGGTTACTCGCGGCCTTTTTAATTCTGGGCTCCCTCTGGTTCGTCGCGTCGGACCGGCTGCTCACCGGCAAGTTCAATCCCGCCGCCTTGGCGGTCAGCCTGAGCTTCCTGGGCATCGCCGCCGCTGCGCTGTTCTTCCTGCTCCGCCGCGATGTCCAGAAGCGCGAGCAGAACACCGCCAAGATCAATGAGGCGCGCCAGACCTTTGAGATCATCGCCCACTCGGCTCCCGCCGGCATCTTCCGCGCCAACTCCCAAGGGGACTTCATCTTCGTGAACAACCGCTGGTGCGCCCTGACCGGGCGTTCCCAAGCGGAGTCTCAGGGCTTTGGCTGGCTGCTCGCGGTCCACCCCGACGACAACAAGCGGGTCACCGAGGAATGGCGCAAGTGCGTGCGTGGCGAGAAAGAGTTCCGGCTGGAGTTTCGGGTTCGCAACAAGGACGGCTCACTGCGCTGGGTCGCCGGCCACGCGACGCGCCTGCTCGATGAGCACGACCAGATCACCGGCATCATCGGTTCCATCCTCGACATCCATGAGCGCAAAACGGTTGAGGACGCCCGCCTCACCGAACAATCCAGCACGCTGGACAGTGCGCTGGCGAAGCTCCAGCAGGAGGCCTCCTACCGGAAGGAGATGGGGGCGGAACTCGAACGTCGGGCCGACGAGCTGAAGAAGCGGGACACGGAATTGGAAAGCGCCAACCGCCAGCTTTGGACCGAGCTTTCCGGTCGGGAACAGGTCGAGGCGGAACTGGCCAAGACGCGCGAGGCCATGGAGAAGATGGTGAGCGAGCGCACCAGCACGCTCACCGATGTCATCACCGGGCTCGAAGCGGCGGTGGCCGAGCACGAGGCCACGGAGCGGCAATTGCGCGAGGAAAAAGCCAAGCTGCAAACCCGCGGCGGCGGTTCATCCGCCGAAGTCGACGGCTTGCGCCACCAACTTCAAGAAGAGCAGGCCCGCCGCCAGCAGGCCGAAGCAATGGTCAAGCAAGTCCGCGAAGATTTCTCCCTTCTCCAAGCCGCCGGCGGCACTCTCGGGGCTGCGGAAGAGACCTTGCGCACCCGGCTGCAAGCCGAACACGAACATGTCGTCCGCCTCGAAAATGAGATGGTCGAACTACGGGTCGCGCTACTCGCCGAACACGAAAAAGCCGAGCGCGCCGACGCCGAACGCTCCCTCTCCGAAGAAGCGATGTTGCAGAGCAACTCCAGCATTCAGCAACGACTGATGCAGTTGGACGCTGAGCTCGAACAAGCCAAGGAACAACTGGCCGTTGAAATCCTGCGCCGCGAACAGGCCGAGGCCGGGGAGTCCAGCGAAGAACTTACCCGCGACCTCCTCGCGCGCGTCGCCACACTCACGGAGGCACAGGTGAAGCTGGAGCAAGCTTTGGCTGGCCGCCAAGCCACCGAGCAGGCCCTGCGCGACGAACGGACTCAACTCGGCGAGCAGTTGGAGCAGGCGGCTGCCGGGAGCTCCGCGCTGGAGGAACAGCTCGCCGAAATGAGGCGGGCACAAGTCAGCCGGGGGACAGCCCAGGCGGAGTTCGAACAGCGGCTGGGCGAACTTGAAACCGCCAACGCCCAACTCCGGGAGCAGGCGGCGCGCGCGACGGAAGCCGCCGCCAGCCAGAGCACCCAGCACACCACCGCGCTCGCCGAACTGCGAACGCAACTGGATCAAGCGACGGCCCTGCGCCAACAACTCGAAGCCACTACCACCGAGCTTCGCACCACCTCAGACCAGCAGTTGGGGGAAGCCCGGCAGCGGTTGGCCACCGTGCAGGAACAGCTTCAGGCGGAAACCGCTCGCCGCGCCGAAGCCGAGTCCGTCCTGGGCCAGTCCAAGTCCGAACTGGAACGGCGGCTCGTGGAGGCCACTTCCGCGCTGGCGGAAGCCCGGCAGCGGCTGGCTGGTGAAACTGATCAACGCACGGCCACGGCGGCTGAACTGCTTCAAACCAAAACTGAGTTGGAGCGGCAAGCCACCGCCTTGGCTGAACTACTCGCCAACTCCGAACGCGCTCAGGAAGCCGACCGGCAGGCGCAAAGTGCGGCGGGCGAACTTCTCGCCGAGGCCCAGCGGGAGATGGTTCAGTTACGGCAGGACTTGCAGACGGAAACGGAACGCCGCAGCCAGGCTGAGTCCGCGCTTGGTCAGTCCAAATCCGAGCTGGAACGCCGGCTATTCGATGCCAGCACCGCCCTTGCCGAGACCCGCCAACAGTTTGCCGATGAAGCCCAAGCCCGGGCCCAGTCGGAGGGTCAACTGTCGCAAACCAAGGCCGCGTTGGAACTGCAGTTGGCTGAGGCGGCCGCGCTCCGCACAACGGTGGAACGCGCGGAAGCCGTGCATCTGGAAGCCACCGCCGCCGCCGACCAGCAGCGCACGAGCGGCTCACAGCAACTGGCAGAGGCCCGCCAGCAGCTCCTCGATCTCCAGCAGCAGTTCGCAAGCGCAACCGAGCGTCGGAGCCAGGCCGAGTCTGCCCTGGGCCAGTCCAAGTCTCAACTCGAACGCCAGCTCGCCGAGGCCGAGGCCGCGCTGACCGCACTGGAACAGAGCGAGAGCGCCCTCCGGCAGGCCGCTGCGGAGCGTGAAGCAAAGTTCGCCGACCAAGCGGCCGAGCTGCAGAAGACTTGGGACAATCTCATCCAGGAAACCGACTTGCGCGAGAAGCTGGAGGCGCAACTCACGGCTGCCAAGGCCGAGGCCGACCGACAACTCGCCAGGGTTCGCGCCGACTTGGATCAGCAGCTCGCCGAAGCCCTCGCCCGCGCCGAACGGGAGGCTGCGGAGCGCTGTCAAAGCGAGGAGTCCTTGACCCAGGCCAGCCGCACTTCGGAAGAGCGCGTCGCGCTGCTTGCTTCGGAATTGGAATCCGCCCGCACCACGCTGCGCGCCGAAAGCGCCCGGCGCGAGGAGCTTGAAACCGCCCTGCCCAAGACGAAGACCGAGCTTGGCCAGCGCCTTGCCGCCGCTGCCGCCGAGACCGCCGGATTGCAGGCTCGCCTCGACTTCGAGGCGGCCGAGCGTCAGCGCGTTGAAGCCGCGTGGCAACTGGCCAACTCCGCCACGGAACAACACGCCGCCGAACTCAAAGGCTTGGTGGATCAGGCCCGGTCCGCCCTGAGCTCCGAGACGGCCCGTCGGGAGGCGACCGAGGCGGAATTGCGGCAATTGCGCGCGGACTTGGAGCAAGCCACCACCGAAGGCCGCCGCACCTTGGCCGCCGCACAGAGCGAACTCACCCGGGCCGGCACCGAGCGCGAAGCCGCTGCCGCCGACTGGCAGCGCGCCCGCGCCGGGCTCGAACAGCAACTCACCGAGGCCAACACAGCCTTGGCGGCCTTGCGCGAACGCGTGGAGCAGGAAATCGCCGCCCGCCATCAGGTGGAATCCGATTTGCGCGAAAGCCTCACGGACGAGATTCGCACCACCGCCATGTTGCAGGAAGAGCTGGCAGCCGCCCAACGGGCACGGCAAGAGGAGGTTCGCAAACGGCAGGCGGCCGAAGAGACCGCCACTCGGGAGCAGACGGATTTCACGCACCGCTTGAACGTGGAGACCAGCACCCGCGAACAAGTGGAGCAGCATCTCCGCCAAGTCCTGACCGAAGCCGCCAGCCGTGGCCAATCGCTGCAAAGCGAACTCGAAGCCGCGCAGCAGGCCCAACGGGACGAAGCCGCTCGCCGGACTCAATTGGAAGCCGCCGCAAGCCAGAGTCAGGCCGAACTCAAGGCGCTGTTGACCGCCGAGACCGCCGCTTGGGAGGAGTTGAACCAGCAACTCCAGCAAACCGCAGACGAGGCCGCCCGCACCACGCAGACGCTTCGTGCGGAGTTGGAAATCTCCCAGCAGGCCCACCGCGATGAGGCAGCGCGCCGAAGCGAGTTGGAAGCCGAAGCGGATCGGACCCAGAGCGAACTCAGTGCCCGACTGGCCACCGAAGCCGAGGCCCGCGAGCAGCTCGCCGGTCAACTCAAGCAAGCGGTGGGTGAGGCAGCCCACACGACACAAAGCCTGAAAGTTGAACTGGCAGCCGCGCAGCAGGCGCATCGTGCCGAGTCGGCTCGCCGGGCGCAAATCGAGGCGGACGCAAGCCAGACGCAAGCTGAACTCAAGGCGCTCTTGGAGGCGGAAACTTCCGCATGGGAGGAATTGAACCGCCAACTTGAGCAAGCGGTGGAGGAAGCCGGACGCACCGCGCAGTCCTTGCGCATCGAGCTGGAAAACGCCCAGCAGGTGCATCGCGCAGAGGCCGCCCGCCGCGCCCAGCTTGAGGCCGATGCCGGCCAGACCCAGAGCGAGCTCTCCGCCCGGCTGACCGCCGAGAGCGCGGCACGGGAAGCACTGGCCAGCCAGCTTCGCCTGGCCTTGGACGAAACCGCCAAGACGACCCAGTCCCTTCAGGCCACGCTGGAAGCCGCTCGCCAGACGCACCGCGAAGAAAGCAAACGCCACGAGCAGGCGCAGGCCAGCCTCCAGCGCATGAAGCAGGAGTTGGAGCGCGAACTGGCCGACGCCAACCTGGAGCTGCTCGACATCCGCTCTCGCCTCGATCAGGAAACCACCGCCCGCACTCAACTGGAAGCGACCACGCGCCAGAATCAATCACTCTCCGACGAACGGCTCGCCAGCCGGCTGTCCGAAGTGCAGGCCTTGCAGGAGCACCTGCGAGCGGAGATTGCCCAGCGGGAGAAAACACAGGCGGAACTGCGCGCCACCCGAGAATCCCTGGAGGAACAGTTGGCGGCCACCAGCACCGCGTTGCGCGAGACCAGCGCCCGCCTTGAGCTGGAAATTTCCGAACGGCAACGGATTGAAACCGGCCTCGCAGAGAGCAACGTCACGCTGGAGGCCCGCGTCACGGAACGCAGCGCCGAGCTGGAGTCCACCCGCCATCACCTTGATGAAGAACGGACGCGGCGTGATGCCGCCGAGGCTGACGCCGCAGCGCGCACCGAAGAACTGGCCCGGCAGAAAGCCGCCCACCTCCGTGCCTTGGAGGAAGCCACTGCCAGCCTGAAAGCGCAGCTCCTCGAATCCCACCGGGAACAGGAGCGGCTCAGCATGACCGCCATCAGTGCCGAGCAGCGCCTGCGGGATCGTGCCGTGGATCTCGAAGCAGCCAATGCCGCGTTGCGCGGCGAGATGGAGAAGCGGTTGCGCATGGAATTCACCTGGCAGATGCAACGCGAGGATTTCGACCGCCGACTCGCTGATCTCACCGGAGCCTTGCAGGCGGCAGAAACTAGAGCGGGCCAGGAATCGGCAGGCTTGCGCCAGGCTCATGACGCCTTGCTGAAGGCCCAGGCGGAATTGAACCGGCAGCTCGCCGACCGCGAGGCAGACCTCTCCGTTGTTCGCACGCAGGTGCTCAACCTCGAAGCGGCGGACACGCTCGCCCAGCAGTCCGCGAGCGAGTTTCAGCGCGATCTCAACATGGCCCGCGGTGAGCTGGACAGGCTCACCCGGCAGTTGGACGGACGCGCCGAGGAACTCGCCGCCGTTGAAGCGCGCCTGCGCAGCGAAGCCGAACAACGGACGCGGGCCGAAGCCGCACTGGTGCTGGCGAAGGCCGAGTCGGAGAGCCAAATGGCCGAGCGACTCGCCGTCTTCAGCGCGACCAAGCAGAGCTGGGATCAGGAGGCCGAGCGACTCCGCGAGGCGCAGGAGGAATTCCGTCGGGCCAACGCCGAAATCACCGCCCGCATCACGCAGCTATCCACCGAGCTGGAAGCCGCACAGCAGCAGTGCGCCCAGGAAGCCATCCAGCGGCGCGAGCTGGAGCAGACCATGGAGCAAAGCCGTGGGGAGCTGGAGCTGCGCGTTTCCGAGCGCACCGGCAACCTGAACGCTCGGTTGCAGCAACTGGAGAGTGAGCTGGCCGAAGCGCAGCGTGCTGAGGAGCAGTTGCGCCACAAACGCATCGAAGCCGTCAGCACGCTGGCGGGCGGCATGGCGCATGAGTTGAACAACGTCCTCGCACCCGTGCTCATGGCCGCCCAGCTCCTGCGCAAGCAGGTCAGCGGCAAATCCCGCACGCTGGTGGACAGCGTCGAATCCAGCGCCCAGCGCGGCGCGGACATCGTCAAGCAGGTGCTCACCTTTGCGCGGGGCTTCCATGGCGAACGCGCCCCGGTCTCGCCCGAGATGCTGGTGCGCGAGGTCGTGAAGGCTGTGCAAGACACCTTCCCGCGTAATGTGCGGGCCAGTTGCGACATCGCGGACGACTTGCCGATGCTCTCGGCCGACGCCTCGCAACTCCATCGCGTCCTCCTCAACCTCGCCGTCAACGCCCGCGATGCGATGCCCTCCGGCGGCACGCTCAAGCTGGGCGTGCAGAATGCGATCGTGGACGAGAAGTTCATCCTCGGCCACCGCGCCACTGGCGCGGTGCCGGGCAACTACCTGGTCTTGAGCGTGACTGATTCCGGCTCCGGCATCCCCCGGGACATCCTGCCGCGCATCTTCGAGCCTTTCTTCACCACCAAGGAACCGGGGCAGTCGGTCGGGTTGGGCCTCGCAACCACGCTGGGCGTGGTGCAGAGCCACGGCGGTTTCATCCTAGTTGACACGGAAGAGGACCGCGGGACGGAGTTCCAGATTTATCTACCCGCCTCGGTGGCGGAGACCACCGCGCGCCCGCCCGAGGCCGAACTGCCGCGCGGCAATGGGGAAGTCATCCTGCTGGCCGACGATGAGCAAGGCGTGCTGGACGTGACCTCTGAAATCTTGGAATGGCATGGCTACAAGGTGCTGACAGCGCGGGATGGCCAGCAGGCGCTGGGCATCTTCGAGCAGCACGCCAACGAGGTTCGCATCGTCATCACCGACATCCTGATGCCCTTCATGGACGGCGTGGAACTGTGCCGGGAGCTGCGCAGGCGGAGCGCCACCCTGCCCATCATCGTCGCCTCCGGCATGGGGCATGAGAAGTTCGTCACCGACCTGCGCGAACTGGGGGTGCCGACTTTCCTGAAAAAGCCCTTCGCGGCGGAGGAACTGCTCCACCACCTGCACAACGCACTGCACAAGGAGGCAACCATCTCGGCGGCTTGAAGACCGCGTCATTCACGCCGCGTGCTGGGCGATGATCGGCTACAGATCGCTTCGGGCATCGGAATTTCTCCTTCAATTCATCCGTCTCCGCCGCCGTCTGTTAATTCACTACAAACCAAAATGCATCGCGTTTCCTCCCTATCTGGCTGCCGTCAAGTGACGGCCAAGTTGCTTTCCGTGGCTGGTCTTTTCGCGTTCGCACTGAACGCGTCCGCCCAGTTGCCGCAGCCCAAGCTGCACACGGTTTTCCCGCCCGGCGCGAAGATCGGATCGACCGTCGAGGTAGCCGTGACCGGAGCCGAACTGGACGACGTCCAACTGCGTTTCACCCATCCCGGCATCACCGTCAAGGCGCTCGCCAAGGCCAACGGGTTCGCGGTCAGCGTCGCCGCTGATGTGCCCCCGGGAGCCTACGAGGCCCGCGTGTTCGGGCGTTTCGGCCTGTCCAATCCGCGCATCTTCACCGTGGGCACCCTGGCGGAAGTTGCCGAGAAAGCTGGCAACAACTCACCCGCCACCGCTCAGGAGGTCGCGCTCGAAACCGTCATCAACGGACGGACCGACAGTCAGGCGGCCGATCACTACAAGTTGAACTTGAAGAAGGGCCAGCGCCTGATTGTGGACTGCGCGGCGGCGGATCTGGATTCCCGGGCAGCAGACACCCTCACGCTGCTCTCGCCCGACGGCGCCGAATTGGAACGCGCGCGCCAAGGCGGTTTGATTGACCACACGGCGGCGGCGGATGGCGCGGTGATTCTCAAGCTTCACGATTTCGTCTATCGCGGCGGCGATCAGTATTTCTATCGCCTCACCGTCACCACCGGTCCGCATGTGGATTTTGTGTTTCCGCCGGCCGTTGAGCCGGGCAAGGCGGGTAAAGTCACCGTGTTCGGCCGCAATCTACCCGGAGGCACGGCTTCCAAAATCAGCGTCGGGGGCAAGCTGCTTGACCAACTGACAGTGGACATTACCGCTCCGGGCGATGCCGTCGCTCGCCAGCGTCTCGCCACCAGCACACTCGGCAATGCCGCCGCCAGTTTGGATGGCTTCGAGTATCGCGTGAAGGGTGCCAATGGCTACCTCTCGAACCCCGCGCTGCTGACCTTCGCCGATGCGCCAGTTGCGACCGAAGCCGAGCCAAACGACACCCGTGAGAAGGCGCAGAAAATTTCCCTGCCCGCCGCCATCGCCGGACAGTTCGCCACCGCCAACGACCGCGACTGGTTCGCTTTTGAGGCGAAGAAGGGCGAGACCTTCGCGCTGGAAATCATCTCCCATCGGTTCGGACTGCCCACGGCACCGCAAGTGGTGATTCAGAAATACACCAAGAACGACAAGGGGGAGGAAACCTTCACCGACGTGCAGGAGTTCGGTGAGTCGGTCGTGAATATGGGCGGACCGGAGTTCAACACCGCGCACCGCGACCCGGTCGGGCGCTTTGAGGCCAAAGAGGATGCTTCCTTCCGCCTCAGCATCCGCGACAACTTCGGCCGCACTGCGGGCAGCCCGCGCCATGTTTACCTGCTTACCCTGCGCAAGGAGGTCCCGGACTTCCGCTTGGTGGCCATCCCGGAATCCTCCCCCACGAAGAAAAGCCCCAATGACGTCATCTCCTGGGCCTCCTCACTCCGCCGAGGCGAAGTCATTCCCATCAAGCTCCTCGTGCTGCGGCGCGATGGTTTCAAGGAAGACATCGCCCTGTCCGTCGAGGGCTTGCCTGCCGGGATGAGCGCAGTGACGCCGGTCATTCCAGCGGCCTCAAACACCTTCACGGTCTTCTTCTCCGCACAGGAAGACGCCAAGGCTTGGGCTGGCGACGTGAAGCTGATCGGCAAGGCCAAGGTCGGCGAAACCATGCTGGCCCGCGAGACCCGCTTCAGCACCGTGAGCTGGGACATCGTGTTCGACAACAACACCACCGAACCGCCCCAGACCCGGCTGGCGCGGAACTTCACCTTGGCCGTGACGGACACGGAGGTCACGCCGCTGACCTTTGCGATGGAGGCGAAACAGCCGCTCGAAACCTGCGTTGCAAACAAGCTGCTCATCCCCGTCAACTTCACCCGCCGCGCCGACTTCAATGTCGAGGTGAAGCTAAAAGTCGGTGGGAACAAGCTGCTGGAGAAAGTCCCGGAACTGACCGGCACGGACAAGACCAAGTCCATCCAGCTCGCGCTCAACCTAGCCGAGCTCAAGCTCCCGGCTGGACAGCATACCTTCTGGCTCCAAAGTCGTGCCAAAGGCAAAATGCGTTCCTTCGCGGAAGCTGCGAAGTCCACTGAAGCAGCCGCCAAGGCAGCGGAGAAGGAAGCCGAGACTGCCGCGAAGGTCGCCAAGGAAGCCAAGGAAGCCGCCGCGAAAGTGACCGCCCCGGCCGAGGCCAAGGCCGCCGCTGAAAAGGCCGTCAAGGACGCCGAGGCCAAGGCCAAGGACGCCGAGGCCAAGAAGACCGCCGCGCAAACCACCATGAAGGCCATGGCCGACAAGTCAAAACCCCGCGACATCGAGGCCACCTTCTATTCCCTGCCCATCACGCTCACCGTCACGCCTGCCCCCATAACGCTCACCGAGGTGGGGGCTCAGTCGCTGGCGCAAGGCGGCAAGGTGGAAGTGCCCGTCAAGATCACGCGCCTCTACGACTACAAGGATCCGGTGGACATCAGCCTCACCGTGCCGGCGAGCGCCAAGGGCGTCAGCGCCGCGAAGCTCACGATTCCGGCCAGCGGCACGGACGGGAAACTCACCTTGGAGACGAAAGCAGACGCCACCCCCGGCGAGCACAAGCTCACGCTCCAGGCGGCCATGAAGCTCAACGGGCAGGACATCAAGCTGGACCAGCCGTTGGTGCTGAAGGTCGCAGCGGTCGAGAAGCCGAAGGCGAAGTGAAGACCGCGGCTGGTAGGGCGCGCTGTCCTCAGCGCGCCGCAGTTGTGCATCCAACCCAGCAGCAGCGCCGCTGCTACTCACGCGACCGCCTCAGGTCATGGCCAGCGAAGGCGGAATTCATCGTGCCGGACCTTGCGCCATTGCCAGTCAGCGTTCGGGGCGGAACTGCGGTTTGAATCCAGCGCCCTGACCTGCTACAATACGGCCCGTCGGCCAGTAGAAATACCCATTCCAAATACACCGCATGAAACCCTGCCCTGCCCTATCCACGTTGCTACTCCTCGCCTCGCTCTTGCCCGCCTTGGCTGCCCCCGGCGACTGGCCCACCTGGCGCGGCCCCAAGCGCGATGGCATCAGCACTGAAACCGCCTTGCTGAAGCAGTGGCCCGCTGACGGTCCGCCGCTGGCTTGGAAGATCAACGGGTGCGGCACCGGCTACTCCAGTGTGGCGGTCGCGGATGGCATGGTCGTGACCATGGGCGATGGCCCGGACGGCGCGCGCGTGCTGGCTTTCAGCGCCAAGGACGGCCAGCCCATCTGGCAGACCGAGGTCATCGGCAAGCCCGGTGGCAATTACGCCGGCACCCGTTGCACCCCGGCGATTGACGGCGGGCTGATCTACGCCCTCGGCCAGTTTGGCGACTTTGTCTGCGTGGACGGCAAGTCCGGCAAGGTGCTGTGGAGCAAGTCGCTCCAGAAGGATTTCGGCGGCAGCTACGCCGGCTGGAACTACACGGAAAGCCCGCTCGTCGATGGCGACAAGGTCCTCCTCACCCCCGGCGGCCGTCAGGGGGCCATGGTGGCCCTCAACAAAAAGACCGGCGCGTTGATCTGGCAGAGCAAGCAATGGACCGACGGCGCCGCCTACTCCTCCATCGTCCCGTCGGACTTTGGCGGCAAGCGGCATTACGTCCAGTTCACGGAACAGAGTGTGGCGGGCATTGACGCCGCGACGGGCAACCTCGTCTGGCGCGCACCCCGCAAAGGCGCGACCGCCAGCATTCCCACCCCCGTGTTGAGCGGGGATCTGGTCTACGTCACCTCCGGTTACGGCGTCGGCTGCAATCTCTTCAAACTTCAACGCGCCGGCAGCGTCATCGCCTCGCAGGAAGTTTATGCGAACAAGAGCATGGTGAACCATCACGGCGGCGTCATCCTGATCGGCCAGCATGTCTATGGCCACTCCGACAGCGGTGGCTGGACCTGCATGGACCTCCGCACGGGCAATGTCGCCTGGAGCAACAAAGGTGTGGGCAAGGGTGCCATTGCGTATGCGGACGGCCACTTCTACTGCCGCAGCGAGGGTGGTCAGGGAACCGTGGCGCTCATCGAAGCCACCCCCACCGGCTACAAGGAAAAGGGCCGTTTCAACCAGCCTGAGCGCAGCAAACAAAACAGTTGGGCCCACCCCGTCATCGCCAACGGCAAGCTCTACCTCCGCGACATGGACGTGCTGCTCTGCTACGACGTGAAACAAAAGTAGGTGGCGAAGCTTGGCAATTCGTGCCTGACCAAAGACATGAGCGAAAAGATTCACCTTCGTGACGGGGACGCCATCCTCGTGATGGTCAAGGCGGGCAAGTTGCTGCACCACTCGTGGAACATGGGGCTGCCGCATGCCGAGTTCGTCAAGCGTGCCACAGGTCCGCTCCCTGATGGGGCTTGGGTGGGAACTGTTTCAAAGGTCGAGGGCGCGTTGCAGCGATGACGTCGAAGCACTTCTTCGGATACCAGATGCCTGCCCCTCCGGAGGTTGCTGAAGTTGTGAAGCGGGAGTTCGCCTGAGTGCGTCCAAAGCTGGACTAAAGCCTGCACCCAAAATCTGATTGTTCCATGAAGCCAGCCTTGCTCCTTGCCCTGACCCTCACTTGTTCCGCCCTCGCCTCCACGCCCGACTGGCCGCAGTGGCGCGGGCCAAAACAGGACGGAATTTCGCCCGAGAAGGGGTTGCTGAAGGAGTGGCCCAGTGATGGTCCGCCGCTCGCGTGGCGCACCAAGGGCGTGGGCAGCGGCATGTCCAGTGTCTCCATTGCCAACGGCCGCATCTACACCTTGGGCAAGCGCAACCGCGACGGCGCGCAAGGGGTCTATGTCACCGCGCTCAACCTCGCCGATGGCAGCGAGGCTTGGGCCACCGCCATCACCACCGGCGGCGGTCCGAACCCCAACGGCACGCCCACCGTGGACGGCAAGCTCCTCTTCGCCGTTGGCAACAACGGCGACCTCGCCTGCTTCGAATCCGACACGGGCAAACTTGTGTGGAAGAAGAGTTACGCTGCCGACTTTGGCGGCAAGTGCATGTCCGGCTGGGGCTACAGCGAGTCGCCGCTCGTGGATGGCGACCGCCTCATCGTCGTGCCCGGCGCTCCTGACGCCGGCATCGCCGCGCTCAACAAGCAGACCGGCGAAGTGATCTGGAAGTCCGAGATCCCCGACATCGGCCGCGCGGGCAAGGACGGCGCGGGCTACACCGGCGTCGTCATTTCCCAAGGCGCGGGCGTGAAGCAATACGTCACCCTCACCGGGCGCGGGCTCGTCAGCGTGCGCGCCACGGATGGCAAATTCCTCTGGGGCTACAACCGCATCGCCAACGGCACCGCCGACATTCCCACGCCGATTGTGAAGGGCGACTACGTCTTCGGCTCTAGCGGCTACGGCGACGGTGGCACCGCGCTGGTGAAGCTCGTAAAGGACGGCGCGGGCGTGAAGGCCGAGGAAGTCTATTACCTCAAGGCCGGTGAACTGCAAAATCACCACGGCGGCATGATTCTCCTCGGCGACCACGTTTACCTGGGCCACGGCCACAACAACGGTTTCCCCACCTGCGTCGAGCTGATGACCGGCAAGGTCGTCTGGGGCAAGGAACGCGGCCCCGGCAGCGGCTCGGCGGCGATTGTCATGGCGGACGGCCACCTCTACTTCCGCTACGAGGACGCCGTGATGGCGCTCATCGAGGCCACGCCCAAGGGCTACAACCTGAAAAGCTCCTTCACCCTCGCCAGCAAGAACGGCAAAAGCTGGCCGCATCCCGTCATCCACAACGGCAAGCTCTACATCCGCGATCAGGACGCCCTGCTCTGCTACGAAGTGCGGAGCAAGTGATCCGTCCGTGAGCAGGACACTCCTGTTCCGCATCCGTTTCGGAGAAATTCCCCGCTCTGGTGAAGCGCCGCGCATTGCTCGGCCGAAACTTCCCTCACTCGCTAAGGCCGAGCAATGCGCGGCGTTCCAAACCGATACACCCCCACGGCGCACCCCTTGACTTTGCCCCGCCGCTTCCGAAAACTCCGCTCCCTATGGCCGAGCCGAAAGAGAATGTGCTGATGGAGAAGATCACGTCGCTGTGCAAGCGGCGCGGGTTCATTTTTCAATCCTCCGAGATCTACGGCGGCATCCAGGGTTTTTGGGATTACGGCCCGCTCGGCGCGGAGCTGAAGCGCAACGTGAAGGAGCTGTGGTGGTCCACCATGACGCGCATGCGCGACGACGTGGTCGGCCTTGAAGCGACCATCATCATGCACCCGGCCATCTGGCGCGCATCCGGCCATGTGGACACGTTCAGTGATCCGATGTGCGACTGCTTGCTGACGAAGAAGCGGTTTCGCGCGGACCAGATCGAACTGCAATCGGGCAACGCCTATCACTACAACGGCGCGAAGGACACCGTGTCGGGCAAGGAAGTTAGCGAGCCTTACGCTGTGTTGCTCGCTGCGGGCAAGCCGCCGGAGAGTGCTCGCAAGACCGCCGCTCAGTTTTATGCGCAGCGCGGCTTGCAATCGGTGGAGTTGCTCGGCGAGCGCATGGAGAAGGTCGAAGGCTCCCAACGCTTCAACCCGGAGAACGGTTCCCTGCTGACTCCGCCGGTCCCCTTCAACCTGATGTTCAAGACCTACGTCGGCCCCACGGCCACGGAGGCGGACGTGGCCTATCTTCGTCCCGAGACCGCGCAGGCCATCTTCGCGCAGTTCAAGAATGTCCACGAGACGTCGCGGCAGAAGGTGCCCTTCGGCGTCGCGCAGATGGGCAAGGCGTTCCGCAACGAGGTGACGCCGCGCAACTACACCTTCCGTTCGCGCGAGTTCGAGCAGATGGAACTGGAATTCTTCATCAAGCCGGACGAGGCGGTCGAGGCCGTCAGCGGCGCGGTCGCCACGCCCGCCAGCAAGGGCCATCCCGGCGAGCCGCAGCCGAACTGGGGCTGGCAGCTCTGGCACCAGTATTGGGTCGAGGAGCGCATCAAGTTCTACGAGGGCATCGGCCTGCCGCGCGCCACGTTGGAGGAGTATTGGCAGAAGCCCGAGGAGCTGGCGCACTATGCCCGCGCCTGCGTGGACATTCTCTTCAAGTTCCCCTTCGGAACGCAGGAGCTGGAAGGCATCGCCGCCCGCAGCGACTTCGACCTCTCGCAGCACGAGCGCTGCTCCGGCAAGGCCATGGGCGTGTTCGACGAGGAGTTGCGCACGGCCTTCGGCAAGCTGCCGCCCGAGAAGCAGACCGAACTGAAGGATCGCTACTACGCGGCCCGGCTCAAGTATCTCACCAAGATGGGCGTGCCGCTGGACAAGGCCGGGGCTGAGGCCCAGGAAGACGCCGACGGCCTCGCGAAGGGTCAATACATCCCGCACGTCATCGAGCCGTCCGCCGGCGTGGACCGCCTCATCCTTGCGCTGCTGGCCAACGCGTATTCGGAAACCACCAAGACGGACGACAAGGGCAAGAGCGAGACGCTCTACGTGATGAAGTTTCATCCGCGGGTCGCCCCCATCAAGGTGGCCGTGCTGCCGCTGCTCAAGAACAAGCCCGAGCTGGCCACGAAGGCGCGGGCCATCTTCGAATCGCTGCGTGGGCACATGATGGCGTTCCACGACGAGGCCGGTTCCATTGGCAAACGCTACGCGCGGCAGGACGAGGCGGGCACGCCGTTCTGCGTGACGGTGGATTTCGAGACCTTCGAGGGCATCAAGGACGGCCCGCAGGCTGGCGTGAAGGACACTGTCACCATCCGCCATCGCGACGACGGCAAGCAGGAGCGCATCGCCGCGAGCGAGCTGCTCCCGTGGCTGCTGGCGCGGGTGAGGTAGTAGCGGCAGGCGTCCCGCCTGCTGTAGAGGGCGGCATCTTGCCGCCCGGTCCGAGACCACGAAGCTCCGAAGTTTTTCGCCCTGCTGGACACTCGGTCCGCCGGGCGGGACACCTGGCTCTACGGCATGCGAGGACGCCTGCCGCCACGGGATTTCGCCTGCGCAGATTTCGCCTGCGCACTTGCACCGCAGGCGGACTTGGCTTCAACTTCCACTAATCACTCCGCGCCATGCTGAACATCCATCACCTCGAACTGTTCTACTACGTTGCCAAGCATCAGGGGGTCAGCGCCGCCGCGCGCAACATGCCCTACGGCATCCAACAACCAGCCATCAGCGGGCAGATTCTCGCACTGGAGGATTACCTCGGCGGACCGCTCTTCCAACGCCGCCCCTTCGCCCTTACCCACGCAGGCGAAGAGCTGTTCGCCTTCATCAAACCGTTCTTCGACGGGCTCGAAGTGGTCGAGGAAAAGGTTCGTGGCGGGGCAACGCAAGTCGTCCGTCTCGCCGCCGCCACGATCATCCTGCGTGATCATCTACCGGAGATGCTGCAAACGCTGCGGCCCAAGTTTCCCAAGCTCAAGGTGCTGCTGCGCGAAGGCGTGCAGCCGCAGATCGAGAAGTGGCTGGCAGACCAGGAGGTGGACCTCGCCGTCACCGTGCTCGATGGCACCCCGCCGCTCGGCGTGCAGTCGGAGGCGCTGCTGCAAGTGCCGATCGTATTGCTGGTGCCCAAGGCGATGAAGCTGGCGAGCGTGGAAGACCTGCTGAAGTCCGACCGCATTGAGCAAACGCTCATCAGCCCGCCGCTGAACGAGACCATCACGAAGAACTTCCAGGATCACCTCGCCCGGCGCGGCGTCGTATGGCCGCCCGGCATGGAGGTGAACTCGCTGGAGCTGGTGGAGACTTACGCCGCGAATGGTTTTGGCATCGGCCTGACGCTCGCCATCCCCGGCAGGTCGCTGGACAAACGCCTGCGCGCGATGCCGCTGGAAGGGGTGAAGCCGATCACCGTCGCCGTGCTCCGACATCCGAACCTGCCCCCCGTGGCGCTGGCGCTCATTGAGGAGATGCGCAAGCGCGCGAAGGCGCTGGTGGCACCGTGATGCGGACGGGCGCGGGATTCATGCCGCAGAGAGCCGGATAACAAGCGTTTGGCCCGCGCACGCTGCCGCAGCCTGCCAACCACTCCCCTTACTGCCGGGGAAGCTGATTCAAGGTGTAATACGCCGCGTCGTGCAGCAGCAGCTTGCCCTGCGCTGACTTCACGCCCGTCGCCTTGAGCTCGTGGACGTGTCCCTCCACCAGGCCTTCGATCTTCAGGCGCACGCTGCGGCCATCCGTCGCGACCTTGGCGGAAACAATCTTGGGCGTGCCCTTGTCCACCTCCGGACTGCCGTAAGCACTCTGGTAGATGTAAGTGTAGTTCTCCATCGTATAGCTCGCCGCATCACCGGCAGCCGCGACGTCCACCGGTTCGGTGAAAGTCAGCTCGAAGCCATCGGGCTTGGCGCGCATCTCGTGGATCTCAAACGGGGTCTTGCCGTTCCAGATCAGGCGGTCGAGCGCGAAGGGCTTGCCGCCGCGCGCACCCCAACCACGGTCGGTGCCAAAGACAAACAAGGACGCATCGCTGGCGAACTCCAGGCCGAGCGCACCAGAGCCGAAGCCGGCCTTGAACAGGAAGCATGCGCCTTGGTAGTTCTCCCCGTCCGCCGTCTTTTCGAGGAATACGCGCATCACGGTAGAGTGCGTCTGGTCGCCGACAAAGAGCTGGTCCTTGAACGGGCCGAACTTGCCGCCGCTCACGTCGCAAGCAATGCCGGCGGCGCTCTGGCCCATCTTGCCGTAGGGGAAATAAACGGCGGGCGGGAGGAGTTCAGGAATGCGCTTGGCCTCGTCGTAAAGCCGGCCACCGCTGGTCGGCTCGGCGGGCTTCTTCAGGCCGGCCTTGAGAATCGCGTCCTTCGTCATCGGCTCATCGAACCACTTGTTGCCGCCCGGATGCCCGATGAACGCGCCGGGCTTGAGCCAGTGCAACTTGCACGCGCCGTTCCACGGTCCTTGGTTGTCCGTGTAGAAGACTTCGCCCAGTGCGTTGAAACCGATGCCGCCGGGCGAGCGGATGCCCGAGTTCGCAGGCGTGACCTTACCGTCCGCCGACACGCGCACGCACCAGCCACGATAGGGATTGCTGCTGTTGAACGAGCCGGTGAGGCAGAGCACGACCCAGATGTCCCCGTTGCGGTCGAACTGCGATCCAAACGCATACTCGTGGTAGTCGCCGTTGATGCCCCACATGTCGGTGACGGTCTCGACCACGTCGGCGCGACCGTCGCCGTTGGTGTCCTTGAGCCGGGAAATCTCGCCGCGCTGCGTGGCGTAAATCCAGCCGTCGCGCGTGGCAAGGCCGAGGACCTCATGCAGGCCGCTGGCAAAGCGCGTCCACTTCGGCTGGGCTGGCTCGCCGCGAACGCCTTCGGCAATCCAGACATCCCCGATGCGCGTGGCGCAAGCCAGCTTGTCTGGCCCGAGGAACAGCAGCGAACCCGCTTCAAACTGCACGCCGGGCGGCGTGGGCAGCGTGACCATGCGGTAGAACTCCGCCTCGCGCTCGGCCGTGCCGGGCGCGGGACCTTTCTTGTCGGCGGCAGGGAGACTCAACGTCAACCCCGGCAGCAGGACTGCGAGCAGTCGGAACAGGGAAACTTTCGTTTGCATGGTGAGTGTCAGGGTGTTGGTTGGAGGAACGTTCATTTTACCAGGCCAGCTCCTCCACCAGCTTCGCGGTGCCATTCTTGAACTCCACGGCGACCAGCAGCTCCTGCTTGCCGCCGCTCTCGCGGACGTGCGCCTGGCCGCCGGTGAGCTTCACGCGGACCTTGCCGTCCACGAGGAAGTTGCCGTTGCCCTTGTCCTCGATCTTCGTCCCCACGGCGGCGCGGAACTGCAGACCGGTCACGGGCTTGGTCGTGCTCAATGTGAGCGTGCGGCGCAGGCCAGTATCCGCCTCGCCGGGCAGGGCGGCGGTGAAGTCCTCCACGGCAACATCGCCAAAGGTGTAGCGGAAGGCCGGGCGTTGCTGGGCATCAATGCTGTAGCCACGGAACTGGCCGCTCGTGGTCCGGCCAGTTTCCACGGGCCAGTTTGCGCCGGGGCTGTCGAGCAGCGCGAACTGCGGGCCAGGTGTCCACTTCACGACGTTGTAGCCCAGCGGCGGCTCATAGCCGACACCGCGTCCGGTGCGATGCCGGGCAGCATCGATGAACGGTCCCTGCCAGATCAGCGCGAGCCGCAGCTCGTTCGCATCGAAGGCAAAATTCACCTTCTCGGGAAGACCGACGCCGATGGCGCGCGACCCCGCACCATCAATGAAGTTCCGGTAAATCAACGCCTCGTTCGTCGCGACCAGTTCGAGCTTGCCGGTGACGAGGCCCGGTGGCAGTTCGGCCTGCTTGCCCTTGGCAAGGAACGTCCAGAGCGCGGCGACCTGCTTCTCGGTGTCGCCGCCGAGGATGTCGCGGTTGGCGGCCTTGCCGTCGGGCCAGAAGGGCGGCATGCGTGTGCCGGGGCGGAGCAACTGTGGATTCAGCAGGTAGCGACGGAACCAATCCCAGGTGAGCCGTTCGGCGATGGTGGTGAGGTCCAGGGCCGGCACGCCGAGCGAAGGCTTGCCCGCGAAGTTGTGGCAGGCGATGCAACTCAGCCCGCCAGTGCCGGCGAGTTTGTGACCTTGTTTGGCGAGAACAGCCTCCTCGGTTGGCACCGGAGCAGTGCTGGCAAGCGCATCCGCTGCGGCGAAGTCGGCGACCAGATGTTTCACGTTCGCCTCGCCAAACTGCGGCATGCGCGTGGCCATGTAAGGCCGGACCGCACCTCCCTTCCACAGTGTGCGCTCCAGCCACTCCGGGCGCAGCTTGTTCCCGACGCCCGTCAGATGCGGCGGAATGCGGCCCTCGTCGCCGAGGTCGGCCTCGATGGCCGGGCTGAAGTATTCGTTCCGGCCCGCCGCCGGCCCGCCCTTGCCATCGCGCTGATGACAGGCCACGCAGTTCAACTGTGCCAGCGTCCGGTCCAGTTTGGCCTTGGGTTCCAACGCCGTGCTCAAGGCATCCTTATTCGCAAGCATCGTGCGAAGGGCTGTCCGCTCGGCGTCGCTCAGATGATATTTCGGCGCGGCCTTGGCCGGCACGCTGGCTAGACAGCCGCCGTTGAGTTCCTTGAGCAAGTTGAAGGCAGGTGCCTTAAGCGTGGAAGCGACGCGCTCCGGGCCGGTCTGGTGGCAGCCAGCACAGCCGAGGCTGGCGAACAGCGTCTTGCCCCGCGCGGCCTTGGCCACGTCCACGGCAAATGGCGCGTCGCCAACAGGACGCATCGGCTGGCCATCGTGGGAGAAGACTGTGGCCGGGATTTCCTGCTTGCCGATGCCGGGTCCCTTCCATTGCGCCTTCAGCTCCGTGCCACCCCCGCCATCAAAGTAGTCGAGGCCGAAAGCGTGTTCGCCGGCCTTCAGCGTCACCTTGCCTTCGCGCAATTGCGGCGGATGGATGCCATCATTGTCCACCACCCGCTTCTCGTTGATGAACAGCCGCGAGCCGTCATCCGAATCAGTGTAGAAGGTATATTCGCCGTCCTTGGGGATGGTGATGACGCCCCGAAAGCGCAGGCCGAAGGAGCCTTTCTTCAGCGCAACTTTGAGCGTGGGTGCATAGGCGACGCCCGTGGCTTTGGGCTGCGAGGCCTTTTCCAAGTCAGCGAGCTTGGTGAAGCCCTGCTCGAAGTATTCGTAGGTGAGACCGGGGAGTTTCACGTTAGTGCCGACGGGCACCTGGGTGCGCAGCAGGTAGGTGGCGATGGCACGGGACTCGCCCTCCGTGAGCCGCAGCGAGGGCATCCGGCCGGATTGCCGGGATTTCACGGGATCGCGGAGGAACGCGGCTAGGTCGTTGACGGTGAACTTGCGCGCGAGGTCGCCGAGCGAAGCGGAGCCGGCAGCGAGCGCGGTGAGGTTGACCTTCTCCTTCGAGTGCATCGGGGCGTCCTGCGGGGCGTGGCAGGCCACGCAGCCGACGGTGTGGAAGAGTTCGCGGCCGGCGTTGGCCGCGCTGGTGCTGAAGGCGGAGGGCTTGGCGGCGCTGGCGGGCTGGAGCGAGATGACGAAGTGCGTGAGGGCGTCGATGACTTCGGTGCGCTCGGCCGGCGGAAGGGAGTGCAGGGCGTCGGGCATCGTGGTGCCGGGCTTGGTGGCCTGCGGGTTGGTGAGCCAGGCGCGCACCCATTGCGGCGTGACCTGCGCGCCGTCCTTGCCCAGGCGCGGAGCCAAGTTAGGAGCGAGGCGGGCGTTCACGCCCGGTCCGGCGGTGTGACAGGCGGTGCAGTTCAGGCTGGCGAGAAGTTCTTCGCCGTCCGGCATGACAGCTTGCACGGCAGCGGCGAGCAGGAGTGACAGGGAGATTCCCAGCCGACGGATGAGGGTGGAGCAAGACATGGGATAAGTGAACTGGGACAGGAAGATGGACTTCAAGACGAGAAACCTCAGGTCAGCAGAATGAAGCCAAAGCCGTGAATCAAATTCCGACAAGCCCATCTCACTGCTTCGGCGCGGGCGCCGGCGTGTTCGCCGCCCCATCGCTGTTGAGCTTGCGCAGCCAGATGTTGCGGAAACGGACAGGGTTGCCGTGGTCCTGCAAGGAGAGATCGCCTTCCTGCACCTTCGTTTCCAGCTCACGGGCGTGATGCACGATGACGCCGTTATGAATCACGGTGAGGCGGGCCTTTTGCGTGACCTGGCCTTTGTCATCCAGTTTGGCGCGCTCGACTATGATGTCGTAGGTCTGCCATTGGCCGGGCTTGCGCGAGGCGTTCACGTAGGGCGGGTGCTGGTTGTAGAGCGCGGAGGCCTGGCCGTCGGGGTAAGTGTCGTTGTCGAAGGAATCGAGCACCTGCACCTCGGGCAAGCCGCCGATGAACACGCCGCTGTTGCCACGGCCCTGACTGTTGCCCTTCACTTCGACGGGCGTGGCCCACTCGATGTGCCACTGATGGTCTCCGGCAAACTTCTCCCGCGTGCGGATGCCACCGGTCTTCGGCACAATCTCGACATAGCCGCTTTCCACCTTCCATTTTGCGGTGTCGTCAGCAGGCGCGTCGGCCTTCTTTGCATCGCTCTTCCACTTGGCAAGGCTCGTGCCGTCAAAGAGCACGAGCGCATCGGACGGAGGAGGGGCGGGCTTCTCATCGGAACCCCAGTTGGACGGGGTGATCACCGGCGGACGTGGACGGGCCATGTCGCCCGGCCTCCATTTGCCGTCCGGAGTTCGCCGCTCAGATTTGGCGTCTGCGGCAGGCAGGGAAAGGGTCGCGGCGATCAGGATCAGGATGGCGGAGAAGCAAATGCTTTTCATGGGCAAAGCAACCGACGCCACAGCGGGAGAATTGTTCGGGCGGAGTTAAAACTCACCCGATCAACCAGCGCCGCCGCCCTTGATGGCTTTCGGATCGCCTTTGAGCAGGGCCACGCCGTAGTCGCGGTTCATCCGGGCGATGAAGTCGAGGGAGATTTCCTTTGGGCAAACGGCTTCGCACGAACCGGTCACGGTGCAGGCGCCAAAGCCCTCCTCGTCCATCTGCTCCACCATCGCCTTGGCGCGCTTGTAGCGCTCGGGCTGGCCCTGCGGCATGAGGCCGAGGTGTGATATCTTGGCGGAGACGAAGAGCATCGCGCTGGCGTTCTTGCAGGCGGCCACGCACGCGCCGCAGCCGATGCACTGCGCGGCATCCATGGCCAAATCGGAATCCGGCTTCGGAACGGGAATCGAGTTCGCGTCCGGGGCAGCCCCCGTGCGGACGGTGATGAAGCCACCGGCCTGCTGGATGCGATCGAAGCTCTTGCGGTCGCAGACGAGATCCTTCACCAGCGGAAAAGCTTTTGCGCGGAACGGCTCGACCACAATCTCGTCGCCGCTTTTGAAGCTGCGCATGTAAGTCTGACAGGTCGCGATGCCCTTGTGTGGGCCGTGCGGCTTGCCATCAATCACCAGCGAGCAGGTGCCGCAGATGCCCTCGCGGCAGTCGTGGTCGAAGGCGATCGGCTCCTCACCACGGTTGGCGAGCTGCTCGTTCACCACGTCGAGCATTTCGAGGAACGACATGTTCTCGTTCAGCTCGGGCGACTCGTAGGTCTTGAAGGAGCCGGGGGAGTTGCGGTTTTTCTGCCGCCAGACTTTGAGGGTGACTTTCATCGCGTCTAAAATCGTTCTGGAGTTTGCGGCGCTATTTGTAGGAGCGTGTGCTCATCTTCACTTCTTCGTAAACGAGCGGCTCCTTGTTGAGGATGGGCGCTTTGTCCGGTGTGCCCGCGTATTCCCAGCCGGCCACGAAGGCGAACTGGTCGTCGCGGCGCTTCACGTCGCCGGGGTTCACGAGGCCCTGCTTGGTCTCGGGGTCGTCCGGCGTGTATTGATACTCCTCGCGGAAATGGCCACCGCAGCTCTCCTCGCGCATCAGCGCGTCGCGGCACATGAGTTCGCCCAGCTCGATGAAGTCAGCGATGCGCCCAGCACGTTCGAGCGACTGGTTCCAGTCGTTGGACTCACCCAGCACATTGACTTCCTTCCAGTAGGCTTCGCGTAGGTTGCCGATGGCCTTGATACCCTTCTCCAAGCTCGGCGCCGTGCGTGCCATGCCGCAGTGCTCCCACATCAACTTGCCGAGTTCCTTGTGGAAGCTGTCGGGGGTGCGCTTGCCCCTGTTGCCGAGCAGGCGCTTAGTCATCGTCTGGACGTTTTCCTCGGCTTCCTTGAACGAGCCGCTGTCAGTCGCCGGGCGCTTGCCCGGATTTTGCGAGGAGAGATAGCCCGAGATGGTCGCCGGCAGCACGAAGTAGCCGTCGCTCAAGCCCTGCATCAGCGCACTCGCGCCAAGTCGATTCGCCCCGTGGTCGGAGAAATTCGCCTCGCCCAGCACGAACAGGCCGGGGACGTTGCTCATCAGGTTGTAGTCCACCCACAGGCCACCCATGGTGTAATGCACGGCGGGGTAAATCCGCATCGGCGTCTGGTAGGCGTTCTCGTTTGTGATCTCCTGATACATCGCGAAGAGGTTGCCGTAACGTTCGCGGACCTTGCTCTCCCCGAGGCGCTGGATGGCGGCAGAGAAGTCGAGGTAAACACCCAGCCCAGTCTCGCCAACGCCCCGCCCCTCGTCGCAAACCGTCTTCGCAGCGCGGCTGGCGATGTCGCGCGGCGCCAGGTTGCCAAACGCGGAATACATCCGCTCCAGATAGTAATCGCGGTCGCCCTCGGCGATGTCAGCGGGCTTCTTGCCGCAGTCTTCCTTGCGCTTCGGCACCCAGACGCGGCCGTCGTTGCGGAGCGATTCGGACATGAGCGTCAGCTTCGACTGATAGTCGCCGCTGACCGGGATGCAGGTCGGATGAATCTGCGTGTAGCACGGATTGCCGAAACACGCGCCGCGCTTGTAGGCGCGCCAGCTCGCCGTGACGTTCGCGCCGCGCGCGTAGGTCGAGAGGTTATAGACGTTGCCGTAGCCGCCGGTCGCGAGGACGACGGCGTCACCGTTGTGCCGGGTGATCGCACCCGTCTGGAGGTCGCGGACGATGATGCCCTTCGCGTGGCCGTCCACGACCACGAGGTCGAGCATCTCAGCGTGCGTGTAGGACTTCACGCCGCCGTTGGCGATGTTCCGGTTCAGCGCCGAGTAAGCGCCGAGGAGCAACTGCTGGCCGGTTTGGCCGCGTGCGTAGAAGGTGCGCGAAACCTGCGCGCCGCCGAAGGAGCGGTTGTCGAGCAGACCACCGTATTCCCGCGCGAACGGCACGCCCTGCGCCGCGCACTGGTCAATGATGTTGACCGACACCTCCGCCAAGCGATGGACGTTCGCCTCGCGGGCACGGAAGTCACCGCCCTTGATGGTGTCGTAGAAGAGGCGATGCACGGAGTCGCCATCGTTCTGATAATTCTTGGCCGCGTTGATACCGCCCTGCGCCGCGACCGAGTGCGCGCGTCGGGGCGAGTCATGGAACACGAAGTTGTGCACTTCGTAGCCCAGCTCCGCGAGCGTGGCGGACGCGGACGCCCCGGCGAGCCCCGCGCCGACGACGATGATCTTGTATTTCCGCTTGTTCGCCGGGTTGATGAGCTTCGTGTAGAACTTGTGATGTTCCCACTTCTCCGCGAGCGGGCCGGACGGGACATTGGAATTCAGCGTAGCCATGTTACTTGGCCTCCTTTCCTTGGACAGCGACCAGCGCGGGCACCGGCTTGCCGGCGTCCGCCTTCAAATCAAACTTCTTCCGTTCCACGTAATCACTGCCGACCAGCCGCAGGAAAATCGCCACCGGAATAACGCAATAGCCCACGAGCAGCGCCAAGCTGGCTCCCTTGGCAAACAACTGGATGCGCGGCCACCAGACGTGGTCACGCAAACCCAACGATTGAAACATGGCCGACAAGCCGTGCCCAAGGTGGGTGAACAGCATGGCCTGGGCGATCAGATAGAAGAGAACGACCCAAGGCACCTGGAAGCCCAGCACCATCATCGCGTAAACGTCGGGAACCACTTCACCGTGCAGCGTGGCCGTGAGCTTGGAAAAATCCCCCACGCCGTTGATGCCTGGCAGCAGAACGGTGAAATGCGCAAGGTGATAGACAATGAACGAGGCGATGACGATGCCGGTGGGCAGCATGTATTGCGACGCCTTGGTCGCACCGTAAGCGCCCTTGGTCGCGTAGGGCTGCGGGCGGGCGGCAGCATTGAGTTGTGCCAGAGTCACGGCGGCAAGGATGTGCAGACCGACACAGGCAAGCAGGCCGAGGCGCGCACCCCAGACCATGGCAGGCTTGGACTTGAGGAAGTGAGCGTAACCGTTGATCAACTCTGGCGGGCCAAAGACCTGCAGGTTGCCGACGAGATGGCCGATGAGGAAGATGAACAACGCCAGGCCGGTGACGGCCATGACGTATTTCTTCCCAAGGGAGGAATTCCAGGTTCGCTCAATAATGTTCATTGCGGAGGGCGCGGCAGTGAGCCGCCGCTGTGCCAGCACGGAGCTGAATGTAGGGGGGCGGGGAAAACATCGTCAACGCGCCGGAAAAAGTATAAGCGGCCCTTCCCCCCTGCATGAGCTTGAAGGGCTCGCCGGATTTGCCCAAGACCACGATTCGTCGTTTCACATCAACTTCAGCTTCGGCAGATCCTGCGAGTCCACGAGGCCCACTGGCTCACGCTTGGCATTCACGACGATAAGGTCGTCAATGTTCCGGCCGTCGAAAATCTTCAACGCCTCGGCGGCCAGCGATTCGTCCCGGATGCAAATGGGATTGCGCGTCATCACTTCGGCCAGCGGGCGCGTGAGCAGGTCGTTGTCCGTGGCCATGCGCCGGCGGAAGTCGCCGTCGGTGAAGACGCCGGCGAGTTTGCCGCGCCGGTCCACGATGGCGAGGCTGCCGCTCTTGGCCTTGGTCATTATCATCAACGCGTCGCGGACAGAGAGCGTCTGCACGGCCACGGCGTTGCGGTCCCCGGTGCGCATGATGTCGCGCACCTTCACGAGCAGCGCACGGCCAATCGCTCCGGACGGGTGGTAGCGGGCGAAGTCCTTCTGCGTGAAGCCCCGCGCCTCCAGCACGGCCATCGCGAGCGCGTCGCCCATGACGAGCATCGCGGTGGTGCTGGCAGTGGGCGCGAGGTTGAAGGGGCAGGCCTCCTTGGGCACGCGGACGTTGAGCACCAAGTCGCTGTGGCGGCCGATGGTGGACTTGGGATTGCCGGTGAGCGCAACTAGCTTCACCACAAACCGCTTCAGCGCGGGCAGCAGGCTTACGAGTTCCTCCGACTCGCCGGAGTAACTCAGCACCAGCACGAGGTCGCCGTCATTGACGATGCCGAGGTCGCCGTGCAACGCGTCCACGCTGCTGAGGACGACACTTGTCGAACCAGTGCTCGTAAGCGTGGCCGCGAGCTTCGCGCCGATGTTCCCGGACTTGCCGATGCCGATGATGACGAGCTTCCCGCGCCGCTTCAGCGTCTCGACGGTGAGTTCCACTGCGCAGTCGAAGGCGTCATCGAGCTGCGCGCGCACGGCACGGAGGGCGGCAAGTTCGATGTCGAAAACGCGGCGGGCTTGGGGGAGATGGCTCATGCGCTGCGTCAAGATGGCCGAGGCGACTGCGAACAGGCAATCAGAACTCTGTCCAACTTGGAGTTGAAGCTCACTTGAGCTTCTTCAATTCCACGTCCGTCCAGGCGGACTCGCGACCAGCGGTGGCGGCACGAACCTTTTTCACGAAGTCAGGCGCGACGGGGTCGTAGTCGTGGTCGAAGGCGCGGCGGAGATAGGTCATCACGGCGGCGACCGTCTCGTCATCGAAGGTGCCGTGGCCAGGCATATCCATGTCCCATTTCTTGCCGAGAACGGTGATGGGGCCGCCGACGCCGTGCAGGATGATGCGGGCGAGACGGTCGGGCGAACCGGCCACCCACTCGCTGTCCACGAGCGGCGGGGCGAGGCCGTCCTGACCGTAGCCGTGTGCCTGATGGCACGCGGCACAGGTGGCCTCGAACATGACTTTGCCACCATCGAAGCGGGCTTGCTCGGCAGAGGTGAGCGGCTTGATGACGGGCAGCACCACGCCGGGTTTGCCGGGCCAGACGACGACCTTGTCGAGCTTCTTGACGGCGGCCTGGATGGTTTTGTCCTCGGACTTTTCCAACGCGGCAAGCGCGGGCGGTTCGGCGGCGAGCTTTACGAGTTTCACGCGCGGCGGCGGCTCGCCTTTCTTCGTGGAAGGCGCGGGGACGTTGAGGCTCGCGAGGACGGCAAGGGTCTGCCATTTGGGCGTCTCCTTGCGGGTGATTTGCTCAAGGAGCTTGTTCACCCGATCGCCACGGGCCTGCTGGAAAACATTCTTCGCCAGCGCGCTGATGAAGGCCTCGCCGCCGAGAACCTTGGTTTTGTCCTCCCATGACTTGTCGTGCGTGACGCGCTCCAGCATCTCGACTTCGCGCAGCGCCAAGCCGCTGATGAGCGCATCACGGACGATGGCGTTGGTGCCGGCGTTGCGGGCCAGCACCGCCATCGCGGCCTCGGCGGTCGGTTCCTTAGCCTCGCCGAGCGTGAAGGCGAGTTGCACCTGCACGTTGAAGTCCTTCGTGTCGGCAAGGGAGACGAGCTTGAGCAGAAGCTTGTCTTTGTCAGAGGTCCTCAACAAACCGTCGGCTACGCGGATGGCGGCGGCGCGGAGCTTGCCGTGCTTCTCCTTGCCCAGCGCGGCAATCAACGTGTCGGCATCCATCTGGCCCATGCCATCGAGCGTCCAGAGCGCGTGCAGGCGCGCGCGCGGATCGGCGGCTTCGAGCGCCATCTGCTTGAGCGGCGCGAGTGCGGCAGCGGGAGACTTTTCCACCAGCAGGCGTTGCGCGGTGTCACGCCACCAACCGTTCGGGTGCGTCAGCTTGCTGACGAGGTCAGCGGGCGCGGCGGATGCAAGCTGGGGCTTCGGGCCGGGCGGCTTGCCCGTGTGGACGATGCGGTAGATGCGGCCGCGCTTGATGACCTTGTCGAGACCGCGGTCCTCGGCCTGCTTGCGGAGGTAGCTCGTGAGAAAGACGCGGTGCTGGAGAATGCCGTGATACATGTCCACAAGGTAGAGGCAGCCGTCGGGACCGGTGTAGGCGTTGACGGGGCGGAACAGCTCATCGGTCGAGGTGAGGAACTCGGCCTCCTTGTAGGGATTCGTGCCGGTGAGTTCACCGCCCTTCTCCGTGAACACCATGCGGCGGACGAAGTTTGCGGACGGCTCCGGGATGAAGGCGTTACCCTGGAACTCAGCGGGGAAATTGTCGCCGCGATAAATCACCGGGCCACAGGTGGCGGTGTATTTGGCGAGTGTGCCGTCAGGCTTGAGCGTGGCAGCTTGGTAGCCGCGGTTAACGCCGGGGTTTACGCGCGCGGGCCAGACGGTCTGGTCCTTCATCGGCTGCTGGGCGAGGCCGGCGGTCGTGCGGAAGAGCGGGTTGCGGAAATAATACTCGCTGGGCACAAGGTCGGTGCGGAGCTGGTCGGAGTTCGAGTTGTAGTAGGGGCGGCCCCAGTCATCCATCGTGAGGCCCCACTGGCCGCGCGAGGTGGTGGCAGAGCGCTTCCATTCTTCGTCCACGCGGCGGAAACGGGCGTTATGATTCGCAGAGACAATCCAGTTGTCCATCATCCACGTCGGGCTGTTGCCGGTGTGCTCGGGGTTCTTGAAGCCGTTTGGCGCATAGGCCTTGTCCACCATCACACGCGCGCCAGGCTTGAGGCCGGACTCGATGGGATACCAGAAGAGGGCGGGCGGTTCGCAAACCAGCACGCCGCCGTAGGCAAGGCAGAGGGCGCGGGGCATCACGAGCTTGTCGAGGAAGACGGTCTTCTTGTCCATCTTGCCGTCGCCGTCGGTGTCCTCGAGCACGCTGATGCGGTTGATGGCCTCCATCTCACCCGCAGCGGTGGGCGTGTTCATGTAGCTGGGCATCTCAACGACCCAGAGGCGACCGTCGGCGTCCCACTGCATCGCGATGGGCGTCTCGATGAGCGGGTCGGCGGCGACAACCTCGATGCGGAAGCCGGGCGGCAGCTTGAAGGTCTTGAGCGCGTCGGTGGCGGAGAGCGGCGGGTTGGCGGGGATTTTCTCCTTCGGCACGCGCGACTCCTGCTTTTCACCGGGTTTGTCGCCGCTCTGGGCGAGCGCGAGGGTGGTGGTCAGGAACAGCGCGGACAGAATACGGGGCAACATGGTTTTCGAGGTCACAGTTTCAGAAAAGACACCGTGCCAGACCGACGCGGCGTGAGAGAAGTTACCGGGAAGTGCGGGCGGTGCAAGGCTGGGGGGAGTCGTGTGGGGGCAGCGTCAGCACTTGCAGTTGATCCCGGGTGCCAGCACCACAGCTTTCACTTCGCCAGCGCCAAGACCACGGCTCCAGTCACGGCAATGACCGCCCCAACGGTCGAGCGCTTCGTGGGCCGCTCTTGCTCCAGCCAGCGGGCAAAGGGCATCACCACCAACGGCGACAGCGCGACGATGGGCAGCACCACGGCGGAAGGCGTGGTCTTGAGCGCCCACTGGTAACAACTCACTCCGAGCGTCGGGCCGGCGAGTGCATTGAAGGCGATCCATTTCCAGCATTTGCGCCACTTCTCCGTCGTGGACATGTCGCCCGACGCAGCCACGGCCTCAGTGCGGGCGAGGAGAAACTGCCGCTTCACCACGAGCAGTGCTAGGCCGGAGATGATCACGCCGCCAAGAATGCGTTGGTAGGCTGCGGTGATACCGTCCATCGGCTGTTCGGCGAGCCGGCAAAGCTCATACGCCTTGCGACTCAAGACCACGCCCCCGCCCTGCCCAACCGCCCCCAGCACCGCAAAGAAAATGCCGGTGCCGAACTGCCGCCGTTGCTCATGCGTCTCGTGTTCTGGCGTAAGCGCGACCGCCACGCCAACGAGAACCACCGCCCCGCACAGCATCTGCGCCACTGACAACGTCGTGCCCAGCCACAGCCACTCCACCAGTCCGGCAAACGGCGCGGCGAGGCAATGCACGATGAGGATGGTCAGGCGCGAGCCGAGCCGCGGGTAAGCTTGGAAGAGCGAGACATCGCCCAGCCCGAAGCCGATGCAACCGCTCAGGATGAAGATGTAAAACCCACTGCCTGCCAGTCCCGCGCCGAAAGTGTGCGCCACCGCCGCGAGGCAGAGCGTCGCCAAGCAGAGCCGCCAAAAGTTCGCCTCCGTGCCGCCCATGAGCTTGGCCACCCGGGCGCCGGACACGGCGGAGAAGGAGAACAGGATGGTTGCGAGGATGGCCCCGAGCACGAGGCGAGTTGGTAGAGCCACCCGGTGGCGAAGTCACGAGAATTGTCCGTGCCTGCTGAGGTTGGAAAATGTAGCTTCCTGCGGAGGAAAACCTTTACCTCGCCGCGATTTGCCGGTAACAACCGCGCCGTTCCAACGGATGTTCACGGAACCTTTGACAGCAACGCCATGAGCCGGGAAATGCAGCTACAGCGCTGGGAGCTGAAATACATCATCCCAGAGGCCACCGCCGTGGCGGTGCGCCATTTCATTAGCGCCTACACGGTGCTGGATGACTACGGGGTCGGCAAACCGCACAACTCCTATCCCATCCACAGCCTCTATCTCGACTCAGAAGCGCTGACCATCTACTGGCACACGATCAACGGGAACAAGAACCGCTTCAAGCTTCGCCTCCGCTTCTATGACAACGAGCCGGACTCGCCGGTCTTCTTCGAGATCAAGCGCCGGATGAACAACGCCATTTTGAAGCAGCGCGGCGGCGTGCGGCGTAAATCCGTGGATTATATCCTCTCCGGCCACCTGCCCCAACCCGAGCATCTCGTCAAGCAAGGCAACTCCAAGGAGCTCGTCGCCCTCCAGCGCTTCAGCCAGTATCTCAAGGAATACAAGGCCGTCCCCAAAGCCCACATTCACTACCTCCGCGAGGCCTGGGTCAGCCCCTACGACAACTCGCTGCGTATCACCTTCGATCGGAATGTGCTCATCTCCGGCGAGCCCACCGCCCGGCTGGAAGCCACGCAAGTGAACCCCACTTGCGTCTTCGGCAGGGACGTAGTCCTCGAATTCAAGTTCACCGGCCGCTTCCCTGACTTCCTGCGTGATTGCGCCCGCGTCTTTGGCCTCACCACCACCACGGCCGCAAAATATGCCGACGGCATTGCGCTCAAGGGCGAAAAGTTTTTCGGCTGGACGAACGCGGTGCAGCACATGCGGGCCCGCCAGCCGCTGGAAGCCTTTGACGAGTCCCACATCGTCGTCGAGGAAGTGCGGGCGACCAAGACGGTGATCTGAACCTAACGCGCCACTTTTTCCTCGCAATCCTCAGCCCGATAATAATCCTCGCTTCACCGCTTAAACCTAAAAACAACAAACACATGAACGAGTGGCTATTTTTCCAAGGTGACACCTCGCTGGCCCCGCCGAACATCCCCGCCACGGTCCTCGGCCTGCTGCTGTCTTTCCTGCTGGGGCAGACGCTGGCGTGGACCTACATGATGACGCATGCCGGCCTGAGCTACTCCCGCTCCTTCGTCAATGCGCTCGTCGTCACGCCCGTCATCGTCTCGCTCGTGATGACCGTGCTCTCCAACAACATCGTCACCGCCTTCGGCATGATGGCCGTGTTCGCCATCGTGCGCTTCCGCAACATCCTGCGCGATACGCTGGACACCACCTTCGTCCTGACCTCGATCTTCATCGGCATGGGCTGCGGTACGCAGAAGTTCTCCACCACCGTCGTCGGGGCGCTGATCATCTTTTCGCTGATGATCTACCTCTGGTTCACCAACTTTGGCGCCCGCCACCGTTACGACCTTATCCTGAACCTCCACTGGGCGCGCTCACCCGGCGAATTGATGGACCTGAGCAACATGCTCAACCGCCACTCCCGCCGCGTCCACCTCGCCAGCCAGCGTTCGCACCAAGGTTACGAGGGCGCGGACTTCTCCTTCCGCCTGTTGTTGCGTGACCCCGCACGCGTGGATGAATTGGTCGCCGAAGTTCAAGGCCTTGAAGGTGCCTCCCAAATCACCACGCTCAAGGCCGAAGACGAGTCGGAGCTGTAGCGCTCACATCTGCAATCTCCACTGCAATCAAGGCGCGGAGGAACCCTCCGCGCCTTTTGATTTGGCCGCAAACCTGAGGGCCTGCGATGTGAACAATTTCGCCGCCCGCACGAAGATGCAGGCGTTCATCACGGTCAGGTTTCATCGACTTCGACCTCCCCACGCTTGACGCTCCCCTGCCCCGCTCCTAGGTTGCGCGCCAACCTAACCCCCATGAATTCCCCCGAGCCAGCCATCCGCGAGTTCGCGCAGCGCCTCGCCTTTCTCCTAATGTTCCGCACCGCGCTACGCTGCGCGACCGTGTGGCTGCTCGGCGTCGGCGTCGCCGTGCTAGTGGCCCGTGTCACGGGCCTGATGGCCTCGCACTGGCTCATCGGCGGATTGGCGGGGTTGGTGCCAGTGATCGCCTTTGCAGCATGGGTGGAATGGCGGCGGCGCCCGCAACTCGCCGTCGTGCGCGCGGCGATGGACCGCCACAATCACGCCGGCGGCCTGCTCATGGCCGCCGCACAGGCGAATGTCTCCGCGTGGCAGAACGGCTCCAGGCCCGCCCAGCCCATCGTGCGCTGGAACAGTGGCCGGCCCATGACGCTCTTCTGCGCGGCGGCGCTTTTCCTCGGCGCGTCCATGCTAATGCCCGAGCGGTTCATCGTCGGTGCGGCGCAGCGCCCGCTCGACGTGGGCAAGCTCGTCACGGAGTTGACCGAGCAAATCACCGCGCTGGAGGAGGAAAAGATTTTGCCGGAGGACAAGGCCCTTGAACTCAAGAAGGAACTCGCCCGCCTCGGCAAGGAATCCGCCGCGCGCGACCCTGCCAAGACCTGGGAATCCCTCGACCACCTCAAGCAGTCCAACAGCGACCTCGCCAAGCAGGCCGCCGAGGAGGCCATCCAGAAGACCGACGCCATGAAGCAGGCCGAAACCCTCGCCGCCGCGCTGGGCCTGCTGCCGGACTCGGCGTCGTCGCTCCTCGAACGCGCCATGCAGGACATGGCCTCGCTCCTCCAGCAGGCGAAGCTCGAGCAGGGCCTCCTTGCCGCGAAGCTCCCGGAGGAACTCCTCAAGGCCGCGAAGGACGGCAAGCTCAACCCCGAGCAGCTCAAGGAATTGATGAAGGCGCTCCAGGCCAACAAGGACAAGCTGGGCGAGTGCCTCAACAAGCTCGCGAACCTCAAGCTCATTGACCCCAAGCTTCTCGAAGCCTGCAAGAACGCCGGCCAGTGCCCGAACCCCGCCGGCCTCGCCGCCTTCCTCGCCGAGAACGGCGCGAACCTCGACTCCGTCCTCTTGGTGGTGCAGACCTACGCCGGACAGGGTGGCGTGGGCCGCGGTCGCGCCGATGCGCCCCTGACGTGGACCGACCCGTCCGACGAGTCGGGCATGAAGTTCAAGGACACCGCGCTGCCGATGGGGCCGCTCAGTGGCTTGAAGGACGCGCAGCTCGTGGGCATCAGCCGCAGCGCGCCCGAAGTGACCGGCGACAAGGAAGCCGCCCAGACCGGTGCCCTCACCGGAGCCGAAGCCGGCGGCGGCGCGGCTAACGTCCAGCAACTCCTCCCCCGTCACAAAGGCGCGGTGCAACGCTTCTTCAAGCGGGAGAATTGAGCAAATGGCCCACCGGTATATGAAAATCGGGCTGGCGTCGCTTGTGTTGGCGACCTGCTTTCTTTCGTCCTGCGCTTCGCCTGCTTTGCTCACTTTCAAGCGGAGTAACGACACCAGCGCTTGGGCGACCGAGAACATCAACGGGCTACAGGTCCGGCATCCAAGAGAGCTGCGGGTGACTCGGCTGAATCCAACTCTCACCGCGTTTGCCATCTCAGGTTACGAAGGGAGCCGTTCAACCGACTATTTGGGTTTTGTGATGCGCAGCGGAGTTTACGTTAGCTACCCGACTAGGAAATCGTTGGAAATGCTTCGAAAATCGGTTCTGGCGCAGGACGGAAAGATTATTGGTGAGCCGAAAACTACGGGCACTTTTCAGTATCTTTTTCCAATGTCGTCAGAGATTGACCAGAAGACCGGCAAGAAGCTCATTCCCTCGGTGGTCAAGGTGAGCAGCTTTGGATGGTTCTTCACAACACCAGATGGAAAGGTGTGCGGCATGCACTTGCAGAAACCTCACGACCCAATCGAATACACAAAGTGGAGTCCTGAAGCGGTATTCACTGCGGAGGAGATTGAGCTGCTGGACAAGGCTATCGTAGCGTCCAGTGAAAGCTTTACCTGCGCGAACACTTCTTCCTTGCGCCCTCTGCGCCCTTTCGCGGCCAACCACAGCAGCCCCGCTTCCGTCATCGCCGCTTCCAGTCCATCCGCCACACCGAGGCCCCAGAAGCGGTCGCTCACATAGCCGCCTTCGCGCCAGACGGCCTCCCTCACCGGCGGGATGGCGTTTGCAGGCGCAACCACAGGACTTGTTTTGACTCACCCGCGCGGCTGCGGCACGCTGTGGCCATGAACTCCGAAATCATCTTCGAGGTGACTGAGGCCGAGGAGGGTGGCTATTGCGCCTCCGCGTTGGGCTACGGCATCAACACTCAGGGTGAAACCTTGGCGGAACTCCGCGCGATGGTCCGGGATGCCGTGGCCTGCTACTTCGACACCCCGGAGCAGGCCCCGAAAATCATCCGCCTCCATTTCGTCCGCGACGAAGTGCTGGCGCGATGAAAACACCGCGCGACCTGTCCGGGCAGGAGTTGGCGAAAGCTCTACGGAAGCTCGGCTACGTCGTGACCCGCCAGCACGGTTCCCACCTCCGTGTCACCACGCAGCAGGGCGGCGAGCATCACGAGGTCGTTCCCAACCACAGCCCCATCAAGCTCGGCACGCTCAAAGGCATCCTCCGCAATGTGTCTCAGCACCACCGCATGAGCGTGGCGCAGTTGATGGAGACGCTCGACCTGTAGGAAGTTTCTACTTCACCACTTCCAGCCCCGGAATCGCCGCCTTGAGCTTGGCGATGGCGGCGTCGGTGACTTTGTTGCCTTGGATTTCCAAGCGCTTCAGCCGGCTCAGGCCTGAGAAGGCTTCGAGGCTGGCGTCGGTGATTTGCGTGCCGGGCACGAGGAGGACTTCGAGGTTCTTGAGCCGCGCGAGATGCTGCGCGCCCTCGTCCTTGATGGGGCCATAGACGCGCAGCACGCGCAGGCTCTGAATCTCGCTGGCGTGGCGCACGCCTTCGACGGACGCCTGCCCGTCGTGCAGGTCCAGCTCGCGGAGTTTCTTCAAGCCGGTGAGCGATTTGATGGCTGCACCGGTGGCCTTGCGACTGCCCAACTGGAGTCGCTCCAAGTTCACGAGTTTCGCCAGCGGCAACGCGCCCGCGTCCGTGAAGTGCGTGTGGACAATCTCCAGGCGCTCATGACTCGGCACCTTGCTGATGCCAGCGATGCCCGCGTCGTCCACCGGCGCGGTGTGAAAGTTCGCCGACTCCAGACGCTTCAAGTTGCCTAGGAACTTGTAGCCCGCGCCGCTGCTCTTGGCCGAGGCGAGCGAGATGACGCGCAAGTTCGTCAGCCCGCCGAGTTGTTCCAGCCACGGGTCGGTGATGAGCGTGAGCGTGAGGTTGAGGCGCTCCAGGCTCTTGAGCGCGCCGACGTGCTTGAGGCCGGGACCGGCGATGTTGCTGTTCGAGAGGTCGAGATAGGCGAGGTCCGGGAGGTTCACGAGGTTCGTGAGCCAGCCGTCACTCAGGGTGGTGTTGCGTTTGTAAGTCGGGTCGTGTGGGTTGCCCTTGTCGTTGAGGTCAATGGCCGTAAGCCGGTCGAAGAGGCGCATCGCATCGTCGCCCGCCACGTCGCGCAGCCACTGCGGCCCGCCCCCCTCGAAGCGCACGGTGCCGCGCGCGCCCTTGACCGCCTCGGCCACGGCGAGGAGGTGCGGACGCGCGAGCGCGGCCTTCTCCAGCGCGGGAATCATCTCACGAGCACGGATGCGCAGGAGCGGGTCGTAGCCCTTGCGCCACTGGGCATCCAGTTCGGCCAGCACTGGCGCATCGAAGGCCTTCTTCCCCTTGGCATCCCACGCGGTCACGGTGGCCAGCATCTGGCGCATGAGCGCAACGTCATTGGTCGTGGCCACGATGGTTTGCGCTGGCAGTGAGATCGGCCCAAGCAGCAGCGCGAGGGCAACCCAGGCTGAAAAGGAAGTGGTGAACAGGATGGCCAGGCCACGTTGGGGGCGAAGAATGTCATTCATGCAGAGGCGCGCATCTTCGACGGGGCGCGTGGGGAAAAACAAGCCGGGAACTCGGCGTGCAGTTGTAGCGGCGGTCTGTGACCGCCGAACTAGTGTCGCCTTAAGGCCGGCGATTACTGACGGCCGCTACAGCAAGCCCGCTTCCTTCATCGCCGCCTCCAGGCCATCCGCCACGCCGTGGCCCCAGAGGCGGTCGCTTACGTAACCGCCCTCGCGCCAGACGGCTTCCTTCACCGGCTGGATGGCGTTCGCGGGTGCGACCAGCCAGCACGCGTGCTCGTCGCGCAGCATCGGGAGATCGTTGAAATGATCGCCCGCCGCGAAGACACACTCGCGCGTCAGGCCGAGCTGCCGCGTGATTTCCGCCAGCGCCGTGCCCTTGCTGTAGGCCGTGTGGCTGAAGCGCGCGTAAACGTCGTTGCGCACCACCGTCAGATTCGGCACGGACTCGCAGTAATCCTTGAGATGCGCCTCGATGTCGTCCGCGTCCGGATTGTTCCCCGCGATGAGGCAGAACGGCGAGTAGGCGTCGGAATAGACTGAAGCACGGAAGCGGCCGTTGACCCACTGGAAGAGGCGCGGCAGATCCTTCTCCACCGCGATGAACAGTTCGCGGTGCGCGCGCGCGCAATCGCCGTTCCACGGTTGCAGCGGGAAGAAGCGCGGCCCCTCGCGGAAGTATATTTCCCGCTCCACCGTCACCAGCCAGTCCGGCTGGATGCTCAGCTGTGCGCGGCCCACCCCCTCCATCAGGCTGGAGAGGTCGCGTCCGGTGTTGATGACCCACTTCGCGCCCCGCCGCTGCAAGTCCCCGATGAGCTCCTGCAAGCGCACTGGCACGGGCGGAACCTCGTGGTCCGCGTGTAGCGTTCCGTCGAAGTCGGTTGAGATTAGTTGAATGGGCAAGTCCATCAGAGGCGGAAGTATTGGGTAATTCGTGGTCAGTTGCCAGTCGGCAGTTTCCTGAGGCCGTTCGTGCTCGCTGCCCCTGAACACTGAAAACTGTTCACTGATTGCTGACCGCTCCCTTTCGCCTTACCATCCCTCACAGCGATGCCCGACGACCTCCAAGCCCAATACGACGACGCCATGTTCGCCTTTAGCCAGGGCGACTACGACACCGCCATCGCCGGCCTGCGCGCCGTGCTGGCCGCCGACCCCGCGCACTTCGACGCCCAGCTCTCGCTCGGCATGGCGTATTGCCGGCAAGGCGACTTCGCCACCGCCATCGCCGAAGGTCACAAGGCCGAGCAGATGCGCCCGCACGAGCAGCTCGTCCACACCAACCTCTCCCTATTCTACATGCGCGCCGGCAAAAAGGTGACGGCCGAGCACCACGGCCTCCAGGCCCGCATCGCCTCGTGGAAAGGCAACATGACCGCCCCCGGCACCACGCCCGCCGCCCCCGGCGACCCCGAACTCGAACTCGCCAAGCCCGCCCCGCAGGCCTTCAAGCTCCCCGAGAAGTTCCCCGACCAGCCGTGGAAGAAAAACAAGAAAGTGGGGTAACGGATGGCTGACAATTTTCTTCCTGCTCTCGCCGCCGCCGCCGTGCCATCCGGCAAGGGCGAGACCGTCGAGCTTGGCGGTCGGCGCATCGCGGTCTTCAACGTCGATGGACAGTTTTACGCGCTGGATGACACCTGCCCGCATCGGGGCGGTCCGCTGGGACCGGGCTGGATCGAGGGGGAGAAATGCACGGTGGTCTGCCCGTTGCACGGCTGGGAATTCGACCTCAAGACCGGCGCGTGCCTCACGGTGCCGTCCCGGCCCGTGCGATCGCATCCCGTCCGCGTGGTAGAGGGCATGGTTTGCGTGAGTGTTCAGTAAGCAGTGTTCAGTGTTCAGTTGTCGGCAGGATTGCGCCGCAGCGGGCGCGAGGTAATCTCCCACCACTGAACACTAAAAACTGAACGCTGAAAACTTCCCCATGAAATCTTCCTACGAACTCGCGATGGAGCGGTTGAGCAAGCAAGCGCCGTCCGCCAAAATCACCACCGCGCAGAAAGCCCAGCTCGCCGACCTCGACTCGCTCTACAAATCCAAAATCGCCGACCGCGAAATCCTGGTGAAAGGCCAGCTCCAGAAAGCCGCCGAGAAGGGCGACGCCGAGGCTTACGTGCAACTGGAGAAGCAGCTCGTCAGCGACCGCAAGACGTTGAACGCCGAGATGGAGGAGAAGAAGGAACGCGTCCGCGCGGGCAAGGACTAAACCGGTAGCAGCCGACGTGAGGAGGCTCTGAACCATCTCCATGTCCACCCCCGCACAACCCGGCACCCTGCCGCCCGCGCTGGCCGCCATCCGCGCGAACAAGCCGCTGCTGTTCCTGCTGGCGGGCGCGTTCGGTGGCGCGGCGGGTTCAGTGCTTGCGGAGTTCGCGCCAGGTGGTGGGGCCGATGCCACGGCGCTGGAGCTCATCGTCGCAACTGGAATCTGGTCCGCCATCGCGGCGAGCGTGCTGGCCTCGGCGCTGTTCGTGGCGGGCGAGTGGCATCAGCGGCGCGACGTGCGGCCCCGCAGCGTCCAGAGAATCCTGTTGTTCGGTGCGCTCGCCGGCTTGGTGTCCGGAGCTGCGGCACAGGCGGCCTTCTCGGTGCAAATCGGCTCCGCAGCCTTCCACGCCATCGTCGTGCGCGCGGCCTGCTGGGCGCTGATGGGAGCGCTGCTCGGCGCGTTGCTGTCGCGCCCTGTGCCGAATCTGGGGTTGCTGCGCGGAGTGGTGGCCGGCGCGGTTGGTGGTGGTCTGGGCGGTATGGGATTCCTGCTGGTGGGCCAAGTCCTGCCAGATGCAATTGGCCGGCTAGTGGGCCTCGGCACGCTCGGCTTCGCGCTCGGGCTGGCGATGATTGTGGTCGAGAAGCTCTTCCGTGAGGCCAGCCTCGAAGTCATCTGGGCTCCGAACGAGACGACGAACTTCAACCTCGGCGCGCAGGCCGTGACCATCGGCGGCGGTGAGGATCATGTCTTCGTGCGCGGGTTGCCGCCACGCTTCGCGAGCATCGTGTTCGCGAACGGCGTGATCGAATACATCGAGACCGCCACCGGCAAACGCACGCCGCTCAAAGACGGCAGCCGCCTGGAAATCGGGAGGCTGAACCTCGTCATCCACGCGGCAAAATGAGCGGTCCGTCCCCTGCCCCGCCTGCATCACGCCAGGGCCGCTGGCTGGCGGTGACGTTCGGTGTCGCGCTCGCGGGCTTCACTTTCCTGTGCTGGCGGGATGCGAACCGGCCGCCTGTCCGTGCGGTGTCCGGCGGCACATACTTCGGCAAGGACGTGGACGGGCGGCTCGTGTATGTGAACCTCTTCGAGTTGGACTATGGAGACCGCCGATTCCTCGGCTGGCAGGGCTGGCTGTATCGCGAAGGACAGGGACAAGCCGAGTGGTTCACCACGGAGAAACGGGCGCATCCGTGGAAGCAGACCTTTCACGGACGCGAGCGGGACGACGCCAAGTCGCCGCCTGAATCAACGGTCACGTCCACCGATATTTCTCACCGACTCAACGTCGCGCTCCCGCGCCTCAACTCCTGGGGCAGCGACACGGCGAACCTCACGCGGCAGTTCGAGCACGTCGGCTTTCGACGGGTCGCCGGGATTCGATTTGGACGCGTAGGCGGCACGCAGCAATATTACGCTCAGTTCCCGCGCCTGGCGGAGACGAGTGTGTTTCTCGCGGCGGTGAGCCGGGAGATTCTCGCGCAATGCGAAGCCGGGGCCGCAGAGTTCAATAGCGAGGCCTTTGACTTCTGGAAGGGAATGATTCGCGAGCGGCAGCTGCCAGGCTTCAATCAATACGAGTTCACTGCGAACTGGCAGCTCCGCCTGCTCACCACGAACCTCGCGAGCTTCTCCGTGTCGAGCTACGACGCGACCGGTGGCAATGGCAACCATTCGCACTGGGGTGGGGTGAACCTCATCGCGACGGACGCAGGAGCGCGCAGCTTGAAAGCGGCGGAACTGTTTCGCGAAGTTTCAGAGAACGATTTGCGCGCCCGCTGCGTCCCCAAACTCAAAGCCATCGGCGCGCCCCGCCCCGAGGCCGTGTTCGACAAAGACGTGACCCTCGACACCTTCACGCTCTCGCCCACCGGCCTGCAAATCTACTTCAACCCCTACGCCATCGCCTCCGGCGCGGACGGCGAGTTCGTGGTCCACTTCGACTATGCGGAGTTGAAAGATCTGCTGCGAGACGACGGGCCAGCCCTATGGCTGCCATGTGGGAATTAGGACGGCACCGGGCCCGGCAGCCCGGGGGCAACTTCGCTCACCGAGCAAATACTCGAGCCTCGCTGACAAGCCCAAGCCCAAGCACAAGCACAAGGCAGCCCAAGCACAAGGCATTGCCATCCTGCACAAGTTGTCGGAAAGTTGCGCCCAGCGCCCCGTCCAGCTGGTGAATCCCGCCGCGCTGGCCCGGGTCGAACGAACTGAATTTATGCCGTCAACACACCTGTTCCTCGGTCTGGCCGTCCTCGGGACTTTTGCCACCGCTGCCACCGCCGCCCCTGCGAGCGCCAAGAAGGTGGATTACAACCGCGACATCCGCCCCGTGTTGTCGGACAACTGCTTTTACTGCCACGGCCCGGACGAGAAAAAGCGCGAGGCCAAGCTCCGCCTCGACGTGCGCGAGGACGCCATCGCCGCCAAGGCCTTCATCCCCGGCAAGCCCGACCAGAGCGAGCTGGTGAAACGCATCTTCACCAAGGATCCGGACGACCTCATGCCGCCGCCGGACTCGCACAAGAAGCTCACCGCGGCACAGAAGGATCTGTTCAAGCGCTGGATCGCCGAAGGCGCGGAGTATCAAACGCACTGGGCTTACGTCGCGCCCAAGCGGCCCGCTGTGCCCGCCGGCCAGAATGGCGTGGATCATCTCGTGCAGGCGCGTTTGAAGGAAATTGGCCTGAAGCCCTCACCTGAAGCAGACCGCCGTACGCTCGCGCGCCGGCTCCACTTCGACCTGCTCGGTCTGCCGCCGAAGCCCGAGGAGGTGGACGCATTCGTGAATGACAAATCTCCCGACGCCTACGCCAGGCTCGTCGAGCGCCTGCTCGCGTCGCCGCACTACGGCGAGCGCATGGCCATCGGCTGGCTGGACGTGGTGCGTTACGCGGACACCATCGGTTACCATTCGGACACGCCGCGCAATGTCTTCCCCTACCGCGACTACGTCATCAAGGCATTCAACGAGAACAAGCGCTTCGATCAGTTCACGCGCGAGCAACTCGCCGGCGACCTCCTGCCGAACGCCACACTGGAAACACGCGTTGGTTCCGCCTTCAACCGGCTCATCCTCTCCACTGAGGAGGGCGGCGCGCAGGCGAAGGACTACGAACAGCGCTACCTCACCGACCGCGTCCGCGCCGTGGGCACCGTCTGGCTCGCCCAAACCACCGGCTGCGCGCAATGCCACGACCACAAGTTCGACCCCGTGACACAGCGCGATTTTTATTCGCTGGGCGCATTCTTCGCCGACATCAAGGAACCCATCGTCGGCAAGCGCGAGGAGGGCATGCCCGTTCCCAGCGACAACGACACGTCGGAAGTGGCGCGCCTTGAGGGCGAGGCCTCCCGGTTGCAAAAGGATTTCGACGGACCGCACCCGCAGCTCGCCAGCGCGTTCGAGAAATGGCAGGACGCCGCCTTCGCCGCCGTGCAGCACGACGCGAAGTGGAAGCCGATCAAGCCCGCCAAGGTCGCATCCGCCAAGAACGCCAAGCTCGCCATCCAAGGCGACGGCTCCGTGCTCGCCAGCGGCAAGGCCACGGAGAACGACACTTATTCCGTGACCGTCACCAACGCGCTCAGCGGGGTTACCGGCCTGCGCCTCGAAGCCTTGCCCGACGCCTCCCTGCCCGCGAACGGCCCGGGGCGCGCGGCCAATGGCAACTTCATCCTGTCCGAAGTCGTCGCCACCGTGCAGCGCGTGAAAGGCCCGGCCACGCCCTTAAAGTTCGCCGCCGCGCGGGCGACCATCGAGCAGGCCAGCCACGCGGAGAAGAACCCCAACAAGGGCTGGACCGCCGCGTCGGCAATTGACGGCGATGCGAAAAATGGCAACGCGGGCTGGGCGATCTTGCCCGAGACCGGCCGCGCGCAGAACCTCGTCCTGGAACTGGCCGAGCCGCTGACCTTGGCCGCCGGTGAGTCGCTCGTGGTTGACTTGAAGCAATTCGGCACGACCAAGGACCACTTGCTCGGAAAGTTCCGCCTCGGTGGGACAACGGAGGTGGACGCCGCGCGCACTGTGCTCCCGCCCGCGCCGCCAGCGGAGATCGCGGCAATTCTAAAGGTCACGAACGACAAACGGAACGCCGCACAGAAAGACAAGCTCTTCGCGCACTTCAAGACCCTCACACCCGAGTTGTCCAAGCTGCGCCAGCAACTCGCCGACGCGAAGAAGGCCAAGACGGACTACGAAGCGAAGATTCCCAAATGCCTAGTCTCCAATTCATCCGATTCCAAACGGACCGTCCGCATTCTGCCACGCGGCAACTGGATGGATGAGAGCGGCCAGGTAATGCAGCCCGCCCTGCCGGCCTTCCTGACCGTGTCACTCAAGAAGGATCCGAAGGCCCAAGCCCCGCTAACGCGCGCGGACCTGGCGGAGTGGATTGTCGCGAAGGAAAACCCATTGACCGCGCGTGTCTTCGTGAACCGCCTCTGGAAGCAGTTCTTCGGCACCGGGCTCTCAAAGGTGCTCGACGACATGGGCGCGCAGGGCGAGCCGCCGGTGAACCCCGCGCTGCTGGACTGGCTCGCCACCGAGTTCATGGACCGGGGCTGGGACATGAAGCACATGGTCCGCACCATCGTGATGAGCGCGACCTACCGGCAAACTTCGACCGCCTCGAAGGACCTGCAAACCCGCGACCCCTACAACCGCGAGCTGGCCCGCCAGAGCCGCTGGCGCATTGAGGCCGAGATGGTTCGTGACAACGCGCTGACCGTCGCCGGCCTGCTGAATTCCAAGATTGGCGGCCCGAGCGTGAAGCCGTATCAGCCCGATGGCTACTGGGAGAACCTCAATTTCCCGGTGCGCAGCTACGACGCGAGCAAAGGCGATGACCAGTTCCGTCGTGGCCTCTACACCTGGTGGCAGCGCAGCTTCCTGCATCCCTCGATGCTGGCGTTCGATGCGCCCAGCCGCGAGGAGTGCGCCGCCGAACGCACGCGCTCGAACATCCCGCAGCAGGCGCTCGTGCTGCTCAACGATCCGACCTACGTCGAGTCCGCCCGCGCCTTCGCCGCGCGGATCGTGAAGGAAGGCAGCGGTGACGCGACCGCGCGCATCACGTGGGCGTGGAAGCAAGCACTCGCCCGCGCCCCGCGCGCCGATGAACTCACCACCGCCCGCGCACTCTTCGACAAACACCTCGCGCAATACAAGGCCGACGCCAAGGCCGCCGAGTCCCTCCTGAAAGTAGGCCTCGCCCCGTTGCCCCCCGCCGCTGACCAGGCCGAACTCGCCGCGTGGACCAGTGTCGCCCGGGTCATTCTCAATCTTCACGAAACGATTACCCGCAGTTGAACGCGACGGCTCAGAGCCGTGTGCTATTCTCCACCCATGAATTCGACTTTGGAAAACAGCGAGGCGGCCATCCTCGACCGGTTGATTCGGCCCGCCGAAGGTGGCTGGCCCGCCCCTGCCGCCCGCGCGATTCTTGGTTTGGGATTCGAGGAGACGGACAAGCACCGCATTACGGAGTTGCTGGCGAAAGCCAAGGCTGGCTCGCTGACTACCGATGAGACTCGCGCCTTGGAGAGTTACCGCCATGTGGGGCGGTTGCTGGAGCTGATGAAGTCCCGCGCCCGCCACTCGTTGTCGAAGGAGGCCGCCTGAATCCATGCCGCGTCCAGACCGAGCGTTGGAGGCCGAGGTCATCCGCCGGGCCGTTGGCCGGTGTGAGTATTGTCACTACCCTGAGGCGGCGGCGGAACTGCCGTTCCACGTTGACCACATCATCGCCGAGAAACACCGGGGCGAAACAAATGCCGCGAACCTCGCGTGGGCCTGTTTCTCGTGCAATATGCACAAAGGCCCCAGCATCGCCGGCCTCGACCCGCTCAACGGCGAACTCGTCCGCTTGTTTCATCCGCGCACAGACTCGTGGACTGAGCACTTCGAGTGGACTGGCGTCTGGCTGCGCGGCAGGACGGCAGTCGGACGCTCAACCGTTGCCGTGCTCGACATCAACCACGAAGACTCGCTGGCGGTTCGCGAGGCGCTCCGAGATGAAGGCGCATTCTGACCACTGACCAACCGTAACCTGAACGACACTTTCCCATGAATCTTCATTCCGAACTCCGCCAATTCCGCCGGCAACAGCAGACGCGCCGTGCCTTCCTCGGCCGCACCGCCCAAGGGGTGGGCGGCTTCGCGCTCGCCTCACTGCTGAACTCGCCTTTGTTCGCCGCCACGAAGCCTTCCGCTTCGCCTGCGAAGGACAAGTGGCCCGGCGTCGTGAACCCGCTGCATTACCCAGCGAAGGCCAAGCGCGTCATCTGGCTCACGATGGCGGGCGGGCCGTCGCACTTGGAGACGTGGGATTACAAGCCCCAGCTCGCGAAGATGCACGGCGAGCCGATGCCGGAGTCATTCACCAAGGGCAAGCAAATCGCCCAGCTTCAGAACGCGAAGTTGAACTGCTTTGGCCCGCAGCTTGGCTTCAAGAAGTTCGGGCAGAACGGTCAGGAGATTTGTGAGTTGCTCCCGCTCATCGGCTCCGTGACCGACGAGATGTGCGTCATCCGCTCGATGACCACCGAGGCCATCAACCACGATCCGGCGCATATGTTCATGAACACCGGATCGCAAATTGCCGGCCGGCCCAGCGCGGGCGCATGGGTGACTTACGGCCTCGGCACCGAGGCGGAGGATTTGCCCGGTTTCGTGGTGCTGACTTCGCTGGGCAAGGGCGGGCAGAACCAGCCCATTGCCGCGCGGCAGTGGTCGCCGGGTTTTCTTCCCAGCCGCTTTCAAGGGGTGCAACTCCGCAGCAAGGGCGACGCCGTGCTTTATCTCGGCACGCCTGCCGGCATCACACGCGACCAGCAGGGCGACGTGGTGCAGGCCGTCAATTCGCTCAACAAGAAATACGACGCGGTGGTCGACGACCCGGAAATCGCCACGCGCATCGCACAGTATGAAATGGCCTTCCAGATGCAGGCCAGCGTGCCCGAGTTGATGGACACCTCGAAAGAGCCGCAGGCCATCATGGACCTCTACGGCTGCAAGCCCGGCGATGGCTCGTTCGCGGCGAACTGTCTGCTGGCTCGCCGGCTCGCCGAGCGCGGCACGCGCTTCATCCAGCTCTATCACAAGGATTGGGACCATCACGGCGGCGTGAAGGAAGGCATCACGCAGAAGGCCGCCGAGATTGACCGCGCCTGCATGGCCCTCATCACCGACCTCAAGCAGCGCGGAATGTTTCAGGACACCATTATCGTCTGGGCCGGCGAGTTCGGGCGCACGCCCATGAGCCAGGGCGGCAGCGGTCGCGACCACCATAACGCAGGCTTCAGCATCTGGCTCGCGGGTGGCGGCATCAAGGGCGGTATCAGCTACGGTGCGACCGACGAGTTGGGCTACTCCGCCGTCGAGAACGTGGTGAACGTCCATGACCTTCATGCGACGCTCCTGCGGTTGCTGGGCATCGACCACAGCCGGCTCTCCATCAAGTTCCAAGGCTTGGACGTGCGGTTGTCCGGGGTGGAAGGTGCGAAGCCGATTCAAGGCATTCTCGCATAGCCTTCAACAACGGCGGATGGCCGATTCGACCGCTCCTGCCCCACAAAACAGCCCGGCTCCTGTAGGAAAGCCACCTCATGAGTCTTCGTCAGACGCTTGCCTGTGTGCGCGTCCGGCTTCGCTGCTGGCGCCATATCAAGCACCTCTACTGGGAGCACGGCCGCGTCTCGGTTGATTTTCATTACTCACCGTTCACCGAACTTGGTGCGTTGCGTGGGATCAAGTTCCATCACCTGGGGCTCTATGGCACTGCTGTCACCGACTGGTCGCAACTGCGGGCGCTCGACTTCCGTTCGCTCAATGCCGGCGGCACCACTTTTTCAAACCTCGATGCTCTGAACTCCAAGCCACTGACCTCGCTGGAGCTTTACCAAACCCCGGTCCAATCCCTTGCTGGCATCCAGTCCATGCCCTTGGAGTTTCTGCAAATCGGATCCACGCAAGTCCGGGACTTTTCGCCCGTGGCGCGGTTGCCCCTGCGCACGCTGCTGATGCTGCACTGCCAGGCTGAAGATCTTTCCTTCCTCGCCGGCCTCAACCTCGAACGCTTCGGCTGCTCCTTCACCCAGGCCACCCGGGGGCTCGCGGTCTTGCGCGGCATGCGGCGGCTGCAATGGGTGCACACCACCGAATACGACAGCTTCAGCGCGGCGGAATTCTGGCATCGGATGGACCAGCGGTTGCCACTCGATGAAAACCTCAACAGTTACCGCTCCGAGTAAACGGTATATCCGCCCTCAAGTCCCCTGGCCGCGTTACGCCACAGCAATTTCCGCGCTGCGCCACCGCTCACCTGCCTGCAACACCCGGCACTTCTGTCCCAGTCGGGCGCACTCCGCCACGAACTCGTCCGGCGACGCCGTGTTGAACGTGAACATGTCGTAGTGCATCGGGATGACCAGCTTCGCGCCGATGGCCTTGGCCAGTTGTGCTGCCTCGCGACCATCTAGATTCCCCGCGACCTTGCGCTCCGGCTTGTCGCCGTTGATGGGCAGGAGTGCCACGTCCACGCGGAACGGGCGAATCCAATCCTCCATGCCCTCGAAGTGCTTGGTGTCCCCCGCGTGATAGATACGCCATGGGCCGAACTGGAGCAGGTAGCCGAGGAACTTGTGGTTCCCCGCAGCGTCCACCTCCAGCTCGTTGTGCGCGGCGGGAATGCCGTTGAACGTGAACCCGCCTGCCGACTTCACATCGCCCGCGCGCACGCTGATGAGATTCGGTGCCTTGAGGCTTAGCCCGATGCGGAACGCCCCCGCGCCCTTGTTCGCCTCCGGTAGCACCAGCGGCAGCGCGGGCTTCGCCGCGAGCAATGGCTTGAGCGTGTCCGGGTCGAAGTGGTCCGTGTGGTTGTGGCTGCTCGTTATCACGTCCACGAAGCCCAGCCGCTCCGGCGCGATCACGCGCTCGGTCATGCGCACATGGGGCTTGTCCGTCTGCGCATACTTCACCGTGAGCGAGTCGGACAGATACGGGTCTAGCAGTGCGTGCCGCCCATTGAACTGCACGAGAAACCCGCTCTGCCCCAGCCACCACAGGCGAAAGTTGGGCCGGTCTGTCTTCGCGGACTCGATGTCGGCGAGGAGCGCATCGTCTTGGAGCAACGGCTTAATCATCGCGGCCATTTAGCCACGGATAACACGCGGAGGAAACATGGATGTGGAGCATACGAATGTGCGGAGCTTTGGAGTTCATGACGTCGGGCCAACTCCCGAAAAAGTTTTTGCGTCTCCTACGATCCGCCGATCCAGCAGGGCGCAACCGCAAACTGAGTGCAGCACGCTTACAGGTGCGGTGCTTCCGTCAAAAAACGCCCCGTGGACATTGAGTCGGCAAGTGTCTGGACCCGGACACTTCACCCCCGGCTGAAATCCAACCCCGTCAGCGTTCCCGAGCTGGTTCCGAACTTGTCCGCCTCGATGCCGAGGCGCTGAAGCATGTTCACGAAGAGGTTGCACAACGGCGGCGGGTTCTTCGGATCGAAATGGAGGTGTTGGCCGTGCTTGAAGCCGCCGCCGGCGAGGAACACGGGCAGGTTTGAGGTGGAATGGCTGCTGCCGTCGCCGAGGTTGCTGCCGAGGAAAACGGTGGTGCGGTTGAGCAGGTTGGAGCCGTCCTCCCGCGACTGCTTCAGCTTGGTGAGCAGGTCGCGCACGGTCTTCATCGTCTCCACTTCCACGAGCTTGAGTTGGTCGAGTTTGCCCGGGTCCTTGCCATGGTGGGAGAGGTCGTGATGCCCCAGCGTCACGCCCTGAATGGGCGGAGCGAAGGTGGAGCCGGCGAGCATGATCGTGATGAGCCGGGTGGAATCGGTCTGCAGCGCAAGCTGGGTGAGGTCGAAGAGCAGGCGGGTTCGGCCGATGAGGTCGGCCGCGTTGGGGATGTCCTTGGGCGGATCGACGTTCACCTTGGGCTTGGGAGTCTTGGCCCAGCTTTCGTCGTTCACCATGCGCTGCTCCAGCTCGCGCACGCTGGTGAGATATTCGTCGAGCTTGTCGCGGTCTTCGCTGCCCAGTCCGGACCGCAGCGATTTCGCCTGGTCGCGGACATCATCGAGAATGCTCCGGCCGTCGGCGAGCCGGCGCAACTGGCCTTGGACCTCGTCGGCGCGGCCTTCGAGGAAGAGCCGCGCGAAGACTCTGGACGGCACGTTGTCCGCCGGGATGAGCGCGCCGGTGCGCGTCCACGAGAGGCCGCCTGATCCTTCACCAGACAATGCCAGGCTAGGAAAACGTGTCTGCGTGCCGATATGGTCGGCGGCGAACTGGTCGAGAGAAATGGCGTTGCGAAAGCCGGGCCGGCCCGCGCCCGGGACGCCGGTGAGGAAACTGGCCGATGCTTGATGTGCAAAACTCGAACCCATGCCGGCATGTGCCAGACCGGAGATGACCGTGAATTCATCGCGGAACTCCTTGAGGATCTCCAGGTAGGGCGAGAGCGCGTAGTCCTTGCCGGCTTGGGCGGGAAAGAAATTGTCGGGATGCAATCCCAGCGGCGCGCAGATGCAGATGATGCGGCGGGGAGCCTGATTGGCGTTCGGTGGCGGGCGTTCCGGGCTGGGGTCAGCGGCGAAGACGTCGAGCCACGGCAGCGCGAGCGAGACACCGGCGGTGCGGATGAAGGAGCGGCGGGGGAGCGTCTGAGTGTTCATAACAGGAGCGTTAACTGCCTCGTGCGATCACCGGCCACGATCCCCCGATGGAACCCCGGTGTCGGATCAAAGCTGCGAAGCCGGCGGTGAGCGGCGTTGGATTGACCGCCTGAAGAGTTCTGGGATCGAGATAGAGACAGCCGACTTCCTCGGCCGGCAGGCTTTCCACCAAGCGGCGTCCTTCACTGATGGCGGTGATCCACTGCGCCTTCAACTCGGGAAGGCTCAGTGGCTTGGCCAGATGCAAGGCATCAATGTCCACCTGGCGATAGTGGGCAAAGCGGTCGGCGAGTTCGAGGATGAGGCAGGGATTGAGGCCTTCGTCCTTGCCTGCCGCAGCCCAGGCCAGCGCACCAAGCGACAAGTAGGTGGTGTGCAGGTGAACTGCGTCCACGAAGTCGCGCGGTTCGGCACGCCCCGCGAGCGCGAGGAGCTTGTTGGTCGCGGCATCGGCAAAGTGCAGCCGCCAGCCCAGTTCGTCATCGGGTTCCACGGTGTAAAACCGGAAGGCGGAATCATAGACCCACTCCAGTTTCACGGAATCTTCGTGGCGACTCACGGTCGCTCGATGAAACATGGGCTGGCGAAGCTGCCAGGCAACGGAATATCCGGCGGCTGTGAGCGCCGCCGCATCCGCACTGGCTGATTGCGCCACCGCCGCCTCCAGATCATGACACAGATCAATGTCCCGCGAGTAGCGCGGCGTGCGCTCTGCCGCATTAAGCACGGTGGCACCGAAGACGAAGCTCTCCGGACTCCGGCTGCGACGCAGCGTGACAAACACTTCACGCTGAAATGCGGTTAGCGGCATAGCTGGGCGGCAAGCTGGAAAGCGCGGCGGTCTCCGTGACGTTGCAGGCCGTCAATGATGATGGGCAGGGTTTCAACCGTGACGACGAAGGCCGGGTCGAGCGACCAAAAGCAGCGCGTGCGATAGGTTGCCAAGGCCTCACGCGCCAGCGCCAGAACGTCTGGTGTCGAGGGCCTTTCGGGCAGGGCTGCACTGGCCATCTTCATGATCGGATTATCTCACACGCGGTCATTTTGGCACGAGAGTTTTCTTGGTCGCCTCGTTGCTTGCTCTGAAACATCGGGCGGTTAACCAACTTTCTGAAAACTAACGAACAAAAAACTTGACGGGCAGACTGGGGGTTTTGTGTTCACCCAGACAGTGCTGGGGCGAGCCACTTAGTTCAGTTTCCGGTATCGGTGGCGGCACTGCCGGCCCCTTCGTTGCACCCGCCCGCACTCACCAACGGTGTCAATTCATGACGCATCGCAACCGTCCCGGGCTACACGAACATCCTCCAGTATTCAGTTGACCTGACCAACTGGGGCTCCCTCTCGACCAACTTGGTATCCGGAGATTTTCTCGACCTGAACGACGCGGTGCCGGGCGGGAATACTCGGCGCTTTTACCGGTCACTGTTGGTGCCGTAGCCGAAAGAGCAACTGCGCAGGAGCAGGGCCCCAGGTCACTTGAGCGTTTCGGTGTTGTTCGGGCCGGGGGCGAGTTTCATGAGGTTTTGCCTCCAAGGCAAACTATCCGTTCGGAGCCAGATGAGCGGCCCATGCCCTTCACTTGCTCTGAAACATCGCGCTCTGCGCGACTTCGTGGATCAAAGACTTGAACCCATATTTCTGGTCGCGGACGTGGCGGACGATGGTCTCGATCTCCGGCTTGTCCGCCTTGGTCGGGGCCGCACCGGTGGAGTAGGCGAGCAGCTTCTCTGTCAGGGAGCGGGCCAGTTGGTCTTTGTCTTCGAGGAGGAGCTTTTTGTATTCGTCGATGTCGCGAAAGCGCCTTCCGTCCGGCAGCACATCGCTGGGGTCCACCGCTGGGCCGGGCCAGACGCGGACCCGGCGACCGTTGACTTCTCTCGGCTCGCCCGTGGCGCGGTAGTGGTTGCGCCAGCCGCCGGTGACGTCGAAGCTCTCCAAAGCGAATCCCGGCGGATCAATCTTGCTGTGGCAGCTTGCGCACGAGGCGACCTGCCGGTGCTTTTCGAGCTGGGCGCGAATCGTCGTCGCACCGCGAATGTCCGGCTCGATGGCTTCCACGTCTGCGGGCGGCTTCGGCGGTGGCGTGCCGAGGATGCGCTCCAGCACCCACGCGCCGCGAATGATGGGCGAGGTCGTGGTGCCGTTGGCAGTCACCTTCAGCACGCTTCCCATCGTCAGCACACCGCCGCGATGACTCCCCGGCGGCAGCGTCACCTTGCGCATCTCCGTGCCCTCGATGCCGGGGATTCCGTAGTGCTTTGCGAGGCGCGCGTTGAGGAAGGTAAAATCCGATGCCACGAAACTCGTGAGGCTCAGGTCGCGCTTGAGCACTTCGTCGAAGAACAACACGGTCTCCTTCAGCATCCCCACCTTGAGGATGTCGTCATACTCGGGATAGAGCGTGCGGTCGGGCGACGTGGCGTCGATGGCGCGCAGGCTCAGCCATTGGCCGGTGAAGTTCTCGGTGAAGGCCTTTGCCTTCGGGTCGCGCAGCAGGCGCTCGACCTGCTCGCGGAGCACGCCCGGTTCCCGCAGCTTGCGCGCTTCAGCCAGCTTGAACAGCGGCTCGTCCGGCATGGAACTCCACAGGAAGTAGGAGAGCCGGCTGGCGAGCGCGAAGTCGTCGAGCGCAGGCGCGGTTGCAGCGGCTGGCTGGCTGGCTGACTTCTCACGCAAGAACAGAAAGCTCGGTGAGACCAGCACGGCGCGGAGGCCCACGCGCATGGCCTGCTCGAAGGAGTAGTTCTGCTCCAGCCGGGTTTTGACGCGCGAGAGAAACGGACGGATGTCCTCGTCCGTCACCGTGCGGCGAAATGCCCGTCGCGCGAAGTCGCGCAGAATCCGCTCGGCATCCACCATCGGCTGCGAAGACACGGCTTCAAGACGCTTGGGATCAGTCGGACTGGGAACGACCGCCTGCTTCAGGTCGCCGAAGATGGCCCGATGACTCGGCGGCGGCCAGGACGCGAGCAACGGCCCCTCGACATCCACCCACTGGATGACGAGGCCCGGCCCCATGTATTTGTCGGCCCCGATTTTCTCGACGGCAGGCGGCAGCGCGGGCAGTCCCTCGGCGAGGATGCGGATGCGGTTCTCGGGTTCGAGCTGCTCGGTGAACTCAATGACCGTGGGCTTGTCCGCTGGCACGGCGAAGTAGTCAATCAGCCGCTCCTCGGTCACTTCCTTGAGCGTGCCGGCGGTGACGCGGAAGTTGATCGGCTTGCCCTCGCTTTGAAAACCGTAGCCCGAGATGCGGAAGCGATACTTGCCGCGCACATGGCTGCGGAAGTTCCACATGGTGACTCGGATGTTGGCCGACTCCCAGGAGGCGAAGATCGCGACGCCATCATCCACATGGCGGTAAACGCTTCCCGTGGGCTTGACGGACTTTTCCTCCCGGATGTCGAACCGCTTCTTGAGGAGCCAAGGCTGCGGTTGGTTGGCGATGGCCTCGTTCAGCACCCGCTCGGCGGCATCGAGGTAACTCCGCATCAAATACGAGGACGTGTGCAGCGCCTCGGCGCTGTTGTCGAAGCCGCTCGTCGAGGTGTCCAGCGGCAGCAGGTCGCCCAGATCCACCTCCACCCCGAGCAGGTCGCGCACGGTGTTCGCATACTCGGCGCGGTTCAGCCGCCGCAAAACCACCCGGCCCTCCGTGGCCCGCCGGGCCAGCTCCGCCGCACGAGCGCGTTCACGGATCCATTCGACCGCAGCCTGAACCTCCGGCGCGGACGGACGCGGTTTGTCCTTCGGTGGCATGTCACCCGTCTTGAGCTGTTCCTGCACGGTCAGCCATTGCTCACGGTTCTTCCGGTCAGCAAAGTCCTGCGTGAGGCTCTCGATCTGGAAGTCGCCCTTGGGCTTGGACCCCGAGTGGCATTTCTGACAGTGCTGGGCGAAGAATTGCCGGGTGGGGCTGGGCGCTGGCTTGCCGTCAGTGGCGGCTGCACGCGTTTCCGCTGCGACGATTCGCAGGCTGATGAAAGCGATGCCGGCGAGCAACATGATCAGCCACGGCATTCTCCCCAGCCGGTATTTCACGCAGTGATGATGTGTCTGGCCGTGGGACATGATTGGTTCTTTTGATGAAGCGTGAGGCCGGTTTATTGCGGTCGCTTTCGCCAGATGGTCAGGTTGCGTTCCTCGCTGCGGCCCACTTTGTAGAGTTCCGCATTCTCGTGAGCGGCATCGGTGAAGTCCATCTTGTGTCGCGGATGACCATGCAGGGAGGTGGTGGTCTGCGCCAAAGCAGAGGGCAACTGACTGACCTGCATCACAATTCGCTCATCGAAGACCTGATAGCGGGCGAAATCACTGGGATAGGAGGCGGTGCCGCAGATCGAGATGTGGTGCACGCCCTTCCGCTCCGCCTGACCGGTGAGATGCAGGTGACCGGACAGGACCGCGATAATCGAACCCGCGTGCTCGTCAACGAGCGCGAGCAGTTCGGGATCGTGGGCCGCGTAGGAGCGGAAGCCAAAACTTTTGGCGAGCACCGGTTCGTCCCGGACCGGAATGATGGGGATGTGGCAGGCGAGAATTTTGGGCTGACCGGGGTGGGCTTTGAGCACGTCATTCAGCCAGGCATTACGCCGCCGGATGATGTCTGGGCCAACCACGACTGCCCCGCTGTTGTTGAGCATGATAAACCGCAGTCCCCCGGCTTCGAAAGTATAGTTCACCCGCTGGTCGCCAAACACGTCGCGATAGGCCTTTTCATAGACCGAATCACCTTCCCGCTGGACGACCTCGTGGTTTCCCATCGCGGGGTAGAAGGGGGCTTTGAGAGGTTTGATGATCTGCTGAAACGCCGCCAGATCTCTGGGCAGTTGATCGAGCCGTTCACCGTGAATCAGATCGCCAATGCCCAGGACGAAGTCGGGCGGTTGCCGGTTGATCTCCTGAACCACCCACTGGGCTTTCTCGTTGGCGCTGTTGTAACCCTTGATGGTTGTGCCCGGTTCCTGCACATGCAGATCGTTGATCTGCACGAAGGTCAGGCGCGGCTTGGCATCGGGCTGGGACGCGCCGCCGGCGGGGATGGAGCGCCAAACGCTTCCGCTCGCCGCGACTCCCAGTGCTGGTAGAAAGGCCCGGCGAGTCAGGCCGGCATTCCTCGTTGCTCGTTGCTTGCTCATGTAGAATGTCGTCGTTGGCTCGTATCTCAGCTGCACGAGGCTGCTCATCGCGCTGGGTCCGCACCTCCACGCCGCATCGACTCACCCTCGGCTGCACGAATTTGGAGCGGCCGGAAGGCCGCGCTCCAATCTCAGTGCATCCCACTCGCCTTGAGCAGGGCTTCGTGGACGAGTTCGTCCTCTTCCGGTGTGACGGCGAGGCGCTGGCCCGAGCGGATGCAGGCGGCGAGTTCGGCAAACTCCGGGAAGTAGCGCTGGTAGGGCGGGAAGTTGATGACCTGGCTGCCCTTTTTGTAGGGGCCCGCTTCCTTCGCCAATTCGATGGTCAACACAGGTTGTTCCAGCGGCTTCACCACGGCGATACCGTTGGTGCCTTGAATCTCAAAGGTGCGGTGTGCGCCCGCCGTGGGCTGCATGGTCGCGCTGCTGATGATGCCGATGGCCTGCTTGAAGTCGAAGACCGCCAGACAGTTGTCCGCGAGGCTGTCCGCGACTGTGGTGTCATGCCGGAGGATCGGCGTAATCTTCGCGTGCTTGCCCAGCAGGCGGACCAGCGGGTCCACCAGATGGCAGCCAAGCTCATACATCGTGCCGCCGGCGATCTCGGCAAAGGACGCGCGTGACTCGCCAGTGATGTTGGTGTTGATGACGCCGCGCACGAGATACACCTCGCCGAGCCAGCCCTTTCGCGCGGCTTCCAGTGCGGCGTTGATGCCCGGGTTGAAGCGCCACATGTAGCCCATTTGCAGCAGCACCTTTTTGTCCCGGGCCAGCCCGAGCAGCTCGCGGAACTCTGCGAGCGTAACGGTCGGCGGCTTCTCGATGTGGACATGCTTGCCGGCGAGCAGGGCCGCCCGGGCGAGGCCAGCGCGATCCTTTGCATCGCACTCAATGGCCAGCACCTCGCTGGCGCTGATCACCTCGGCCTGCGACAGCAATTTCCCCCCCAGCTGCTCAACCGTGGCGCGCTGGCGGACCCCGGGCTCAAACACGCCGACGCACTCCCAGTCCGGCGAGTTGAGCGCGAGCTTCAGCTTGGGCGAAGCATGTGAATGACTACACCCGAGGAACCCAATCTTCACCCGGCGCGGCGACTCAGCAGCGATGACTGCCAGAGGGGTGAGCGCGGCGGCTTGAAGGAAGAATCGGCGGTCCATGAAATCAGTGGTTGAAGGCGTAAGAACGAACGCAGGTGAACAAGAAAAAGGCCCGCTGTCGCGAGGACAGCAGGCCGGAATCGTGAGGAAATTCTTACTTGGCCACCTTGCCGGCCAGGCCAGCCTTGTTCAGTTCAGCAAACACATCCTTCGCGTTGAAATCGCCCGTGACTTCAAACGTAGCGACATTTTTCTCAGCGGTGTTGCCTTTCACCCCGGCGACGCGGCCAACCGCCTTTTGCACGGCCGTCACGCATTTACCGCAGCAGAGATGCACGCCCTCAACCTTCAACTTCTGCACCTTGCCAGCCGGGACACCGGCAGTGGCAGCAACCTTGATGGAGGCATCACTGGTCTTGCCGTAATACCCTGCCGCTTGCAGCGATTCCACGGCCTGCTGGAGAATCGCCTTGCTGGAGGCCGCAATAGTTACGGTGCCAGCATCCTTGTCCACTGTGGCCGTGGCTCCGCCGACCTTGGCAACAGCTTTCTCCGCGCCTTTCACGCAGCCGCCGCAGCAAAGATGCACGTCGGCGAGTTTGACTTGATCGGCTTGGGCCAGCAGGGCGGCGCTAACGAGGGCGAGGGCGATGTGGAGGGTTTTCATGAAGAGGACTGGGTTGTTGGTGTGATCGAACGGGCGGTTGACGGCCAGCCCAAGCCACGGATTCATCCGGCCCGTCAGCGGGAAGCCCGCGCGACGTTGATGGAATCCCGGAGCCGCTTGTTGTCGGCGCGGATGCGGGCGGTGAGCGTCTTGCAGACGGACACGAGGAACGGCGTGGCCAGCTCAGGCGCCTCCTTCACCAAGCGTTCAAAGTTCGTGGCGGAAACTTTGAGGAGCACCGAGTTGTTGTTCGCCACCACGTCGGCCGAGCGCGGGCCGTGGTCGAACAACGAGATGTCGCCGAAGAATTCGCCCGCCAGCAGCGTGACCAGCACGGTTTCCTTGCCACCAATCATCTGGCGGACGCGCAGCTCGCCCTCAAGGATCAGATACATCGCATCCCCGGGGTCGCCCTGCTTCACGATGGTGTGGAACTGCCTGGCGTTCTCCACCTCCATGAACTGGGCGAACCGCCCTAGTTGCTGGTCGCTCATCTCGGACAGAATCTTCACGCGCCGCAACGCCCCCGGCCGGATGCCGGCAATCAACGGGGCTGCCATCGGCGCCGCGCCGCCGGGTTGAATTGCGGCGAAAGCCGAGCGCAGCTCAGGAATTTTCCCGGCCTTCTCCCACTTGTCCTGTTTGGTGACAAACACCCATGTGTCCGCCACGACGCGCTCATCCTTCACCCACTCCACCAAGGTCGGCAGATCCACCGGCCCATAGACAACATCGTCCACAGCCCAAATCTTGTAACCATCTTCTTGGGGTGCTTGGTCCATTGGGGCGTTTTCTAAACTTGCTACTCCAAGGTGTAAAGGAAATCGGCAATTGCGACGGCTGAGCGGCTCATAATCTTCACCTCGTCTGCCAAAAATCTACATCTGCTCGGTCGTCTCGATACCCAGCGCCTCCAATCCCTGCTTGAGCACCCGGCCAGTCAGCTCGCACAACAGCAGCCGCGTCGCCCGCTCCGCCCCTTCCGCCTTGAGCACCGGGCAGCTCTCGTAAAACCGCGCGAAGAGACCAGCCAGATCGTAGAGGTAATTGCAGAGGAAGTTTGGCCGGTATTCCTCAGCGACCGCTTCCAGCACGAGCCCGAAGTTCATGAGTTGCTTCGCCAGCGCCAGCTCGTCCGGAGCAGCCAAGCTGACTCCTGACGCCTGGCTCCTGATGCCTGGCAACTCTCCCCCCTTGCGGAAAATGCTGCGCACCCGCGTGTAGGCATAAAGCAGATACGGCGCGGTGTTCCCCTGCAACGCCAGCATCTTCTCCCAACTGAACTGATAGTCGCTCTGCCGGTTGGGCAGCAGGTCCGCATACTTCACCGCGCCAAGGCCCACGACGCGGGCGATTTCGGGCCAAAGCGGTTCCGGCACTCGTTCTGCTTCCGGTCGTTCGAGCTGCTTGCCTTTCACGACGTTGAACGCTCGCAACTCCGCTTCGTCGAGCAAATCGCCCAGCTTCACCGTGTCGCCGCTGCGGGTTTTGAACGGCTTGCCGTCCTCGCCGAGAATCTTGCCGAAGCCAACATGAACGAGCTTCACCTGCTTGGCGGCGTCTGCCTGCCAGCGCGCAAACGTCAGGAAGAGCTTCTTGAAATGCCCTGATTGCCGGTCATCCACCACATACACGATCTGATCTGGAGCCCACGTCTTGAGCCGGTAATCCACCGTGGCCAAGTCCGTCGTCATGTAGTTGAAGCCGCCGTCGCTCTTCCGCACCAACGCCGGGTCAGGCACCCACTCGCCGTCGCGGTTCACAAGGAAGGCATCTTCCTTCGGCGGCACGGAACCATCGCTGAACACCCCCACAGCCCCTTCGCTCTCACGGGCAATCCCCCGTCCCAGCAAGTCCACCACCACCGGGCCCAGTTGCGGATTGTAAAAGCTCTCGCCCAGCGCGTGGTCGAACTTCACACCCAACCGGCCGTAAATCGTGTCGAACTGCGCCTGCGACACCCGAATCATTTCCTGCCAGACCGCCGTGTTCTCCGCGTCCCCCGCCTGAAGTTTCACCAACTCCTGCTTGGCTTCCTCCAACCGCGCTAGGTTCGCATCGCATTCAGCGTTGATGACTTTGTAGAGGCGTTCCAGTTCGGCGATGGCGTCCTTGGCCAGCGCGTCTCGGTCGAGAATTTGCTTCCAGCCGAGCAGCAGTTTGCCGAACTGCGTGCCCCAGTCGCCGATGTGATTGTCGGTGATGACGCGGTGGCCCAGCAGCCGGAAAACGCGTTGCAGCGCGTCGCCAATCCCCGTGGACCGGATGTGCCCCACGTGCATCGGTTTGGCCACGTTCGGCGAGCTGAAGTCAATGACCACGGTGCGCGGCGTAGTGGCCTTCGCGAAGAAAAGGTGCTCCCCACGCGCCGCAGACTCCAGCACGCCGGCAAACGCCGCTGGCCGCACGCGGAAGTTCAGGAAGCCCGGCCCGGCGATGTCCACGGCGTCACAGAGCTCGGTCACGTCGAGCGCGGCCTTCACCTGCTCCGCGAGCTGACGGGGGTTCAATTTCTGCGCCTTGGCCAGCGGCAAGAGCGCGTTGGACTGATAGTCGCCATGCCGCGCGTCCGGGCACGGACGCACGAGCACGATGGAGGTGTCCGCGTCCGGCAATATCGCCCGGACTGCGGCCTGAAGTTTCGTTTGGAGGATCAGATGCAACATGGCTTCCGCAAAGGCGTGCAGGCTAACGACGCGCCTTGCAAGGTCGAGTGCAAAGCTCGGTTCCAGAACGCGCACTTCGCCCTGAGTGCGCCTTCCTCAGCATAGTGTTCGACGCACCGCCACCACGTAGCCGCGCTGGCGGTTCATCCGGGCCAGCCAAAAATAGTCTGGCAGCGCTCGTCCGCACGATTAAGCTGCCGCCCCTAATTCGGTTAATCCCGATCCAACCAACATGGAACCTACAGGCGATATCGCAGTCATTGGCCTGGCCGTCATGGGCCAGAACCTCATCCTCAACATGAACGACCACGGCTTCACCGTCGTGGCCTACAACCGCACCACGTCGAAGGTGGACGACTTCCTCGCCAACGAGGCCAAGGGCACAAAGGTGCTCGGCGCGCACTCCATCCCGGAGATGATGAGCAAGCTCAAGCGCCCCCGCCGTGTCATGCTCATGGTCAAGGCGGGGAAGCCGGTGGATGAATTCATCGAGACCCTCATGCCACACCTCGAAGCGGGTGACATCGTGATTGATGGCGGCAATTCCCTTTTCGGCGACACCGACCGCCGCGTGAAGTATCTCGAATCAAAAGGCTTTCAATACATCGGCACCGGCGTGTCCGGCGGTGAAGAAGGCGCGCGGCGCGGGCCTTCGATCATGCCTGGTGGTTCGCACTCGGCGTGGGCCGCGGTGAAGCCGATCTTCCAGGGCATCTCGGCCAAGGTGGACGGCGGTGCGCCTTGCTGCGACTGGGTCGGCGAGGGCGGCGCGGGCCATTACGTGAAGATGGTCCACAACGGCATCGAATATGGCGACATGCAGCTCATCTGCGAGGCCTACAACATCATGAAACACGGCCTGGGCATGAGTGCCGACGAGATGCACGAGGTGCTCAAGGAGTGGAACACCGGCGACCTCGACAGCTACCTCATCGAGATCAGCCGCGACATCCTCGCCAAGAAGGACGAGGACGGCGCGCCGCTTGTGGACAAGATTCTCGACACCGCCGGCCAGAAGGGCACGGGCAAGTGGACGGTGATCAACTCGCAGGACCTCGGCATCCCCATCACGCTGATGGCGGAGGCGGTTTACTCCCGCTGCGTCTCGGCGCTGAAGGATGAGCGCGTGAAGGCAGCGAAGAAGTTGAAAGGCCCGCGCCCGTTCCTCACCAGCATCGCCGCGAATCCCGAGCGCAAGAAGCAGTTCATCGCCGACATCCGCGACGCGCTCTACGCCTCGAAGATCGTCAGCTACGCGCAGGGCTACATGCTCATGCGCGCGGCGGCGAAGGAATACGGCTGGAACCTGAACTACGGCGGCATCGCCCTGATGTGGCGCGGCGGCTGCATCATCCGGTCGCGCTTCCTCGGCAAGATCAAGGAAGCCTACGAGAAGAATCCGAAGCTGATGAACCTGATGCTGGACGATTACTTCCGCGGCGAGATCAAGCGCTGCCAGAAAGGCTGGCGGAAGATTGTCTCGACGGCCGCGTTGCGCGGCATCCCGGTGCCGGCCTTCAGCACCGCGCTGGCCTTCTACGACCAGTATCGCAGCGCCGTGCTGCCCGCGAACCTGCTCCAAGCGCAGCGCGATTACTTCGGTGCGCACACCTACGAGCGGCTGGACAAGCCGCGCGGCGAGTTCTTCCACACGAACTGGACCGGTCGCGGCGGCAACATCTCGTCGAGCACCTACAACGTGTAACCAGCACGCCTCGCTTTAGCCGCACAGCCGGCAGTTGCCCTCCGTTGCAACTGTCGGCTTTTTGCTGACATTTTTCTTCACCGTCCGCGCCAAATCCGCCATCGTCCGCGGCCTATGAACTTGTTCGATTTGCAAGGTGAAGTCGCCGTCGTCATTGGAGCCACGGGCGTGCTCGGCGGGGCGCTGGCAGACGGTCTCGCGGAAGCGGGCGCGAAGGTCGCGGTCCTCGGCCGCAACGCCGAACGCGGCGAAGCGCGCGTGAAAACCATCCAGAGCAAAGGTGGCCAGGCGGCGTTCTTCAACTGCGATGCCATCTCACGCTGCTCGCTCACCGAGGCGCATGAACAAATCGAGGCCAAGCTTGGCGCGCCCACCATTCTCGTGAACGCGGCCGGCGGCAACGCCCCGCAAGTCACAGTCACGGCGGAGCGCCCGTTCGAGCAAATCCAGCTCGCTGACTGGCAAGCGAACTTCGACCTCAATCTCGCCGGCGGCGTGCTGCTGCCCTGCCAGGAGTTCGGCCCCGCGATGTGCAAGCGCGGACGCGGCAGCATCATCAACATCGCCAGCGTCTCAGCGCACCTGCCGCTCTCACGCGTGGTCACTTACTCCGCCGCGAAGGCCGCCGTATTGAGCCTTTCGCAATTCCTCGCGCGTGAGTGGGCGACAAAGGGCGTGCGCGTGAACACGCTCACACCAGGCTTCTTCCCCGCCGAACAAAACCGCAAGCTGCTCTTCAACGAGGACGGCTCACCCACCGCGCGCACCAAGTCCATCTGGGGCCACACGCCGATGAACCGCTTCGGCGAGTCGCACGAGCTGATGGGCGCGTGCCTCTTCCTCGCCAGCCACAAGGCCAGCAGCTTCGTGACGGGCACGGACATCCGGGTGGATGGTGGATTCCTGAGCCAGACGATTTGAACTGCGAGCTTCCCATGCAAACCATCTCTATCCTTGGCTCCGCTGTGTTGCTCCTGGCTTCCGGGATTTTCTCCGCACATTCAGCCGAGAAGTCTCCGAGCTCGACCACCAACTCCCCAGTTGAAACCAAGAAGGACACTGCTGCCAAGGAATCAACTGCGCCAGTTGTCACGGATGGTTCGGTGATCATCGCGGGCAAGGCCATTCACTACCGCGCATCGGCTGGGACGCTTCCGATCCTCGGCAAGGACGGCAAGCCAACCGCTCAGGTCTTCTACATCGCCTACACCCAGACCAACAAAGTGGACGCGGCTGAACGGCCGATCACCTACTGCTTCAACGGCGGTCCCGGGAGCAGCTCGGTCTGGTTGCACCTCGGAGCGTTCGGACCGAAGCGAGTGGACTTTCCCGGCGACGGCACCACGCCTCCGCGTCCGCCCGGCCGGCTCATTTCGAACGAGTTTTCGCTGCTCGATGTGACTGACCTCGTCTTCATTGATCCCGTCAGCACTGGCTACAGCCGTCCTGAACAACCGGACAAGGCCGCAGATTTCTACGGCCAAAGCAACGACATCGCGACGGTCGCCGAGTTCATCCGGCTTCACACGACACGCGAGAAGCGCTGGCGGTCGCCGAAGTTCCTCGCGGGGGAAAGCTACGGCGTCTTCCGTGCTGCAGGCTTGGCGAACCATCTTCAGAGCCGGTTCAACCTCTACCTGAATGGTCTCGTCCTCGTTTCCGGCGTCATTGATTTCGAGACCATCCGCGCTGAAGGCCTGACCGACACGCCGTATGTCTGTTTCCTGTCTGCTCTCACGGCGGCGGCTCACCATCACAAGAAACTCCCGGCAGACCTCCAGGCCGATTTCAAGAAAGCCATCGGCGAAGCTCGCACCTTCGCGGATGGCGACTACGCCCGTGCGCTTCGAATTGGCGCGGCCCTTCCACCTGCGGAGCGCAAAGCCGCAGTGGACAAACTCGCTCGCCTGACCGGCCTTGCGACTAGCTACATCGAGGAACGCGATCTGCGCGTCTCCGCCTTCGAGTTCCGCAAGCAACTGCTCAAATCAGAGGGCAAGATCATTGGCCGCTTCGACGCCCGTGTGATCTCCCGAGATGGCAACGCCGCAGCAACCAGGCCCGAGTTCGATCCCAGCCATGTCCTCGTCAGCGGCGTCTTCTCGTCGGCGATGAACAGCTATGTGCGCGAGGAATTGAAGTTCGAGAAGGATTTGCCCTACGAAATCCTGACCGGCGTGAATCCGTGGCCTTGGGGGCGGACCACAGGTTATCCCAGCACCGGCCCCGATCTTGCCACCGCCCTGAAGGAGAATCCCCACCTCAAGGTGCTAATCCAATGCGCGTGGCGTGATCTCGCGTGTCCGCCCGACGGCATCCTGCACAGCGTCCGCCAACTGGCCATTCCCGCTGAGCTCCGCGGCAACATCCGGGTCGAGGAATACGAGGCCGGCCACATGCTATACCTCAATCCGCCCGACTTGAAGAAGTCCGCCACCGACATCAAGGACTTCATCCGCAAGACCGTCATCAACTGACCGACAGCCGCGAAGATGAACCTCCTCTCCTCCACCGCCGCGCAAGGCTCCACCACCTCCCTCTCTCAAGTCGCCGACCTCGTCGCGCAGGCGTGCCCGGCCAAGGTTTATCACGGCAAGAAGGTGCTGCTCATCGTGCCCGATGCCACGCGCACTGCGCCGGTGGGGCTGATGTTCCAGACGCTGTTCAAGCAAATCGGCGCGGTCACGGCGAACTTCGACATCCTCATCGCGCTCGGCACGCACCAACCCATGAATGAGGCGGCGATTTGCGACCGGCTGGAAATCTCCGCCGCGGAGCGCGCGGCCACCTACGGTGCGGTGCGTTTCTTCAACCACGAGTGGGACAACCCCGCCGCGCTCACGAACATCGGCACGCTCACGAAGGCCGACACCCGCGAACTGTCCGACGGCTTGTTCGAGTTGGACGTGCCAGTGGAGGTCAACAAGCGCGTCTTCGACTACGACCAAGTCGTCATCATCGGCCCGGTGTTTCCGCACGAGGTCGTGGGCTTCAGCGGCGGCAACAAGTATCTGTTTCCCGGTGTCGCAGGACCGGAGATTTTGAACTTCTTCCACTGGCTGGGCGGCTGTGTGACCAACCCAATGACCATCGGCAACAAGTGGACACCCGTCCGCCGCGTCGTGGACCGCGTGGGTGCAATGGTGAAGGTCAGCAAGCTCTGCATGGCGATGGTCGTGCGCCCGGACAAGTCGCTGGCCGGTCTCTTCATCGGCTCGCCCGAGGCTGCGTGGGACGCAGCGGCCGACGTGTCGCGTGCGGAGCATATTGTCTTTCGCGACCGGCCTTACCACACCGTGCTCTCCTGCGCGCCCAAGATGTATGAGGACGTTTGGACCGCCGGGAAGGCGATGTATAAACTGGAGCCGGTCGTGGCCGACGGCGGCGAACTCATCATCTACGCGCCGCACGTCACCGAGGTGAGCGTCACCCACAACAAGACGATGCTTGCGGTCGGCTACCACTGCCGCGACTACTTCCTCAAGCAGTGGGACCAGTTTAAGCACCACCCGTGGGGTGTGCTTGCGCACAGCACACACGTGCGCGGCATCGGCACGTTCGAGAACGGCGTCGAGAAGTGCCGCATCAAGGTCACCCTTGCCACCGGCATTCCGCGCGAGGTCTGCGAACGCATCAACATGGGCTATCGCGACCCGTCGACGATTGACATCGAAAGCTACGCGGACCGCGAGTCCGAGGGCGTGCTGCTGGTGCGCAAGGCCGGCGAGATGCTGTTCAAGTTGTCGAATCCGCCGGCGTGGCAGAAGGGCGTGGAGAAGGTGTAGCGGAGGAAGAAGTAGTCAGTGTTCAGTATCCAGTCGTCCTTCGTTGCCCTCCAGACTCACTGAACACTGGTTACTGAACACTGAATACTTCCCTGTAACATCCCCCTGCCCCGCCGCGTCCAAACACCTGACAGCAACACAATATAATCATGCGCTCCCTCACTCGTTCCCTCCTCGCTCTGGCCCTCGCCACCGCGTTTTCGCTCTTCACCCCCGACGCCTCGGCGGCGGACAAGAAAGCCCCGAAGGATAATTCTTTGCATGGCAAAATCACCGCCGTGAACAAGGAGGCAAAAACCCTCACGCTCGCGGGCTACACCGTGAACGTGGATGACACCACGGAGATCAGCAACTCAGGCAAGCCCGGCAAGCTGGAGGATCTGAAGCCCGGCACCGAGGCCACCGTGACCACCTTCAAGTTGGGTGAGAAAGTGATGGCGGTGAAAATCAAGACTGGCGCAGTCGCTCCGACCGCAGCCCCCGCCAAGAAAAAGAAGTAAGCGGCAAATTTTTCCGGCGCACCCGCTCCAGTTTCGACTGCAGCGGGTGTTTGCTTTTCCGGAGTGCTGCTCGCCAGCGCAGGCTTGGCTTCCCAGCGCGCTTCCGCTTTGCTCTCGGTCAAACCCAAGCCATGACCGAATCGCTCGCCACCGCGCAGAAGACCTTCCGCACCATCGCCGCCAACATCGAGACGGTGATGCACGGGCAAGGTGCCGCCGTCCGCAAGCTGCTCACGGCCTTCGCCAGCGGCGGCCATGTGCTGCTGGAGGATTATCCCGGCACCGGCAAGACCACCCTGGCCAAGACGCTCGCCCGCAGCATCAACGCCAGCTTCAAGCGCGTGCAGTTCACCCCCGACCTGCTACCCAGCGACATCCTTGGCGTTTCCATTTTCAACCAGCGCGACCAGAGCTTCGAGTTCCGCTCCGGTCCCATCTTTACCAACATCCTGCTGGCGGACGAAATCAATCGCGCCTCACCGCGCACGCAGTCGGCGCTGCTCGAAGCAATGGGCGAGGGTCAGGTAAGCGTGGAAGGCGACCGGCGCGATTTGGAGAGCCTGTTCTTCGTCATTGCCACGCAGAACCCGGTGGAGTTTCGCGGCACCTACCCGCTGCCGGAGGCGCAGATGGACCGCTTCGCGCTCCAATTCAGCCTCGGCTACGTGAGCGCGGCGGAGGAAGTCGCCGTGTTGTCCGCACAAGAGAAATCCCACCCGCTCGACCGCGCGGGCGCAGTGGTCTCGAAGGACGATGTGCTCGCGCTCAAGCGCGCCGTGACCGAAGTCCGCATCAGCGACGAACTGAAGCGATACATCGTGGATCTCGTCTCGGCCACGCGCACAGCCAGCGGCGTCTCGCTCGGAGCCAGCCCGCGCGCGTCGCTCTCGCTAATGAAGGTGGCGCAGGCCTCAGCGCTCTTCGACGGCAGCGAGTTCGTGACGCCGGAGCATGTGCAGCAGATGGCCGTGCCGGTCATCGCCCACCGCATGGTGATGGACCCGCAGGCGCGCTTCAGCGGCGTGACCGCGCGGGGCGTAGTGGAGGAACTGGTGAAGAAGCTGAAAGTGCCGGCGTGAGTTGGGGCACGCCACAAATTGAGCAAGTGAACATCAAACCCAAAGCGCCCCAGACGCCAGGTTCGCTTTCTCACCCGTCCGCCTTCTCACCGGCTCGCGCTTCCTGGCTCCAAACCCGTCTCCATGCAAGCTATCGCCTGTCCTCCGGCTTCACTTGGTGGTGGCGGCGGCGGTTCACCAAGGCTGGCTGGCTGGTCCTGCTGGCCATCATTGCGACTGGAATGATGGGGGCGGACACCAATCTTTCCCTCGCTTATCAGGCGTTCGTCTTTCTCTGCCTGCTGCTGATCGCGGCACTGGCAGGCACGCAATTTTCCCGCACCAAGCTCCGTGCCGAGCGCGTCCTGCCACGCTTTGGATCGGTCAGCCTGCCACTGAGTTACACCATCGTTCTCCACAACCTCACGACGAAGGCGCAGCGCGGTCTCTCCGTGACAGAGGAGCTGGCTGACCCGCGGCCGTCGTTGGAGCAATTCATCTCCACGCCAGAACCGGGTGAAGAGCAGCGCAACTGGTATGATCGCAGCAACGGCTACTACCGCTGGAACTGGCTGCTGCGGCAGAACGTGCGCGGTCGGGTGCAGGAATCACCCTGCCCGGACCTGCCACCCGGCGGCGCGACGGAGGTGCGCGTGGATCTGATCCCCGCGCGGCGCGGCGTGCTCCGCTTCGACTGCGTGGCCGTCGCCTGCCCGGACCCGTTTGGGCTGTTTCGCACCTTCGTCCGCGTGCCGCTGCCGCAATCGCTGCTCATTCTGCCCAAGCGCTACTTCGTTCCACCGCTCGCGCTGCCCGGCCAGTTGAAATACCAGCAAGGCGGCGTGGCGCTCGCGGCGAGCGTGGGGGAGTCCGAGGAATTTGTTGCCCTCCGCGACTACCGTCCCGGGGATGCGCTCCGACACATCCACTGGCCGAGCTGGGCGAAGACCGGCAAGCCCATCGTGAAGGAGTTTCAGGACGAGTTCTTCACCCGGCACGCGCTCATCCTCGACACCTTTCTGCCGGTGGCGGCGAGCGCGGTCTTCGAGGAGGCGGTGAGCGTGGCGGCGTCGCTTGCCTGCACCGTGCAAGCGCAGGAATCGTTGCTCGATCTGATGTTCGTCGGGCCACAGGCGTATTGCTTCACTATGGGGCGCGGTGTCGGGCACCTGGAGCAACTGCTGGAAATCCTCGCCTCGGTGCAGCCGTGTCGTGACCGGGAGTTCAACTCCCTCCTTCAGCTCGTGCTTCAGCACGCCGGCGAGTTGAGCGGCTGCCTGTGCGTGTTCGTGGACTGGGACAAGCCGCGTCAAGAGTTCATCCGCCACTTGCGCGAGATGGGCGTGCCGCTGATGGTGCTAGTCGTGACCACCTCCAACGCGCCGCAACTCGATCCCGGCCCGATGAAGGCGGAGCCGGAGCGGTTCCGGCAGTTGAAACTGGGGCAGGTGGCGGAGGAGTTGGAGAAGTTATGAACAACGGGTGCGGAGAAGATTGCGAGTTGAGGATAGAGAATAAGGAGGTGCGCCCACCGCTCTTCTTTATCCGCTCTCCGCGCCGTTGCCCCTAACCAGTGTGAAGCCCCCCTCCTTACTCCTCGCGGCCGCACTGCTCCTCTGGGGTTGGCAGACGGGCCTGCTCGCCTTCGCGCTGCTGATGGCGGTGGTGCTGGAGGCGGCGCGGTGGATCGAGTGGCGGGTGGATTTCAGCAATAGCGATTTCAACCACGTGGTGGACCTTTGTTCCCTGCTGGCAGCACTGGGTGGCTTTTACTGCGTGCTGACCCGCGACGCGACCAATCAGGTGATGACCATGTTCCAGGCGACGAATTTCACCTCGCGGTCTTCCGCGATGAACTCGGTTTCGCAGACCACTTTCATCTTTTTCCAGTGGTTTCCGATGATACTGTTTCCCGCCGTGGCGGCGCAGTTCTACAGCACGCGCGATGCGGTTCCCCGGTCGTGTTTTCTTTTTTTCGCCCGCCGACGCCTTGCCCGGGAAGGCCGGCCGCAGCCAGATCGGCCAGCGATCAATCTCACTTATCCCTACTTCGCCGTAGTGCTGTTCTCCGCCTGCCTCGCCAACCAGCGCAACAACTGGTTTTACTTCGTCCTTTGCGCGGTGATCAGCGGCACCCTCTGGGTTAATCGCCCGCGCCGCTTCTCCACGGTGATTTGGGTGGCGACCCTCATCTTGGTGGTGAAAGCCGGCTTTTACGGCCATCGCGGCCTGAGTGAGTTCCAAACTGTGCTGGAGAACAAGGTCGCGAACTGGGTCAGCAACTGGGCCCGCCGTAGCGGGGACCGAAACGACGCGACCACTGCCATCGGCCGCATCGGCCAGCTCAAGCTCTCCGGCGCGATTGTCATGCACGTCGAACCCGAAGTTGGCCCGGTCCCAAGCCTGCTGCGCGACACGATGTTCAATCGCTTCGACAGCCCGCGCTGGAGCAACTCGCCCCGCCCCACCGAGGCCCAGATTCTGCCCGTTGGCGATGGCACTAGTTGGCCCGTCCTGCTGCGAACCGCCACCAACTTCGTGCGACTGTCCTCGTTTGCCACGCGCGGGCAGTCGGTGCTGGCCCTGCCGCCTGGGGCCACCTTGATTGAAAATCTGGCCGCCGGGGAAATGTTCACCAGCCAGGCGGGCACCCTGCGGGTGACGCAGGCTCCAGATTTCCTTTACCTCCGTGTGCAGCATGGGCGCGGCCCCACGAGCGGCGCGCCTCCCCACAAACCGGCCTCGGACAAGACGATTTCTACCGACCTTGCCATTCCATTACGGGAGCACGATGCGGTCGGAAAAATCGCCGATGAACTTGGTTTGGCCGGCCAGTCCGGGCCGGTGGCCGCGCAGGTGATTGATCGCTTCTTCGCAGAGAACTTCAAATACGGCTCGTTCCTGCCCAACTCGCTGCGCCAGATTCCCCAAGGCCTGACTCCGCTGGGTTTTTTCCTGCTGAAAAACCGGCGCGGTCACTGCGAGTATTTTGCCACCGCCACTGTGATGCTCATGCGTCAGGCGGGCATCCCGGCCCGCTATGTTTATGGCTGGTCCGTGCAGGAACCCGAGCGCGGGACCGGCCGCTTCGTCGTGCGCGAGCGGCACGCACACGCGTGGTGTGTGTATTGGAATGAGCAAACCCGCACTTGGGTGGACTTGGACACCACCTCGCCCGACTGGGTGGCGAATGAAAGGCAGAATGCCTCCTTCTGGGAGCCGCTCACTGACCGCTGGTCGCGCGCTTGGTTCGGCTTTTCCAAGTGGCGCTGGCATGGAGCCACGGGCGAGTGGCAGAACTACTTGCTGCTGGCGCTGGTGGGACTGATCGGGCTCCTCGCTTGGCGCATCCTCGCCCGCCAACGTCGCCGGCGACGCAAGGGCAACGGGCTGTCGGAGGCCCCGCCCACGGCATGGGCCGGCCTAGATTCGGAATTTTACCGGCTGGAAAACCGGTTGCAGAAAATGGGCCTCGAACGACGCCCGGGAGAAACTTGTGGTGACTGGCTGGAACGCATCGAACCGCTCACGGCTGCTCCCATCCCGGCGATCCGAGAGCTCCTACCCCTGCACTATCGTCTGCGCTTCGATCCTCATGGGCTGACTGGCCCAGAGCGCGGCGCGCTGCAAGCCGGAGTCGCAAAATGGTTGGAAACGGCCCGGCTTGAACCGGGCCAAAGGAATTGAGGGAGCGGTTCAGCCCTTGAGCTTCCGCTCCAACATCTCGCCCACCAAAGCCGGGTTGGCCTTGCCCTTGGAAAGCTTCATCACCTGGCCTTTGAGCGAGTTGAGGGCGGCGACTTTGCCGCCTCGATAGTCGGCCACAGCAGCAGGGTTGGCGGCGATCGCATCATCACAGAACTTCTCAATCGCGCCGGTGTCGCTCACCTGCGCCAGCCCCTTCTCCTGCACGATGACCGCGGGGGCTTTGCCGGTGTCGAACATCTCGGCGAAGACCGTTTGGGCAGCGGAGCTGCTGATCGTCTTGGCCTCCACCAAGCCCACCAACTCCAACAGCGCCATCGGTGGGAACTTCAAGTCGGCGAGCGTCGTCAGCTTCTGTTCGGCGGTTTCGAGGCCTAGCTCGGATTGCTGGGCGGCTTCCAGCTTATTGGTTTCGGCAAGCCGGGCTTGAAGGTTGTTGATCACCCAGTTCGCCACGGCTTTGGGATTCTTCGCCAGCTTGGCGGCGGTCTCAAAATAACTGCCGAGCGTCACATTGCTCTTGAACACCTCGGCGTCACCGGCGGGGATCTGAAAGTCGCGCATGAGGCGCTGCTTGCGCACCAACGGCAGCTCCACCAGCCGCGTCTTCACCTCCGCCACCCAAGCTTCCGTCGGGGCCATCGGCATGAGATCCGGCTCGGGGAAATAGCGGTAGTCGTGCGCGTGCTCCTTCGTGCGCATCTCCTCGGTGATGGCCGCGACATCATCCCAGCGACGCGTGGACTGGATGAGTTTTCCGCCCTTGGAGACCACTTCGATCTGCCGGGCAATCTCATACTCCGCCGCGCGGCGCACGCCGGAGAAACTGTTCATGTTCTTGATTTCGATCTTCGCACCCAGCGCCGTTGTGCCCTTGGGCCGCACGGAGATGTTCACGTCGCAGCGCACCATGCCCTTTTCCATGTCGCAGTCCGAGATGCCGCCCTGATGTAAAATCTCGGTCAACGCGTTGAGGTAGGCGTAGGCCATGTCCGCGCTGGTGAGGTCTGGCTCGGAAACGATTTCCAGCAGCGGCACGCCCGCGCGGTTGAAATCCACGCCGCTGTGCCGGTCGAAGTGCGTCAGCTTGCCCACGTCCTCCTCCAAGTGCGCGCGGGTGATACGGACGCGCGCAAGGCCATCTACCGAGCCGGGACCGTTGAACTCGAAATCCACATGGCCATTGGCCGTGCTCGGCTGATCGTATTGCGTGAGCTGGTAGTTCTTTGAAGCGTCGGGATAGAAGTAGTTCTTCCGGTCGAACTTTGCGTGCCGGGGAATCTGGCAGTTCAGCAGCAGGCCCGTGAGCACCGTGAGGCGCAGCGCCTCCTCGTTGGGCACGGGCAGGACGCCGGGCAGCCCGAGGCAGACGGGACACACGTTGGTGTTGGGCGGCGCGCCGAAGACGTTGGCGCACCCGCACCACATCTTCGACTTCGTCTTCAGCTGGACGTGCGTTTCGAGACCGATGACAGCTTCGTATTCCATAAACGGCGGCGAAACTCTAACCACGGTTGTCCACGGATGGACATGGATTTTTCTCAAACTGACGCCGGTCCTTGAACGAAGCCCGAGGCTCGATGCCGCCCACGGGGCGTTCGCCTTTCCCCTCGACACGCCCCCGGCACCCGCTAATTTCCGCGCGTTCCAGCGCCCGTGCTGGTCCGACACATGAGCAGCAACGCCCCGGCGAACCCGAAGATTTCCGTCATCATCCCGATCTACGGGAAGGCCGGTGACCTGCCCCGGCTCATCGACGCCCTCCAGGCCCAGACCCTCCGCCCGCACGAGATCATCCTCGTGGACAGCAGCCCCAAACCAATTGACAACCCGCCGCCCGGCACGCGGCTGGTGAAAAACCCCGTGGATGTCGCCTTGAGCTGGGATTACAACCTTGGCGCGAAGGAAGCCACCGGCGACTACATCCTTAACATGCAGCAGGACTGCGTGCCCGAGGACAAGACCGCACTGGAACGGATGTTCAAGCAGTTGCACGAAGTCCCCGGCCGCGTGTCGGTCGTGGCCTTGGTGACGCTGCCCGAGGAAAATTTCCTGCAATACAACTTCTGGGGCCAGGTGCTGATGGCCCGCTGGATCGGGCGCATCCGCCAAGGCATCAGCGGCAAGTTCGACCTCCATCGCCGCGATGTCTTCCAGTCCATCGGCTACTACAACACGGCGCAGTTTCACTTCGCCGGGGAGGACATGGACCTCTTCATGCGCCTGAGCCAGAAGGGCGAGGTCTTCGTGAGCGACGTGGAAATCATCCACTACCACTTCCAATCACTCAAAACGAGCTGGGTGCATCTGGTGAAGAAGCACTATCAGGTGGCCGAGTCCTTCGGCGCGCTCTTCCGCACCTGGGGTTTCGGCCTGCGGCGCATTCCCTACGCCGGCCACTGGACGCACCACCTTGCGAAGTATCTCTACTGCCTCGTGCCGCTGCTGCTGATTCCGCAGTTCCACATCTCCGCCGCGCTGGCGATCCTCGTGGGCAGCAACCTCAGCAACATGGAATCCTGGCGGGTGAAGTCATGGCAGACCTGGGTCTATCTTCCGCTCTTCAACGTGTATCTCTTCTTCGTCGGCTTCGTCGGCACCGCGCTCGGCTTGCTCACCGGCAAACAGCGCTATTCGCAGAACAAGTGAATTGAAAGCGCGCGGTTTTGAGCGTGCGGCAGCCCCACTTTCTCGATGCCTTTTATCGGCATGAATGACGCCGGTGCAGCGCTTCCGAGCTGGGCTTGATTTACATGGCTTCGCCGAGAGGAGCAACCGGCCACGCTGCCTCGCGATGGTTGGCAATGGCGCTGTCCAAGCTGTTGATGAAATTACTTTGCCCTTTGCTTCGCGGCTGGGCGAGCGGGAGAGGTGGGATCTTCAGTCGGGCTGCCGTGCCAGAGCGGGGCGACGTTGGCGGCGTTCCAAGCTTCCCACTCGCGGGTGAGTTCGGCGACGCGGGCGGGCTGCCGCGCAGCGAGGTTGGTGGTCTCGCCGATGTCCTTCGACAGGTCATAGAGCTGCCAGCCGCTCTGGGTCTTCGTTGCGAAATCACGCCAGTCCACGAGCTTCCAGGTGCCCTTGCGGATGGCCCGTTGCGGTCCAAACCGCCACGCCAGAGAGTCGTGCGGCGGCAATTTCTTCTCGCCCGTGAGATGCGGCAACAGGTTCACGCCTTCCACGGCGGCGTCGGGCTTGGTGCCGGCGACGGCACAGCTCGTGGGCAGGATGTCGAGGGACGACACCGACTGGTCGAACGTGGTGCCGGCGGGCAGCCTGCCGGGCCAGCTCACGAAGAACGGCACGCGGATGCCGCCTTCGAGTGTCTGACCCTTGTCCCCGCGCAAGGGCGTGTTCACGCCGGTGTTGTAGGCCAGGAAGGACGGCCGGCCGGAGCCGCCGTTGTCGCTGAGGAAGAAAACCAGCGTGTCCTGCTCGCGCCCGGTGCTGCGCAAATGCGCGCGGAGCTTGCCGACCGCGTCGTCGAGGCCGAGCAGCAGCGCGAGGTAGCCGCGTCGGGCGGGGTCGGTCACGCCGGCCGGGAGGCGGGCGCGCATCCGCTCGTTGATCTCCAGCGGGGTGTGGACGGCGTTGTAGGCGAGGTAGAGAAACCAAGGCTTCTGCCGGTTCCGATCCATGAAGCCGATGGCTTCATCGGTGAACAAATCGGTCGTGAAGCCGTTCAGGTGCTGCACCTCGCGGCCACGATAAATCAGGTCGTGTGAGTGGGCGGAGCCGAACTTGGGCGCGGCGTCCGAGTGCAGGATGAAATTATGCCCGCCGACGAGGAAGCCGAAGAACTCGTCGAAGCCGCGCGACTGCGGGTGATGTGCCGGGCTGAAGCCCTGATGCCACTTGCCGATGAGCGCAGTAGCGTAGCCCGCGTGGCGGAGTTGGTCGGCAATGGTCTTTTGGCCCAGCGGCAAGCCCAGTTTTGCCTCGTCGCCAACGTGCGGGTTGAACTCATGGCCGAAGCGGGTCTGTGCGCGTCCGGTGAGGAAGCCGGCGCGCGAGGGGCTGCAATAGGGCGCGCTGACATAGCCAGATGTGCAGCGCACGCCGCTGACCGCAAGCGCGTCCAGATGCGGTGTTGGCACGGCCTTGCCCCCGTGGACGCCAAGGTCAGCATAGCCCAGATCGTCGGCGATGATGACGAGAATGTTGGGCCGCGACAGTCCAGCCGCGCGGACGAAATGCACGGCGAAAAACGCAGCTAGGGCTAGAAACAAGGAAGAATTTCGCTTCAGCATCGCCATAGTGGACGAAGGCCGGCACGGCTTTGTTACCGGCTAGCCACATCCGAAGATCCAGCTGAAGGAATAGCTGCTTGATTTCAAACCTCGAACCACTCAAGAAAGACCGTTCAACAAAACCGAACCATGAAGCATCTCCTCTTTTCGTTCCTGTCACTCGTCGCTTTGGCAACGACCGCGCTCCACGCCGCGCCGCTCGTCTTCCATGGCTCCGACGGCCCCGGCAAGGGCAAGCACATCGTCTTCATCGCGGGCGACCACGAGTATCGCTCGGAGGAATCGCTGCCGGCGATGGCGCGCATTCTCGCCAAGCACCACGGGTTCAAATGCACCGTGCTCTTCGACATTGATGCCGAGGGGAACATCAGCGCGGGCGACCCCTCGAACATCCCGGGCTTGGAGGCGCTCGCGTCCGCCGACCTCGCGGTGGTGTTCCTCCGCTTCCAGCACTTGCCCGCCGAGCAGATGAAGCACATTGACGAGTATCTCAAACGCGGCGGGCCGGTCGTCGGGCTGCGGACGGCGACGCACGCGTTCAGCGGGACCAAGGAGCCTTACACCAAATACAATTACAACGCGAAGGAGCCCGGCTACGAACTCGGCTTCGGCCATCAAGTTCTCGGGCAGACTTGGGTCGGGCACTACGGCCAGAACCATCGCCAGAGCACGCGCATCACGATTGCGCCGGAGAAGAAGGACCATCCCATCCTGCGCGGCGTGAAGGACATTTGGGTGCAGGTTGGCGGCTACGTGGGCAAGCCGACGGATGGCGAAATCCTCACCGTCGCCCAGCCGCTCAACGGCATGACGCCCGACTCACCCGCTGACGCCACCAAGCCCCCGCAGCCCTCCGAGTGGACGCGCACTTACAAAGGTGCGAACGGCCAGACGGGCCGCGTCTTCACCACGCTTTACGGCACGTCTGAGGACATCACGAACGAAGGCTACCGCCGCCTCGTGCTCAACGGGATTTTCTGGGCGGTCGGTTTGGAGAACGCCATCAAGCCGGACCTGAACATCGCGTTCGTCGGCCCGTTCAAGCCGAACACTTACAACGGCGGTGCCTACGCGCGCGGCATCAAGCCGGAGATGTATGCGGGCTTCGAGAGCCAGATTCCGGCGAACAACAACACGAAGAATCCCAACCCGCCCGCGAAGAAGAACGAGGGCAAGAAGGCCGACGCAAAGAAGGCCGAAGCCACACCTGCGCCCGCCAAGCCCGACGCTTCGGACCCGACCTGCGGCACGAAGGCCGCCGCCGCGCCTGCGTCCGGCACCGTGGCCACGGGCAAGCCCGCCCGCTTCGTGCGCGTCGAGTTGCCCGGCGACAAACGTGTTCTCACGCTGGCGGAGGTCGAGGTCTTCTCCGGCGGTAAGAACGTCGCGCGCGCGGGCAGGGCCAAGCAGTCCAGCGATGGCCCCGGCGGAGCCGAACGCGGCATTGACGGCAACAAGGACTCGGATTGGGGCAAGGGCGGCCAGACTCACACGCGGGACGGCGGCGGCACGGCGAATCCGTGGTGGGAGCTCGACCTCGGCGCAGCGCACGACATCGAGAAGGTTGGCATCTGGAACCGCAGCGGTTTCGAGAATCGCCTAGACGGCTTCACGCTCACGTTGCTGGACGTGGACCGGAAGGAAGTCTTCCGCGCCAGCAGCATCGCGGCTCCGCAGGCGATGGAGATTGATGTGAAAGGTGGTGGCAAACTGGCTTACCTGAATTACGACGGCAAACCCGGCAAGCCGATGGGCAAGGGCGTCACGCAGGTCGCCGCCGCGAAGGGCGATGGTAAGAAAGCCGCGCCCGCCGGCCCCGCGCTGGCCGATGTGCCCGCCGACTATCGCGACCCGCTGCCGTTCGCGTTCAAGCAGGGCGAGGTCGTCGCCATTTTCGGCAACGGCCTGCCTGACCGGATGCAGCACGACGGCTGGTTCGAGACGCTGCTCCAGAGCCAGCTCGGCGGCCAGCAGGTGCGTTTCCGTAACCTGAGCGCCAGCGGCGACCGGCCGAATTCCTACCCGCGCAGCAGCGGCATCCCGTCCATCACGACTTACTTGCAGCAGGTGAAGGCCGACGTGGTCTTCGCGTTCTTCGGCTACAACGAATCGTTCGACGGCAAGCCGGAGGATTATCAGAAGCAGCTCGTGGATTTCGTCCGCCGCACGCGCGGCTCGAAGGCGAACGGTAAATCCTTCCCGCGCATCGTCCTCTTCAGCCCCATCGCGCACGAGGACACGCGCAACCCGAACGTGCCCGACGGCAAGGCGCACAACGTCCAGCTCGAGGCTTACACCAAGGCCACCGAGGCCGCCGCGAAGGAAGCGGGCGTGGCGTTCGTGGACTTGTTCCATCCGTCGCTCGCGCTCTTCAAGGCCGCGCGCACGCCGCTCACCATCAACGGCGTTCACCTCACCGAGGACGGCAACCGCCAGCTCGCCGAGGTCATCGCCAAGGCGTTGCTCAACAAGTCCGTCAGCGCGTCCGGCTCGCTGGAATCCCTCCGCGCCGCCGTGCTCGATAAGGAGACGCACTGGCACGCCCGCTACCGCTCCCGCGACGCGAACGACGTGTTCGGCGGCCGCTCGACGCTGTCCTTCGTGGACGGCCAGAACAACGCCGTCGTCCTTCAGCACGAGCTCGCGATGTTCGATGTGCTGACCGCGAATCGCGACGAGCGCGTGTGGGCGCGCGCGGTGGGCAAGGACAAGAACATTGACGACAGCAACGTGCCCCGGCCCGTGCCCGTCATCTCGAACGTCGGCGGCAAGAGCAAGAGTTCTAACGCGGTGAAGGAAGGCGCGCTCCGCTACATCAGCGGCGAGGAGGGCCTCAAGCACATGGCCGTGGCGAAGGGCTTCGAGGCGAATCTCTTCGCGGACGAAGCGCGCTTCCCGGAGCTTATCAACCCCGTGCAGATGCAGGTGGACGCGAAGGGCCGCCTGTGGGCTTCCGTGTGGCCGACCTACCCGATGTGGGAGCCGCTCAAGCCGATGAACGACGCGTTGCTCATTTTCCACGACGACAACAACGACGGCAAAGCGGACCGGATGACGGAGTTCGCCAAGGTGCAGAACCCGCTCGGCTTCGAGTTCTGGGGCGGCGGCGTGCTGGTGACTTGCCCGCCGGAAATCATCTTCCTCAAGGACACGGACGGCGACGACAAGGCCGATGTCCGCATCGTCATGCTGCAAGGCTTGGATTCCTCCGACACGCACCACGGCGCGAACAACCTCATCTTCGGCCCGGACGGCGGCATCTACTGGCAGAGCGGCGTCTTCATGCAGCACAACCACGAGCACCCGTGGGGCTCCTCGCTCCAGACTGGCGCGAGCGCGATGTATCGCTTCGACCCGCGCCGCTTCACCATCGCTATGCACGCGGGCAACTCGCCGAACCCGCACGGCATCGCGTTCGACCGCTGGGGCTACCACTACGCGACCGACGGCACGGGCGGCAACGCCTTCCAGGTCCGCCCCGATGCGAAGGGCTTCAAGATGTTCCCGCTGCTGAAGAAGGAAGTTCGCCCCGTCACCGCGAGCGAAGTTGTCTCCAGCACGCACTTCCCCGAGGCGATGCAGGGTGACTTCCTCATCTGCAACGTCATCGGCTTCCTCGGCATCAAGCACTACCACCTCGAACGCAACCCCACCAACGGCAACGTCTGGGGCGAGCCTGCCGGCGACGAGTTGACCGTGATAAAGGAAAACGCCGACGGCACGAAGACCGAGGACAAGTCGCGCGGCCTCCTGATGAGCGGCGACAAAAACTTCCGCCCGTCGGACGCCGTCTTCGGCGCGGACGGCGCGCTCTACGTGGCCGACTGGCACAACGTCATCATCGGCCACATGCAGCACAACGTCCGCGACCCGAACCGCGACCATAAGCACGGCCGCATCTACCGCGTCACCGCGAAGGGCCGGCCGCTCCAAAAGCCCGTGGCCATCGCCGGCCAGCCCATTCCCGCGCTGCTCGAAAACCTGAAGCACGCCGCCGACGGCGTGCGGCACCGCACCCGTGTGGAGTTGAGCGCGCGCGACACGAAGGAAGTCATCGCCGCCACGCAGAGCTGGCTGAAGCAATTCGACCCCACGAAGGCCGAACACGGGCACGCGTTGCTCGAAGCCCTGTGGCTCCACCAGCAGCACAACGTCCAGAACGCGGCGTTGCTTGAGCAGGTGCTCAAGTCACCCGAACCGCACGCGCGCATCGCCGCTGCGACCGTGAAACACCTGTGGTTCAACGTGGAAGCCTCCACGCGCGGCGGCGTCATCGCGGGCATGCAGGAAGTTGCCGCGCAGAAGTCCGGCATCCTCTCCGACACCCCGGCGCTCACGACCATCCGCATCGGCACCGTCCCCGAGAAGATGATGTATGACGTGAAGCAAATCGCCGTGAAGCCCGGCAAGAAAATCAAACTGACCTTCGCGAACCCGGACTTCATGCCGCACAACATCCTGCTCGTGAAGCCCGGCAAGGCCAACGAGGTCGGCGAGAAGGCGATGGCCCTCGGCGCAAAGGGCTTTGACGTCGGCTTCGTTCCGCAAAGCCCCGACATCCTCTGGGCCAGCAAGCTCCTCGACCACGGCAAGGAGCAAGTCATCGAGTTCACCGCGCCGCAGACCGAGGGAGCGTATCCTTACGTGTGCACGTTCCCGGGCCACCACCTCATCATGCGTGGCACGCTCATCGTGGCGAACAACCCCGCCGAGTTCCTCGCGAAGAACCCCGAGGCGGCGCCCAAAATCACCGAGTGGAAGCTCGCCGATTTTGCCGACGACCTGAAGCGCGTCGGCACGCACCGCAACTTCGCGCGCGGCCAGCAGCAGTTCACCGCGCTCGCCTGCGCCCAGTGCCATCAACTCGGCAAGGAAGGCGTCGCCTTCGGCCCAAGCCTCAGCGACGTGGTGAAGAAATACAAAGGCGACGCCAAGCTGGTGTTGCAAGAAATCCTCGAGCCTTCGAAAGCCATCGAAGACAAGTATCGCAACGTGACCCTCGAACTCGGCGACGAGAACTCCCTCTCCGGCCTCGTCCTCGCCGAAGATGCCGCCAGCGTGACCATCCAGACCGGTCCCGCCGCGAACCAAATCCAAAAGGTCGCCAAGTCCGCCATCAAGTCGCGCAAAGCTTCCGCGCTCTCGCTGATGCCCGCCGCGCTGCTCAACTCGCTGGACAAGGAGGGAGTGCTCGATCTGCTGGCCTACCTGCTCGCCGAGGGCAAGGCGGACCACGCGGCCTTCAAGCACGGGCACTAAAGCCAGATTCACGGCCCGGCCTTCACGATGACATCCGTCCGCCAGCACCTCGCATTGCTCATTCTTCAGTGGGCCCTCTGCGGGGTTGGCGGCACGTTGTTCGCGGCGGCTTACGACCCGAACGTCCTGCCCAAGGGCCACGACTACTTCGAGCTGCGCGACGGCATCGCGAATGCCCGGCTCAAGTTCGAGTGTGAGCAGACCGGCCGCATCGCCTTCCTCGGCGGCTCCATCACCGCTGGCGGCGGTTGGCGGGAGCACACGATGAAGTATTTTCAGGCGAGGTTTCCCCAGACGAAGTTCGAGTTCATCGGCGCGGGCATCAGCTCGATGGGCTCCGTGCCGCATGCATTTCGCTTGGAGCGCGACGTGTTGTCGAAGGAGCCGGTGGACCTGCTCTTCGTCGAGGCGGCGGTGAATGATTCCTCCAACATCCCGGACCAGCCCGACCAGATGCTGCGCGGCATGGAGGGCGTGGTGCGCCATGCACGGGCGGCGAATCCGCTGACGGACATCGTCCACCTGCACTTTGTCATGCCGCCGCACATGACCGACTTCAACCAGGGCCGCGTGCCCGTGTCCATCGCGCAGCACGAGAAGGTCGCTGTGGCATATGGAAATCCCTCGCTGAATCTCTCCCGCGAAGTCACCGACCGCATTAACGCGGGCGAGTTCACTTGGGAGAAGGATTTCAAAAACTTGCACCCGTCGCCCTTCGGTCATCAGCTCTACGCGAACAGCATTGCTCGGATGCTGGACGCGGCGTTCGCCAAACGGTCAGCCACCGCGATGAAACCACACCTGCTGCCCGCGCTCGTGGATGCCCGCAGCTACGTTCGCGGGCGGCTCGGCAACATAGCGCAGGCCCGTGTTGTGAAAGGCTTCACCTTGGAGCCAGCGTGGCAACCCGCAGACAAGAAAGGAACGCGCGCGGGCTTCGTCGATGTGCCCGCGCTCGTCGGCACGGAGCCGGGCGCGGAGTTTGAATTCAGCTTCAACGGCACGGGCGCGGGGCTGTTCATCGCCGCCGGGCCAGACGCCGGGCGCATCGAGCATAGCGTGGACGGTGGAGCCTGGCGCACGACGGATACTTTCACCCAATGGAGCACCGGGCTGCATTTGCCGTGGGCCATCATCCTCGATGACGGGCTGAAACCCGGCTCCCACACCGTGAAGGTCCGCATCGCCGCCGGCCACGACGCCAAAGGCACCGGCACCACGTTGCGCGTGTTTCATCTGCTCCTCAACTGAGTTCACTCGGGCCCCTGTGCGGCAATTCATTCTTGGCCCGCTGCTCACCTCGCTTACCGACCGACCCGCCGCTGATATTGCGCTTACAGAGGCGCTTCAGCTCCCCGAGTGCCACAGCCTCGGTTGGATCAGTGCAAACATGGAGACGCAGAAACCGAGGATGGCGTTTGAGCACTTGCAGGATTTCGGCACGAAAAGCGGCCATCCCAATCTGGAGCACGCACCGCTCTTTCTCCACGGCCACTCAAATGGCACGGGCTTCTCTGCCGTGTTCGGTGCGAGCGCGCCGGATCACATCTGGGGATGGATTTCCATGTGTCCAGACATCACTTTTCAATCCTGTCACCCCGGTCCCGTTCAAGTGCCCGGCCTTGTGATCTTCGGCCAGGACAAACATTTTCTTGCGCGAGCCTCGAAAGTAGAAAACCTCGCCGTCATGCCCGCGCTGCGAAAATCCCATCGCACCCTCTGGAACATCGCCGTCAAGCCCAAGACCGGCCACGGCCGCGGCGAGAAGACATGGCCGCTCGTCTGAGATGTCCGGGAACAAACTCCGAGATCACCGACCCAAGAATCCACGAAGTCAGCGCTCGGGGTTCGGGAAATATTCTTGTGAGATCGGCACCGGCGGCGGCACATCTTGTTTGTAAAGCCACGCTCGACACCGCATGAACGCCGATGAAACCGATCTCAACACGCTGCTCGACCGCATCGAGTGCGGGGAGACGGATTTGTATCTGCATGTGGTGCGGCGGTATGAATTGATGCTACGCGGGTATCTGGCCGGGCAGCTCTACAACCTCGCGGAGGCGGATGATCTGGCGCAGGAGGTGTTCCTCACGGCCTGGCGGGACCTGGGCAGTTTCCGACGCGATGGGGATTTTGGCGCGTGGCTGCGCGGCATTGCCCGGCACCGACTGCTCACGCATTTCCGCAGCCAGCAGCGCCGCGCCAGCGCGGTGGAGCGCTTTCAGGCGGAGGTCGTCCGCATCGTGAGCAGGAACTCGAAGCCGGGGCTCACCACGATGAAGCGGGCACTGCCGAAAGGCTGCTGCATTGCATCTCTCTCCCGCCAGAAGAGCTGCGCCGCGTGGTCCATGCCGGACTCGAGGGCGCACGTCCCGCCGCGCTGGCCGAGGAACTGCAAACCACCGTGCCTGCGATCTACCAGCTTCACTACCGCGGGAATCACCTGCTGCGCGAGTGCATGACCAAGGAGACCCACTCATGAATTTTGATCTTCAAAGCTTTCTTCAGACTTGGACCGGTGGCGCGGAATTTTCCGATGCCGAGCGCCAGCGACTGCTTCAGCTTCTCGAAAACGATCCGGCGTTTCGCGCCGAGTGCGCGGAGGAAGTCCGACTCCTGGGCCTGATCAAAGCCGTGCAAACGCCCTCGCCGCGCTGGCTGGACTTGCACGATGCCCTCGGCCTCTCGGTGGCAACTCCCGCTGAAACCAGGGCCGATGACCTCGCGAGCCGTGTCCTTCATCTCGTGCAAAATGAACCCCGCAAACCTGCCAACGTGCGCTGGTTCGCCTGGCGCCCGCTCACGGCGGCGGCGGCGGGGCTGTCGATCGGGTTGTTTAGCGCTTCGGTGGTGTTTGGCTATGTGATGCCGAGATCGGTGGAGAAAGTGATGTCGCTCCTCCAAGAAAGCTTCGAGTCCGGGCTTGCGCCGTTGGTGGTCGGCGTGCCGATGGGGCTGGGCATGTGGAGTGGGGACTTCACGGAGGTCGTGGGTGCGCAGCAGGGGGTGAAGCCGGAGAGTGGGAAGAAGATGCTACGCTTTCTACGGGCGGACTTCGATGGGAAGGTGAAGCCGGAGGGGAGTTACATTTCGGATGTGTATCAACTCATCGACCTGCGGCCATACCGGCGGGAGTTCGCGGATGGTGGGGCGGTGGTGCAGTTGTCGGCGGCGTTCAATGCGTTCGCGTTTCCGGCGCAGGAAGCCTTTGGGTGCTCGGTGTCGCTTCATGCCCTAGATGCGGAGACCGCGATGAATGGCTCCACGCGGTTCGGAGGAACATTGCTCACCGATTGCCTGGCGATGGTCTGCAACAGCCGTATGAAAGTGGATCGCGACCCCGCGACTTGGCAGCGATTGAATGCCGAGCTTCGGCTGCCTCCGAACGCCGACTTCATTCTCATCCGCATCGGCCTGGAGCATTCCAACAAAGCCCAGCGCCGCGAAACCTTTGACGGTCACTACCTGGACGGTGTGCGCCTGACGCTGGCTCGGCGTGCGCCGCTGCCGTGAGGCCCAGGACTCAACTCTAACGCTTTTTGGATATGCACATGAAACACACTCTCACACTCCTCACCCCCCTGCTGCTCGCACCGCTGGCCGCGCTGTCTGCCAAACTGCACGTCTCGCAGACCGAACGGCGAGCCCGATTTCTCCACGGGTTTCTGGTGGGAAGGGGCGCAACGGGTGAAAAGCAAATCCCTGCTATCAGCCATCGCGCCTGCTTTATCTATCTTTCGATTTCCAAATGAACCCGCCAAAAGCCATTCATCGTCGCCAGTTCCTTCGCGCTGCGGGCGCATTCGTCGCGCTGCCGATCCTGGAGTCATTGCAATCACGAGCCGTTGCATCTGCGGCGGGCACCGCGCCGAAGGCCAGGCGGCTTGTCTGTGTCGGTGCCGAACTCGGCATGCACACGCCGGCGCTGTATCCAAAGAAGGTGGGCGCTGATTACGAGATGACCCGCACGTTGCAGCCGCTGGAGGCGATGCGCGGGGACTTCACGCTCTTTTCCGGCCTCGATCATCGCGCTGGCGGTGCTCATGGCGGCTGGCGCAACTATCTGCTCGGGCCGAAGCTGGTCGGCTCGGTATCACTGGACCAGCAGGTGGCCGCGAAGATCGGGGATGCCACGCGTTTTTCCTCCTTTGTGCTCTCCGCAGGTGGCGGTCCCCAGATGTGCTTCACCGAGGGCGGCGTGGCTTTGCCTGCGATCGACCGGCCCAGTTTGTTTTACAAAAAGATGTTTGCTTCGGATTCGGACCGCAAGCGCACCGAGCATCTGCTGAAGAGCGGACGCAGTGCCTTGGATTACGTGCTGGAGGATGCCAGGTCGCTCCAGCGACGCGTCTCAGGTGCCGACAAGGACAAGCTGGAAGAGTATTTCACGTCGCTGCGCGAAGTCGAACACCGGATCGGCAAGCAGCTCAACCACGCCAATGATCCCGTGCCGAAGGTGGACTACAAGCTGCCCGACGCCGATCCGCTCGCCTCGAATCTGCTCATCGAGTGTGAGTCAGTGATGTATGACCTCATCGCTCTGGCTTTGCAGACAGACTCATCCCGCGTGCTCTCGATGAGTCTGCGCGGTGGCGGCGAGCTCTTCACCATTGGCGGGGAGATGCTGCGGTTCGGCTACCACGCGCTGTCGCATCATGGCAATGATCCCGAAAAGATCGCGGAACTCACCAAGATCGATGCCGAGCACATGAAGTCCTTCGCGAAATTCCTCGCGCAGCTCAAGTCGAAGACCGATGCCGAGGGCCGTCCGCTGCTGGATAGCACCATCGTCATGTGGGGCACCGGGATGGGCGATGCAAGCCGGCACTCAAACCAGGATCTCCCCATCGTCATCGCGGGCGGCAGCTTCAAGCATGGGCGTCACCTCAACTTCCAGCGCCCCGACTCGGCGGAAAAGGATCTGCTGCTCGGGGATTTGTTCATCACCCTGCAGCGGCAACTTGGCATCGAATGCCAGGGCTTTGCGCAGGCGAAACGCGGATTGGATGCGGTGCTCCATGTTTAGCCGACTCACCTTCTTCGCGCTGCCCCTATTGGGATTGGCATCGGTGCAGGCCGCTGCTGCGGCCGAGCCTTTGCCCAAAGCCGCGCTCACGTTTTTCAGCGACTACTGCCTCGACTGCCACGACAGGCCGTCCGCCAAGGGCGAGATCAATCTGGAGCTCGCCACCGCCGACTGGACCAAACCGGGCTTCGCGCGGCTCATGGAACGGGTCCATCAGGCGGTCAGCAAAGGCGAAATGCCGCCGAAGAAGAAACCGCGCCCACCCCAGGCCGACAGCCACGCGCTGCTCGCTTGGTTGGATGACAGCCTGGTCCGGAAGGTGCCGCCTCACCGCACCACCTTTCGCCGCCTGAGCCGCGCGGAATACGCCAGGACGATTCGCAAAACGCTCGGTGTGAATTTCATGCTGCCGCCCGGATTCCCCGAAGACGCGCTGTCGCACGGCTTCGACAATGTGGCCGAGGCCCTAGTGCTCTCGCCACCGTTGCTGGAAGCGTATGCGGAAAGCGCCGCGCTCGTCGCGGATCAGTTCTTCCCGCCACCGAAGCCGCCCCTGCCACCGAGTCGTCTCGTGCCTGTCACTCCGCAGGACATGTCCGGCGGAGATGCTTACGGACCGAAGAATTTGATCGTCGATGGCCGGATGCGGCTCGCTCTGGCTGGCTACCATGGCTCGACCACGGCGGCCAAATTCGAAGCCAAAGGGTCGGGCATCTACCGCATCAAGGTTAGTGCGTCCGCCTTCAAGCCCGAGGCGGGCCAGGCGATGACGCTCGACATTGTCTCTGGCACCTACCCGAACCTGCGCAAGCTCATGAGCTTTCCGATCTCCTTGGAAAAGGCTCAGGAGTTCACGGTGGAAGCGCCGATTTATGACGGTCACAGTGTCACCCTGATGTTTGCTGATTCCCCGAACAAGGGCATCAATGCGAACTTCCCCACCCCGAAGTTGCCCGACGAACTCCGCACCAGACTCGCGCGGTATCCCCGTCTCTGCGCGGCCTTGCTCACACTGCACGACGAGGTCGCCGTGGCCGATGGCAAGGCGGAGTTGAGGCTGCGCTTTCCTCCTGGCGTCTCGTTCGAGACGAAAAAAGTCATCGTCATCAAGGGGATGGAGGAAGCCATGGCCCGCAGCGATCTCGACACCAGCAAGGCCACCAAAGAGAACATCGAACGGCTCGTGGAAGCGATCCTGTCGCTGGACAAGAACGGGGCTATCGCGCTCGGGGTTTATGTCGATTCGTGGATTCGCCAGTGCTACAGCGAAGGCCCGTGCATCGATATTCACGCGCTGGCAATCGAAGGTCCCCTCGCACCCGCCGAAGATGATCGCGACCAGCTCGCCCGTCGGCTGCAACTAAACCTCTTCGGCAAACGCCCGGCGAAGGCGGAAGACTCCGCCTGGCTGGAAGCCTGCGTCGCGCGGATGCTGCGCGCGGCCTACCGCCGTGACGCCGCGCCCGAGGAAACGCGGCGTTTGCTCGCCCAAGTAGCCGCCACACGCGCGAGCGGTGGTTCGCTTGATGACGCGTTCCATCTGGCACTGCGCACTATCTTGATCTCCCCGCACTTCCTCTATCGCGAGACCGCGGACCGCAGCTTCGACAGCTACGAACTCGCCTCGCGTCTGTCCTACATGCTCACCCAGGGACCGCCGGATGAACCGCTGCGAACCGCCGCTGCTGACGGCAGCCTCGCCCAGCCAGACACGCTTCGATCCCACGCCACGCGCCTGCTCGCGAGCGCGGATGCGGCGGTCTTCATCGACAGCTTCACCAGCCAGTGGCTCGGCACCCGCGTGCTGCCCACCATTATGCCCGATCCGTCGCTCTCTCGTTTCTTCTCCACGAGTCACTCCACAGGCATGGCGCAGGAGGCGAATCTCTTCGTGGCCGAGATGCTACGCGATAACCGACCGCTCACCGACTTCATCAAGCCGGACTTCACCCATGTGAATCCGCCGCTCGGCAACCAGCTCTACAAACTCCCGGACATTCCCAAGCCCGACATCCGGAACCGCAGCACGATGATGCGTGTGAGCCTGCCACGCGACGGCCGGCCCGGCGGCCTTCTGGGTATGGCCGGAGTGATGATGGCCACCGCGAATGGCGTGGACACCCAACCCGTCGTGCGTGGCAAATGGGTGCTCGAAAACATCCTCGGCGATCCGCCGCCACCCCCACCGGCCTCGGTTCCGGCCATCACGCCTGACACACGCGGCGCAAAGACGATCCGCGACCTCATGAAGGCGCACACCAGCGAGGAGAAGTGCGCCGGCTGCCACAAGAAACTTGATCCCATCGGCTTCGTGTTGGAGAACTACGACGCCATCGGCCAATGGCGCGATGTTTACCCCATCCACACTGCTGGCCCCAAAGGCACCACCGTCATCAAGCCCGGCCCACCCGTGGACGCCACCGCGACGATGCCCGACGGCACCCAGCTCAAGGATGTGCTCGACCTGAAAAACTATGTCGTCGCGCACATCGATCAGTTTGCCGGCTGTCTCGCTGAGAAGCTCTTCCTCTACGGCACCGGTCGAGTCCCGGACTACGCCGAGCGCAAGTCGCTCCATCTCGCCGCCAACCAGGTGCTGAAGGAAAAAGGCGGCTTCCGCGATCTGCTGCTCGCCGTGATTGAGAGCGAAGCCTTCAGGACTCGGTGAACCAAGCAAATTCCAAAGAGCATCTCCATGAAGCACGCTCTCACACTTTTCACCGCCCTGCTGCTCGCGCCGCTGGCAGCATCCCTCGCCGCTGTCACTCCCGCAGAGTTCTTCGGGCGGCATTGCACCGACTGCCACGACGCGGAGACGAGGAAGGGCGGGCTCGATTTAACTGCGCTCATGCTGAAGCTCGACGACGGCGCGAACTTCGCGACGTGGGTGAAGGTGCATGACCGCGTCGGCAGCGGCGAGATGCCGCCGAAGAAGCAGGCGCAACCACCGGCGAACGAGACGCGCGCGTTGCTCGGCGACCTCCACGCGAAGCTCACGGCGGCGGACGCGGCGCGGGTGGCGCAGGCGGGCCGCGTGCGGCTGCGGCGAATGACGCGGGCGGAGTTTGAGAACACGATCATGGACCTGCTCGCGTTGCCGCGGCTCGACGTGCAGGCCTTGTTGCCGCCCGATGGGACGGTCGGTGGCTACGATAAAATCGCGACGGGCCTCGACCTTTCGCCCGCGCATCTCGCGGCCTACGCCGAGGCGGTGGAGCGGGCGCTCGAAGCGGCGATTGCCACGCGCAGCACGCCGCCGCCGGTGTTCCAGCGGCGCATTTATCCGGCGGGCTTGTTCAAGTTTCAGTTCAATCTGACTGGCGGGCAGTTCGTGCTCTTGAAGGACGGCCAGCCGGACCCGGCATTTCCGCCGCGCGGTGGATTTGAGAACGCGAAGGGCTACATCGCCGCAAAGGACGCCGAGGCCGACTTGCCGGAGCGCCGGAAGCTTTATCAGCAAAACCAAATCGCGAAGAGCCACAGGGCGGTCGGGCTGCTGAATCCGAACCTCGCGGGCTACGAGGCGGCGATGAACGTGTCGCCGATTTTCGCGGGCCGGTATCGGCTGCGCCTCTCGACGTGGGGCTTCCAGTGGAACGCGGGCAAGGTGGAGGCCGGACCGGACCAGGCCGCCGTGCTGCGCGCGCACGAGGAGGGCAAACAGCAGGAAGGCGGACGGCTGTTGAGCCTGTTCACCGCGCCGTCGCTGAAGCCGGCCGAGCACGAGTTCACGACGTGGCTCGACGCGCACGAGAGCATCGTGTTCGACCCGGTATCGCTCTACTGGATGGGCCTGCGCGTCGGACAAATCGGCGGGCGTGCGGCGAAGTATGTCGGGCCGGGCGTGGCGATTGACTGGTTTGAAATCGAAGGTCCGTTGAATCCGACATGGCCGCCGGAAAGTCACCAGCGGCTCTTCGGCGACTTGCCGATTACGAAGTTCGCGGCGGGTGGCGACGTGATTCCGCCGCGGCGCGAGGCAGTGCGCAACGTTGGCGGCTACCTGCCGAGCCTGCATTCCGATCTCACGCCGAATGAGCATAAGCCGCCGCTGGAAACCGTGCAGTCTGCGCAGCCCGAGGCGGACGCGCGCCGCTTGCTCGTGGCCTTTCTGCCCAAGGCCTTCCGCCGTCCGGTCGCAGCGGCGGAAGCCGAGCCCTACGTAGCGCTCGTGATGAAGCGGCTCGCGGCGAAGGATTGTTTCGAGGACGCGATGCGGCGCACCTACGTCGCGGTGCTCACGTCACCGGAGTTTTTGTTTCATCCCGCCGATGTCTCGCGCGAGCCGGTGCCGGTCGCGAATGCGAAACTCTTCACGCTCGTCTCGCGCCTTTCCTACTGGCTGTGGAACGGACCGCCGGACGACGCGCTGCTCGCCGCCGCGCGCGATGGTTCGCTGCAACGGCCCGAGGTGCTGCATCGCGAGGTGGACCGCCTGTTGGCCGACCCGCGCAGCGAGCGCTTCATTCGCAATTTCGCTGACCAGTGGCTCGACCTCCGGCGTGTGAACGAGACCACACCCGACCCGCAGCTTTACCCTGAGTATCGCTTCCTGCTGCACGAGGGCATGGTCGCGGAGGCGCGCGCCTTCCTGCGCGAACTCATCGCCACAGATGCGCCCGTCACCGCGCTCGTGCGGCCCGGCTTCGCGATGCTCAACCAGCGCCTCGCCGAACACTACGGCGTGGCTGGCGTGAGCGGCGTCGAACTGCGCCGCGTGACGTTGCCCGCCGGGAGCTCGCGCGGCGGCCTGCTCGGCCAGGCGGCGATTTTGAAACTCACCGCCAACGGCACCACGACCACGCCCGTGAAACGCGGCGTGTGGGTAATGGACCGTCTGCTCAACGAACCCGCGCCACCGCCGCCGCCGAGCGTAGGCTCAATCGACCCCGACACGCGCGGTGCCACGACCGTGCGCGAGCAGCTCGCCAAGCATCGCCACGACGCAAGCTGCGCCGCGTGCCACGCGAAGATTGATCCCGCCGGCTTCGCGCTGGAGAGCTTTGATCCCATCGGCGGCTACCGCACTCGCTACCGTTCCACCGGCAAAGGCGACCTGCCGCCGGAGAAGGACCGCACCGTGTGGAAGGTGAACTACAAGCTCGGCCCCGGCGTGGACGCGAGCGGCGAGCTGCCCGACGGACGCCCGTTCAAGGACGTGACGGAACTCACGGACCTTCTCGCCCAGGACCCCGCGCGTCTCGCCCGCGCTTTTGTCGCGCACCTCTCGCGCTATGCCACGGGTGCGGAAGTCAGCTACGCGGACCGCGCGGAGATTCATCGCATGGTCGAGAGCGCAAAAGCGAACGGCATCCGCTCCCTCATTCACGCGCTGGCCGAGAGCCGGCTGCTCCAACCCAAGCAACCTCGATGACGACGCGACTTTCCCTCATGAACCGCCGCCATTTCCTCCGCGCTGCGGGTGCCTGCCTCGCCCTGCCGTTCCTTGGTCGCGCGGCGGAGAAGCTGCCGCCGAAACGGCTCGTGGCGATTCATGTGCCACTCGGGATGATGCCGCAGTTCTTCTTTCCGATGGCGGGCGGGACCTCGAGTCCGTATTTGGAGCTGATCGCCGCGCATCGCGGGCAGTTCACCGTTTTCTCCGGGCTGTCGCATCCGGGCGTGGATGGGAATCACCACGCGGGGCAGTGTTTCCTCACCGGCGCGCCGCATCCGGGGCAGCCGACGTTCCGCAATTCGCTGTCGCTCGATCAATTCGTGGCGGAGAAAATCGGGCTTGAGAACCGCTTCCCGTCGCTCGCGCTCGCAGTGAAGAATGGCGACCACTACGGTGACTCGCTTTCGGTGTCGCGCGCGGGCGTGGGCATCCCGGCGGAGGCGAGTCCACGGCGGCTTTACCGCAGTCTCTTTGTCGCGGGCACACCGGAGGAAAAGGCTGCGACCATGCGCCGCATCGAGGCTGGCGGGAGCGTGCTCGACCTCGTGCTCGACAAGGCCGCGCGGCTGGAAAAATCCGTGGCACCCGAGGATCGCGCGCGGCTGGATCAGTATTTCCAAAGCGTGCGCGAACTCGAAGGTCGTCTCCAACGCAGCCTCGCGTGGGAGAACCGCCCGAAGCCAAGGGTGGATTATCCCGAGCCGAAGGACATCGCCGACGCAAACCTCGTCATCGAGAAGTCCAAGCTCATGTTTGATCTCATCCGCCTCGCGTTGCAGACCGACAGCACGCGCGTCGTGACGCTTTCCCTCAGCACCTTCTCCGTCGTGCCGCACGTGCCCGGCGTGAAGAGTGAGACGCACGGCCTCACGCACCATGGTAACGAGCCGGAGAAAATCGCCGAGCTGCGGCAGATCGAGGCGGCGCAGATCAGTGCGCTGGGCTATTTGATCCAAACGTTGCGGGACACCAAGGAGACCGGCGCGTCGTTGCTCGACCAAACGCAGGTGCTCTACGGCAGTTGCCTCGGCAACGCCAACTCGCACAGCAATCAGAACCTCCCCGTAATTCTCGCCGGCGGCGGCTTCCAGCACGGCAGGTATCTCGCCTCCGACACCACCAACAACACGCCGCTCGCAAACCTGTTCGTGAGCATGCTGCAGCGTCTCGGCTTGGAGACCGACAAGTTTGCCAGCAGCACGGGGACACTGCGCGGACTGGAAGCGTAGCATCTATGAAGCCGACATTGCTCATTCTGGTCTTCGTGCTTGCCTCGCAAGTTCATGCCCTTGACTACCCGCACGTCACCGCTGAGCCGCAGAAGACCGGCTGGCCGCTTACGACGGAGGAGCGCGCCTATGTGGTGGACAAGCACGACCGTCGCCCCGGACGCGAATCGAACAAGCACCTGCCGCAGCTCTGGCCTGTCGTCCCGACCGCGGGGCATTTCGGCGGCGATGCGTGGCTGAGGATTCACGAAGGTCTTGTGAAGACCGTGCAGGCGAATCGAGGCCCCATTGACGTGCTGCTCGTGGGCGACAGCATCACCAGCTAGTGGGGCGAGTCGTGGAGGAGGCATTTCCCGGAGCTGAAGGCTGTGAACATCGGCATCGGCGGCGACAAGACGCAGAATGTGCTCTGGCGGATCGACCACGGCGGTTTCGAAGGACTTGAGCCGAAGGCCATCGTGCTCATGATCGGCAACAACAACATGTTCTTCACCCCGGAGACCGGCATCGTAGCCGCCGCGCTCGGCATCCAGATGTGCGTGAGGAACCTGCGCGAGAATTTCCCTGGAGCCGGCCTCATCGTGGTGAAGATTTTGCCTGCACACGCTCCTGGCCATCGTTTCTACGAGGACATCAAGCGGACCAACGCTGCGCTGGACCCGCTGAGACTCGACAGCGACGCAAAAGTCGCTATGCTCGACGTGTGGAGCGACTTCACCAACGGCGACGCCACGATCAGGATGGGCTTTTCACGCCCGACAGCGTCCACCTTTCGCCGGCGGGTTATGCCGTGTATGCGGCGCGCTTGAAGCCGGTGCTGAACACCGTGCTCGGCACCCGGTGACTGGCCCGCTAAGGTAGCACGCATGAAGTCCGCCTTTACCGCCTTCGTGGCCGGGGCTTTTTTCATTTGTTCCTCGGCGTTCTCCCAGACCACACCGCGTGACGACGCCTCGTGGCTGCGAGCGCACGGCACGCTCATTTTTCAGGACGCCTTCGAGCGCGAGGAGACCGGCACCGGCGCGAAGGCCATCGGCAACGGCTGGAACAGCGCGACCGCTGACCGCGTGCCGCACCTCAAGATGGCCGACCTCGATGGCGGCATTCTCAAAATCAGCAGCGCCTCGAAGGAGGCGGGACACGCCGCGCACATCCATCACGAGGCGGGTTTCACCGACGGCGGCGCGGTCGTGCGCTTTAAGTTTCCCGGCCTGAACAAGGGCGAATCGCTCCAGCTTGGTTTCGTGGACCGTGAGACGAAGGGCATTCACGCCGGGCATCTGTGCTACGGCATCCTGTCGCCGACGAGCGTCACGCTCATTGACCACAAGACCGGCGTGATGAACCTCGACATCCGCAACCGCCGCCAAGGTTTCCTCGACCGCAAGGAGCCATTGCCCGCCGACCTCGACGCGTTACTGAAGACCAAGCAAGTCTTCGTGCCTTGGATGTCGGACACCGAGTGGCACGAGCTCGTGCTCGTGACTGAGGGCGACGAACTGCGCCTTAGCCTCGATGGGAAACTCCCGGCGAAGCATCGCTCCGAAGGCTTTGCCCATCCCGTGAAACGCTGGTTTAGCTTTCTCGTGCCGAATACGGTGTGGATTGATGACGTGAAGCTTTTCAAAGTGCGCTGAGGCACCCAGCCGACAGCCAAGCCGACAACCATAATGACCTCCCTGCCACGACGCCTTTTGTTCCCATGCTTGCTGCTGAGCCTCGGGTGTTGGCTGTTCGCCAAGCCCGCCTTTGCCGCCGGAGCGGCCCCGCCGCTCGCCAAGAACGACACGATTCTTTTCTACGGCAACTCGATGGTCGAGCGATTGCTCGAACACGGCGAACTCGAGGCCATGGTGCAACTCGCATTGCCCGGGACAAACCTGCGCTTCCGCAGCTTCGCGTGGACCGGCGATGAAGTCGGGAACCGCCTGCGCGCCGAAGGCTACGCCGGGCACATGAAGGAACTGCTCGTCGCCTGGCCCGCAAAGGTCGTGGTGGTCGGCTACGGCATGAACGAGGCCTTCGGCGGCACGGCCGGACTGCCCGCATTCCGGACGCAGCTCGGTGGGTATCTCGATCAGATCGCGCGGCTGCACCCGGGCGCGAAGCTCGTGGTGCTTTCGCCGACCGCGGTGGAGGACAGCGCGCTGGAGCGTCAGCCGGATGTGGCGGCGCGCAATGCGGAGGTCGCTCTGTATGCTGCGGCGCTCGCCGACGCCGCTAAGGAGCGCGGGGCACTGTTCGTGGATCTTTTCTCGGCCAGCCGGGCCGCTTTCGCGAAGCGCCAAGCGCCGCTGACGACAAACGGCATTCATCTCAATGACAATGGTAACCGCGCGATGGCGCAGGTGATCGCCAGTGCCATCGTCGGCGACACAGCACTAGCGAAAGTCAGCCGCGCCCGAGTGGCGGAGGTCGCGCCCGCGGCGGCGCAGCTTGCACACTTCGTCCAGGAGGTCGTGCGGCCCAAGAACGGGATTCTTTACTACGGCCAGCGCAAGCGACCGGACGAGCGTGCTGCGGAAATCCCGCTCTACCTCCAGCGCATCGAAAGGGCCGAGGCGATTGTGCATGAGCTCGCGGCGAACCCCGGGGCCAAGTTCGCCAGTTACTCACCCGTCCGGCTGCCGCCGCCCGCGCCATGGACAAAGCCTGGCTCCAAAGGCGACGTCGGCGTGGTGCGCGGGGCTACGGAAGCGCAGTCGGAATTCAAGGTCGCCGAGGGCTACACCGTGAATCTCTTCGCCTCGGACGAGCAATTCCCCGAGCTGCGCGCGCCGGTGCAGATTGCGTTCGACGCGCGCGGCCGGCTGTGGGTCGTCACGATGCCGAGCTTTCCGCACACGCTCCCTGGCCAGCCGCAGGAGGACAAAATCATCGTCCTCGAAGACACCGATCGCGATGGCAAGGCGGACAAGGCCACGACCTTCGCCGAGGGGCTAGATGCGCTCGATGGCATCGCCTTCACCGAGCAGGGCGTCGTCGTCTCCGAGCAACCGAGGCATTGGCTGATGCGGGACACGAATGGCGACGGTCGCGCCGACACGCGCCGCGAGCTGCTGCGCGGAGTGGATGTGACGGATTCGCATCACGGCGGAATGATCGCTGCCGATCCGACCGGAGCAATTTGGTTTTGCGACGGCGTTTTTCACCGCTCGCAATTCGAGACGCCCTACGGAGTGCATCGCTCGGTGGACTCCACGACGCTGCGCCACGATCTGCGCACGGGCCGCGTGGAAACCGAGTGGCAGAGCATCACGCCCAACCCGTGGAAAATCACCTTCGACCGCTGGGGCAACACCTTCCAAATGTATGGCGACGGGGTGGTGCTCGACGGGCTTGTGCTCACATGGGCACCGCTGGGTTCCTACCATCCGTTCAATCACGGCAACGTGCTCGGCTATGGCAAAGGCAGCGCTGCGGCGAGCATCTCCAGCCCGAACTTCCCCTCGGAGTATCAGCAGGGCATGGCGAGCGCGGCGCTGCTCGGCAACCATGCGGTCTCGATCTCGAAAGTGGATTTCAACGGTGGCGCAGCCCGCGCCTCGGGACGCCTCGATCTTGTCTCCTCGCCCAATGCTGCGTTTCGTCCGGCGGATGTCGCGTTTGGTTTCGACGGCGCGCTCTACGTCTCGGATTTCAGCAGCACGATCATTGGCCATGCGCAAAACCCGATGCGCGACCCGCGCTGGAATCACACGAAGGGTCGCATCTGGCGGATCATCCGCACCGCCGGGTCAGTGGAGAAAAGCTGGCCCCGCATCGAGGACGCCCCGGCTGCCGAACTCTGCCCGCTGCTCACGCATGCGCAGGACATCGTGCGGCATCATGCGCGCATCAGCTTGCGCAAACTAGGTCAGCCCGGCCTCGCCGCCGTGGACGCCTGGCTTGCGAAACTTCCTGCGCAAGAACCCGAGCGGGACCAGGCGATGCTGGAGACGGTCTTCGTTGCGGAGGGGCTCGGACTGACGCGCCCCGCGCTGCTGGCCGCGCTCTGCAAATCCGCGAAGCCGGAATACCGCGCCGCAGCCGTCCACGTCGCGCGCTTGCAGGCGGACCGGCTGCCGGACCTCGTCAACACGCTGATCACGATGGCCAGTGACCCGCACCCGCGCGTGCGCATGGAGGTCATTGATGCCGCCGCGCACTTGCGTGCGCGCTTCCCCAAGGTGGAGTCCGCATTGCACAGCGGCCTCGTTGCGACCGAGTCTGCGGTGAAGCGAATGCTCAACGACCTGAAGCTCGGGACAAAGCCGCTCATCTCCGCAAGCGTCCCTGTCCTCGAAATCGCACCCGAGACGAAGATTGCGCAGTGGCAGGACGCGGGTGACGGCATCCAGCGCACTTTTGTCAGCGCCGACGCGGCGTTGCCGGCCACGCTGGCCGTGAAGCACAGCTACCTCGATGTCGCCTTGAACGGCGTGCAGGTCTTCTCGTTCGATTCGCAGTGGAGCAGCGACCAGCAGGTGCCGCTGGAGCTTTCACCCGGCTTGAATGTGATCGAAATCACCTTCCGCAAACTGCGCGGCAAGCCGCCGGCGGTGCATATCTTCGATCCGCTCGGCCAGCGGCTCCGCGGCGCGCGTGTGCCTGCGGACGAGGTGCAGTTCTCTGCGCTGCGCGTGGCGTATGAGAAACTCACCGCCGAGCGGGGTGAAGTGATTCGCGTGCAGTCCGCGCCTGATTTGCAATTCGCGCCGAAGCAACTTCATGTGAAACCTGGTGCAAAAGTCCGCCTCATTTTCGAGAACCCCGACTTCATGATTCACAATTTCGTCCTCTGCGCGCAGGGCTCCGAGGCGGAGGTGGGCACACTCGCGGACAAACTCGCTGCCGACCCGAACGGCATGGCAAAGAACTACATCCCGGATTCGTCCAACATCCTCCACCACACCGGCCTCGTCACGCCGAAGGCCCGCGCGGAGCTCTCGTTCCACGCGCCGAAAGAACCGGGCCGTTACCCTTACCTCTGCACTCTCCCAGGTCACTGGCGCGTTATGAAAGGCGTGCTCATCGTGGCGGACAATCTCGCGGAGTTCCTCGCCAAGAACCCCGAGGCCGTGCCCAAAATCACCGAGTGGAAGCTCGCCGACTTCGCCGACGACCTGAAGCGAGTGGACCAGCACCGCAACTTCGCGCGCGGCCAGCAGCAGTTCGCCGCGCTCGCCTGCGCCCAGTGCCACCAGCTCGGCAAGGAGGGCGTCGCGTTCGGCCCGAGCCTGAGTGACGTGGTGAAGAAATACAAAGGCGACGCCAAGCTGGTGTTGCAGGAAATCCTCGAACCCTCCAAGGCCATCGAGGAGAAGTATCGCAATGTGACGCTCGAACTCGGCGAGGAAAACTCCCTCTCCGGCCTCATCCTCGCTGAGGACACCACCAGCGTGACCATCCAAACCGGTCCGACCGCCGCCCAAGTGCAGAAGGTGGCGAAGACCGCCATCAAGTCCCGCAAAGCCTCCGCGCTCTCGCTGATGCCTGCCGGCCTGTTGAACTCGCTGGACAAGGAACAAATCCTCGACCTGCTCGCGTTCCTCCTCGCCGAAGGCAACGCCAAGCATGCCGCCTTTCAGCACGCGCACTGACGAACAATGGCCGGTCAAGTTTGGATGAAACTGAGAAAGCGACCACCACAGTTCGCGCCCCGGACCCTCGATTTCGGTCCCGAGCGCGGCTGCCGGGTTGCTGCTGGTTGGGGCTGCGGCGATTCCTGGCCTTACAGTCCAAGCCCGGCGTATTCGAGCCAGCCGGGTCGCAGCCTCTACGCTGTCCAGAACGCATCAGGTGCTAGCGCAGCTCATGTTCTAGTCAAATCTGCGAGATACTGGCTTTGTCGCCTCGATGACGGTTCGCCCGTCATCGTGGTGCCCGAGTGCAACTCCTCTCTCCACACCAACATCACATGAGACACCCACTCCTCCGCGCCGACGAACTCACCCGCCGCCGCTTCATCGCCCGCACTGCCAGCTCGCTGCTCGGCGTGGGGCTGTTGCCGAGCTCTCTCTCCCGCGATGCGCTCGCCGCTGCGGCGGCGAAGGGCGGCTCGGCGAAGAACGTGATCTATCTCTACATGGATGGCGGCATGAGCCATGTGGACACTTGGGACCCGAAGGCCGGCGCGGTGATGGGGCCGACCAAGACCATCAAGACCAGCGCGGACGGCGTGTTGCTCGGCGAGTATCTGCCGCGCACGGCGCAGCAGATGCACCATGGCACCGTCGTGCGCTCGCTCACGTCCACGCAGGGCGCGCATGAGCAGGGGAATTACTACATGCACACCAGCTACCAGTTGCGCGGGACGATCAATCACCCGTCGCTGGGCGCGTGGCTGGCGCACTTCCGCGCCGCAGGCAACCCGACGCTCCCCAGCTCCGTGTATGTCGGTAACGCGAGCCGGCATCCGGGCGCAGGATTTTTCCCGCCGGAACTGGCCCCGCTCTTTGTGAACAACCCGGAGAACGGCCTCAAGGACATCGAGAGGCAAAAGGGCCTGACGAAGGATTCGCACGCCGCGCGGATGAAGCTCGCGGGCGATCTGGACACGGAGTTTGTTCGCGCCTTCGGCAGGCAGCGCAATGTCGCCGCGCACACGGGCGCTTACGATGGCGCGTATCGCATGATGGCGAGCGTGGACATCGCGGCCTTTGATCTCACGCAGGAGAAGGCCGAGTTGCGCGACGCCTACGGGCGCGACGCGTTCGGGCAGGGTTGCCTGCTCGCGCGGCGGTTGGTCGAGCGCGGCGTGCGCTTCGTCGAGGTGAGCCTGCACGGCTGGGACACTCACTCGAACAACTTCACCGCCACGCCCGACCTGTGCGACAAGCTCGACCGCGGCCTCGCCACGCTCGTGAGCGATCTGCACGCGCGCGGGATGCTTCGGGACACCTTGGTGGTCGTGGCCACCGAATTTGGGCGCTCGCCGAAGATCAACCAGTCGCTTGGGCGGGACCATTATCCGACGGCGTTTTCGGCCGCGCTTTTCGGCGGCGGCGTGAAGGGCGGGGCGGTGTATGGCGCGACCAACCAGACTGCCGAAATCGTGATGGACCAGGAGATCACCATCCCGGACTTCAACGCGACCATCGGCCACGCACTGGGCCTGCCCGTGGACGAAGTGACCGTCGCGCCCAACGGCCGCCCGTTCAAGATCGCGGACAAGGGCAAGCCGGTGACGGCGGTCTTTGCGTGATGAATGGACCGCACTTGAAACCGACATCGCCATGAAAACGGTTCACCTCGTTCTGCTGCTGGCCGCACTTGCCGCCGGCCTCCTCACCGCCCGCGCAGCCAGTCCGGGCCGGGCCGCTGCCGCTGAAGTTGACGCGCTTCTCGCCGCGCATTGGAAGTCCGCTGGCGTCAGGCCCAACACGCCCGTCAGCGACGAGACCTTCGTGCGCCGCATCTATCTGGACCTCGCGGGGCGCATCCCCACCACCAGCGAGGCCCGCGCGTTTCTCGACGCGAAGGAGCCGGACAAGCGCGCGGCGCTGATTGACGACCTGCTCGCGCGCGAGAGCTACGTGTCGCACTTCTACAACTTCTGGGCGGACATCCTGCGGCTGAAGTCGCACTTCGTGAACACCGCGAACGTCGTGCCCGCCGCCTACGCGAAGTTCATCAAGGACAGCCTCCGCACGAACAAGCCTTACGACCAGTTCGTGCGCGAGCTGCTCTCGGCGCGCGGCTACGCGTGGGACAACGGCGCGGTCGGCTTCTACAGCCGCGACCCGGAGATGCCCCTCGACAACATGGCACTGACCACGCGCATCTTCCTCGGCACGCGCATCGAGTGCGCGCAGTGCCACGACCATCCGTTCGACAAGTGGAAGCAGACGGAGTTCTACCATCTCGCGGCTTACACCTACGGCAACAAGCTGGTGCATGAGGCGTTCAGCGGCGCGCGTGACGCGATTCGCGCCCGGCAGGACGCCATCAACGACGATTTCAAAAAGGAGAAGGCCGCGTCCACCGACGGCGGCAAGGCGGCGGAAAAGCGCAAGCAGGAGCGGCTCGACGCCATGGAGTATCGGAAAGTCGTCGGCATCATCAAAGGCCCCGTCGGCCAGCTCTTCAGCCCCATCGGCCTCGATCGCAAACCCGACGCCGTGCTCAAGCTGCCCTCCGACTTCCACCAGGCCGACGGCAAGCCCGGCGACGTGATGCGGCCCGGACCCATCTTCGGCACCGCGCCGGAGCTGAAGTCCGGCGACGACTCCGCCGCCGTCTTCGCGCGCTGGGTGACTGCACCCGACAACCCGCGCTTCACTCGCGTCATCGTGAACCGCCTCTGGCGAAAACTCTTCGGCGTCGCGCTCACCGAACCGCTCGATGACCTGCGCGACGGCGCGGATGCGATGGCGCCCGCTGTCGAGCACCGCCTGACGCAGATCCTCGCCGAGTTGCGTTACGACCTGAAGGCGTTCCTCGCCGTCGTCGCGAACACGCGCGCCTACCAGTCCGCCGTCACGCCCGGCGAGTTCAACCCTGGCGAGGAGACGTATCACTTTACCGGCCCGCTGCTGCGCCGCCTCAGTGCCGAGCAAGTGTGGGATTCCCTCGTCGCGCTCGCCAGTCACGAGCCGGACGCCCGCGACCTGGCCCGCGACGCGCGCGACGACCGCCGCATCGCCGTCTCGCACATGGCCTGCGACGCCTACCTGAACTTCGACGGCAGCCAACTCGTGGACATGGCCTACGCGCGCTTGCAGGCGGAACTGGCACTGCAAAAGCGAGAAACCGCCGTCAAGGAAGCCCTCATCGTCGCCAAGCGCGCCGGCGACAAGCGGAAGGAACTTGAACTGCGCCATCAAGAGGGCGACCTCGACCGTGAGCGCGGCGAGACGTTCGTGAAGGATTTCATCATGCCCATCCTCACGAACCTCGCGCAGAAGAAGGCCGGTCCCGACGCGAAAGTCACCGTGGACGAGACCTACAAGATGAATCCCAACCCGCGCGTGCTGCCGACTGAAACCTGGAAGCGCCTGCACGTCCCCGGCTACGGCCCGGCGCCCAAGACCGCCGCGCAACTCGCCGCCGAAGCCCAAGCGGAGAAGGCCCGCCTCACCGCGCTGGCGTTGCGGCTCGGCTACACCGGGCAGGACTGCGCCGGATTCGTCGCCTACTGCGACAAAGCCGGCGTGGAATGGCGGCGTGCCTCCGAACTCGACAGCCCCGCCCCGCGCGGCCACTTCCTCCGCACAATGGGTCAGAGCGACCGCGACTTCGTCGAGAACGCCAACCCCAACGCCAGCATCCCGCAGGCGCTGGCGTTGATGAACGGCGACCTCAGCTCGCCCAAGGGCGTGCTCTCGCCCTTCTCGCCGCTGATGCACACCGTCGCCCGGGCTGGCGACAAAACCGCCGCCGTTTATCTCGCACTGCTGTCCCGCCCGCCCGCCGCCGCCGAGCGCGCCGCGCTGTCCAAGGCCGGGGCCTCGCCCGAGGAACTCATCTATGCGCTGCTTAACTCTAAGCAGTTCCTCTTCATCCAGTGACCCTTGCCGGAGGTTTACAGCCGCCGTCCTCGGAGCGCGGACGCCCACGTCCGCAGCCGCTGACCCGGACGTAGGCGTCCGGGCTCCTGTCCACCCACCACACGGCGGCTGCACTCCGCCGGCAAGGGGGAGGGCCCGCAGTATCACGGAGCATTGAAGCGCGCGCCGGACCGTCGCAAACTTGCCGGACTTATGAAACGCGCTTTCCTGTCGTTCCTCGCCGCTTGGCTGATGCTCGTCGCCGCACGCGCTGCGGTGCCGCTGGCGAAGAACGACCTCCTTCTGTTCTACGGCGGCGGTATGGTCGAGCGCCTGCTGGAGTCCGGCAACCTGGAGGCCCATCTGCAACTCGCCCACCCGGAGAAGAATCTCCGCGTGCGCAGCCTGGCGTGGACCGGGGATGAAGTCGGTTACCGGCTGCGCGCCGAGGGCTATGTCGAACACTTGAAGACGCTGCTGGCGAAGTGGCCGGCGAATGTCGTGGTGCTCGGCTACGGCATGAACGAGTCCTTCGCGGGGCAAGCCGGGGTGGCCGAGTTTCGCACGCAGTTCGAGGCGCATTTGCGTGAGGTGGCCCGGCTGCATCCAAATGCCAAGCTTGTGTTGCTTTCGCCCATCGCGGTTCAGGAGGCCGGGCCGCGCAACGCCGAAATCGGGGCGTATTCCTCGGCGATTTCCGAGTTGGCGAAAGCCCGTGGGGCGCTGTTCGTGGACCTCTTCGCGGCCAGCCAGGCGGCACACGCGAAGAGTCCGGTGCCGCTCGTGAGTCAGGGCATTTACCTCACCGAGGCGGGCACTCGCGAAATCGGCAGCGCCATCGCCCGCGCGCTGCTGGGTGAGCCGGCGATCGCGCGGGTGCCCACCTGGCGGGTCGAGGATGTGGCCCAGGCGGCCGCGCAGAAGTCGCGCCACGTCGCCGACCTCGTGCGCCCGAAGAATGGCGTGGTGTATTACGGCGTGCGGAAGCGGCCCGAGGAATACGCCGCGGAAATGCCACGCTATCACCGGCTCGTTGAGCAGGCCGAGCAGGTGCTGCACGACCTCGTGGGCAAGCCGTCAGCGCACTTCGCCGACTTTCCCGCGCCGTCCCTGCCGCCGATGCCGGAGGGCAGGAGCAACCCCGACCGCTTCGGTGGCGGCGTGGTGAAATCCCCGGCGGAGCAGCAGAAGGATTTGAAAGTCGCCGACGGCTACGCGCTCAACCTCTTCGCGTCGGAGGTGGAGTTCCCCGATTTGAAAAGCCCGGTGCAGATGGCGTTCGACGCGCGCGGCCGCCTGTGGGTCGTGACGATGCCGTCGTTCCCGCACACCGTTCCCGGCGCGCCGCCCCGGGACAAGATTCTGATTCTCGAAGACACCAATCGCGACGGGAAGGCGGACAAGAGCACGGTGTTCGCGGACGGCTTCGATGCGTTGGACGGCGTCGCCTTCCACGAGCGCGGCGTCATCGTCTCGGCGCAACCCCGGCTGCTGCTGCTAAGGGACCACGATGGCGATGGCCGGGCGGATGCCCAGACCGAGCTGCTGCGGGGTGTGGACGTGACGGACTCGCATCACGGCGGCATGGTCGCGAGCGACCCGCTGGGGCATGTGATTTTCTGCGACGGCGTGTTTCACCGGTCGCAATTCGAGACGCCGTTCGGCGTGGTGCGCGGGGTGGATTCCACCACGTATCGGCTGGAGCCCGGCACGGGCCGCATCACCGCCGAGTGGCAAAGCATGACGCCCAATCCGTGGAAAGTTTCCTTCGACCGCTACGGCAACCTCTTCCAGCGCTACGGTGGCGGGCACGTGCTCGAGAGCCTGCCGCTCACCTGGACGCCGCTCGGCGCGTATCATTCCTACGGCCACGCCACGGTGTTGAACTACGGCAAAGGCTCCGCGCTCAGTGTCATTTCCAGTCCGAACTTCCCGGCCGAGTATCAGCAAGGCGTCGCGTCCGCCACGTTGCTCGGCAGCTACTTCGTCTCCATTGCGAAGGTCAATGCCGACTCCGGGCCCATCGTCGGCACGGACCGCTTGGATTTGGTCAGCTCCACCAATGCCGCGTTCCGGCCGGTGGACTGCGAGTTCGGCTTCGATGGCGCGCTTTACATCTCGGACTTCTCCAGCCGCATCATCGGCCACGCGCAGCATCCAATGCGCGACCCGCAATGGAACCATGAGAAGGGCCGCATCTGGCGCATCGTTCACACGGGCCGGCCGGTGGTCAAAGACTGGCCGGACATCGAAGGCGCGACCGTGCCGCAACTCCTCGCGTTGCTCACCCATCCGCAGGACATCGTCCGAAATCACGCGCGCATCCGGTTGCGCGGGATGGGCGGCACAGCGGTCGCCGCGCTGGACGGCTGGCTGGCGAGACTTGACCGCGCCCAGCCTGCGTTCAGCCAGTCCGCGTTGGAAGCCTTGTGGGTGCTGCACGCCTGCGGCGCGGTGCGCCCCGCTGTGCTCGGCGAATTGCTGCGGTCTCCGGACCCGCTCCATCGCGCCGCCGCCGTGCAGTTGATGCGCTTTCAATCCGAGCGCCTGCCCGAGGCACTCCCCTGGCTCACCGCTGCCGCGCAAGACCCGCACCCGCGCGTGCGCATGGCCGTGGTCAACGTCGTCGCGCACCTGCGCGTGCGGCAGCCGCAGTTTGAATCAGTGCTAGCCCGGATCAACTCCGGCGGAGCGCCCGTGCAGCAGATGCTCGCCGACTTGAAGCGCGGGACAAAGCCGCTCAAAGGCCGCTCGGTGCCCGTGCTGGAAGTGGCGCCTGAGACCCGCGTCAGCCAGTGGCTCTACCTCGGTGAACGCGACGTCACCGAGCCGGGCATTCCACCGGTTTCCGCCGACCCAAAGAAAGCCAAAGCCTCTCCCATCAAGGCCCGGACCTACCGGACCTTCGTCGAGACCGACGCCGCCCAGACCGCGCTCTTGAGCGTGAAGCACGGCTACCTCGACATCCTCGCCAACGGCGTGCAGCTCCTCACCGCCGACAGCCAGTGGAGCTCCGAGCAACAAGTGCAGGTCGAGTTGCAACGCGGCCTCAACAGCATTGAAATCGCCTTTCGCCGCGCCAAACCTGCCATGCCGCCGGTCTTCCTTTACGACCTGCTCGGCCAGCCCCTCACCGGTGCCCGCCTCGCCACCAATGATGCCGCACTGAAAACCTTCGCCGCCGCCTGGGAACAGGCCCACGCCGCCGACGCCAACGCCCTCCGCGTGCAGGCCGTGCCCAACCTCATGCAGTTCGCGCCGCGCGAACTCCGCGCCAAACCCGGCGCGCAGGTCCGCATCATTTTTGAAAACCCCGACCTCATGCAGCACAACCTCGTGCTCGTCGCCATCGGGGCCGACGAAGAAGTGGGCGGGCTCGCCGACCAGATGGCCACCCGGCCCGATGCGTTGGCAAAGCACTACCTCCCCGACTCGAAGAAAATCCTCCACGCCACTCCGCTCGTGAACCCGAACGGCCGAGCCGAACTGAACTTCACCGCGCCCACCCAGCCCGGCCGCTATCCCTACCTCTGCACCTTCCCCGGCCACTGGCGCGTGATGCGCGGAGTGCTCCTTGTCGCCGACAACGCGGAGGAGTTCCTCGCCAAGAACCCCGAGCCTACGGTGAAACTTATCGAGTGGAAGATTGCCGACTTCACCAACGACCTAAAGCGCGTCGGCCAGCACCGGAATTTCGCCCGAGGCCAGCAGCAGTTCACCGCGCTCGCGTGCGCCCAGTGCCATCAACTCGGCAAGGCCGGCGTCGCCTTCGGCCCGAGCCTCAGCGATGTGGTGAAGAAGTATAAAGGCGACGCCAAGCTCGTGTTGCAGGAAATCCTCGACCCCTCGAAAGCCATCGAAGAGAAGTATCGCAACGTGACCCTCGACTTGGGCGATGAGAACTCTCCCACCGGCATCATCCTCGCCGAGGACAAGGACAGCATGACCATCCAAACCGGCCCGACCGCCGCCCAAGTGCAAAAGGTCGCCAAGACCGCCATCAAGTCCCGCAAGCCCTCCGCGCTCTCCCTCATGCCCGCCGGCCTGCTCAACGCACTGGACAAGGATCAAATCCTCGACCTGCTCGCCTACCTCCTCGCCGAAGGCAAAGGCGACCACGCCGCCTTCAAGCACGCGCATTGAGGCATCGTCGCTGAAGCGCCCGACGTGATTACGCTAGCCTGCGCGTTCCCGGCTCCTTCATGCGCAAGTGCGGCTTGTCCGTCTGCGGATACTTCACCGTAAGCGAGTCAGAGAGATACGGGTCCAGCAACGCGTGCCGGCCATTGAACTGCACGAGAAACCCGCTTTGTCCCAGCCACCACAGGCGGAAGCTGGGCCGGTCGGACTTGGCGGCTTCAACGTCGGCAAGCAGAGCGTCGTCTTGGAGCAGGGGGTTAATCATTTGCAATTCTCCCAAATTCGACGATTTGACAGCCACAACTGACGGCTTGTCGGTGGCAAACGGGGCACTCTTCCAAATCACAGCCCACACAGCGTGCAGTTGCCCACTTTTGGCGTAACAGTCGGAACAAAACTCCTGTCCATTGTCCCCCTGCTCCTCGTTGCCAAACCTGACTCTTGGAACACTGCGATGGCCTACGACGAAATACTCAGGAATCTGAGCTGGAGGTTCGGGCCAGTCGCTGGCAGAGCCTGCGAGATCTCGTCGCACAGCCTCCTCCAATCGCCAATGACAACCGTCTGAATCAACGGTCCCTTTGCTCGCCCTGAAGTAACCTCTCCAAGCCAACGTAGCCAACAAAACGCCGAAGGATGCAAACACGCCTCCAGCTACGAGTTGGTTTGTCAGCAGCCCAATCAACGCACCGAAGCAACAAAAGCCTGCGATGAACGCCAACCCTATCCGTTCGGTCCCCTTGAGGCGACACTTGAGCATGGCTTAAAGGCGTTGTGTCAAAGCAGGGACTGGCATCGAGCTGCCCGCACTCCCTCGACCATGTTCTTCAGCTTCTGCCTCGCCGCCCAGCGCGCAGTTTGCGAGAGGCCGCAGTCAGGGGCGAAGGCGAGCTTCTCCGCTGGCGCGTGCTTCAGGCAGGCCCGGACGCGTGCAGCGATGTCCTCCGGCGTCTCGATGTAGTAGCTCTTCACGTCCACGATGCCCACGGCGGCGATGTGCCGTTTGGCGATTTCCCCGATGACCTCCAGCTCCGCAAACTCGCGGCTCGCCATCTCGACGTGGATTTCGTCCACGTGCATGTCGAGGAACGCCGGGAACATCGGCGCGTAACGGCGCGGCCCGACGGCGCGGCCCTTGAAGTTCCCGAAGCACAGGTGCGTGCTGAGGTGGCACTTGCCCGCGACCGCCTCGACGGTGCGGTTGAAGATGTTCACGAAGCGCCTCGGGTCTTCGCGATGCGCGTAGCAACTCATGCTCGGCTCATCCACGCAAATCTCCGTGCAACCCGCGCGCACCAGCGCCTCCAACTCCGCACGCACGAACGGCAGCAACGCTTCGGTCAGCTCCCAGCGGTTCTTGTATTGCTCGTTCGGCAGCAGCCGCCCAGAGAGTGTATAGGGGCCGGGAACGCTGGCCTTCAAGCTGGCCGCTGACCGCTGACCGTTGACCGCAGCGGTGCGTTTCAGTCGCTCGAAATCCTCCATCGCACCCAGCCCGCGCGGCGCGCGCAGTTCACCGATGACCTTGTGCTTCCCGCGCTGGTCATGCGCAGGCGGGCCGAAGCGGCGCGGTGGCGCGCTCTCCAGCTCGACGCCTTCGATGAAGCCGTAGAAGCTCAGGTTGAAATCCAGTCGTGTCTGCTCGCCGTCGGTGATGACATCGAGGCCGGCATCAAGCTGGTCCTTCACCGCGATGGTGACGGCGTCGTTGACCATCTCCGCGCGGTCCGCGTCGCCGAACTGGCCAAGGTGCTGACAGGCAAATTCCAGCCACCCGGGAAACGGGTAGCTGCCAATGACGGTCGTTCGCAAGGGTTGCATGTTCATGAGGAGATTAACCACAGACATACAGAGAGCACAGAGAACACCCCTTCTCCGTGTCCTCTGTGTCTCTGTGGTTGCAATTCAGTTGCCAAGGTTCCGGTAGAGTTCCGCCATGCGGCGCGCGTGTTCATCGTAAGCCGCTTCAAATAGCTCCGTAGCTTTCGAAGCTCCGACGAGCGCTCCGGCGGTCAACACCTTCGGCGGGTGCCCTGACTGTGTGAGCCGCACGGCGACTTCGGCCTTCAGCGCGTTCACCAGCGCGCAGCCGCCGATGGTCGATCCGGGTGCGACCGGCGTGTCGAGGCCCGGCACCTTAATCATCGCGTCGCCAACGGGTGCGCCGGTGTCGAGGACGAGGTCGGCGAAGTCCTGAAGCTTCTTCCCGCTCGCGTGCCGGCTCGTGCTCGCCTCCGAGTGCGCGCGGCTGATGATGGCAACGACCTTCACGCCCCGCTTCCGAAACTGCTCCGCCATCTCGACGGGCACGACGTTGCAGCCGGAGGACGAAGCAACGAGCGCGCAATCGCGGTCGGACAAATCGAAATTGCGCAAAATGCGCTCCGCGAGCCCGGAAACATTTTCGAGAAACATCGCCTGCCGCTGTCCGTTCGCGCCGACGACGAGGTTGTGGAACGACAGCGACAGCTCGACGATGGGGTTGAAGCCGGGGAACGACCCGTAGCGCGGCCACATCTCCTCGACGAGGATGCGGCTGTGCCCGGAGCCGAAGAGGTGGACCATGCGACCGGCGAGAATCGTCTGCGCAAACCAGTCGGCGGCCTGCTGGATGGCGGGTGCCTGTCGCTCGACGGTGTCCAGCAGCGCGCGACAGTGTTGGAGATAGTTATGGGTCATGGATCAAATGCGGCGGCAGTCGTAGGTAGCGCAGTGTTTGTTCCGAGTTCAGATGCTGGCCCAATCAATTGGCTGCGTGCAGTCCAAGCGCGGCAGTTGTTCGCGCACGGCCTCGGGATACTTTTGGGCGGCACCAGTGTTGAAGATGACGATGCGCTCGGTGGGCTTGATCTTGCCGTCCTGGAGCAGGACTTCCAGGGCGCCGAGACAAACAGCGGTTTCCGGGCACAGCGCCACGCCTTCGCGCGAGCCGGCGAACTGCATCCACTTGGGGATGTCCGCTTCGGGCGTGGCCAGAGCGATGCCACCGCTGGCGCGGACTGCGTCGAGAATCATGAAGTCACCTACCGCCGCCGGGACGCGGATGCCACTGGCAATGGTGACGGCGGGTTCAAACTTCTTCGCGAAGCGGTCTCCCTTCTTGAAGGCCTCGGCGATGGGCGCGCAGCCGGTGCTTTGGCACGAAATCATCCGCGGCCGCTTGGGTGACTTGAGCCAGCCGAGCGCTTCCAGTTCCTGAAACGCCTTCCACATGCCGATGAGTCCGGTCCCACCGCCGGTCGGGTAGAGGATCACATCGGGCAGCTCCCAGTCGAACTGCTCGGCGAGTTCGAGTCCCATCGTCTTCTTGCCCTCGATGCGATACGGCTCCTTGAGCGTGGAGAGATCAAACCAGCCCTTCTTCGCCCTGCCCTCGCCCACAATGCGCCCGCAGTCGGTGATGAGGCCGTTCACCAGAAACGTCTTCGCACCCGCAAGAAAACACTCCTTCTGATTGATAATCGGAGTGTCCTCCGGCATGAACACATACGCCTCCATCCCGGCGCGCGCAGCATAGGCCGCCATCGCGCCGCCCGCATTGCCGGCCGTAGGGCAGGCCACGCGCTTGAGGCCAAAGCCATGGGCCATGGAGACCGCCATGGCCATGCCGCGAGCCTTGAAGCTGCCGGTGGGCAGCCGGCTTTCGTCCTTCAGGTAGAGATGCTGCACGCCAAAGTGTGAAGCCAGCTGCTTCGTTTCGAGGATCGGCGTGATGGTTTCCGTCAGCGAAACGATCTTGGCCGGATCACGCACTGGCAGCAGTTCGAGGTAACGCCAGATGGTCGGCGGGCGGCCAAAGAGGGCTTTCTTGGAAAACTTCTGCTTCAGCGCTACGAGATCGTAGCGCACCACCAATGGCCGCTGGCAGGCAGTGCACAAGTTGTGAACCTTGGCGGCATCATAACGCGCGGCGCAGTTGGCGCACTCGAGGTGGGTGACGTAATTCATGCGTGGAGAGCTGCCCAGCTCACTTTCTTGCTTCTGCGGTCATGATGAACTCGATCAGATCCGCCATTGCCTGCGGGGTGAGTCCCGTTGCCAAACCCTCCGGCATCAGGGATTGCCCGGAGCTTTTCATCGTCTTCACCTTGGTGCGCGTCAGATTCACTTCCTGCCCGTTGGCCATCCGCAGCGTCACGTTGCTGGGGCTCTCGTTGCCAATGATGGCGGTGTAACTCTCGTCGTCGCGCGTCTCAACCTGGAAGGCAATGAACTGCGGCGCGACCTCGGCATTGGGCTCGATGATGCTGGCCAGCAGCTTGTCCTTGCCGGCGGTTTTCACCGTGACGAAATCCGGCCCCAGCGCGAAGCCGTCCTGACCGGCGCGATGGCAAGCCATGCACCGTTCGAGAAAGACCACCTTGCCCCGGGCAGCATCGCCCGGCAGGGAGAGGGCCGGCTGAAACGCTTTCAACACGTCGGCGGGTTTAGCCTCGGGCACAAAGACCTTGGCCGCGAGCGAACTGACCGCCGGATCACGGCTGGCCCTGAGCGCCTTCACCTGCGCAGTCGGCAGATCAGCTGCCTTGATGGAGCCGGCCTGCACCGCCTGGAGCAAGGCCAGCGCGCGATCAGACCGGGTGAGCAGCACCGCCACCGCATCCGTCCGGGCTGGGGCAGAGAAGCTAGGCCAACGCATCACGAGCTCGCGGCCCACCTCGGGTGCCGGGAATCGGCCCAGCGCCGCGATGGCTGCGAGGCGCACGGGTTCCTGTGGGGCATCAAGGAGCTTGATGAGCTTGGCCCCGGACTCCGCGTATGAAGTCAGGGCGATCAACTGGATGGCTTGCGTGCGCGCGATGTCTGTTGCCTGGGCATTTTCTGCGGTCAGGGCGGCGGCGGCGAAGACGCCTTTCAGATGACTGAGCTTGTCCACCGCTGCCAGCGTGGTGCCAGCCCGCGCCGCCCCATCGCCCAGCGCACGCACCAGCGTGGCCACTGGCGCGGCGGAATCTGGCTTCATGGCGAACTCTAGCACCGCCCGCGCCTCGGCGGGATTGTTCCGCGCCCCGATGAGTTCGACCAAGCGGCGGAGAAACTCTCCACTGGCCGGATTGGAACGAAACCTCAAGTCATGAACCAACGCTGTGAAAACGTCCCCCACCCCGTCGGTTAGCGCGCTCAACACCGCCAGCTGAGTCCAAGCGCTGCCCGCGTCATTGCGGATGATATCCGCGAGGGCCCGGGAGCGAGAGGAGTGCCGCACGTCGCCGAGCGTGAGGGCGAGTTGGTAGCGCACCCGGGGGGAAAGATCGCCGGTCATGGTGAGCAGCTTGTCCACCAACGGACCACCCACGCGCGCACCGCTCACGAGCGGTTCCGTCAGCTTGACGGCCTGCTCCCGCACGCGTTCGTCGCTGTCGGCCAAGCCCAACAGCAAGTGCCTTGGCTCCAGCGCAATCAGTCCGTCCAGCGCGTAAAGCGCATGCATCCGGCCCAGAGCGGATCGCGACCGATGCAACAACTGCTCCAGCTCGGACACCGCGCGCCGGTCCTGCCGCTCAAAAATCAGGCGTGCGGCCGTGTCGCGCGTCCAGCCGTTCGGACTGGCCAGATGAGCCACCAACTGGGAGGTGGTGGCGACGCCCAGTCGGACTGCCGGAGGTTGCTTGAAACCCTCCGGCACGATCCGGTAGATGCGCCCGCGATCATTGCCGCTGTTCAGGTCGATGTGTTTCTTGATGGCCTCCGGGATGGACCACGGGTGCTCGATCACCTCGCGATACATGTCCGCGATGTAGAGGCAGCCGTCGGGTGCGTTCTGGAAATGCACCGGCCGGAACCATGTATCCCGGGAGGCGAGAAACTCGAAGTTCTGCTCGTCCGCCGGGCGCTTCGCGGTCAGCGCGACGCCATTGGGAGAAAGCACCTTGCGGTGAACCAAGTTGCCACCCGCATCTCCGATGAAAGCGTTGTCCACAAACTCGGGACCGTAAGCATCGCCGCGATAAATGGTCGCTCCCGTCGCCCCGGTGAAGTAACCCGAGACCCGCCCGCCACCTTCGACCATGCCCGGCACCACTCCGCTGATTCGCCACCGGGTGCGTATGATCCGCCACGGCTCGTCCGGGCTGAGGCGGAAGACCTCCGCCGCCGGGCCATCCGCGGCGATGCTGATGCGGGGACTGGGCATCACCAAGTGCGGGTTGCGTGCGCCGTAGTGCAGGCCATACATGAGCAATTGCAAATGGTCGCTGTTGCTGCACACGAACTTCCGGCCCACGCTGTCAAACGAGAGGCCGTATTGCCCGCCACCGGTCTCCGCCCGCAACCGGAGACTGCGCGTGTCGAAGCTGAAGTCCCGCCCGCGCAGATCGAGCGCCGCCAGCGCGTTGGTCGCCAGGGACTTCACTGCGTTTCCGCCATTGGGGCCCGTTGCCCCGTGGATGCGATTGTCCAGTCCCCAATTGAAGGAGTTGATCAGCGCCTGAACGTTCAACCGCGTCACCCCGCTGCCAAAGCCGGTGAAAACCACCTTGCGCTCATCGGCCTTGCCATCCCCGTTGGTGTCCTTCAGCCAGATGATGTCCGGCGTCGCTCCCACAAAGACGCCGCCGCCGGAGCAAATCACCGCCGTGGGCCAGGCCAAGTCCTCAGCAAACACGGTGCTCTTGTCGAACTTCCCATCACCATCCGTGTCCTCCAACAGCCGGATGCGCCCGAGATGCGGCTGCTCATCCCGTCGCTCCGAGTAATCCACCATCTCCACGACAAAGAGCCGGCCATTTTCATCGAACGCCATCGTGATGGGATCCCGCACAAGCGGTTCGGCGGCGACCAGTTCGAGGCGAAAACCCTTCTTAATCTGAAAGCTCCCCACCGCCTGCGCCGGTTCGATAGCAGGGAAGCGCGGCAAATCCTTCGCCGTCACCTCCGGCTGCGCACCCTTCTTGCCGTAAACCTCGCTGTAACTCACCGGGGCCTTTGGCGAAGGGGCGGCGGCTAGCAGAGGCCAGCTAGCTCCAAACAGAAAAGCGGCGGTGAGCAACCGCAAGACGATGCGAGGCTGAAACATGGGAGGAAAATGGGGAAGTTCGCCGGGACAGGAAAGCGGAATCCGTCTTCGAGCAATGCCGGCCATTCTGCCAACGTTCGCTCGACACGGTGCTGCGCCTGTGTTTTGGTCTGTTCATTGCCACAGCCGCCCTCATGAACGCACGCACCTTGCATTCCGCCGCCCGCTCGCTGGCCTTCACGTTGATCGAGTTGCTCGTTGTCATCGCAATCATCGCGATCTTGGCGGGACTCCTCCTGCCTTCGCTCGCCTCGGCCAAGGGAAAAGCCAAGGGAATGCAGTGCCTAAATAACAACCGGCAGATCTCCCTGGCTTCGCGCCTGTATCAGGATGACAACGACAGCACGTTCGTCTTCCTCTGGCGACAACCCCGGCAGGCCGAAGAACCCACCTCCGCAGCAAGTCTCGTCCAAAGTGGGGCCGCAACCATCTGGTGGCCGGACAAACTGAGCACCTACATTCCCAACCAGCCCAAAACCTTCGACTGCGTGAGTCTGACTGTTCCCGCCGCCATCAACGCCGGCGGCACCGCCAACAACACCAACCGCCTCGGCATCGCGATGAATCATCCGGAGTTCGGTATCACCTCACCCGCTGGTGCAACCCGCCGTATCCGGGACACCGAAGTAGCCCAACCGGCCGCCTCGCTGGTTTTTTCCGACGCCGCCCAAGTCAGTAACCCCAACGAGCCCGACCCGGACCTCTGGCTCGAAATCATGCAAACCGCGACCATTTACATGCGCGTGCCCACCAACGCCCCCTTCTTCACTTCCGATCCGGTCCGAATGGTCGCCCGCCACAACAAGCGCGTTCCTGTGGGTTTCGTAGATGGCCACTCGGAACTGATGAAGCCCAGCCAAACCGGCATGCAATACTTGTCCGGTGACCCCCGCTCTTTGTGGGATAAGTTTTAACCAAGCTCGCTCGGCATCGACAGGTCATGCGTTCCCTCGCAATCCTCTTCCTCGCAGCCGCCTTTTTGGTGGCCTGCAAAAAGCGTCCCGTCGCCACCACGCCTGTCGTTCCGGAGAGGAATGTCCCCCTCACGGAACCGACGCTGAAGGAACTCAACGAAGCCTTGCAGGCGTGGTTTACCTCCCGTGGCAAAGCCCCGGCCAGTTTTGAGGAACTGGCCAAAGCCCGCTTCATTTCCAAAGTGCCCACCCCGCCACCGGGGCGGCAATACGTAATCGACCCGGAGAAACTCCAGGTCGTGCTGAAGTAGCGCCGCGAGCGTAGTCACAAGAGATCAACTTCAGCCGCACTCCCTTCCTAAGCCTCCCCCTCCGATATGGATGCTCGCGCCTCCCGCTCGCGCCGGGCCTGCTGGGCGGAGATTTTTCGCAACCAAGCCTCAGCTCCCGAGGCTTGAGGCTCGAACGGATTCAACAACTGCAGCGATTCCGCCCCCTCCACGTCCATCGCCTCCCAATCCACAAAGTAGCGAAAACTCTGCCCCTCCAGAAGCCGCATCACGCTCGAACGGGCGGCTGCGCGGGTGTCGGCGGGCGGCGTGAGCAAGGCCGCGTGTTGCTCTTTGGGCGAGATGACCCACGGCTCCGGCGTGCAAGCCAGCGGCCAGGCAAGGTTTCGCGCGGGGTCAACAGCATGGAATTCCAAGTCCTGCGCGCGCAGCCACGGGTCGGTCCACGGGAGATTTTCCTGCGCGAGGAACTGCGTGTAGAGCCAGCGCTTCGTCACCCAGTCCACGAGGCCGACAAGATTCTCGACGTTTGTTTCCAGGCCCGCCAACACGCGGTCCCAGATGCCGAGCAGCGCGTCCGTCTCCGTGTCGCGTCCGCGAAATTCCTTCTCTGCGGCGGCGTAAAACCACCGCAGCACCTCGGCCGCCGGGACTTCGCGCCCATCCGCCAATTGCACCAGCCACGGGCCATTGGGTTGGTGCGAAAGTGTGCGAAAGGTAAACACCGCATCCGCCAGCGCCACCTGAGGCAGCTTATCAATCTCCAGCAGGTCCAGCACGAGCGACGCGGTGCCGCACTTGAGCGCCAGCGTGGCGGGCAGGACGCTGGTGTCTCCGTGGATCAGGTGCAGCCGCCGGAAGCGGCTTGGATCAGCCAGCGGTTCGTCGCGCGTGTTGATGATGGCACGGTTAAACTGCACCCACTCGAAGAGGTCGTTGTTGATGTAGTCGGCACGCTGGCTGATTTGAAAATCGCTATCCACCCCGAGCTTGATGATGTCACCGCGAGACTCCGCACCCGGCGTGGAACGGACGCGGCCTGCGCCGGTGTAGAGCACCCGCAGCGTGAGAAAGGCGAGGAGCGACTGGACGTTCGCCTCGTTGAGCGGCGCACCTCGGCGGACGAGGTAATTCTCGTGGCAGCCAAACGTCGCGCCCGAGTAGTAGTCCACGTTGTTCCGCACGAAGCTGACTTGCTCCGCCAGTCCAAGCTCGTGCGTGGCAGCCGAGAGCAGATCATCGCCCGCGCGGTCGAAGCGCAGCAGGTCGCGGAGGGAAAGGCACTCGGGCGTGCAGATTTCGAGGTGGCCCATGTCCACGTAGCAGCGCCCGCCATTGAAGAGGAAGCCGCCGTTGCCCGCCGGCTCGTCCCAATCGCGCTGGTGCATGTCCGCGAGGCCGAAGCGGTTCTGCTCGAACATCCAGTTGCGCACGCGCGCGACGGCTGCGGGCGGCCCGGCGGGGTCGCTGCTCAGGCACCCGTATTCCGTTTCAAGGCCGACGATGCGGTTCATGGCCGGGCGCGTTCGGGAGTCAGGAAATCTTGACTGCGAGAAAGGGATTTACCACCTGCACGGAGCCGTAGTGCTGCCCGTGGCTCAAGTCCTCCGAGTAAATTGTCGTGGCTCCGAGCCGCTGGGCGGCGGCGATGATGGCGGCGTCCCAATAGGAGACTTGGAAGCGCTGCCGCAGCTCAATCGCCGCCTGAATCAGTTCAGCATCCGTGGGCACGAAGGCACAGTTCATCAGCTTGCGGACGAACTCCGCCGCAGCCGCAGGCGTGACCGAGTTTTTCATCTTGCCGGTCGCCACGACGTAGAACTCCTAACAAACCTGCGCGGATGTGCCGAACGCGAGCGTGGTGGCCAGTGTGTCTGCGATGCGCTGCTTGACGGCCTCTTCGGGGAGTTTGGATATGGAATAAAGCAGGACGTTGGTGTCCAGAAAGACCTCAGCGTTCATAGAGGTCTTCGCGCTTCCAAGTGATGGGGCCGACCCCTGCGTTGGCTTTGTCGGCCAACTCACGCCACTGCCGCGCCCACTCTTCGCGCTCGGCGACTGTTCTGGGCGTGCGCTGCTCCGTCAGCCAACGGGCGAGTTCTGCTTTTTCCTCCGCCGTCAGTTTGGTGGCGGCGGCCTTGATTTCCTGAACCGTGCTCATGGCGGCAATCTAGGCGGAACGAGGGGGAAGACAAGCGGGAGTTCGAGTCCGTGTGTTTCATCGCCTTTCGACAAAGGCAGCAGCCCGTCCAGTGCCTATCTCAACGGATTCGATGGCGGGCGGGCGTGGCCCATAAGCGAAAAACGGATGGGATGCGAATACTGCCAAAGTCTCGACTTTGCCTTTGCCCGTCACAACGAAGAAACTCCAACAACTTGCGTGTCCGTCTTTGTAGCCGTGGGATGAGCCGAGCAATCTATCCAATTCTGTGAGTGTTTTGCATTCTGCGATCAGCTTGGTGTCTGGCAGACTCGGCACAAGCCTGTGAAGTGCAGTAACTGAGTCGTCCGAATATTGCCGCGCCAGTTCAGCAGGTTGTAGGCGTGTTCCCTTCAACTGGCTCCTCACGAGGACGGTGTCGAAAAGCAGGTTGTCGTCACCCTTCTCACGCTGAGCCAGAATTTGGACATACTCCGTTGGCAGGTTTGCTTGGGAGGACCCGTCATACCGAAACACTATCTTGGAAGTGCCAGTCAGCGGATGACGGAGGCGGTAGGAACCACCGTGCTCTTGTGAGAGAGACTCAGCTAATTCATAACGGCGCTGCTTGCTCAACTCGGGCCAAGCAAAAGCCAGGAGCAACAAGCCTAGGAAACTGAAGCGAGCAGCCATTCGGAGTTTGGGCTTCTCGTTCCACATAACGGTTCATGCCTCCAGTTGCTCCAAAGTCCGCGCTTCGTATCTCGCGCGGCTCGCGGTTGAGCGGCTCAGCCAACCGATTTCAACCGTCTTCCCGCTCACCGCCTTCTGCCACCCCTCCCGCCGCTCCGCCTCCGCTGGCAGGGCGTCACCGAAGGACTTGTTCTCCGTGAGCACCCACCAAGCTTGCAGCAGCAGGTCGGCGACGGCGGTGCGGTCGGTCTGGCCGGCGAGGGCGGGGGTGAGCCAGGTCTTCGCGGCGGCTTCGGTTTCGGGCGTGTTCGCGGCGACGGCGAGGCCGCCGGTCTGGAGCTGGAACGCGCCGTCGAAGTGCAAGTTCGCCAGCAGGTCTTGGCCGGGGTCGTTGCCCAGCTCAACGATGAGCAGCTCGACGAGCGTGGGCGCGGTAAAGAGTTGCTCGAAGTTCTGCTTGAGCTGCGGGCTGAGGCCGAAGCTCACGAGGCGGCGCAGGCTCACGTCCTCGGGCGCGCGGGTGAAGGCTTCGAGGTGCGCGGCGTCAATCGCGGCCTGGCGGACCTTCTCGATGTCCGCCGGGTGGCCGAGGCCCGCGAGCGCGAGGCGGTCGTGCAGCTCGAAGACCTTCGAGCGGCCCGCGCCCACGCCCAGCAGCAGGATGCCGTCAGGCAGGCTGACGGCGAAGACGGGCGAGCCGCCCCGGAGCTGTTCGCGGACGTATTCGCGGCGGTTCGCGACCGCCTCCAGCCAACGATAGGGTTCCTCAGTCATGCGCGGTTTGGTTTTGGCGGGACGGTAGCAGCGTTCGACGGGAAGCTCCAATAAAACCAAGGGGAGGAATTGGCCGCGACGGGGCACACAGAACGCAGAGGGGGGGAATGATTCAACTTCTATGCAAACGTCCTGCCTGCGGTGAAGTAGGTGCTGCCCTGGCGCTCTCTCCTCAGCCCAAACGTCAGTGTGCCGTTGCCTTTTCAGCTCCAAGGCCGGTGTTTGCGCGGACCGTCAACTCGTCGTATTTCAACTGGCTGGTGGTGTCGGTGCTGAGGATGGTGCCCAGCCAAGCCGCAAGGAATCCAAGGGGAATGCTGACGATGCCGGGGTTTTTCAAGGGGAACCACGGGACAGCATTGATGAGGCCCTTACCGCTCGGGTCCATCACGCTCGGACTAAGCACAATGAGGGCGATGGAGCCGAGCAGACCAATCCCCAGGCCCCAGCAGGCACCCGAGGTGTTAAACCGCTTCCAGAAGAGCGACAGGACAATCACGGGCAAGTTCGCGCTTGCTGCAACGGCGAAGGCGAGTCCGACGAGGAAGGCGACGTTGATGGTCTGCAATTTGATCGCCAGGAAGATGGCGACTGCCCCCACCACGAACGCCGCGATACGCGCCACACGGACTTCCTCGCCGGGACCGCGCTCGCGCCCGTGATGGAGGACGTTGGTGTAGAAGTCATGGGCGAAACTTGTGCTGGCGCTGATGGTCAAGCCCGCCACCACGGCAAGAATCGTGGCGAACGCAACCGCGCTGATGAAGGCGAAGAAGATTTCACCACCCAAAGCCTTGGCCAGAAGCGGCGCACTCATATTTTCCACGCTGATATTGGCCGGCGTCAGGATCGTCGCCGCACCGAATCCCAGAAAGGTGGTCATGATGTAGAACGCACCGATGATGGCCATCGCCCAGACCACGCTGAGCCGCGCGGTTTTGGCGTCAGGCACCGTATAAAAGCGCACGAGAACGTGCGGCAGTCCGGCGGTGCCAAAAACCAACGCGAGGCCGAGCGAAATGAGATCAATCGGACCCCAGCCTTTGGTGACTTCAAGACCGAAGATGAGGCCGGGCTTCAGAAAGTCCTTGTGGACGATGGTCCCGTCCGGACCGGCCACCGGAACCTTGCCGACGGCCTCGAAGAACTTCGCAAAACTATAATCAAAGTGCTTCAGGACGAGCACGCTGAGGAAGAGCGATCCGCTCATGAGCAGAATGGCCTTGATGATTTGCACCCAGGTGGTTGCGAGCATTCCCCCGAAGACCACATAGACAATCATCAGCACACCGACCCCCGCGACGGCCGCCTCGTAGCCCACGCCAGGAAGGAGCAACTTAACCAGCGCGCCCGCACCGACCATCTGAGCAATCATGTAGAAAGTCGAAACTGTGAGCGTGGAGAGCGAGGCCATCGCGCGGACGGGGCGCGGGCTGAGGCGGTAGGCCAGCACGTCGGCCATGGTGTATTTGCCCGCGTTGCGGAGCGGTTCAGCGACGACGAGCAACACGGTGAGATAGGCCACCAGCCAGCCGACGGAATACATGAACCCGTCGTAGCCTTTGAAGGCAATCATGCCGGCAATGCCGAGGAAGCTGGCCGCGCTCATGTAGTCACCGGCAACGGCGAGACCGTTCTGCCATGCGGTGATACCGCGCCCAGCCGCAAAGTAGTTGCTCGCGCCAGTGGATTTGCGCGCGGACCAGTAGGTAATGCCGAGCGTCACCAGCACAAAACTCAGAAACATCCCCAAGGCCGGGGTGAATTGAAAACCAGCCGCAGCGGGCGGGTTGGTGGCAGCAGCCGCAAGGAGGAAGTTCATTTCGACTTCCCTCCTTTGGCGAGGTCCAGCTTGGCGATGATGGCGTTCTGCCGATCATCGAACTTGGACGCCTGCCGCAGATATACAAAGGCCACGCCCCACGCCATGAAGAATTGGGAAAGCGCAAACAAGTAGGCGAGATTCACCGGCCCAACCCGCTTCTCCATCAACTCCGGAAACCAGCCCACCAGCACCGGCAGGGCGAAGTAATAGACCACAAAAAAGAGGGTTGCCGGCACCACGAACGCGGCCTTGGCCTTGACCAGTGCCTTGAATTCGTCCATCGCGGCCACCCGTCCCCAATCCACGACATCCGCGTCCTCATCCGCCGTCTGCTCGTGAGCTGGTGGCGGGCTGGAATGTCCGAGGCGGGCTATGTCGGTTTCTGCGCTGACCTCGGGGGTAAAATCGAGGTCAGAGTCTGGGGTTTCAGGCATAACGTTTGGCGAAGTGCGCGACAGAATGAGAAAGGAGCGCGCACAGGTCAAGGCGCGAGGCGCGGCGGCGGGCGGGAACTGGATGGTAATTGGTGACTAGCGGAGCCCTTGCCGACACCACATTTGCTTCGACTCACAGCTAATTACCAAATCCTTTTTCCTCCCGCTTCACACCAGTTCGCGAATCACTTCGGCGCCCGGGTCCACCAAATGCTGGGGCCGGCCGGTGAAATCGCTCACCATGTCACCATGCGGATCGATGCCCAACTGCTGGTAGAGCGTCGCGAACACATCTCCGAATTTCACCGGGCGTTCCACGCACTCACCTCCGTCTCGACTGGTGGCACCAATCACCTGGCCATGCCTCATGCCACCGCCGGCGAGCAAGGCGAAGGACACGTTGGGCCAATGGTCTCGTCCCGCGTCCTTGTTGATTTTCGGAGTTCTGCCGAACTCACCCCAGACTACCACGCTCACGTCGCGATCCATGCCGCGCTGATGCAGGTCTTCGATGAGCGCGGAAAGTCCCTTGTCCAGCAGCGGGAATTCCTCGCGTGCTTGGCCGAAGTTGTTGCCGTGCCAGTCCCAACGACTGAAGGCGATGGTCACGCAGCGCACACCGGCCTCCACCAATCGGCGCGCCATGAGGAAATCATCCAGCAGCCGGTGCGAGCCATCATCCTTCAAGTTCGGGAAGCCACGGCCATAACGGTCGCGCAGCTTCTGGTCCTCCTTGCTCAAGTCCAAAGCATCGGCCAGCCGGCTGGAGGTCAGCATCGCAAAGGCCTGTTGATGGAACGCATCAAGGCCTTCGACCATGCCGCTGTTATCTACGTCGCGCCGGAACTGGTCGAACGCCGTGAGCAGCGAACGGCGTTCACCCAGCCGATTGGGAGAAACGCCATTCAGAAGCATGTCGTCCTTGCCTTCTTTGTTCGGCTTGAACGCCGAGTGTGCGGGGCCGAGAAAGCCAGCTTGCCCCGGATCGCCCCACGGACGATGGCCGGTGTTGGGAGCCAGTCCGACAAACGCCGGGATTCCGGCAGTGGTGGAGCCTCGGAGCTTGGATAGCGACGCGCCCATCGAAGGCCAGCCACCGGCGGGTTGGTTGCGGGGCGAACGCCCGGTGTGGCACTGGAAGGCATCATGCCCTCCGGCTGCTCCGACCATGGACCGGATGACGGTGTATTTGTCCGCGCACTTCGCCAGCATCGGGAACAGCTCGCAGATCTCCAAACCGGGAACGTTTGTCTTGAGGGGCCTGAACTCGCCGCGAATCTCCTTGGGGGCCTCCGGCTTCAGATCGAACATGTCCTGATGCGGCGGGCCACCGGCAAGGAAGATGTTGATGACCGCCTTGTGCGACTTGCGCACCCCGGCTTTGGCTTCCGCCTCGAGCAATTGCGGCAAGGTAAGCCCGCCCATGGCCAGCGCACCCAACCGCAGAAAATCACGGCGCTTAACTCCGTCGCAAAAACGTCCTTGGCGGTGTCCGGGAATCGTGAGCATAGGTGTCAGACAAGTTCGCGCATCGGCTCGTGGCTGGGGTCGATGAAATACTGGGGGCGCCCGCTCAGGTCAGGCAGCGTCGCGCGTTGCGTGTCGATGCCCAGATTGTGATACAGCGTGGCAAAGATTTCGCCCACCTGCACCGGTCGCTCATAAGCTTCGCCGCCCATGCGGTCAGTGCGGCCAATGGCCTGCCCGGTCTTCATGCCGCCGCCGGCGAGCAAGGCGCAGGAAACTCGTGACCAGTGATCGCGCCCGGCGGACATGTTGACCCGCGGGGTGCGGCCAAACTCTCCCCACGCGACCACGGAGACATCCTTGTCCAGCCCGCGATCATGCAAATCCTGGACCAAAGCGGACAAGCCCACGTCCAAGTTGGGCAACTGCCGCTTGAGCGTGGTGAAGTTGCCGGAGTGCGTGTCCCAGCCGCCGAAGTTCAACGTGACACACCGCACCCCCGACTCCACCAACCGGCGCGCCAGCAGAAATTCGCGCAGCATATTGCCATCCCGTCCTCGGTAACGTTCGGCCGACTTGGCACCTTCCTTCTTGGAATCGAGCGCTTCAACCAGTTTGGAGGAAGTCATCACTTCGAACGCCTGCTTGTTGAATTCATCCAGCCCATCCATGAGCCCGCTGCGGTCGGCATCCCGCCGGAACCGATCAAATTCCGTAAGCAGCGACTTACGATCGTCGAGCCGTTCGCTCGACACCCCGTTCAGCACCATGTCTTTCTGGGCTGGACCGCTGGGCACAAATGGTCCGTGCGCCGCGCCCAGAAAGCCCGCGACCGATTCTTTGCCGGCCAGACTGACGAGCGGAGGAATGCCGGGGACCGACGAGCCTTGCAGCTTGGAGAGCACCGCACCGACGGAAGGCCAGCCGCCTGAGGGCTGCGGTTTGAGTCGGCTGTGCCCGGTCATTACATGAAAAGAGTTGTGGTCATCTGACTTGCCTACCACGGAACGCACGGCGGCGAATTTGTCCCACATCGCAGCCATGCGCGGAAGATGCTCGCAAACGCGCACGCCGGGAACGTTCGTGGAGATGGCCTTGAACTCACCGCGAATCTCGCGCGGGGCGTCTTCCTTGATGTCGAACATGTCCTGGTGCGATGGCCCGCCCGGCAGATACACCATGATGATTGCCTTCGAGGAGTTCCGCAGCCCCGCCGCAGCTTCCGCCTGGAGCAACTGTGGCAAGGAAAGTCCGCCGGCAGCCAACGCGCCTAGCTGGAGGAAGTTGCGGCGTGAAACTCCGTCACAAAACCGACCCTGTTGGTTGCCAAGTATTTTCAACATAGATGTCCGGGTTGCCTGCGTTGGTGAACGATGGATACTCGACGTGCCTGTGGAACAGGGCATTCAGCATGATCTTGAGTCATTTCAGCGGTGTCTGAAAGCGCTTTGACCACTGCCCCGTTCAAACTTCTTGATGCCCAAACAAAACGGCCCGCTTGAAGGCGGGCCGTTGGAGAAGAATAGTTCCGGCCTCAGACATCCGGATCCAGTGGCGCGCGGGGCTTGAATTTCTTGGCCAGCGCCAGCGCGGCATCCAAGGTGCCGACCCCTTGCGTGCAGGTGGAATGACTCAGGCTGGCGGCTGCGACACAGACGCCAGTCAGCAAGCAGCGCTGCAACTCCCAGTTTTCATGCAACCCGTAGAGCACGCCGGCGCAGAAGGCGTCCCCTGCCCCGGCGCTTCCGGCGATGTATTTCTGCGGGAGGTTCAGGGAGGACTGCCAGGAGTCTTTGCCGTCGCGCGTGCGGGCAAAGCCGCCCTCGGGGAAATGAATCACCACCAGTTCCTTGACCCCGCATTGCAGCAGTGCCCCGGCGGCATGGCGGAGTGAGACCGTGTCGAGCCGGCCGTCGGCCTGGCGGATTTTGAAGCCCGTCGTCTTGCCCGCCTCGATCTCGTTCAAGATGCAATAGTCCACATGCTTCAGTGCGGGCGTCACGACCCGGGTGAACCGGTCGCTGTCCTCACTCACCGTGTCCACGCTGGTCTTGAGCCCGGCGGCTTGTGCGGCGGCTAGCAGGGCGGCGGCCTTGGTGCCGAAATTCTTGTCTTCCTTGTCCAACGCATCCAGCAACAGCAGATAGCCGAGGTGGAAGATCTTCGCCTTCGTCTTGGTGAAGTCGAGATCCTTGCCATCCCACAGTGAGTTCGCCCCGCGACAGTGGAAGAAGGTCCGCACCCCGCTGGCGGACTCAGTCATCACATCCGTAAAGGACGTCGGCGCGTCCGCCGTGGCGCGCAAAAACTTGGTGTCGATTCCGAGCCGGAGACAATCAGCCAGAATCTGATTGCCGAAGGCGTCTCTCCCCACGAGTCCGGCCCCGCTCAAGGGAAAGGGCGCACCCAGCCGGGATAGATCTGCCAGGACGTTGTAGGGCGCCCCGCCGGTGCCTTCGGATTGGCTGCTGATGTTCGCCAACCGCTCACGCTGCGGATAGACGTCAATCATCTTGACCTGATCAACAATCCAATTGCCGCCGCCTAGGAGGCCGCTGCGGTTCGAGGGGGACTTTGCTTTCATGTCACTGGCTATACTTTGCTGTGCCTTTTGTGGCTCAGGGTGAGCGGCAGCCTAGTCGAAAGCCTGCCGGTGTGTCTCCAACAATTTCGGCGCGGGGTCCGCGCGCCGAGGCTCGGCTGCCAGCTTGAGAGTAAGCACCGTGCCAAGGATATCGCGGGACACGCAAGCGGGCGAGCCACGGCTTCGGTCAATTCCGACGGCCATCAGAAGGAGCGTCATTCCCCAGCAAGCCACCCAAAGCGTGGTTCAGGTTGTTGATTTGGTGCTGCATGTCCGAGAGGTTTGCCAGCAGCATTCCCGTCGTGGAGCTCTGGTCGGCGAGATCACGCTTGGCCTCGGCGAGTTCCTTGGCAAGCAACTCTGACTTCGCTTCCAGCCGGGTGATTTTCTGCGCGCTACTGTCAGCAATGAGCTGAAACAGCTCCAAAACGCCGCCCGCCGCCGGGGGGGACATTCGGGCTCCGGATTGTTGGCCCGCAACATCCATGCGGCTTTGCTGATCCGTCACCACCTGGCGGTAATGTTGCACCATCGCCTGGTAGGTCTGCTCCTGCCGGCGGGCGTTTTCCGCCTCCAACTTGGCCTGGCGCTCGGCCACTGCCGCATTGCTACGCACATACACAACGCAGAGGACCAACACGATCAACGCCCAAAACATCGGGCCCTCGGTCGAAAAACCTTCCACCCATTTACTTACTGAAATCCCCAGCAACATAAGCCCTCTACCGCTCTCGCGGATGACAAGAAAGTTCTATGACCATTCCAATCCGTGTTCAACTCAAATTCACGACTGATGATGAACTGCCTCCGAACCACTTCCAGCATCTGCTTTAGCTGCCTCAGCTTCAGCTACCGAGACTTGCCTCCTTTGCCGGCCCCACCCTCCTTGATCGGCCAGTCCGCGGAATCAGCGCGCGAGGACGCAAACAACTCCTTCGCGCGCGTCACCAGTTCCGGTTTCTGCGCCGCGAGGTTCACCTTTTCACCGATGTCGTTGGCCACGTCGTAAAGCTCCACCGGTGCGTCCGTGCGCAGGAGTCGGATGGCCTTCCAACGTCCGTCCATCAGCACCGCCTGATTGAAACCCCGCTCGTGGAATTCCCAATACAAGTGCGCGTGCTTCGCCTGCTGCTCGATCCTCCCCAGCAGCGTGGGAACGAGACTTAACCCATCCGTCGGCCCCGGCACCTTGGCTCCCGCCAGATCGCACGCGGTCGCCATGAAGTCCGCGAACCACCCGACGTGACCCGACACCGTGCCGGGCTTGATCTTCCCCGGCCACCTCGCAATGAACGGCACACGGATGCCCCCGTCGGTCAGGCTCCGCTTCATACCCCGCAATGGCCCCGCTGGCTGGAAGAGCTCCGGCGTATGCCCGCCCTCGTTGTGCGGCCCGTTGTCCGAACTGAAAAACACCAGCGTGTGGTCATCCAGTTTCAGCCGCTGGAGCAACTCAAAGAGCCGCCCGATGTCCCGGTCCATGCGCGAAACCATCGCCGCCTGACCCTTGTTCTGCGGCGACCAATCTTTGTCCGCATAAATCCCGAAGTCCGGCACTTCCTGTCCGTTCTTGAGGTCGCGGTTCGCCTCGTTGTTTGCGTGGGGCGTCGTCAGTGCGAAGTAGAGGAAGAACGGCCGGTCCTTCTGCTGCTCCACCCACCGCAAGCCTTCCGTTGCGAAGAGGTCGTGCGAATACTCCACCTTCTCACTCGCGTGGCCGACACCGAATCGCCGCGCGATGGGATTGTCCGCACTGCCGGGCGCAACCTGGTTCCGCAACTTCACCTGCTCCTCCCCGCGCATCAGGAAGTCCGGGTAATAATTGTGCGCGTGATGCTGGTTCGCGTAGCCGAAGAAGTAGTCGAAGCCCTGCCGCGTCGGCAACCCCACCGCCGCCTCCCCCTCGTCGCCGAGGCCCCACTTGCCGATCAGCGCCGTCGCGTAGCCGTCGGCCTTGAGCGCGCGCGCCACCGTCATGTCCCCCGGCCGGAGCGACTGCGCGATGGGATTCGCCGTGCCCGAGTTCCCACGCACGCGCGTGTGCCCCGTGTGCAACCCGGTCATCAGCACGCTGCGGCTGGGTGCGCACACCGTGGACCCCGCGTAAAACTGCGTGAACCGCATCCCCTCCGCCGCCATGCGGTCCAAGTGCGGCGTCTGAATCAACTTCTGCCCGTAGCACCCGAGGTCCCCGTAACCGAGGTCATCGGCGAGGATGAAAATGATGTTCGGCTTCCGCTCGGCGGCGACAAGGCATGACGTGGCGAGCAACCACGCAAAGAGACAACGGACGAGTGACATGATGCCAAAATCAAAGCGCACACCAGCACGAGGCGCGAGCGAATTTCCACCTGCGTCTTGGACTGCGGCGGCAGCGAAGCGCGACGCCGCTTTCAAATCCTGCGGAGCGGTCGTAGGGCGGACACTCCTGTCCGCCGTGGCTCGCAGCCGTTGATTCCTCGGCATGGGGGACAAGAGTTTCCCCCTTACGAGCGGTTCCGCTTCGCGGGACGCCAAAGCGCCGTCGCCGCTGCGCTCTGCCGGCGCAGTCCAAAATTGCTACGACTTACCTCGACTGTTTATCCGCAAGGCATCGAATTTTACAGCCAACACCTCATACTGAGGGCGCAAGTCGCCGTAGATTTCCGGCTTTGCACCGAACTTTTTATAATGCTCGACCACATAGCGGCACGCCTCAGCCAATTCAGCTGCGATGGGAGAAACCTCTCGTGGCTTTTTGGCCCACCATTCAAGATTGAAGGCGAATCCGTTTATCGCATCAGGGTCGTCCTTGGCGTGCTCGCTCTTGAGGTAACTGATGAACGCCATGACATAAAAGCGGAAGGCTGCCGCCCCCATCCAGTGGAGTGATTCACCATGAAACAAGGCGTTCTGGCGAAATAGCTCCTCAGCCTCCATCAGGCTCTTGCCTGAGAACGCTTCTCGTGCGAAACGCTCATCAAGCCCCTCATGCCCGCCGCCGAAGTGCGGACTAATTTCTTTGGCACTTGGTTTAGGCACAATTTATTTTTCACTTCTTCTCCGCCACCGGCTGCACTTCCACGAGCTGGCTGGGCGCGGGCTGGAGCGCGGCTTTGTGCTTCTCTACCGCCTGCGCAATTTGTCCGAGCACCGCCGGATTGTTCGTGGCCACGTTATGGGTCTCGCTGGGGTCCAAGCGGAGGTTGAAGAGCAGCGGTGGGGTGTGCTCCTCGTGCTTGGGCTGGCCGTAGGCGGACTGCGTCATGTAGTGGGCCTTGAAGTCACCGGAGCGCGCGGCCATGAGGCGCGTGCCGCGATAGTAGAAGTAAGCCTCGCGCGTCACGGTGCCGGTCCCGAACAGCAGCGGCCGGATGTCGAGGCCGTCAATGGGCCGGTCGCCCGGCACGTCCGCGCCCGCGAGCTTCAGGCTGGTGGTGAAGAGGTCCATGGTGCTGGCGAGGGTGCGCTGAACGGCGGGTTTGATTTTCCCCGGCCACCACGCGATGCCGGGAACGCGCATCCCGCCTTCCCAGGTGGAGCCTTTGCCCTCGCGGAGGAGGCCCGCGGAGCCGCCCTGCTGGTTCATGATGAGCCACGGGCCGTTGTCACTGGTGAAGAAGACGAGCGTGTTCTCGGCCAGTTTCTCCTGGCGCAGCGTGTCGAGGACTTTGCCTACGCTGGCGTCGAGTTCCTCCACCACATCACCGTAGATGCCGCGCGGGCTTTTCCCAGCGAAGTCCTTCGAGGCGAAGAGGGGCGTGTGCGGGAAGGTGTGGGGGAAGTAGAGGAAGAAGGGTTTGGTCTTGTTGCTCCGGATGAACTCCACCGCCTCGTCCGTGTAGCGGCGGGTGAGCGTGGTCTGGTCGGCGGGGCGCTCGATGATTTGGTCGTCACGGTAAAGAGGCGCGTTCCACCACTCGGCGCGCTGCTCGGCGAGCCGGCCCGCGCCCTTGGGCGCGACGGGCGTGGGGTCCATGTCGTTCGAGTGCGGCAGCCCGAAGTAGAAGTCGAAGCCGTGCTTGCGCGGGTGGCCGCCGGGGTTGAACTGCGGCACGCCGAGGTGCCATTTACCAATGGCCCCGGTGGCGTAGCCCTTGGCCTTGAGCGCCTCGGCCAAGGTGATTTCACTGTCGGGCAACTGGCCGAGGGAGCGGCTGCGCAGGACGCGGAACTGGTCGTGGCACATGCCGCTGCGAATCGGATAGCGGCCCGTGAGCAGCGCCGCGCGGCTAGGTGTGCAGACCTCGGCAGCGGAGTAAAACTCGGTGAAGCGCATCCCCTCCGCTGCCATGCGGTCGAGGTTCGGCGTGCGAATGGTGGGGTGCCCGTAGCAGCCCAAGTCCCCATAGCCAAGGTCGTCCGCGAAGATGATGACGATGTTCGGGCGGGTGATGTCGGCGGCGCGGGATAGAGACGCAAGGCAGATGAGGAGCGCGGCGAGCAGGAGGCGGAGTTGCATGATGGAATGCTAACGCGAGAACGCACGCCGGCGGAAGCGGGGAATTGCCGTGCGAACCGGTCAGCCGGTGGCGAGCCGCACGACACCCTCCGCCGTCATCTCGACGAGCACGTTAGCCACATCGCGCTGGAAGCAGAGTGCCACGTCGTCGCGCAACTCTGGCAGCGCCAGCAGACGGCGACCGTTGCGGGCGCGCTGGACGGCCACGAGCAAGTCTCCCCTGCCCTGCCGGAAGATTTCGCGCGCGACCTGCGCCGAATCTGCCACCCGACCGCCGGAGAATTGTTCCCAGACCGCGTCGCACAACGCCCCCGCACCCAGCACGTCTTCATAGGAAGCCTCCTCCTGCGTGCCCGAGCAGACCACGAGCAGGTCCGCGATGCGTTCGCGCGCGAGCCAGTCCGCCACCGCGCCGAGATTGAGGAAGCTGCCCACCAGCAGGCGCCGAGCGCCGCGACACGCTTGCAACGCGCGTGTCCCGTTGGTCGTCGTCATCGCGATGCTGCGCCCGCCGACGCGCTCGCGGGTGAACTCGCGCGGCGAATTGCCCAAGTCGAAGTCCATGCTGCCCGTGAGCTGCCGCAGGATGCGCACGCCGTCGCGCTCGCCCGCGAGCAAGAGGTCCGGCCGCGCCTGCCGCAACGCCACGGCCTCGGCGATTTCGCAGACGGGGATGATTTCGCGTGCGCCGTTGGTCAGCGCCGTGACCATCGAGGTGGTGGCGCGCAGCACATCGAAGACGACGCAGACCGTTTGGGACAAGTCACGCTGGCGAAGCGCGGCGAACTCGGCGGGAGTGAAGGTGACTTCGAGCACGGGAGCAATCAGTTTTCAGTGTTCAGTAATCAGTTGCGGTCACACGCGCCTTCGACTGAACACTGAAGACTGAAAACTGAACACTTCATTCCTTCGGGCGCAGGGTGCGGACGTAGTGAAACAGATACTGCTGCGCATACCCCGCGTTCGGTCCGAAGTGCGTGTTGGCGAAATGCTCCAGGCGCTTCGCCGATGGCCGACGGCGCGGGAAATACAATTCGGTCAACGCGCGCCGCACCCACACGTCCACGGGGAAGGCGTCCTGCTTGCCGTAGGCGAAGAGCAGCACGCAGTCGGCAATTTTGCGGCCGACGCCGTGCAAGCCCATGAGCGCGGCGCGAGCGGCGGGCGTGGAGAATCCGTGGAGCTTGGTCAAATCCAGTTCACCGCTTACGACGGCTTCGGCCGCCGCACGCACGTAGGGCGCGCGGAAGCCCATCTTGCAGGAGCGCAGGTCGGCCTCAGTGCAGGCGGCAAGGCGCGCAGCCGACGGGAAGGCAAAGCCGCACTCTCCCTTGTCACCCGCCGTGATTGGTTCGCCGAACCGCTCACACAGCAGCGCAATGATCTGCTGGATTTGAACGATTTGCTTCGTGGAGGAGCAGATGAAGGAGACGAGACATTCCCACGGCTCCTGCCGCAACAACCGCAGCCCGCGACACGCCGCCACGGACGCGCGCATCGGTTCATCGTCGGGGAAAGTGGCGGTGACGGCGGCGAGGTCCACGTCGAGTTGGAGAAAGTTGCGGAGCCAAAGCCAGTCGGCCTGCGGCACGGCGGTCTCGGCTTCGATGAGTTCCCCAGCCTGACGCAAGCGCACCCAGCACCCGGCAATGATGCCTTCCCAAACCTCACCCACTTGCCGCCAGCGAAACGCCTGGCCGGACGCAAGCGACGCGGCGAGGTCGTAGTCGCGAACGGGGAACGAGGCTTGGTTCGCAGGCTTCACTTCATCTCGCGGCACAGCAGCAGTCGCACGGTGTGAATGGTCCGGCCGCGATACTGGACTTCTCGCGTGCCGAGGTCTTCGATGCGCATGAACTCAGCGGCCAGCCGCGCGGGCGGCGGCTCGGGTTGCGCGCCCTTCTTCAGCTCTTGCACGAAGATGGCGCTCTGCCCTGTGCGCGACGCGTAGACCGGCCAGAAGCCGTATTGGTTCTCTGGTTTCTCCGAGGACTGATAAAACACAATCGGTGCGTGTGGCACGCCGGCCTTGGCCTCCGGGATGTAGAACGACAGCAGGCTCGTGAGGCCGTAGTGCGCGCCGATGAGGAAGACGGGCTTGCCCTCGGCGGCGATGACCTTCTGTCGCTCGACCTCAACGGTCTCGGCCATGGACTTCCAACCGCGCACGCGATTGAGCGGGTCGCGGTTCGGCGGGAGCGGCTGGCCGAACAGCTTGCCGGTCAGATTCGTGTCGTGCAGCAGAATGACAAGCGGCATGCCCAGCGCGAGGCCAGCGATGAACCAGCCGCGCACCGAGCGGACGCCGCGTCGCCAGCAGGCATCGGCCTGCACGGCTGCAAGACAGAGCAGCGGGATGACGGCGGGGACAATCCAGTTGGGCTGCACGCGCGCGCGGAGCGTGTAGAGGAAGTAGCCGAGGAAGAGCGGGACGCCCATGCAGAAGAGAAAGGTTGGTAGCGCCGCGCCCCGTGCCGGCGATTTGCAATCGCCGGCACGGAGCTGGGCGAGTGTCGCCAGCACGCCACCAATGATGAGTGCAAGGAACGCTGGGTTCAGCAGCGCGATCTCTGCCATGACGAAATCAATCAGGTAGTTCGGCGTGAACCTCCATGCCTGCGCAAGGCCGGCGCGGTTGTGAAGATGCTCGACGGTTGCCCAGCCGTTCTGCGCGTTCCAGACGAGCTGCGGGAGCAGAGCCAAGGCCGTGATGCCAAGGGACACCCACGGTCCGGCCGTGCGGAGTTGCGCGCGGGCGGGCTTCCAAAGCACGAAGAAGAGCGCGAAGCAGGCGAGTTGGAAGGCGTTGGTGTTCTTTGACAGAAAGCCGAGCCCGAGCCAGAGGCCGGTCCACAACCACGGACGGAGCGCAGTATGCATGCCGCAGCAAGTTTGCGCGCTCGCGCCGAGTCCAGATGCCCCAAGGCCAGCGGGCGTTTCTGCGGCCTGAAGGCCGCGCTCCCCGCTGTGCACGGCCTGCCAGCCGCTCAGCATCGCCAGCGTCCAGAAGAGCACGGAGAGACAATCCACCGTCATCAGCACGGCACCCACGGAGAGCAGCGGCGTGGCGGTGGCGCCGAGGACGACGAACAGGCCCAGCTTCGCCGTCGCCTCGCGCGCGAAGAAGCGCAGCAGCAGCACGGAAATCAGCGCGGTCACGCACGGCGCGAGGAAGCGCACCCCAAACGCCGTGTCGCCCCACAGGTGCGTGCCGATCCACTGCGCGACGGCGATACCGGGCGGCTTGCTGTAGTAGGCGAGCGCGGGGTGCTTGGACCATTGCCATTGGTAGGCTTCATCCTCGCTCAGTTCGATGGTGGAACTGCCGATGTAGGCGATCCGGGCGAAGAAGAAGACGGCGATGACGATGTAGCCAAGGCGGAGCCAGTGGGAGGCGATTGCCGATTGCCGATTGCCGATTGCCGATTGGGGCGCAGGAGGATCGGTAGCGAGCAAAGAGGGGAGTTGCTCCCACCACAGCGGAAACCACTTCCGCCCCGCCCACTGCCAGCAGCGGTCCAAGGCCCACACCATCACCGCCGCGTAGCCGGCACCCAGCGTCGCGCCGATGAGCACGTCGCTGAGATAGTGGACCCCGTTATAGACGCGGGAGAAAGCAATCGCGGCCGCGAGCGGCATCAGGAAGCGCCAGCTCCGGCGGAAGAAGAGGAACGCCACCATCGCGATCGCGGCGGTGTTCGCGGCGTGCGCCGAGGGCATACTGAAGCTGCTCGTGCGGCCTACGAGCGTGATGGACTCCGGCATGGGCACGAACGGACGCGGACGACCCACGGCGTGCTTGATGGAGTTGATGATGAGCGGGTCGCCGAGCGCGACGACCAGCAGGATGAACACGACGCAGAGCGCGCCTTTGGTTCGCTGGCGCCAGATGAGCGTGACGGCCGCCACGAGGACCATCGGCACGAAAAGCTTGTTGCCACTCAGGACAGGCATGAGCCAGTCGAAGAACGGGTTGCTCAACGATTGGTTGATGAAGCGGAACAGCGCCGCGTCCACGGATTGGAACCAAGCTGTCAAATG
>CAMCFN010000006.1 GCA_945874145.1 Akkermansia muciniphila
CTTTACGATGTCAGTGTGGTGAAAAGTCCCGGTCTCGATGCGCCGCCAGGAAATTATCCAACGCCGTCGTAGCCTTGCGATCAGAGCGTGGCTATTCGGGCGCGAATTACGATGCCAGTGTGAGCGAACTCGCAAAACCCTTACGACGCCACTTCGGTGAGTCTTACGATGCCAAAAAAGTTCGTAACACCAAATTCCTTTCGGTCCGCTCGAAGTGAACTCGAAACGCCAACTGTAGCACCCGCGATGCCGATGGATTTTGATCGTCCGAGCAGTTTTCGGCTACGAATGCTCTGCGCAGCGGAGCCAAACTCTAGCTTGCACCGTCACCGGGCTTCTTACTTGAATAGTAAGCAAAGTTCGCCTTCAGAGGCCAGGTCGGCTCGTAGGCACTTAGAATGTGCCGGGCTGCCATGTCTTCAAACTTGTGCTCTTCCCGCTGGAGCCGAGCCTCAGCGTAAGCCTTGACCTCTGGATAGAGTAGTTTCCGCATTGAGAATTCGACAATGAGTTCGGACCACTTTTGGGGGTGCTCCATGATCTCAATAAAGGCGCTGACGAACACGCCTCGCTGACCTGGGTTGCTCTCGACGATCTGCAACACGCGAACCAAATGTGGCTCGGCTGCTTTATCGTCGCCAGTGGTTTCCAAAGCTTGGTTCACCCTTCCGCACTCATTCCAGAACTCGTCAAGTGTGCTCATCAGATGTTAGTGTGATTCGACATACCTACCAGTAGCTGGAGCGCCATTTTCGTTAAATGCAGAAACAGCTTGTGAAGCTTGAACGGCGCGCTGACTGGGCGTAAGAATGGAATTGTAGTGACCTGAGGAGCCATCGAGGAAAACGATCTTTCCGTCCTTGAAGACAACCTCGCCGGCAGCAATCACAGGGCGGCCGCCTGAGAGATCAAGATGCTTGTTTGCAAAATCTGCCAACCCGACCCTGCCCAAGGCAATTCTCGGACCAGGCAAAACTACGTAAGTGAAGCGACCTGTTAGCTTGGCTGATACTATTTGAGTAAGGCTCGTCAACTGTGGAGTGTTTGACGGTCCCTCGATCGCCGGAAACATCGTCGGCCTCGGTCTTACGATTGAACTTTCAGCGGCATAGGCCACTTCCTTCGCGGTAATACTTCTTCCAGCGCCATAGAGCGGAAGGACGTTCAACGCATATCGGTAGGCCGCCAAGTCGTATTCGTGTTCACCCAAAGCTTCGACAATGGGAACAGTTCCAAGTGCGGCCATAACCGCTAGAAACCGGATTCCCTGAGCTGATCCCCAGTATCCTGCAGGAAGGCTTGCAAGAGCGGCCGGCCCCCCAAGCACACCGAAACTTGCGCCCACAACCGCACCGGTGAGCGCGCCGCCGAGTGCGCCGAGAACAGGGTCTCTATCCGTTAGAATCGCTTCCGTCGTCCCGTTGACCGCACCAAACAGTGAGAAGGAAATCGTTGATCGAATTAGTGACGATTGGCCCAACTCACCCAGCGATGTGTTGCCGCTAGGGTCAATCCGATTCCCGGGATCGTTCTGGTTGAACGTGTAGCGGTGCAGGCTGGCCGGGTCGCTGGCGAAGCCTTCAAAAGCATCCGCCGACCAGAAGCGCCCACTGTCCGGGTTGTGGTAACGGGCACGGAGGTAGTAGAGGCCCAGGTCGGGGTCGAACTGCTGGCCGGTGAACAGATAGAGGTTCGGCGTCGTGCCGGTGCGCGCGTTGACATTCCCGTCCGCGTCGTAGTCAAAGGTGTGCGTCACCTGCCCGGCCCCGCGCGCCGAGGCGCTGGCGGCACAGACAAGCACGGTCAGCAGACAGCGGAAGAGGAATGGGAGCCAGCGCTTCACCGGGACGGGAGCTTCAAGCCAACGGGGTGGTTTGGCGAGCCACGGATAACCTCCGCCGACGCAGTTCGTCCGCCACCACCCGGGGACGCCAGTTCAATCGCTTGAACGAGAAGCTGCGGCTGCGCTTCGCAATGTGCGCCCACACCAGCACGGGAATCCCGGCGACACATCTGAGGCGGCTGTAGCGCCGACCGACGCCGGGCGGCATCGCGCTGCGTTGAGGATTGTTGCGGCAGCCCTGAACGCATAGTCTCCACCCGCGATGTATTTCTTTTACTTCGACGAATCCGGCTCGCGTGACCCGAAGGCGGTCGAGACGCTGGCTGATGGCACGCAATCGCCCAAGGAGCACATTTATTCGCTGACGGCCGTGGGACTCTTTGAGGGCCGCTGGCGGCGGTTCGACCGGGAGATTGCGAATCTGAAGCTGGAATTGTCCGATCACCTGAACCGCACGCGCAAGGAGCGGCTCGACCTTGCCGATTGCGAGGTCAAATCGAACTGGATTCGCAACCCGAAGGAACGGGCCGACAAAAGCCCGTTCCTCAACGCGCTGTCGGAGGCCGACCGGGAGCGGCTCGTGGCGTGCTTTTTCCGGCAGATTCCCGCCCAGCACATGACGCTGTTCTCGGTCGTGGTGGACGAGCGGAAGCTGCGTGACCACATGACGCACGAGACGCTGCACAAGAAAGCCTACGAACTGCTGCTGGAGCGCATCGAGCATTTCATGGCCGAGTATCACCCGAAGCACCATGCGCTCATCGTGATGGACGACACGGATCGCGCGCTCAACCGGGCGGTGTCCATGAAGCACGCGTTCTTCCAGCGGGAGGGCAACCAGAACGTGCATTTCAACCATCTCGTCGAATACCCGTTTTTCACGGACAGCAAGTTGTCCAACGGGGTTCAACTGGCGGACCTCTGCGCCTACAATGTGTATCGCGCCTTCAAGACGAAGAATTTTGCCTACCCGTATTTTCAGGAGCTGCTGCCGGCCTTCTACAAACGCCAGCAAGGGCAGAAGCTCGACGGGCTGAAGGTCTTTCCCGAGGACTCGGAGCTGGTCGGGTTCGCACGCCAAGGCTGGGAAGAGTTTCAAAAGCAAAACCCCGCACCGGGCGGGGTTTCAGAAGCGGTATGATGTCAGGCTGGGCGAACCATATCGAGCTGACCAGCAGCACCCGACGCCAGCACCATGCAAAACCAAACTGAGGATTGCAAGCGCAGCGTGGCCCACGTTTTCCACCCTGCGGCAGCACCCGGTGCCAGACGTGCGCGGCTGCTTGCGGAAGTGCAGACCCTGGACGAAGGCGACCTCGACCGGGCGCTCGACTACCTTGGCCTGCTAAGACTGGCCCGCCTGCACCGCCCCGCTCCGCGCGTGGCGACGGCTGCTCCTGCATGAATCCGCGCGCTGCCAGTTTCTACCGGGTGGCCTGCTGGCTCGGCGCACGATTGCCAGCGTGGCTCCGCGTGCTGGGCTTGCTGATGCTGCTCAGTGTCCAAGCGGCCAACGGCGAGCTGCCCGGGCAGGCTACGCCGCCGGCCCGCCCCACTCCGCCGGTATATCTATACACCGGCCAGCAGTTCGACCCGGACCTGGGCCTCTACTACCTCCGCGCCCGTTACCACAACCCGGACAGCGGCCGGTTCTGGACGGCGGATGCGTTCGAGGGCTTTGCCTCCGACCCGGCGAGCCTGCACCGCTACACGTATTGCCACAATAACCCGGTCAACGCGGTGGACCCGAGTGGCTACAGCGCGAGTCTGGGCGAAGGAATGACCGTGCTTGGCTTAGGGCCGACTGTTACCAGCGCCTTGTTTGCCACGAGTCTGGGGATGGCTTCCCGGGGCGCAGGAGCCCTCTCAGGCGGCGCAGGCTTCATGGACATGGTGGAAGCGGCGGCCGATGGCACCGCCACTGACCTGGCGATCAACCTGGCAGTCGGTGGTTTGCTGAAGGGAGCCGGTCACTGCCTGCAGACCATGATGCCCGGAATGGCGACGGAGGCGGCGGTCGCGTTGAGCCGGGCGTTTGGCGCGCTGAACCGTGCGATGGCTCCGCTGGAGGCGGCCTTCGCGCAGATGCAGACGGCGGTGCGGGCTGGGGCAGCCGAGATGCTGGCTGTGGCGGAGGCCAACCTGAGCCGGGCCATTGGCCAAGTCAGCCGCCTGCGAGAGGTCATCAGCCAGTTGCGCGGTATCCTCGGCTGGCATGAAGGTGAGGCACTGGCCGCAAAGAGTGCAACAACCACGTTCCAAGGTCTGGAGGTTCGGGCTGTTCGTAACCTGAGCCACGTTGACGACGCAACACTCCGAGCAATGGCTGACCGGGGCTTCGCTCCGCGAACCGTCAACGGCGACAGAATCGTATTGCACCACCACCAACAGAATCCGAACGGTTTCATCGTCGAGATGCCTGCCGGGAATCACAGCATCTGGAACACGCGACAGCATCCGTTTGGAAACACGCCGGGTGCAGGCTTGACCGCAGAACAGCGAGCCGCTTTCAACGATTGGCGTGTTGATTATTGGAGGTCTCGCGCCCAACAAGAACTCAGCGGGAGGGCTGGAGGCCTATGAAACAGGACACACTTCGCAGGCTGGACGAAGACTTCCAGGAGCATCCTGTCACGGTTGCTGGCTCAGTGCCCACGCCGGAAGTCTCGGCGCTTGAGCAGCAAACCGGCTTCTCGCTGTCGCAGGATTACAAAGACTTCGTTGTTCGATACGGAGGCGGCATCGTTGGCCCTTACAGCGTTTACGGCCTTCGAGCTGCTGACGCAATGGGGGACGATGAAACGTCTGCTCTCGAAGTCACGCGAAGGTTCAGAATCCAAAGCTGGCGAGGCACAGAAGCCTGGCTTGTCATCTCCACCGACCACGCTGGCAACCCCATTGGCCTCGACAAGGATGGCAAGGTATGGATATCCGACCACGACGCTGGCGTGGTGGAAGTCATCGCGAACAGCTTCGAAGAGTATCTGCGGAAGCGATGCTTAAAGCTCCCTGATTGACGAAGGCGCTTCTGAATCCACCCGGCACAGTCTGGCATCATCCGGCAAACAACCCGAACGTGATGCAACTGCTGCGAACGAGCGAGCACACCGCGCCATCACTGCAATCCGTCTTGCATCCGGGTGGCGTCGGCGGCTTCGGGAACTTTTATGGACCTTAAACACATCCGGGACGAATCCATTCGAGCGGCCAAGCAGCTTGGCGTGGGCGTGTCACCAACGCTGGCACTGCTGGACGCAGGACTTGAAATGCGAAACGCTGACGAAACGATCTCGCGAGTCTTGGCGATGAACGCAGTTGCCGCGACTGCCTACGGCTTCGACAGGGCGAAGGCCATTGCCTGGCTCAATCAAGAAGCGTTGACCGACTCGCTCAGTGAGCAAGATATGCGTTTCGTTTTTGAAGGCGCGGGACAACCCGACCGCTTCAAGATGCAAGTCGAAGGAATGTGGGCGTTGGCTTGGGCGATGGGAATCGCGAGCGAACTGAACTTCGCGAAAGACTGCGACAATCGTTTCGCGATGACGTTGCCGAACCTCAAGCAGAGCCAGAGCAGTGCCGACTTCCGCAAGAAAGCAAATCCGCGTTCGCTGGAGCAAGCCGTCGCGGCTTGTGACTTGGCATATTGCCTCCATTGGGCAATCCGGCAATCAGAACTCGCTGGCAAACGACCGCCTGGAAACTTGAAGCCCTACGTTGTCATTGAACGCCGACGCGCTTTGGAATGGCTCTTATGCAAGTAGGCGTGGGACGAAGTTCTGCTCGACACGTAAACCAGCCGGTGTCCCATCAAACGGTGTAACGAATCTAGCGGCGTTCAGGCCGCATTTCTTGTCCGCTGCCTGCTGGCTGCGCTGTTGTGTTGGCGAGTTGAGTTTATTTGTTCGCTTGCGGTCCAGCACTTCTCAAAAGTTCGTAACACCCAGCAGGCAGCGGAGAAGAAGAAATGTTGGCCAGCGTTTCACGGAAGGGGACGCATCAGGTCAACGGAGCGGTTTGGCGTGTCGAGTTCGTTTGGATTCAGGTTTAGCGTTCGGCGTTAAAATTCCATTTGTCATGCGTCAAAATAATTTCAGCGATCTGATCTTCAGTGAACGGAATGTCCTTGCGTCCTCGTATCTCGGTGATTCGACCTTCGACAACTGCGACCTGATCGAACCGTTTACCGTCTTTCAGGACGATGCTGACGATTTGATAGCCCATGCCTGTTTCCGATTTTGACCTCAATTCCATCGCCCATTTTGTTGAGAGTTTGATCATAGCTAAAATCCCATTGGGAACATGACCTCGTTTCCTGTTCCGCCAGCAACCGGACGCGGCCCGAGAATTAGTGTCCCTGGTGGCGGAGCCAGTAGGAATGAGTTTGGCCGAGGGATATGCCGACTTGGCAAGTTGTTAACGGTTATTCGGTTTGCGGCAGGAATAACTCCGTCACTTGCAAGCGCTGCAAAGGTTCTGGGCGTGACTCCACCGCTTGGTGTGATGTGCGTGAAAGCTGGGTCAGCGGATTCGTAGCGAATGAAAGTTTCTCCTGGCCTTGTGACACGGTATGGACTGATTCGCAGACCTTCGGCAACGGTGTCTGCGCTGCGTGCGGTAGGCGGCAGAGGTTCGGAAGTGCTGTTGACGTGAAAGTCATCAATGAACTCCTCGGCGGGTTGCGCGGGAGGACGGGCGGACCGCACGCTTACTGGACGGCTGTAGAACTCCGTCAGCGCGGCCGTTAGCCGATACGCTCCCCCGACGCCCACCGCGATGCTGGTCATGCGTGTAATGACCAAATCGGGCCGCCCCCCGGCAATGGCATCACCCACGCCCAGTCCCCCGAGAGTGAGGCCAACAACTGTGGTCGTGCCTGAGAGCCAGCCGACCCCAGACAGGGCACCCCCCGCGAAAACCGCCCCGGCAATATAGCCCTGCCGATACGCATCCGCCAATTGCTGGGAATTAGCCGTAAAGTTGGAAGCCACGGCCACGTCCAAGGCGTTCACCAAGCCGCTGTAAGCCGACATCACTCCCGCCAAGGCTATCCGCGCCGTCAGACTGATGCTTGTCGTCGTCAGCGCTTCGGTGCTCGTGGTGTAGCCACTCGGGTCCACGCAGTTGACCGGGTTGTTGTGGCAGTAGGTGTAGCGGTGCAGGCTCCCCGGGTCGCTGGCAAAGCCCTCGAAGGCATCCGCCGTCCAGAACCGTCCACTGTCCGGGTTGTGATACCGGGCGCGCAGGTAGTAGAGGCCCAGGTCCGGGTCGAACTGCTGGCCGGTGTATAGATTGGCTTCGGTCGTGTTGGGCAGGGCGCATGCCGACAAGTCCAGGGTGGAGGTGAACTCAGCAGCCGCCGGCCCCGATGGAGGCATGGCACTTGCCCAGGCAAGCCCAGACAGCGCGGTCCAGTAAAGCAGCGCCAGCAACAGCCAGCAGCGGAGATAAGTAGGTGGCTTCAAGTTTCCCCGGAGCATGAACAGGAGCCAAACCGGCGACAACGCGGATTGTCCGGCGGGCATGGGCACGGGCGCATCCTGACACTGCCCCCGACCAGACTGGCTTCCGGAGCGCCGATCTCCGATCCGGCGCGTTACCGGGTGCTTTTCAACACCTGCCGGGTCGGAGACCGGCGCGCCGGGGGCAGTGTCAAGATGCGCCCCATGGGCACTGTCCCAGGCCGCACCGGGGATAGGGATTATTCCGCTGCCTGGTTCGCCTTCACCAAGGCGGTGCCACGGCGGAGGCGGAAGGGATCGCTCTGCACGAGGGCGGTGAGGAGCGTGGAGAACTTGTATTCCCCGCGGGCGGTTTGATCGCAGATCTGATTGAGGGCGCGGTTGTCGTAGAATTCCAAGCCGCGCCCGATGCCGTAGGTGAGGAGCTTCTCGGCCAGGTTGCGCACGACCAGTTCCTGCTTGGCCTTGAGGATTTCCTTCAGCTCGGCCGGGCCTTGGAAGGCTTTGCCGTCCGGGAGTTTGCCAGAGGGATCGATGGTGCCCTCGTCGGTCTTGGCGCGGAAACGGCCGATGGCGTCGTAGTTCTCGAAGGCGAATCCAAGTGCGTCCATTTGCAGGTGGCAGTTGGCGCAGCTCGGGTTCTCGCGGTGCTGTTCCATGCGCTGGCGGAGGGTGCCGGTTAGTTTGTTCTGCGCCTCCAGTTCGGGGACGTTCGGAGGCGGAGGCGGAGGCGGCGTGCCGAGGATTTGTTCGAGCACCCATTTGCCGCGCTTCACGGGCGAGGTGCGAGTGGGGTTGGAGGTGACGGTGAGCACGCTGGCGTGGGTCAGGAGGCCGCCGCGTTCCTTCATGGGCAGGGCGACGCGGACGAATTCATTGCGCGGGATGGGCTGGCCGTCGGGTTGGGTTTTCTTCTGGTAGAGCCAGTTGCCGGCGGTGTCGGCGATGCCGTAGTGCTTCGCGAGCGACTCGTTGAGGTAGGTGTAATTGCCATCCACCAGATCCAACACGCTGCGGTCCTCGCGGACGATCTCGCCGAAGAACAGCTCGGTCTCGCGCTGCATGGCAAAGCGGAGGGATTCGTTGAAGGCGGGAAACAGCTTGCTGTCGGGCGCGGAGGTTTGCAGGCGCTGAAGCTGGAGCCATTGGAGGGCGAAATTCTTGGTGAGCGCCTCGGCCTTGGGGTCCTGCAACATGCGGCGGACCTGGGCGGGAAGATTCGCGGTTAGCTGGCCCTTCGCAGCGAGGGCGAAAAGCTCCTCGTCCGGCATGGTGCTCCAGAGGAAGTAGCTCAGGCGCGAGGCGAGCTGCCAGTCGTCCAGCGGGTGAGCGGCGGCGGGTTGCGGCTGGGGGTCTTGCTCGACGCGGAAGAGAAACTTGGGGGAGCAGAGGATGACTTTGACAAGCTGCTGAACGCCGCCGTCCCACTTGCCGGTGGTCGCTTCGCCCGCATCGGCCACCTGGGTGTAGCGGTCCAGCTCGACCGGGGTGGCGGGGCGGCGGAAAGCGCGCGTGACGAACCATTGGGCAAACTCGCGGTTGCGGCGGTCCTTGGGCGTGGTGGCGAAACGAGCGTTCACCAACTGCTGAAATTCAGGCCGCGTGTCCGACGGACCTTCCACTTGCAACCACTCAACGAAGAGCGTGCGTGGCAGTTCTCCGGGGTCGGAAGGGTTGAGGAAATTGACGGCGAAGTCATGCGTGCCAATGGGCAGGCGCAGGCTGAAGGAGTGGGTCTGCGGCTGTTTGTCGGAGCCAGCAACCTCGACTTCCTTGAGGTCTTTGCCGTCCACCGCGAGGGTCATGCGGACGGGGTCCGTGCCGGTGGCCGCGAGGCCGTAAACGCGGGCGTTGAACTTGAACTCGCCAGCGGTGGTGAGGTTGAAGGTGGTGTGCAGCTTGCCGGCCTTGTCGAGCGGGCGGAAGCGGGTGGTGAAGTTGCCGCCGGGGGAAAGATACTTGCTGGCCAAGGTGCGCTGCGGCGGCTTCTCGGGCGTGAGGGCAATGGCCCGGAGGGCGACCCCGTCGGCCGCCGCAAGATAGCGCTCAAGGTGGATGGGCGAAATCGTGAGCACATCGCCGATGTTGTCGAACCCGTGGCCAATGTCGTCGGCGGGAAAATCCTCGGCGGCGTTGAAGTCCACCTGTAGCAGGTCGCGAACCGTGGCGTTGTATTCCGCGCGGTTGAGCCGGCGCAGGGTGACGCGGCCGGGGTCGAGCGGGGCATTCTTCTCGGCCGCAGTGAAGGTCTGCTCGATGGCGGCGTTGAACGCCGTCAGTTCCGCCGGGCTGGGCTGCGGCTTTTTCTTGGGCGGCATCTCGCCCGAGTTCACCTGGTGGAGAATGCCTTTCCAGAGCTTGTGTTCCTTGAGCAGCGTGGCTTCGCTTGCGGACTTGCTCAGATCGAGCCCCGCCTTCTGCGTCTTCTCGCCGTGGCATTCGAGGCAGTATTGCTTGATGAACGGGAGCGCGGTGCCCTTGAAGTCCGGCGCAGCCGCTCCGGCACCCACAGCCAAGCCCGTCACGCCGACGAACAACAGCGCCAGCCCGGACCAATTCCTCTGCTGCCAGTGAAAAATCATCGCTCTGCCGACTAACCGGTTCGGGCCGGTATTCATGGCGCTGGAGCAGACCCAGCCAGCCGGGCAACGCATCGGCCACCAACCCCCAAAATCTGGCTGGCTGAAGCGCGTTTCACTTGAGCAGGGAAGCATCCCCCTGCCCTGCCCTGACCACTAAATGCAATGCCAAAGCTATTGCGTCACCACGACAGATTGGGGTAGAAACTCGCAGCGCGCGTTCCCGTGGTAAACTGGGTGACAATCGGTTCAGTGCTGGGCATTTACCTTGCCCGGATGGTGGAACTGCGGACCAAACGAAACACCGTGGCTGGCTTGGTGCAGGAGACACGCACGCTGCGTTGTTTCGTGCTGACCGGGACGTTGATGCTGGCGGGCGGAATCGGGGAGTATTTCTGGCAGCGCCCGGACTGGAACCCCGTCACCTTCGCCGTCGGCTGGGGCTGCGCCATCGGTTCCTTCAGCTTGCGCCGGCAGGCAATCGCGGCACTCGGACAATTCTGGAGCCTGCATGTCGAAATTCGTGACCACCACGAGTTTGTGCGCTCTGGGCCGTTCCGCTGGATGCGGCACCCAACTTACTTCTCGATGATTTTGGAACTGCTCTCCGCCGCCTTCGTTTTGCAGGCTCCCGTCACGCTGGGTCTGGTGAGCCTCCTCTTCGTGCCTGCGTTGGTCGAGCGGGTGCGCTTGGAGGAGGCGGCGCTCGTGGAGAAGTTCGGCGATGCTTACCGCGCGTATCAGGGCCGCACGCCCGCAGTGATCCCGTGGAAGGGACCGCAGGCATGATGCGCGACCTCCCGCAACGTCGTGTTGTCGTCACCGGCATGGGCGTCGTCGCACCGAACGGCTGCGACCTTGGCACCTTCTGGGACAGCGTGCGCACCGGGCGCAGCGCGGCGGCTCCCGTCACGCGCTTCGATGTCAGCGAGTTGCCAAACAAAATTGCGTGCGAAGTCCGCGACTTCAACGCGAGCCGCTACATGGACAACAAGAAGGCCAAGCGCTTCGAGGTGTCCATCCGCTACGGCATCGCAGCCGCGCGCATGGCGGCGCTGGATGCAGGGGTGGACTTCACCAAGCTCGACCCGGACCGCGCGGGCATCATCGAGGGGACCACCGTCAGCGGCATGGACAGTTCATTCAAGGGCCAGACCACGTTCGAGCAGCGCGGCTTCAAGCACATGAGCCCCTTCACGCTCATCAACGCCTATTGCGGTGGCGGCAGCGGGGAAATCGCGCTTGAACTCGGCATCAAGGGCCACGCCATCTCCATCAGCACCGGCAGCGCGTCCGGCAACGATGCCGTGGGCCACGCCTTTGACCTCATCCAACGCGACGACGCGGATGTGTTCGTCGCCGGGGGCGCGGAGTCGCCCATCCTCGCACCGCTGTGGGGCGCGTTCTGCCTGACGAAGGTGATGACCGCGCGCAACGACGCTCCCCAAACCGCGATGCGGCCCTTCGATGTGTCCCGGGACGGCTTTCTGCTGGGCGAAGGCGCGGCGTTTCTGGTGCTGGAAGAACTGGCGCACGCGCTGGGTCGCGGCGCGAAGATCTATGCGGAAGTTGGCGGCCACGGACGCAACTGCGAGGCTTACCACTCCGTCGCCCCGCACCCGGAGGGCCTCGGGATGCACCGGGCAATGGAGAAGGCGCTGCGCCGCGCGCGGATGGAAGCGGGGCAGATTGACTACATCAACGCCCATGCAACCGCGACGGAAGCGAATGACGTGGTGGAGACCAAGGCCATCAAAAAGCTTTTCGGCGGAAACGCGCACCGCGTCGCCGTTGGCGGCACCAAACCCGTGACCGGCCACCTGCTCGGCGCAGCGGGGGCGGTCGAGTCCGTCATCACCGTGCTGGCGATTCACCACCGCGAGATCCCGCCCACGGCCAACCACTCCGCGCCCGCCGTCGGCTGCGACCTCGATTATGTGCCCATCCACCCGCGGCCCTATCCGATTCGCGCGGCGATGAATTTGAACGTCGGCTTCGGCGGCAAGAATTCGTGCCTCGTGTTCAAGGAGTATCTGCGCGCATGAAGTTCTCGGAACTCATCCCGTTGACCGCCGCCATCACGAATCTGGCGCTGACCTTGTTCGTGCTGACGCGCGATCTGCGCTCGACGCTGAACCGGGTCTATCTGCTGTGGGGCCTGTCCATCACGGTCTGGAACCTCGGCACATTCTTCATGTTCAGCGTGGAGGAGGAATCCGCCGCGCGCTTCTGGTCGGCGTTCCTGCACTATGGGGTGATTTTTCTGCCCATCAGCCTGTTTCACCTCAGCGTCCTCATCGCCCAGGTGAAGCTGCCTCGCTGGCTGCCGATTGTGTATGGCTGGTTCGGCCTGCTGGCGCTGACGAACGCCCTGGGCGTCTTCACCTCCGGCGTGCGCAATCTGGGCTACGCCTACTACTCAGAGGCCGGACCGGGCTTCTGGGCGTTCGTGGTGAGCTATGTCGTCGTCACCACCGCCACCGTCATCATCCTATACCGGAAGCTCGGCACCCTCCAACGACTCCACCGTGCGCGGGTGAAGGCGCTGCTTTGGGCCAACGGAATCCTGATCGGCTTTGGGTGGAATGACATTCTGCCCATCGTCGGCGTTGATAAATATCCGTTCACCAACGTCGCCATCTTCCCGTTTGGCAGTGCCGCAGCGATTTTCTACGGCATCATCGTGGGCTACAGCGTGCTCCAGCACCACTTGCTGGACATCCACGTCACGCTCGGCAAGGCGGCCGCGCATGCGGTGCGGCTCCTGTTCCTGTTCCTCATCGGTCTGCTGCTGCTGCTGCTGAACGTCTTCCGCCCCGGTGAGTTCACGGGCTTCACCTTCCTCGCCTCGCTGGGCGTGCTACTGGTCAGCGCGCTCGTCGCCTCGATTTTCTTTCCACGCCTGTTCGGCAAAGGCGACGAATCGCTGGAGCAGCGTATCCTCAGCGACCGCTACGGCGACCGCTTCGAGTATCACGACAAGGTGCGATCCTTCCTTCAAGAGGTGCAGTTCTACAACAACGCCGACCTCCTGCTGAACGACCTCGACGCACTGTTCGTGAAGACGATCCGCGTGCGCAACTACCAGATCATCCTGCTCGACGAGTCCACGCACGTCTTCACCGTGTTTCGTGGCCACCCGAAATTTCTGCAGGCGCAGCTTCCCGAACTGCGGGCCGACTCGCCCATTTTTCAGCTTTTCGAAAACACCACCGCCACTTATCTGGCCTTCAACCTCGCCTACATCATGCCCGGCGAGACCGAGCTGGAGCGCGAGGCGCGGCAGCTTTTGAAGCGCTTCGAGCCGGAATTTTGCTTTCCCTTCTTCAGTGGTGACGAACCGTTCGGCCTCCTGCTCATTGGCGAAAAATCCAGTGGCACCCCCTACACGCCCAACGACCTCTTGCTCCTCACCCGCCTCGTCAAGAACCTGAGCCTCATCCTCAACCAGATCCGCCTCAAGAAGCAGGTGCTGCTGGCGGAGGAACTGGAGTTGCTCGGCCGCATGTCGCGCGGCATGGCGCATGACTTGAACAACCTGCTCACGCCGGTCTCGACCTTTCTTCAGATGACCGCTGCCCGCGTTAAAGACAACACCGAGGGCGAGAACGAGTTGGTGCCCACCTGTCTTCGCAACGTCGGCACCATCCAGGCTTACGTGAAGGACGCGCTCTTCTTTTCCCAAAACCACACCGTCCAAATCGCCCCGGACTCGCTCGATCAACTATTGCGCAAAGTCGTTGACCTGGCCGAGCCCAAGCTGAAACGCCGGCAGGTCCGCGTGGAGCTGGCGGATTGCCCGCCCACCGTGGTCGAGATGGACGCGTTCCTGATGCAACGCTGCTTTGGCAATGTCCTCTCCAATGCCATTGACGCCTCACTCAGCGGCTCGTTGATCCGCATTGAACTGGAGCAACTGGTCAGCACCGAACCGAACCGTGAGTGGGTGCGCGTGCGCATCATTGATAACGGCGAGGGCATCAGCCGCGAGAACCTGCAGCGCCTCAGCTCCGCCTACTTTACCACCAAGGATTCTGGCGACGAGAACCGCGGCTTTGGTCTGGGGCTGGCCATCTGCCGGAAAATCATCCTCCTGCACGACGGCCATCTGAACATTGCCAGCGAAGAGAATCACGGCACAACTGTCACCTTGGACTTCCCCGCCAAGCATCCGTCGGCCATCGTCAACTCAGTCATGGCTCTGCCCGCATGAGGACGCTCCTCATCATCGCACCGCACGCCGGATTGGCTGACGCCATCCGCAGTGTGCTGGACGCGGAGCAGTTCCGGGTGCTGCACCACGCCGAGCTGTGGGCCAGCGAACCCCTGCTCCGCCAAGGCAACGTGGACGCCGTGCTGTTGGATGCGGACCTCACCGATGTGCGCCCCATTCGGATGATCGAGCGGATTCGGCGGGCCGTGCCGGGCTGCCCCGTGTTTCTCTACGCCTCCGCCAGCCAGTGGGAATGGGAGGAAGAAGCCTATTTGCTGGGTGTGGCCCACATCTTGGCCAAGCCCGTTCGCGCCCGCCTGCTCACCGCACTGCTGGAGCGGAGTTGGCGGTTGCCGCAGGAACTGGCCACCCCGCTCTCCAATAGCGTTGCCGCGCCGAGCTTGGCGACCGATGCCGCCCATCCGCCAGTGTCAGCGCTCAACGCCCTGCGAGATGTCTCCGGCATCCTCACCCACAGCCTGCAAACCGATCTGTTGCTCCGCGAGTTCCTCCAGCTTCTACGGGAGATTCTCGGCGTCAACCGGGCGGCCATTTTTCTCCGCCGGGCAGGCGAACTTCAGTCATCACTGCCCACCGCCTCGGCCGATTTGAAACCGCCGGTTCTCGAAGCCGCCTACGCCCTCGGCATCTCCCCTCAGTTGCTCGACCACTTCACCCTCTCCTTCCGGGGCGGCATCGCGGCGCATCTGCAACGCCACGCCCGCATCCTGCGCAATGGCAGCCTGGAGGCGGCAACCGATCCGGACATCCGCCGCGAATTTGAACTGCTGGGCGGACAGCTCGCCATTCCCATTTTCGACCGCGAAGGCCTGCTGGGCATTGCCATCTTCGACCATCGCCTGAGCGGCGAGCCCTTTGCCAATGAGGAGCTTTCCCTCGTCTTCCATCTGCTCGAAGAGCTGGGGCTGGCCATCCGCAACTCCCGACTGCACGACGCCCTCACCGGACAGCACGCGATGATGACCCACACGCTCGACCAGCTCGGCAGCGCAGTCGTCGTCGTGGCGCGCGACCTGAGCATCCTCCAAGCCAATCAAGCGGCACGGCAGCTCTTCATCCGTGGCGGAACTTCGGCGCGGGCCTTTACCTTCGCCGACCTGCCACAGTCACTCGGCAGCAAAGTTTTTGAAACCTTGCGCAGCGGCAGTGCGCCGGAGCCAACCCGGGGCAAGCTGCCCGGCACCGGGGACGCCCTTTTCCGCATGGTGCTCCGCCCCTTCCAGCCGCGCGGTGAATCGGAAACTGCCGCCGCGCTGCTGCTCATCGACAACATCACCGAGGCCGACCGGGCGCAGCAGATGGAAATCGAAGCCGCCAACCTGCGGCTGATTCGCCGGATGGCCGAACAGCTCGCGCACGAAATCGGCAACTCCCTCGTCCCCATCGCCACGTCCCAGCAACTGCTGGCGGAAGGCAAGGACGACCCCGCCACCCGCAAGGAAATCACCGGCATCATGGGCGACAGCGTGCGCCGAGTGAGTCGCCTCGCCCGCCAGATGCAGTTTCTTTCCCGGGACGGCTTGCGGCGCGTGGAAAGCGTGCCGCTGGCGCAGCTCATCGAGGAAGCTTTCCAGGAAGCGCACACGCAAAACCCCCGTGGTTCGGCCCGCCTGCAATACAGCAGCGGCGGCCAGCCGCTGGCCCTCAACGTCGAACGCGCCGGACTCCGGCACGCCCTCGCCGAAGTGCTGCTCAATGCGCTGCAAGCCACCGCCGGTGATCACCCCATCGAAGTCATCTCCGAACGGGAAACCGACACCGACGGTTCCCGCTGGGTGCGCATTGAGATCCGCGACACCGGCACGGGTTTTGACGAGGAAACCGCCCGCCGTGCGACGGAACCCTTTTACTCCACCCGCACCGTTGGTCTCGGCCTCGGCTTGACCGTGACCCGCAAGATCGTGGAGCTGCACCACGGCCGCATGGAAGTCTGCCGGGCGACCGCCAACACGCCGAGCACGGTGCGAATCTCCCTGCCCGAAGCCGTGGCAGAGTGACCTGCGGGCGGGCTTCAGACTCCCATCGCATCAGCTTGTGGCGAAGTAATCCAGCGCCACCTCGGTCTCGGCTTGCTGGAGGCGGCGAAGTAATTGGCGCCGCGCGTCCGTCACAGGTTTGCCCGCAGCAGCTTCCACCGCATCCACGAACGCAAATGCATCCCACTTGCCTTGCGGAAGGAGTTTGGTGGCAAGCGGAGGGCCGGACGAGAGCAACGGCGCGGCGCGCTTCGCCAAGTCTGCCAAGACCGGGTGCGGGCCGACGCGGCGGAACCAATACTTCGCGTTCGAGTAGTCCGGCTCGCGCCGGTGCAGGATGCCGTGGACGAGGCTGCCGTCCGGGTTCTCGATGCTCTGCGAGAGTGTGTGCGAGGCGTCGTGGTGGTCGTGCCAGAGCAGCAGCAACGCGCGGATGAGTTCGGCCTTCGCGGGCGTTCCGTGGCGGCGAAACAGGTCGTCGAGGGCGCGGTTCAAGTCGCCTTGTGCCAGCGTGCCGGGACGCGACTCGGGACCGAGCGCAGCGGGGCCGGGCTGGGTGATGAGTGCGTGGAGTTCAGTGGATTGAGAAGACATTATCTTGGCCCGCCAAACACGCGAAAGCACACGAACCAAACCAACCTAGAGATTTCGAGTCAATTCGCGTGTTTCGCGCGCAGACAATCAGAAACTCCTCACGTCGTCTCCTACTTCTTCTCGATGAGCCGGCGGAACTCTGCGAAGAGCGGGTTCGAGTCGTGCGGGCCGGGCGAGGCTTCCGGGTGATATTGCACGCTGAAGATGGGCTTCGTCTTGTGCCGCATCCCCTCGACGGTCTGGTCGTTCAGGTTGATGCGGTTCACCGCCACGTCGGACGGCAGCGACGCCGGGTCCACCGCGAAGCCGTGGTTCTGCGAGGTGATTTCCACGCGGCCGGATTCGAGGTCTTTCACCGGCTGGTTGCCGCCGCGATGGCCGAACTTGAGCTTGAAGGTCTTCCCGCCGAACGCCTGGCCGAGGAGCTGGTTGCCGAGGCAGATGCCGAAGATGGGAATGCCCGTGTCCACGAGCGTCTTCACCTCGCGGACGATGTAGTCGAGCGCCGCCGGGTCGCCGGGGCCGTTGCTGAGGAAGATGCCGGCGGGCTTGTGCTTGAGAGCGTCGGCGGCGCTGGTGGTCGCAGGCACGACCTGCACTTGGAAGCCCGTCTGCCGCAGGTTGCGCGCGATGTTGTATTTCATCCCAAAGTCGAACGCGACGATGGGAATGTCCGCCGGCGGGAGCGGCTTGCGGTGGTTGCGCGAGTCGAGCTTAGCGCTGCCGCGCACGACATCGAACTCCGCGCTCTGCTTGTCCTGCGGGTCCCACGCGAAGGCTTCTTTGTGCGTGACTTCCTTAACGTAGTCCACGCCGACGAAGACGAATTCCTTCGCGCGCTGCACTGCCTCGGCCTCGGTGACGTTCGGGTCGGTGGAGAGGAAGCCGTTCAACGCGCCGCGCACGCGAAGCTTCTTCGTGAGCGCGCGGGTGTCGATGCCTTGGATGCCGGGAATGCCGTTCTGCTGAAGGTAATCACCAAGCGACCAGTCCGCGCGCCAGTTGCTCACGACCGGCGACAGCTCGCGGATGACGAAGCCCGACGCGTGCGGCCGCCACGACTCGATGTCTTGCGCGTTGACGCCGTAGTTGCCGATGAGCGGGTAGGTCATCGTCACGATCTGCCCCTTGTAGGACGGGTCGGTGAGAATCTCCTGGTAGCCGGTCATCGAGGTGTTGAAACACACCTCGCCACAGGCCGACGCCTGCGCGCCAAAACCCGTGCCGTGGAACACCGAACCGTCTTCGAGGGCGAGAATTGCTTTCATCCAGTAGCGAACAAATTGGGCGGACTCTAGGGGTGGGGAAAAAGCGGTCAAGCCCTTTGGCACCCTTTGGCACCCTGCGACGCCGCGCAAGATTGCAGGAGAAAAATTGGATGGGACGAATGGTAGCCGCGTGCATGGCCGTTCGAACCCTGAAGCGTCCAGAAGCCCCAAGGGGCAGGGTCATGCTTGCGCCCGCGCTTGCTACTCCTCCGGATGCTGGCCACCCACATGCCCGCAGACGCCGCGTGTGCTGGCAGCAACGAAGTCGAGGAGCTGTTTTGCAGCGGGAGCGACGGCGAGTGCCCCGGCTTCCGCCAGCGCGTCGCGCCGCAGCTTGCCGCTGAGGAACAGCAGGTGATACAGCCGCTTGAGTTCCGTGCGTTGCTCCGGCGTGAAGCCCCCCCGCCGCAGGCCGATGGTGTTCAGCCCGCAGATCGAGTTGATGCCCGTCGCGATGCAGAACGGCGGCACGTCCTTGCTCACCGCCGCGCCGCCTTGCAGCAAGGCCAGTGGTCCGACGCGGCAGAACTGGTGCACCAGCGAGTTCGCCGAGAGGAACGCGCGCTCGCCGATCACCGCGAATCCAGCGATGGCGATGCCGTTGCAAAGGATGGCGTGGTCCCGCACCTGCACGTCGTGGCCGACGTGCGCGTTGCCCATGATAAAGCAGTGCGAGCCGATAGTCGTGGCGGTGTCGGGCTTGGTCGAACAGTGGATGGTCGCATGCTCGCGGATGACGTTGTCATCGCCGATGATGAGGCGCGTCGGCTCGCCCTTGTATTTCAAGTCCTGCGGCGTGTCGCCGATCACCGCACCCGCGTGGATGCGGTTCCGTGCGCCGATGATCGTGCGCCCGGTGAGATGCACAAACGGCCCGACCACGCAGCCGGGGCCAAGGGTGACGTTGCCCTCGATGACGGCATAGGGGCCGACCTGCACGTCCGGCGCGAGTTGCGCGGTCGGGGCGATGATGGCGGTGGGGTGGAGCATCCGAAGTGTTCAGTGTTCAGTCATTAGTGGCCCGCCGTCGCTCTGTGAGACTGAAAACTGAAAACTGAAAACTGAAAACTGAAAACTGAAAACTCACGAGTAGAAGTAGCCCAACTCCCGCAACGACGCGAAGTCCCGAGCCCGCTCCGTCGTCCGCCGGCCCAAGATGACGTGGTCAACCACCTCAATCTTGAGCAACTGTCCGGCACGGATGAGGTCGCGCGTCACCTTGATGTCCGCCTCGCTGGGCGTGGGGTCGCCGCTGGGATGGTTGTGGACGAGCACGATGGAGGCGGCGTTGGCAGAGATGGCGTGCTTGAAGACCTCGCGGGCGTGAACGTGAATGGCATCGAGCGTGCCCTGCGAAATTGGCTCCACGCGAATGAGCCGGCGGCGCGTGTTGAGCAGCAACACGATGAAATGCTCCACCTCGTAGCCACGTGCATCCTCTCGCAGCAGGTCGGCGACACGGTCGGGCGTGTCGAGCAGCGGCGACTCCACGCGAATCTCGGCGGCCATGCGGCGGGCCAGCGTGAACGCGGCCTGAAGCGTCACCGCCTTGTCGCGGCCGATGCCCTTCACAGCGCACAGTTCCTTCACCGACGCCTGCGACAGCCGGTCGAGCGTCTGGAATTTCGCGAGCAGCTCCTGCCCGATGACCAGCGCCGATTTCCCCTGCAAACCGGTGCGCAGCAGGATGGCGATGAGGTCGGAGTTGCCGAGTGTGTCTGCGCCGTTGGCCGCGAGCCGCTCGCGCGGGCGCTCACAGGCGGGAATGTCCTTGATGCGCGGACCGCTCATAGCTCCTTCACCACAAACTTTGCGAACTCCGCGTGCAGATGCGGCGGGATGCGGGCCTTGAAGCGCGCCAACTCACCGCTGTAATCGCGCTCCACTATCTGCGCCACCTCATGAAGCTTGGCGATGACAGCGGACTGCTCGTGCGGGATCGCGAGTTCCACGAAGTTACGGACCGGGCGGAGGGCGGTGCCCAGCTCGGCCATCAGTGCGTCGAAGCCTTCGCCGGTGCGGGCGGAAACGGCGACTGCGCGAGGATGGGCCATCCGCCAGCGCGCGACCAAATCCGGCTCGGCCTGGTCGATCTTGTTGAGCACCAGCATGGTGGGCTTTTCAGCCGCGTGAATTTCCTCCAGCACGGCGTTCACCGCCCGGATTTGGTCCTCGGCCTGCGGGTGCGTGCAGTCCACGACGTGCAGCAACAGGTCCGCCTCGACGACTTCCTCCAGCGTGGCCTTGAATGCCTCGACGAGCCGCGTGGGCAGCTTGCGGATGAAGCCCACGGTGTCGGAGAGCAGGACGTTTTGATTCGTCGGCAGGCGGAGGCGGCGCGTGGTAGGGTCGAGCGTGGCGAAGAGTTTGTCCTCGGCCAACACGGATGCCCCGGTGAGCTTGTTGAAGAGGGTGGATTTGCCGGCGTTCGTGTAGCCGACGATGGACGCGAGCGGCCATTGATTGCGCTGACGGCCTGCGCGTTGCGTAGCCCGCTGGCGGCGGACGATCTCCAGTTCATCGTCGAGCTTCTCGATGCGCTCGGAGATTTTCCGCCGGTCGGCTTCCAACTGGGATTCGCCCTCGCCGCCAATCGCCCCCATGCCGCCGCGCTGACGCGACAGATGCGTCCAGTAGCGGGTAAGGCGCGGGAGCAGATACTGAAGCTGAGCGAGTTCGACCTGCAACTTGCCCTCTCGCGTGCGGGCGCGCTGCGCGAAGATGTCGAGGATTAGGGCGGTGCGGTCGAGGACGGTGCCTTCGAAAACCTTCTCCAGATTACGCGTCTGCGCGGGGGAAAGCTCGTCGTCGAAGATGATCGTGTCCACGTTGAGCTCGTGGCAATGCTTGGCAAATTCCTGTGCCTTGCCGGTGCCGATGAAGGTGGCGGGGTGGATGGATTCGAGCTTCTGCGTGCCTTCCCCGACAATGTTCGAACCGGCGGTGCGCGCGAGTTCGGCCAGCTCGGTCATCGAGTCCGTGGTCTCCCAGGGCGTGCCAGACTTGAGTTCCACGCCGACGAGGAAGACGCGTTGCGCCTTGTGATTAGGATCTGCGATGAGTGCTTTCAAATCAGGACTGGAGGCAGCGTAGCAGACGGCCGGGCGCGGCGGAAGCGTTACGTGCCGGCAGGCTGGCAGCCGGCGCACGTCATGGCTTGGCAGGAACAGGCAGGTTCAGCTCCAGCCCCACGTCCAGCCGCACTGAGGTTCCGGCGGCATCCAGCGTGGGCGTAAGGTTGATGACCGGCCCAGTCTGCGTGCCGTCAGGTTGCGCCTGCGTGACGGAAATCTGCGCGGCCTGACCATTGGCGGTGAGCACCCGGGGCGTGCTGAGGACTGAGACGCCCGTTTGCTGATGGGCCAGTTTGAGCAGTGCGGCGAGTCGGGCCGGGTCCAGACCAGCGGTGGCTTGGCTGGCAGCCTGATCGGTGCGCAAGTCTTGCAGGCCGAGCCGGTCGAGCAGCCGGTCAGGCACGGTCAACAGGTGTGTTTGAAGCAGGACTTGCCCGGGGGCATTCACATCCGTTGCGGGCGTGATGAAACCGATAATGCGCTGGCCCAGTTCGGCCCCAGCCCAGCCGCCGAGCGCCAGCGCCTGTCCGAGCGGCACCTGCGCTGAGACAGTGCTGGTTAGTTTTGTGACGGGCGGTGACGGCGTCACCGGAGTCGGGAGGGTCGCTGGGGCGCGGCGCGCCGGAGGGGTGTTGGTGGCGAGGTCGGCGGTGCGCTGCGCGTTGCGCAGGCGCGTGACTTCGTTGCGGAGCCGGGCCAGTTCAACCAACTCGGCATCAAGGACGGCGGGTGGCTGACTGGTTGCCCGTCTTTTGGCGGCCGATTCCAAATCGGCAACCACGGCGGCCTGCCGGGCAAACTCACGCTGGATGGCAGCCAGCTCAGCTTGGGCCTGGGTTGACTGATGGCGTGTAGCCAACAGGGCTCCGATCAGGACCACGTTTACCCCCAAAGAGATGAACAGGAGAATTCGTTCGCGACGCATGGTTTGGTTAGGCAGAGGATGGTAACGAAACCGCCCGAAACGGGAATCCGAAATTGGGCCCGCTGAATCGCTGCTCGACTGAGCAGTTTGGAATCACCGCCCCTTAAGCCGCACCATGGTTTCGCGCTGCATGTCACGCTCGGCAGCACGCTGCTTCAGATCCTCGCGCTTGTCGTATTGGGCTTTGCTGCGGCCCACGGCGAGCGCGACCTTCACCCGGTGGTTTTTCCAGTAAAGCGAGAGCGGGACAAGCGCCAGCCCTTTTACCTTGGTAGCTTCGTGGAGCTTTCGGATTTCCGACCGGTTGAGCAGCAGCTTGCGGGGGGCCTTGGGCGCGTGGTTCTGGCGGTTGCCGTGGCTGTATTCCTCGATGTGGACGTTGTGGAGCCAGACCTCGTCGCGCTCGACCCGGGCAAAGGCATCGCTGATATGCACGTGACCGGCACGGATGGCTTTCACCTCCGTGCCGCAGAGCACGATCCCCGACTCGAACGTATCCAGAACCTGATAGTCCCGACGCGCCTTAGGATTGCTGACAATCTCCGCCATAAACGCAAGCGGCCAGAAGGTGTGACCTTCTGGCCTGCGTGCAAAGGATGAAAAGCCGACTAATGCTTGTTGCTACGGCGTTTGCGGGGTGACACATCCCCTTCTTCGGGGATTTCCGGGGTTTCCCAGTGCATCTTGTCCTCCACGATTTCCAGCAAGGCGATATCGGCCGCCCCGAGGGTGGGCGAAGCTTCGATGAGCGGGCGATTGCCGGAGTTGAGCTGGCGCACCCGGCGCGACAGGAGGTTTACCAGGAAGTTGGGGTTACCAACTTTTTCCAACGCTTTCCGAACGAGTTCTGGATTCATGTCTTTAGTAGCTCCGCACAGAGCCGCGCACAATACTGAGCAGCGACAAGCAAGCAATAGAAAAATCCGGTTCCCCACCATCCGGACACGCTCTCGACACCGCCCTTGAAGACTCAAGGAAGTCAGCCGCCCCACGATGGCAGAGCCAAGCAGCACCCGGCATTCTCGCAGCCTCCCCACCCCCCTAAACACCCCTGGATGAGCAGCTTGTTTGGCACGCTGCAAACTGTTAGGCTCGCGGGCATGACCATCGGCGTGCCCAAGGAAATCAAAGCTCAGGAAAACCGCGTCGCCCTCCTGCCCTCGGCGGCCTACCAACTCCTCCGACATGGCCACAAGGTCATCGTCGAACGCGGGGCCGGAACCGGATCCGGCTACCCGGATGCCAACTACGAACAGGCCGGGGCAACCCTTGTAGCCGAGCACTCCGCCGTCTTCGCGGAGGCCGATTTGATTGTGAAAGTGAAGGAGCCGCTTCCCGCCGAGTATCCACTCTTGAGGCCCGGCCAGTTGCTCTTCACCTATCTGCACCTCGCCGCGAACCGCGAGCTGACCGACGCCTTGCTCAAGTCCGGCGCGACGTGCATCGCCTACGAGACCATCGAGGTCAACCGCCGCCTGCCATTGCTCGAACCCATGAGCGAAATCGCCGGGCGCATGAGCGTGCTCGTGGGCGGTTACTTCCTCGCCAAGCACTGCGGCGGCAACGGCGTGCTTCTCGGCGGCGTGCCCGGCGTCCTGCCGGGCAAAGTAGTCGTCCTGGGCGGCGGCGCGGCAGGCGTCAATGCCGCCCGCATGGCCCAAGGCCTCGGCGCAGACGTGACCATTCTTGAAGTGGACGTGGAGCGGATGCGCTTTCTCGACATCACCCTCCACACGGCCCACACGCTCTACTCGAACGAGGCGCACCTCATGGAACTCCTTCCCACCGTGGACCTCCTCATCGGCGCGGTGCTCGTCCCCGGCGCTAAGGCCCCCAAGCTCATCCGCCGCGAGATGCTCCGCCAGATGCGCCCCGGCAGCGTGCTCGTGGACATCGCGATTGACCAGGGCGGCTGCGCCGAGACTTCCCGTCCCACCACGCACCACGACCCCGTGTTCACTGAGGAAGGCGTCCTCCACTACTGTGTCGCGAACATGCCTGCCGCCTACGCCCGCACCGCCACGCAAGCCCTCACCAACGTCACCTATCGCTACATCGAGCAACTCGCCGACCTCGGCCTTGCCGACGCCTGCGTGCGACAGCCTGCGCTCCTCGGCGGCATCAATGTTCAGGCGGGCAAACTTACGTGCCGGGCAGTGGCGGAGGCGCACGAGCTGCCCTTTGCGCCCGCAGCCGTGTAGCCAGTGAGTGTTCAGGAATCAGTAGTCAGTATTCAGTCCCGAAGAGTTTGCGAGCTTCGAGCGCTGCTTCCCAACTGAACACTGATTACTGAACACTGCCCGAGCGCCTCAAACTTGAAACTTCCCTCCCGCCGCCCGTGTCCTACCTTCCTTAGCGCAGCCCCAATTTTGTTCGTAACGACCGGCTGCCGCAAGCGTCACCTCAGCACATCAAACTTATGATAATGGCAGACGTCCTCAAATACTTCCTCTCCATCCTCGGCGGCCTCCTCATCTTCATCGCCTACTGGCTCGCGGCGGAAGCCCTCTTCCCCGCCCTCGTCGAGCGGTCTCGCGACCAATACCGCCGCCCGTGGAAGCTCACCTTTGCCGGCCTCGCGATGACCGCGCCGTTCATCGGCATCGCGCTACTGCTGTTCACAAAGGGCAACAACCCGCTGCTGAACATCGTGGGCTTTGTCTTCCTCGCCGTCGTGTTGTTCGGCGGCCTTGCCGGGTCCGCTGGCCTAGCCAAGCGCATCGGTGCGGGCCTGCCCTCGCCGCTCGACGAAGCCCAGCCATGGCGGCGCGTCCTGCGCGGCGGAGTCGTGCTCACGCTCACGTATCTGCTGCCCTTCATCGGGTGGATGGGCCTGAGCATCTGGACGCTCGTCACCGGCTTCGCCGCGCTGGTCTTCGCCGTTCGCGAGGCTAAGAAGGAAAACACTCCAACTCCCGCGCTGCCCTCGACTGAACCGCCTGCTGTCCCTGCCGCCGCATGAACTTCTCCCGCCGCCACTTCCTCCAGACCGGTTCCGCCGCGTCGCTCGCCGCCGTCGCCGTTGGCTGCGACAAGCTCGAAGTCCCCGACGCCCTGCTCCCCGGACGCCGCGCCGCTGCGCCGCCGGACGGCCCTTACACCGTGCCCGCCGGCAAGGACATTGACCTCGTCTCGCACGCGTTGAACCGCCTCACCTTCGGCGTGCGACCGTGGGACTACCAACGCACGCGCAAGCTCGGCGTGACCGAGGAAGCCGCCTTCGCCGCCTTCCTCGACCAGCAGCTCGCGCCTGAGAGAATTGACGACCCCAACTGCGAGAACGCCACGCGCCGCTTCGAGTTGCTCAACGAGCCGCTCGGCGAACTCTTCGAGTATCAGGAGAAGCATCTCCTCGACGCCCTCGTCCGCAGCACGGTGCTGCGCGCCGTCTTCACCGAGCGCCAGCTCTACGAGGTGATGGTCAATTTCTGGAGCGACCACTTCAACATTGACCCCTCCAAGGGCGACGCGAAGTGGCTCAAGGTCGCCGACGACCGCGATGTCATCCGCGCGCACGCGCTCGGCAAATTCCCCGCGATGCTCCGCGCCTCTGCGCTCAGCCCCGCGATGCTTTGGTATCTCGACGGCCGCGTGAACAAGAAGGCCAACGCCGCCGAAAAGCCCAACGAAAACTACGCGCGCGAACTGCTGGAGCTGCACACGCTCGGCGTCCACGGCGGCTATTCGCAGAAGGACGTTATGGAAGTCGCCCGCTGCCTCACCGGCTGGGGCGTGCAGGAAGTTGGCCGCTCGAAGCTGAACCTCGGCAGCGTCGAGTTCAAACCCTTCCAGCACGACCGCGGCGAGAAAGTCGTCCTCGGCCACGTCATCCCGGCGATTCCCAAGCGCGCCACACCCGAAGAAATCGAAATCCTCGGGCGAGGCGAGCTGGACACCGTGCTCGGCATCATCGGCCTGCACCCCTCCACCGCGAAGTTCATCGCCACCAAGCTCTGCCAGCGCTTCATCGCGGACGCCCCGCCCGCCGCCGCCGTCAGCGCGGTCGCGGAGCAGTTCATTGCGTCCGGCGGCGACATTCCGGCCACGCTGCGCGCGCTCTTCGCCACCGACGCCTTCCTCACCACGCGCGGCAACAAGCTCAAGCGCCCGTTCCACTACATCGTCTCCACGCTGCGCGCCACGCACGCGACCACCGACGCGGGCCCCTCGATTCAGGACTACCTCCTGCGCATGGGCCACGCGCCCTTCCACTACCCGACGCCCGATGGCTACCCGGAGGAAGCCGCGCCGTGGCTGGGCACGCTCCTCTGGCGCTGGAATTTCGCCGTCGCCCTGACCAAGAACGAACTCGGCAACGCAACCAAGCTCGAAGCCGACAAACTCCGCGCCAGCTTCGCAACCGAGGAAAACCAGATGGCGCACCTGCTAGGCCGCGCGCCCAACGCCGACGAAATCACCGCCTGCAAGGAATCCGGCGCCCCGCTCGCACTGCTGCTGGCCTCGCCGAGTTTTCAGAAGTGCTGAACTGCGGTGAACACGGATATGCCCTCGCTCGGTGAAGCGCCGGTGCCCTTTGTTTGCCAGCTCGCCATTCCCAAGCTCCTCGCGGCGGCATAGGCTGCGCCCATGTCCGAACCGGTTGCTCCGTCCGACGCCGCTGTCATCGCCGCCATGCGCCACTGGGTAGAAGCGGCGGTCATCGGCCTCAATCTCTGTCCCTTCGCCAAACCAGTTCAGCGCAAGGGACAGGTGCGCTACGTCGTCAGCAGCGCCCGCACGGAAGACCAGTTGCTGGCCGACCTGCGCACCGAGCTGGCGCATCTGCACGCCACTCCGGCGGAAGTGACGGACAACACCCTGCTCATCCATCCGCACGTGCTGGAGGAGTTCTTTGTCTTCCAGGCTTTTCTCTCCCGTGCGGAGGCGACCGTGCGCAAGGCCGGGTTGCGCGGCGTGATCCAGATCGCCAGCTTCCATCCGCAATACCAGTTCGCCGAGTGCGAGCCGGATGACCTTGGCAATTTCACCAACCGCGCGCCCTACCCCACGCTGCACTTGCTGCGGGAGGCCAGCATCGAGCAGGCCGTTCAGTCCTATCCAGCCGCCGAGCCCATTTACGAGCGGAACATGGCCACCCTCCAGCAGCTTGGACCGGAAGGTTGGGCCGCCTTGCAAATCAAGCCCGCGCCCTCTGGAAAGTCGGACATCTGAGCGGGCTGCCAAGCCAGCTCATTTCCACGCCTCGTTGAAGTAACCTGCGCGAACGGCCTCTTCCGGGAAGGTGGACGTGCCGGGTTTCCACGCTTCAGCGCCCGCGCCGAGTTTCATCACCGCCCAGTCGCCATGACGGGGGAACAGCAGGTAGTTGAACGCGGCGAACTCCTTCTCGTGGAACGTGTGGCCGCTGTTGATGACCACGTAGTGGTCACCCGCGCCGGGAAACGGGCTCGCATTGATGAGCACGGGCGCGTGGTCCTTCGCAGCGTGGCTTTCCGGCCCGAGCTTCACCGTGTCGCGTGTCCAGGTGACGGGCAGCTTGGGCAGCGCCTTGGCGATCCATGGGTTGCTGCCGGGGTCGCCGAAGAGGATGAGGTGCTTCGTGCGCACGTCGGCCTCGGTGACCTCCGTGTCGTTCTTCACCTGCAGGTCGCCGCGCATGTAGCGGGCGAACTCGTAGGCAAAGCGCCGCAGGCTCGCGTCCGCCCACGCACCGACCGCAGGATTCCACGGCGTGCCCGTGCCGCGCACGCAGAGAAAGGGCGAATCGAAGGCATCGTCAATCGGGCCTTGGACGCCGGGGCGTTTGCCTGCGAGGGGGACGGAGATGCGCGGGCCGGCGAACTTCCATTTGCCCTGCTCCAGTGCAAAGACCAGCGCCTGGGGTTCGCCCGCTGTCCGCTTCGGCAAAGTAATTTCCGCCCCGGCGATGCGGACTTTTGCGTTGGGCGAAACCAGCATCGGCGGGTGAATGGCAAACTGCGCGATGTTCTTCGCGAGGCTCACATCCACTGAACCGTCCTCAGCGGCTTTTGCGACGATTTCCGCCCGCTCGTAGTGCTCGCCCAGCGCGAGCAATTCCAGCCAATGGCAGCGGTTGTATTTCAACGTCCACGTCACGAAACGCAGCTCCTTGCGCGCGTGGTCCAGGCCCTTCGCGACGTGCTCGCCGATGCGCCGCATCTGTTCGCGATGCGTCACCGGGTCAATCGTGTGGCCGGTGCCGGGCGAGATGAGGTTCAACATTTCGAGGCCCTCCTTCGCCATGACCTCGCGCATGTGGACGTGCGACTGGAAGAACACATCCTTGTCTCCAATGGCTCCGATGGCGGGCACGACGCTGGCGTTCGCCGCGTAATCAATCGAGTCGAGCATGTGCAAGCCGCGCTCCTGATGCACTGGCAGCGGGCCGACCTTGATGAAGCTCGGAATCGGCGTCTCCGAGAAGCGGTGCGTGTCCACGTAGCCGCAGTAAGGCCCGAGCGCGACGAAGCGGCTGGGGTGCTTCAAGCCAAGATGCCAGGTGCCGGATGCGCCCATGCTCATGCCGCGCAGCACGATGCGGTCGCGGTCAATCTTGTAGTTCCGACACACGGCCTCGATAGCCTCGAACACATCCGTCTCGCCCGCCCAGCGATAACAATTCTCCACGCGCCCCAGCGGGTGCAGCTCGATGAAGTCCACGTCCGGCGCGGACTTCGCCGCGTCATCGCCCTCGTCGAAGCGCGCGCCAAATTTCAGCTCGCTCATGCCCACTGGCTTCGAGCTGCCGTGCAGGACCACATCAAGGCGCATCGGCTTGGAGGCGTCGTAGCGCGCGGGGATGATGACGCCGTAGGGCTGCGTGGAGCCGTCCACGGTGGAGACGAAGCCGCGAAGGACTTTGCCTTTGCGGGCGGCCCACGGCTGCGTGTTGGCCAACAAGGCGTCGGCACGCTGCTGGCCGCGCGTGAGGGCTTTCTTGAGCAATGCAACGTCGTTGGTTGCGAGCTTGGTCTCGTAACGCAGCGCCCAAGTGATGCCTTTGTGAAACATATCCGCGTCGGCGAAGCGGTCGGCCTTCGCAGGTTCAACGAGCGGATTAAAGTCCGAGCGCAGGCGGGCCAGTTTCTCCTGCAAGCGTTTCGCCTCGGAGACAATGAACGGCTGTTCATCGCCGGCAGGCGCGGGGAGTGCGACGGAGGCATTTGCTGAACCCGGCAGCTTCACCCCGGCGGCGTTCAGCACAAACTCCAGCGCCGCCGTGGTGTCCTCGTAAGTCGTCGCGTGCCCACCCGCCTCGCGGTGCAGCAGCAGCGTCTTGCGCCGGGCCTGCTTCAGCTTATCAGCGAGCCGCAGCAGGCTCTGCGGCGGCACAGCCGTGTCCTTCCCGCCGGTGGTGAAGGACACGGGCATCGTGAATTTCTCCGGCCACAGCTCGGCACTACGCTTCTTGTATTCCTCCGGCACCTGCGCCTTCGTGCCGCCGAAGGACGCGGCGACGGCGTCCTGGAACTTGTCGTATTCCACGTGGTTCGCCGTGCCGTTCAGACTACACACGCCTGCGACCAGTTCCGCGTGCAGCGCCGCGAAAGTCAGCACCGCCGTCCCGCCCATTGAGCCGCCCACGAGGAACACGCGCCCGACTTTGTGCCGCTGCCGCAGTTCGGCGATGATTTGCACCGTGTCCGCCTCGGCCAGCGGCCCCATCCACGAGGTCTTCGCGCGGTAGTCCGGCGAGACAAAAATCATCCCGAACCGCGCCGCGACATCGCGCGAGCCACGGCACTCCCCCCGCGCATCGCGGATGAACTGCCAGCGGTCCGACCCGTGCCCGTGAAAGGCGATGAGCACGTCGTGCGGTTCCCTCGCATCAAATCCCGGCGGCACCACCTCGACGTAGCGCTGCGTTGTGCCATCGGCCTTCGCGATGAACGCGATGTCCTGCGGCTCACCGGGGGAAGCGGCGAAGGCCGCGCTGAGGCTCAACCCGAGGGCGAGCGTTGCGATGGCGAAGAGTTGGGATGCGCATTTCATTCAGTGAACCCTTTCGTAGTCGCGATGGAACAGGAACCGGATGCCCGCGATGACCGCCAGCCCCGCCAGCACGTAGGCCAGCGCGGTGTAGGTGAGCAGATTGTTGATGCCGACGCTCTGCTTGAGTGCGCCGCCCGCGAGCGTGGCGAAGCCGGAGATGACCGCGCCAAAGAGATTCAGCACGCCCACCGCCGAGGCGCGGGCGTCGGCGGGGACGATTTCAAACGCGGACGGGAAGATGTTGCCCATGAAGAAGCCGCTGAAGAGGCCGAAGCCCATCGCGGCGATGCGCGTGGCGGCGAGCGTGTCGCTGTTGCCGAGGTAGTGGAGGAACGGCGCGCAGCCCAGCAGACTCGCGGTGAGGAGCCAGAGACGCGCGGCCTTCGTGCGGCGGTAGAGCTTGTCCGCCAGCACGCCGCCGGAGAGCATCCCGACGAGCGTTGCGCCTTGGAGGAAGACGGTGGCGTTGAAGGCGGCATCGGCGAGATTCAGCTCGAACTTTTCCTTCAAGAAGTTCGGCAGCCAGCCATAGAGCAGCCACAGGCCGAAGACGAACACGGGGAAGACCACGCAGAGCAGCCAGTAGGTTCGTGTTTGCGCCAGCCCGGCGAGCGCGCCGGAACCGCCGCTCTTCTTGGTCTCGACCTGCGCCTCTTCACTCACGCCGCGCAGGAAGGCGAAGTAAGGCAGCGCGAAGACCAGGCCCACCGCGCCGAGCACGAAGAACGCCATGCGCCACTGGCCTTGCTGCGCCATCCAGCCGCCGAACCAGCCACCGCCCACGTTGCCGAGGATTTGCGCGGTGGTGAGCGCGGCGATGGCGCGCGAGCGGGTGGCGGGCGGAAAGGCGTTGGCCGTGAGCGCGATGGCCGCCGGCATGAAGAGAGCCTCGGAGATGCCCATGAGCGCGCGTAGCGCCAGCACCATGTTCGGCGAATTCGCCATGCCGGTCGCGATGGTGACGAGGCTCCACAGCGCGAGACTCCACACGATGAGTCGGCGCTTGGAGAATTTGTCCCCAATCTGCCCCGCGAAGAAGCTGCCGACGCCGTAAATCCAGAGGAAAGAAGCGCCGACGAAGCCGAGCTGTTTGTCCGTGAAGCCGAGGTCGGACTTGAGCACCGGGAACATCGAGAACACCGCCTGCCGGTCGCAGTAATTCAGGAAGTAGGCGAACCACATAAAGGCCACCAGCAGCAAAGCTTGGCGGCTGGGCGGCGGCGGAGTGGAAGGCGGTTCGCTCACGCGTGCACTGGGTTCACGGCTACTTGGACTTGGGCGTGGCTGCTGCCGCCCGGGCTATTTCAGGCGCGGCACGGCTGGTCAGAAACGCGAGCAAGTCCCGCAACTCCGTGTCCGTGACCGAGGCGACCAGGCCTGCTGGCATGAGCGAGGTTTTCAACTCGGCGCGCTTCACGATGTCGATCGGTTTGAAGCTGCGCTCCTTGCCGGTGAGGTCGCGGAAGACATCCACGCTCGACGAGCGCAGCAGGATGCCGGTGAACTCGCTGCCATCCTTCAGCTCCAGTTGCGTGGGGAAGAACTGCGGCGCGACCTCGCGGTTCGGTTCGAGCAGGGATTGCAGGATGGCCCGCTGGTCGCCCTGCTGCGCGACGAGGCTCAGGTCCGGGCCAACGACGTTGCCGCGTCCGCTGTGACGGTGGCAGGTGGAGCACATCGCCACACGCGAGTGGAAGAAGATGCGGCGGCCGGCCTCGGCATCTGGCTTGCCCGGCAGGGCGGCGAGCCGCTTCAACCACGCGACGGTGTCCTCCACCGGCGGGCGGCCAGCCTCAATGGAAGCGGGCTCCAGCAAGGCTTTTACCAGCGACGCGGAGTCGGGGTGGCGTTTAGCGATGGCTCCGAGCGCCTGCTTGACAGAGGCGTCCAGCGTTTGCGTGCGCAGTGCCCGCAAGGCTTCGTTCCGTAGCGAGGCGTTGGCGTGCGCGGTGAGGTTTACCAGCAAAGGCAGGTGAACCGGCGTGAGCGCGGAAGCCAGCCCGGCGGTGGCATCAGCGCGAAGTTCGGTGGTGCGCTTCTCATCCGCAGCAATTTCAGCAAGCACGAGACGCGCATCGTCCGCGTCGCGGGCCGCTAGCGTGCGGACGACTTCGAGCGAGAGGACTGGGTCGTTCGCGGTGAGCAGCTCGCGCAGGAGCGGCACGGTGAGCTTGGTATGCGTGGCGGGCGCGAGGCGGAGGGCGTAGCCCTTGAGGCGCGCGGGCGTCGCGGCGTCGGTCACGCGGTCCACCAGCACGGCGGCATCGGTGACGCCGGCCTCGGGCTTGCCGCGCAGCGTGTTCCATGTGGCGAGCGCGGCCTCGAACAGGCGGTAGTCGAGGTCGGGCCGCGTGAGCATCCGCTCGACGTCGCTGCTGAAGCCGATGAGCACTGCGTCGGCAATCCAGCGCAGGCACTCGAAGCGGATTTCCGGGTCGGCATCGTTGAGCAGCAGGCGCACCCACTTCTCCTCGCTCAAGTTCACGCGACGCAACGCCACCAGCGCCCACACGCGGTCCTTGGCGGCCAGCCCGCGCACGTGCTCAGTCGTCCAGTTCGCGCCGATGCGGGCGAGCGCGGTCAACGCGGCGTCGGCCAGATACGCGTCGCTGCCGCGCACGAGGTCGAAGAGCTGCCGTTCCGAAGGCTTCGACTTGCCGTCGCGGAGGTTCTTCGCGAGCTGGGCGTCGGGGTTGGGTGGTTCGGCGACCGGCTTGAGCCAGGTTGCCTTCGCCTTGTCCACCTCCAGCTTCCACAAACGCCCTCGGCCGTGAATGGGATACGAGCTGAACACCCAGTCGTTGAAGTAGAACGCGCCGTCCGGTCCCGTCGCGAGACAGGTGGGCCGGAAGAAATCGCTGCCGCGCAACAGCTCGACGCGGCTGGCCGTATAGCCCGCGCCCTTGCGTGTGAGCGGGAAGTAGTCGAGGCGATGATTGCTCCACGAGGGCACGAGCACGCCGCCACCCAGCTCGACGATGCTGCACGGCCCCTCGCCGGACGGATGCACCATGCCCAGCGTGCCGCGCAGTTCGCCGTTCCACGCGACGAACGGATGCACCGGCGCACTGCCATAGACCCATTGATAACCGTAGTCCGCTCCTTCGATGATGTTCAGCAGGCGGCACGGCGGGCGGCTGCCGGGGTCGTTGTCCACGGCGAACAGCTCGCCGTCCTGGCGCGCGAGCAGGCCGAAGGGATTCCAGAAACCGCGCGCGATGCGGCGCAGGCCCGAGCCGTCCGGGCGGCAGCGGAAGATGCCGCCTTCGCCCCGGCCCGTGAGCTTCGTGCCGTCGCGGCCCGTGAGGGTCCAGTCCTTCCCGAAGTTCTCGCCGTGCGAAAACATCAGGTCGCCATCGGGCAGCCAAGCCATCCCGGCGAGGCCGTTGTGCGGATAGTCGGCGACGGTGCCGAGCACGGCGACGTTCTCCGCCACGTCCGCCACGCCGTCGCCGTCCGAGTCCTTCACGCGCAGGATGCGGCTGCGCTCGGCGAGATACACCCAGCCGCCGGGGCCGAGCTTGAGGTTCATCGTCATGTCCGTCTTGTTGTAGAAGACGCGGCGGTTCTTGCCGTCGCGGTCGAAGACCAGCACCTCGTCATGCTCCGGTCCGGCGTAGCCCTGCGGGCGGAAGTGCGTGTGGCACGACACCGTCCAGATGCGGCCCTGCGCATCCACGTCAATGCCCGTGGGCGTGACCAGCGCGGGATGCTCGGCGAGGAGCGTGAGCTTCACGCCCGGCTGGAGCAGCTCGATGCGCGGCGGCAACTCAGCGGGGACTTCGGGGGCCTTGGGCGGCGGGGCGGCGAGGAGGGTGAACGGGAGGGCAAGTGCGGCGAGGAGAATGGCGGCTTTCAAGTTGAGCGTCGGTTTCATTGCTAAACGAAAGAAGTTCACGAGCCACCGTCACGCGATGGCCTGGTCCAACACATCGCACGATTAGGCAGGTGTAATCCCAAGGTGTTCATACGCCGATGTAGTGACGGGCAATCCGTGCCTCTTTTCTTGCAGGATGTAATGCCGGAGCTGATCGGCAGAACTCATCCGGTCAAGCCACGGGATAGCCCATCGCAAAATAATCACGTCCAGCTCACTTCGACGTTGCTCCTCTGGAAGCTCCTGCACGAAGTCGGACAGTTGAATGAAACGCTTCCTGTCCGGGACAATGGCATCAAGGCGCTCTCGGATGTGACAGTGCGGCTCCGGAGGGCGATCCGAGGTGCCAAGTGCTGTGATGTAGATACCCAGGTTGAAGTAAAAGCTACGACTCCACTGAGATCCTTGGATGTTGAAGACGTGGATTAACTCTTTCGTCGGCCGGTGCCATGTCGCACCGGTCTTCTTGAATCCGGCAGCCTTGAACGCTGGCGCGAACCAAGTCTGTAGGAGTTTGTTCTCTGGAGAGGGCACAGTTACAGACTCAGATTTGTATTGAGCAGCAGGGATATGGCAATCAATTCACAGCGCATCGCTCACGCCTTCATCACTTCCTGCTCGCTCACCTGCTGGGCGATGACGGCCACGCAGTCGCCTTGCTGGGTGAGGCAGGGGGCGCGGATGGTGATGAGGAAACCGCTGGATTGTGCGACGAGCGGCTCGGGGGCGCGGTCGGGGCGTTCGAGGTGGTGGATGTAGCCGACGGTCTGGCCGCGCTTCACCTTCGCGCCGAGGTCGAGGCAGATTTCAAAGATGCCGGACTCGGGCGCGAGCAGGTAGTCCTCGCGGTGCAGCGCCTGGGTGAGGATGACGGGCGGCAGGCCGAGCTTGGCGCGGGTTTGCTCGCGGCCTTTCAGCGCGCCGAGGTGGATGAGGACGTTGCGCAGGCCGCTCTGCGTGATGCGGTGCACGTCGGCGGGAATGCATTCGCCGCCGCCCATTTCCGTGGTGACGACGAGCTTGCCCTGGTTCTCCGCCTCGACGGGCAGCAGGCCCGTGCCCGCGATGTCCGCGTAGAGGAAGGCGAAGTCCGAGTTCCACGCGAGCATGGCGTCGAGCATCGTGCGGCGCTGCGCGCGGTCGGCGACGAGGTGCATGGTGGAGCACGGGACAAACTCCATGCTGCGGCCGCCGGAGTGAATGTCTATTACCACGTCGCTCATGGGGAAGAGCACGGTGGTGAGGTAGTGCGCAATCTGGCTGGTGACCGCGCCCTCGGGCTGGCCGGGGAAGGCGCGGTTCATGTTCATGCCGTCCACGGGCGAGAGGCGCGTGGCGGCGCGGGCGGCGGGGAAGTTCAGCGACGGGATGAGGATGATGCGGCCGTTGACCATCTCGGGCGTCAGCTCGCGCGCGAGCTTCATGATGGCAATCTGCCCCTGATATTCGTCGCCGTGATTGCCCGCGAGGATGAGGACGGTCGGTCCCGTGCCACGCGCGACGATGGTGCAGGGGATGAAGATGTTCGCCCAGCCGCCGAGGTTGTGGGACCAGGGGACCTGAAGGAAGCCCTGCTGTTTGCCGGGGGCGGTGAAGTTGAGGGTGGTGTTTAGCATAATGGGGACGGGGTCACGCGATGATGGGGTGGACGACTTCACCCGCCACGTCGGTGAGGCGGAAGTCGCGGCCGGCGTAGCGGTAGGTGAGGCGCTCGTGGTCGAGACCGAGCAGGTGGAGCATCGTGGCGTGCAGGTCGTGCGTGTGGACCGCGCACTCGGCGGGGAGGATGCCGTGCTCGTCGGACTTGCCGTAGGCCAGACCGCCTTTCACGCCGCCACCGGCCATCCACGAGGAAAAGACCAGGTTGTGATGCTCGCGGCCCAGGTGGTTCGCCTGCTGGTGGAAGGGCGTGCGGCCAAACTCCGAGGTCCACACGAGCAGCGTGCGCTCCAACATCCCGCGTTGCTTGAGGTCCGCGATGAGCGCGGCGATGGGCTGGTCAATGGCCTTCGCGAGGCGTTCGTGGTCGGCCATGTTGCCATGGGAATCCCAGTTCCCGCTGGAGCCGACATCAATGAGTTCGAGGAAGCGCACGCCGCGCTCGGCGAGCCGGCGGGCGACGAGGCATTGCCAGCCGAAGCCCGTGTTCGCGCCGCGCGTGAGGCCGTAGAGCTTGAGCGTGGCGTCGGTTTCGCGCGAGAGGTCGAAGGCGTCCGGGGCCTCGCGCTGCATGCCGAACGCGGTCTCGAACGAGCGGATGCGTGCGTCGAGCGCCTCGTCCGCCGCACGCTGTTCGAGATGCGCGCGGTTCAGCTTGCCGAGCAGGCCCAACTCCATCGCCTGCAACTCGGCGGCGGGCGTGTTGGGCTTGAGGTTGGGCAGCGGTTCCTTGCCGGGGATGACGTGCGTGCCCTGATGGCAGGCGGGGAGGAAATCACTGCCCCAGGTCTGCGCGCCGGCGTAGGGCGCGGCGGGGGCGAGCACCATGAAGGACGGCAGGTTGCGGTTCTCCGTGCCGAGGCCGTAGCTGACCCACGCGCCTGCGCTGGGGCGAATGGCCTGAGCGGTGCCGACGTGCGCGGCGAGCGTGGCTTTGTCGTGGCCATCGCTGTCGCAGTGCATCGCGTTGAGCACGCAGACATCGTCAATGACGCCGCCGATGTGGGGAAAGAGGTCGCTGACCCAGGTGCCGCTTTGGCCGTATTGCTTGAAGCCCCAGCGCGACTTGATGAGGAAGCGGTCGAACTTGCCGGGCTTGTTGAGCCAGCGCGACGCGGTGACGGCCTTGCCGTGGTCACGGATGAGCTGGGGCTTGTAGTCGAAGGTGTCCACCTGCGAAACGCCGCCGGTGGAGTAGAGGAAGATGACGCGGTCGGCCTTCGCGGGGAAATGGCCGGAACGCGGGGCGAGCGGGTCGGTGGAGGCGGCCTGGGTCTCGTGGCACAAGCCGGCGAAGGCGAGCGCGCCGAAGCCGCCGGAGGCGCGGCGGAGGAATTCGCGGCGGGAGGAGAAAGCGGAGTTCATGCGTGGAGAACGAAGGGGAAACGTTCAACGTTCAACGTACAACTTCCAACGCTCAACGTTCAGAGCCTTGCGCTCGTGTGTCACGGCGCGTTCGTTGAGGGCTTTGGACGTTGAGCGTTGAGCGTTGGACGTTGAAAGTTTCATTCCTAAAGAAGCGGTGTGTGCCGTTGGCTTTCAATCCACATACAGAAACGCATTGCTCGTCAGCAGCACGCGGGCGAGGCCGGACCAGGCGAGTTCGGCGTCATTGGTCGGGGGCTTTTCGAGGGCGGTGAGCTTGGTGCGGTAGGCGGTGAGGAAGGCGAGGGCGTCACTGACTTCCGCGTTGCTCGGCACGCGACCGTGGGCCAGGGCGAAGGCGAGGCGGATGCGCTGGGTGTCGTCGGCGGACTCGGCGAGCAGGCGGCGGGCGAAGGACTCGGCCTGTTGCTGCACGAAGGGCGAATTCATCAGGTAGAGCGTCTGCGTGGGCGTGGTGGTGGGCAGGCGCTGTGCGATGCTGAGGTTCGGGTCGGCGGCGTCGAAGAGCGCGAGGAAGGGATGGCGGCGATTGCGCTGCTGCATCAGGTAAAGGCTTCGGTGGTCGCTGTCGTAAACGGCGAAGAACGGATTGTGGATGGTGAAGCGCCAGGTCGCCATGTCGGGGAACGGATGCGGGCCGGGCACGGCGCGATTAAGCCGGCCGCTCACGGCGAGCATGGAGTCGCGGATGGACTCGGCGTCGAGCGGACGGCGCGCGTGCCGCCAGAGCCAGACATTGGCGGGGTCCTGCTTGAGATTCGCAGCGTGGTCGTCGCTCGCGAGCTGGTAAGTCTGCGAGCGCATGATGAGCCGGTGCAGCGCCTTCACAGACCAGCCGGACGCGATGAATTCGGACGTGAGCCAGTCGAGCAACTCCGGGTGCGTGGGCGGCTCGCCGCGCAGGCCGAAGTCGCTGGGCGTCGGCACGAGGCCCTGGCCGAAATGCCATTGCCAGACGCGGTTCACGAAGACGCGCGCGGTGAGCGGGTTGCTCGGGCGCGTGAGCCAGTTCGCGAGTTCGAGTCGGCCGCTGTTGGTCGAGCCGGCGGGGAGCTTGTCGCCGCCGAGCACTTCGAGGAAACGGCGCGGCGCTTCGTCGCCGAGTTTCTCCGGCTCGCCACGGAGCTGGATGCGCGCGTTGACGGGCTTGTCCTCGCTGACGCCATAGGCCACGGGATACAACGCTTTCGCCGCCTCGGCGTCGCGCAGTTTGGTCGCGGCGACGATGTCCGCATCAAGCTGCTTCAGCCGCTCGGCGAGGTCGGCGGGTGGGGCGGTGGGCACGTCGACGGGGCCGGTGCCCGGTTCGGCGAAGGGAGTTTCCTGCAAGCCGAGGTTGTCGAGGTCGCGCTCGGGAGCGGGGCCGCTGACGTGGCCGATGGCGTCGCAGATGAAGGTATCGGCCACGCCATCCCAGTTCGCGCCGAGCGGTTTGCCTGCGAACGTGGTGAGGTCGCCGGTCACGCCGACCGCGCCGGAGTAGGTCTTCTTCGCGGGGTCGAGCGTGAGGCGGAGGGTGTGCCAGGAGCCGGGCTGAAGCTGGCGGAGGACTTCCCACTTGGTGCCGTTGCGGAGCGCGATCTCCGTGGCGGTCACACTCACCTCGACCGCGAGCGACGCGATGACGCCGCGCCCGAGGTAGAAACGATACGCGCCGGACTTGTCCGTGGGAGCGACGGTGCGGAAATCCACGGTGAAGTGCATTTGCTTGCCGGGCGCGGCCTTGAGCGGGCGGGCGAAGACGTAGCGGACGCCGTTGTTGGCCTTGCCGGTGCCCACGCGCACGCCGCGCGTGCCCACGGGGTGAATGTGCGCGAAGGGGCTTTGGGCCTCGGCCAGCACTTTGTTCGGCCCTTCGGACAGCCAGGGCGCGGTGGGCGGCTGACCGATGGTTTGCAGCTCGAAGCCTAGGTCTGGTCCACCGGCGATGGACTTGTTGTCGAGCGCGACGCGGTCGGCTTTGAGTTTCGCGAGCGCGGCGTCGAGACGAGCGAGTTCGGCGGACTTCAGCTTGTCGAGGCGCGCGGCTTCCTCGCGCGAGACGAGCGGGGGAAAGTCGGACGGGCGTTTCTGCTCTTCGCCGCCGGGGAACGCCCACTTCGTGCTCTGGAAGATGCCGTAGAGCGAGTAGTAATCCGCCGCGCTGACCGGGTCATACTTGTGGTCGTGGCAGCGCGCGCAGCCGAGCGAGAGGCCGAGGAGCGAGCGCCCCACGGAGTCAATCGCATCGGCGAAGTCGAGGTGCTGGTAGTCGGGCGAGGGCTTGTAGCCGTAGCGCTTGCCAACGGCGAGGAAGCCGGTGGCGGTGATGCGGCGGGCGTATTGGTCCGCCGGCCCTTGTGCGGCGAGAATGTCCCCGGCGATTTGATCACGGATGAACTCGTTGAACGGCTGGTCGGCGTTGAAGGCATTCACCACCCAATCGCGATACTTCACGGCCTCGCGCACGGGGTAGTCCGCGCCATCGCCGGCGGTGTCGGCGTAGCGGGCGACGTCGAGCCAGTGGCGGCCCCAGCGTTCGCCGTAGGCTGGGCTGGCGAGGAGGCGGTCAATGGCATTGGCGATTGCCGATTGCCGATTGCCGATTGGGGAGTAGGCGCGCTCGAAAGCTTCGATTTCCTCGGGCGGCGGCGGGAGGCCGGTGAGGTCGAAGGTCATGCGGCGGATGAGGGCGCGCGGGTCGGCGGGGGGATTGGGCGCAAGACCTTGCTGCTGGAGGCGAGTGAACACGAAGCGGTCGAGGGGTTGCTGGCTCCAGGCGTTGGGCTTGGGGGCGGGTGGCTGTGGGTGGGTGAGGGGCTGGAAGGCCCAGTGCTTCCGCACGGCGGCGGGGTCCACGCCGGCAGTGACGGCGGGGGTGCCTTCGCGCGGGTCAGGCGCGCCGAGCTTCACCCATTGTTCGAGCGCGGCGACTTCCTCGGAGCCGAGCGCGCGCTTGGGGGGCATCTGCAGGTCCTTGTCCTTCCGGCGCACGGCTTGGATGAGGCGGCTCTTGTCAGGGTCGCCGGGGACGATGACGGGGCCGTGGTCGCCGCCTTTTTGCCAGCCGGCTTTCGTGTCGAGGCGGAGACCGCCTTCCTGTTTCTTTTCGCCGTGGCACTTCTGGCAGTGCTCGATGAAGAGGGGGCGAATCTTCGCCTCGAAGAAAGCAGGTCCGTCAGGGTTGGCAGCCTTGATTGCTACGGAGCCACTGAGCAGCACGGCTAGAATTGTTGAGCCACGGATGAAACACAGACGAAACACGGATGGAATTGAAGAGGCACGTCTATCGCGCTTCCCACTGATAACTGTGTTCAATCTGTGTTTCATCTGTGGCTAGAGGAAAGTTCCGCTCAGGCGACGCGGTGCTTCCGCACTTGCTCATCGTCCAGTTCCAAGCCCAGCCCCGGCGCATCCGGCACGGGGAGGAAGCCGTCCTTCATTCGCACGTGGCCCTTGGTGAGAAACTCGCGGAGGCTGGTGTTTTCCTGCACGACGAACTCGGCGATGAGGGCGTTGGGAATCGCGTTGAGCCAGTGCAGGGCGGCGTGGACGTTGATGTAGGTGCTGAAACCGTGGTTGGCCACCTTGAGGCCGCGGTCGGCGGCGAGGCTCGCGATTTTCATCGCCTCGGTGAAGCCGCCGCAGCGGGTGAGGTCCACTTGCGCGATGTCCACGCGGCCCTTGTCCATCAGGTCGAGGAAGGACTGCCGGCCGCTCTCCTGTTCGCCGGCGGCGATATGGACGGGGCTGGCGGCGGTGAGCTTGGCGTAGCCTTCGTAGTCGTCGGGCGGGAGCGGCTCCTCGAGCCAGAAGATGCCGAACTCGGCGAAGGCCTGCGCGCGCTGGATGGCGGTGCGCGCGTCCCACACAAGGCCCGCGTCAATCATCACGTCGCCGTCCGCGCCGAAGCTTTTGCGCGCCTGCCGGACGAGATCCACGTCGGTCTTCGCGTTCTCGCCCATCGGGGCCCAGCCGAACTTCACGGCGGAAAAACCTTTTGCGCGGATGCGCTTGGCGAGTTCGCCGGTAGCCTTGGGCGTCGCGCCGAAAAGCGAACTGGCGTAACAGCGGATTTGCTTTTGGAAACCGCCGCCGAGGAGTTTCCAGACGGGAAGGCCAAGGGCCTTGCCCTTGATGTCCCAGAGCGCGAGGTCAATGCCGCTCATCGCGTGCAGGCCGATGCCACGCCGGCCCGAGTAGATGGTGCGGTGATACATCTGATGCCAGAGCCGCTCGGTCTCGAAGGGGTCCTGGCCGATGAGCAGGTGCTTCAGACCGGTGCTGATGGTGTGGCTGAACGGCCCCTCGATGACCGCCTTGGCCGCGAGCGGCGCGGAGTCCACCTCGCCGATGCCGGTGATGCCGGCGTCGGTCGTGACCTTGACGATGAGCGCGTCCTGCCCGCTGTCGCACTGGGCGCGGACAAGTTTTTGAGAGACGTAAATCGCTTCGACGTTCGTGATTTTCATGTGGGACTGCTGGCGGATGACTCGACGCGATGCACGGGTCAGGGATTCGCTTTGATTCCCCGCAAATGCAGGTCGAACCAGTCGGCGAAGAGCTGCAGGTCAGTGACCATCTCGGGCCAGCCGTGGACCTTGCCGGGGCGGTTGATCAGTTTCGCGGTGGCGCCGGCCTCCGTGGCCTTTTCCACGAACGACTCGGCTTGCTGGTAGGGCACAAGCTTGTCCGCGTCACCGTGAATGATGAGCGTTGGGGCCGTCTTCGCACTCGCGAAGTAAATCGGCGAAATCTCACGCCCCAGCGCCCTGCGGCCCTCCTCGGTATCGGAGCGTGAACCAAAAGCGGCCTTGAAATTCTTCAGTGTGCCCACGCCCACCGCGTCCTCACCGGGCTGGCCGTAGTTCAGGAAATCCGTTGGTGGAAAGAAGCACGCGACCGCCTGCACGGCGCTGCTCGCGCGGTCCACGGGTTCTTTCGCGTCGCTTTTCCCGGGCCCGCCCTGCGTGCCCATCGTGAGCGAAAGGTGGCCGCCCGCGCTGCCGCCGGAGATGCCGAACTTGTCCGGCTTCACCCCCCACTTCGCCGCGTTGGTGCGGATGAATCGGATGGCGCGGTGGATGTCCTGCGTCACCTCGGGGATGGTGAACTTGGGCTGCGACCCATGCACCACGGCAAACACCGTGTAGCCACGGTCGAGGAACGCCTTGTAGTAGGCGGGCCGGATGTTCTCCTTCGCGGAGAACCAGCCGCCGCTCACCATGTAAATCACCGCGCAGCCGTTGTTGGTCGTATTCGACTGGAAGACATCCAGGGTCAGGGCGGTGCCGAATTTGCGGCCGTAGATGACATCCTCGGTGTGCCTGTAGCCGGGGTCCTGGGCCGGGGCAGCAAGAACGGTGAAACTGAACAGGAGCAGGGCAAGTGCGAGGCGTTGAGGCATGGCCGAAGTGTAGCGGACGAAGTCCGCCCGAGAAGCCGTTTTTCCCCGTGACTGGACGCTGCTGGCTTCCACCCGAATTTCGCCTCGCCAAAGCCCGCGCGGCACAGTCGAATCCGCGCATGGCGTTCGTCGATTTCCCCGCCCAGCAACAGGCCGTCACGTTGCTCCAACGCAGTCTGGAGCGCGGCCGGCTGGCGCACGCATATCTTTTCACGGGAGATGATCTGGATGAGCTGGAGGCCATGGCCCGCACGCTGGCCAAGACGCTGAACTGCCAGCAACCCGGGCTCGGCGTGGCCAGTGACTGCTGCGATGACTGCCTGGCCTGCCGGAAGATTGACCACGGCAACCATGCCGACGTGCAGTGGATTCGGCCCGAGATGAAGTCCCGACAAATCTCCGTGGACCAAATTCGGGAGCTGATTCATACCGTCAATCTCAAGCCCACCGAGGCCGAGTGGAAAGTCGCCGTCATTGTCGCCGCCGACCGCTTGAACACGCAGGCGGCCAACGCATTCCTCAAGACCCTCGAAGAGCCACCGGCTCGCAGCATCCTCATTCTCCTCACTGTAGAACCACAGCAACTGCTGGAGACGATTCTTTCGCGCTGCCTGCGCTTGAACTTCGCCGGTGGCGCGGGCGGGCGGAAATTCGCCCCTGAACACGTCGCGTGGCTGCGGGAATTCGGCACTCAACTCGCGGAGCCAAAACAGAACCTGCTGGGCCGCTACCGCGTGCTGGGCCAGATGCTGGCCCGGCTGGCCGCTTTGAAGGACGAACTCAAGGACACCCTCACCGCACGCTCGCCGCTCCAAAACTACCCGGATGCCGAACCGAAGCTCGTGGAGAAATGGGAAGAAGAACTTACCGCCGCCATCGAGGCCGAATACCGTCGCCAGCGCGGCGAACTGCTGCTCACCCTGCAATGGTGGTTACGCGACATCTGGCTGCGGAAGCTCGGCACGGACGCGGAACTGGTGACATTTCCCGAACTCGCCGCGCCCGTGGACGTCATCAGCGCCCGGGTCTCGTTGCCCGAGGCGTTGGAAAACCTGCGCGTGGTTGATCAAACGCAGCGGCTGCTGCGCACCAACGTCCAGGAGGCCCTTGCGCTGGAAGTCGGCCTGATCAAGCTCCGGTTGTAGGCGGCAAATCCCGCTTGCCGGCCTGCCGTCGGACAAGGATGTTTCGGGCATGAGTTCGTCCTGCGCTTTGAGTCGATGGTTCGTCCGGCGCATTGCCTCCGCCACGCTCGCCCTGCTGCTGGCCACCCCGGTTTCCCCGCGGGCCGCTGGTGACTTCATGCTGACGCCGGGGCAAACACAGGCACTGGAGGCGACTCGGAAGGGTTTTGGCAAGGGAAAGAAACTCCAAGCCGAAATGGAAAAACTTCTCGGCCAGACCGCCGAAACCGACCGCGTCCAGCTAGCCTTGAGACTCGCCGCGTTCACGGCCGAGAAGTGGCCCGCAGAAGCGCCCGACGCATTGGGCAAACTGGTGCAACTGCTCCCCGCGCACGCGGTGCCCCTGTTGCACGCGGCGCTCAAGGTCGCCCCGAAGGAGGCACGCCCCCTCGCCTCAGCGGCGATGTCCGCCTCGCCCACCAACACCGTGCGTCTGGCCGGCGCGGCGATTCAGATCGTCCCGATGGAGGTCAACGCCATCCTCGAAGCCGCCTCGTGGCGTGTGCCGAAGGAATTGAAAACCCAGTTTGAGCAGCTCAAGGCCAGCCTGCCGTCTGCCGTGGTCGCCCCGCCCCTGAAGCTGAAGCCCGTTGAGAACCCAATGGCGAGGTAAGTTTGAGTGGCGGCCTTTTTCCTCAACCCCGTAGAATCTCGTTCACCAGCCGCGCGTTCTGGCCGTCCACGAGGGACATCTCCGTGGCGTTGCGCTTGAAGACGAGCTTCTTGTAGTCGAGGCCGAAGAGGTGCAGCAGCGTGGCGTGGTAGTCGTAGTGGTTCACGATATCCTTCACCGCGTGGTGGCCGAACTCGTCGGTCTCGCCGTAGGTGATGCCATTCTTGAACCCGCCGCCCGCCACCCACATCGAGAAGCCGTAGGTGTTGTGGTCTCGGCCCACTCGGGCGGGACCAACATCATTCTGAATGACCGGCAGCCGCCCCATCTCGCCGCCCCAGTGGACGACCGTTGAGTCGAGCAGGCCGCGCGCCTTCAAGTCCGTGACCAAACCCGCCGAGCCTTTATCAATGTATTTGCACGCCGCCGGCAGGCCGGTGCGGATGCTGCCGTGATGGTCCCACGTCTGGTTGCCCGTGTAGAGCTGCACAAAGCGCACGCCACGCTCCACGAGCCGCCGTGCGATGAGGCAGCGCGTGCCGAACTCCGCCGTGGCCGGCACATCGATGCCGTAGAGCGCCTTCGTTGCCGCGCTCTCGCCGGTGATGTCCATGGCCTCCTTCGCGGCGGTCTGCATCTTCGCGGCCAGCTCGTAGCTGGCGATTCGCGCCTGCAAATCCGTCTCGCCCGGATGGTCGCGGAGATGGTCGCGGTTCAGCTTGTCGAGGAACGAAAGGTAATTCTCCTGCGCCGGGCCGCGCAGGTGCGTTGGTGGGTCGAGGTTCGGGATGCGCGGCTCTTTCGAGCGGACGGCCGTGCCTTGGAAGAGCGACGGCAGCCAACCGTTCTCCCAATTCGCCACGCCCAGCACCGGCAAGCCGCGCGGGTCCGTGAGCGCCATGAACGCCGGCAGGTTGCTCGTCTCCGCGCCGAGAGCGTAAGTGAGCCAGCTCCCAAGCGTGGGGCGACCGCCGAGCACGCGGCCGTTTTGCAGGGCGTAGATGGACTGGCCGTGGTTGTTCACGCCCGTGTGCATCCCGCGCAGCAGACACACGTCGTCCACGATGCCCGCGAAGTGGGGCAGCAGCTCGCTGACATCCATGCCGCACTGGCCGTGCTTCTGGAATTTCCACGGGCTGGCGAGGACCTTGGGGCTGGCCTGCGCGGCGTTGTCGAACTTGATCTCGCCGGGGAACTTCTGGCCGTCCAGCTTGTCGAGCGCAGGCTTGGGGTCGAACAAGTCCATGTGGCTCGGACCGCCCTGCATGAACATGGAAATCATCGCCTTCGCGCGCGGCTCGAAGTGCGGGCGCCGAGGCAGGAGGTCGAAGCTCTTCGGGTCGAGGTCGGGCTTGGGCGGGCTGGCGAGCAGGTTGTCCTGCTTCAGCAACCACGCGAGCGCGACCGAGCCGAGGCCAAAGCCGGATTGTGCCAAGAAGTGGCGTCGGGAATTGCAGGTGGTGCTGGTCATGGTCAATTACTCGACGTAAAGGAACCGGTTCGCAGTCAACAAGGCCTGACAAAGTCCCGTGAGCGCGTGTTCCTCCGCATTCGTCGGCGGGGGTTCCTTGCCCTTGGCCACCTTGGCTTCTTTCGGGGCGTTCGCAGTGAAGTGGGCGCGTTGCTTGCTGAGGAAACCGAGGGCGTCGGACATCTCCGTGCTGTTCGGACGTCGGCTGAAGGCGAGCTGCCAAGCGCGCGAAACCTTGGATTCGTCGGTCGAGTCGCCGGCTTCCTTTGCCACGCGCTCAGCGAAGAACTTGGCCTGTGCGAGCGCGAACTCGCCGTTCATCAGCGCGAGCGACTGCGGGGCGACGGTCGAGGCGTTGCGCAGCTCGCAGTTTGGTTCCATGCGCGGCGCGTCGAACGTCTCCATCAGGCCGAGCGGCTTGCTGCGGCGCATTTGCACGTAAAGGCTGCGGCGGAATTCCTCGCCGTTCAGCCCCACAAACTTCCCGCTGGGCCGGCCTGCCGTGTCGTCGGTGTTCACGCCCACGACGACTTGGCCGGTTTCGTCGGTCATGATGGGCACCGGCGCGCCGCCGGGCTTTGGGTTAAGTCTGCCGCTTACGAAGAGCTGCGCGTCGCGAAGCTGCTCGGCGTCAAGCCGGCGGATGGGGTGGCGCCAGAGGAGCTTGTTGTCCGGGTCCTTGGAATTCGAGATGCGGAATTCGGCGTTCGAGAGCTGCGAGGCCTGTCTATACGCCGCGCTGGTCATGATGACCTTGTGCAACTTCTTCAAGCTCCACCCCTGTGCGACGAACTCGCTCGCCAGCCAGTCGAGCAGCTCCGGGTGCGTCGGGCGTTCGCCCAGCGTGCCGAAGTCCGAGGGCGACGCCACGATGCCGCGGCCGAAGTGGTGCATCCAGATGCGGTTCACGAGCACGCGCGACGTGAGCGGGTGCTGGCCGTCGGTGAGCGCGCGCGCGTAGGCGAGGCGGCGTCCGCTCGTCGGCAGTGCCGCATCCTTCTCCGGCAAATCCACCGGCCGCAGCGCCGCGAGGATGGTCAAGTCACCGGGCTTGAGCTGCTGCTTGGGCTGGTCGGGGTCGCCGCGATGGAAGAGAAACGTCGGCGCAGGGCCGTCCTTCGCCGCCGTCTCGTTGAAGACAGGGATGAACTCCTCCGCTGGTTTCTTCTCGCGAATCTTCGCCGCCTCGTCCGTCTGCTTCTTCAGTTCGTCGGCCTTCTTCTGCTCGTAAAGATACAGCGAGCCGGGGCTGAGCTGCATCACGGTCGGATGCTCCTTGAGCAGTTTCACCTGCGCGGGCGTGCGCTTGGCAACGACGGTCTTGTAGGCTTCGCGGAGCGGGGTGCGCAATTCCTCGGGCCGCTTCAACAACTCTTTCTCCAGCACCTCGTCGATGAACTCGTTCTGTTTCTTGAGGCGCGCGTCCTCAATGATCTTCGCCTCTTTCTCCACTTCGGCGGCCTTCGCGCGGGCTTCGTCTGACATGAGGGAGACGAGCCGGGCATTGGGCGTGCGCCAGGTGCGCAGGTCGAAGCCCGGCTCGAACACCGCACGCATTCGGTAGTAATCCGCCTGCGGAATCGGGTCGTGCTTGTGATTGTGGCACTGCGCGCAGCCGACCGTCACGCCGAGCAGCGAACTGGACACGACTTTGATGGTGTCCGCCACCACCGCGTTGCGCGCGACCTTCTGCTCGACGCCTGCGTTCGCCGTGCCGTCCGGGGCCATGCGGAGGAAGCCGGTGGCCGTGAGCTTGTCCACGTCGGCGGGCGGAAGGTTCTTGTGCGGCGGCTTGACCAGTTCGTCGCCGGCGATCTGCTCAACGATGAACTCCCTGAACGGCTTGTCCGCGTTGAGCGAGCGGATGACGTAGTCGCGATACTTCCACGCCCACTTGCGCTCGGTGTCGGTATCCGTGTAGCCGTCCGAGTCCGCGTAGCCAGCGATGTCGAGCCAGTGCCGCCCCCAACGCTCGCCGTAATGTGGCGACGCGAGAAGGCGGTCGAGCAGCTTCTCGTATGCATCGGGCGAAGTGTCCTTCTCGAAGGCCTCGACCTCCGCCGGCGACGGCGGCAAGCCCAGGAGGTCAAAGTTCGCGCGGCGGATGAGCGTGGCGCGGTCGGCAGGCGGGGAGAAGCTGAGCTTGGCGGCGGCCAGTTTTTGGCCAATGAACGCGTCAATGGGGTGCGGCTTGGAACCAGTTTTCAGTGGCCAGTTTTCAGTGTTCAGTTGGGAGCCGCTGCGTTCCTTACCCGACTGATTACTGAACACTGAAGACTGAATACTTGGAACTTCCGGCCGCTTCACTGGCTGAAACGCCCAATGCGCGCGCTCCTCCGGGGTAAACTCGTCCGCCGCGCCGGGCTTGGCTGGCTCCGCCCGCGCGACCTTAGCACCGCCCGCAATCCATTGGCGGAGCAGCTCGATCTTCTCCGGCGGCAGCTTCTTGCCCTGACCTTTCGGCATCTCGCCATCGCGGACCATGGTGAACAGCAGACTCTTCTCCGCTTTGCCGGGGACGATGGCCGCGCCCTGTTCGCCGCCTTTGGCAATGAGATGCCGCAGCCGCACGTCGAGGCCGCCCTTGGTCTTCCCCTCCTCGCCATGGCAGTGGAAGCAGTTCGCCTTGAGGATGGGCCGGATGTCCTTCTCGAACGTCAGCGGGCCGGTCGCGGCGGTCTTCGCGGCGGGGGCCGCCATGAGTGAACTCGCAGCCACAACGGCTACGACGGAAAGCACGCCCCGGAGACAATCACGCGATATTTTTGCGACGCTGAACACGCTTTAGCAGACTGCCCGTTTGATTAGTCAATTCACCCGGCCGCTTGACACGCCAGCCTTCCGGGACAACCTCCCTCCGTGCGCTTCAGTCGCCGCAAAGCTCTGATAGCCGGGGGCGTCGCCACCACCGGTGTCGCGGGCGGCTGGTGGTGGCTACGCAGCTCAAATGTCTGGGCCGCAAGGTTCTTACGCGAACGCGTGCGCGAAGCGGACCGGGACATCGCGCCCGCACCGCACAAGCCCATGCCCGCCAGCTGGGACGCTAACGCCGTCACGGTCGCGTGGCTCGGGCACACCACTGTCCTGCTCAACTTCCACGGCCTCACCATCCTCACGGACCCGGCGCTGGGCAACCGCATCGGCCTTGGCCTCGGGCTGGGCACGCTCGGGCCGAAGCGCTTCATCGCACCCGCGCTGCGGTTAAACGAACTGCCACCGATTGATGTGGTGCTGCTCTCGCACGCGCACCTCGACCACATGGACATGCCGACCTTGAGCCGTCTGCCCGGCGCGCCGCTCGTCGTCTCCGCGCACGCAACAGCCGACATCTTCGGGCCGAAGCGCTTTGCCGCGACTCACGAACTACGCTGGGGCGAACGCGCCACGCTGCGGACGGCGAAGGGCGAATTGCGCGTCGAGGCCATCGAAGTGAAACACTGGGGCGCGCGTTGGCGCAGCGACACGCATCGCGGCTACAACGGCTACATCCTCCGCCGCGAGGGCCGCGCGCTGCTCTTCGGCGGCGACACGGCGAACACGGACGGTTTCGCGGCGTTGCGGAGTCGCGGGCCGTTCGATCTCGCCATCATGCCCATCGGCGCCTACCGCCCGTGGGTGCGCAGTCATTGCACGCCAGAGGAAGCGCTCAAGATGGCGGACACAGCGGGGGCGCGACACATCGTCCCCGTGCACCACGCGACGTTCAAACTCAGCGACGAGCCGATGAACGAACCCATCGAGCGCATGCAAGCCGCGTTGGCGAAAGAGGCGGATCGGTTGGCCTTAAAGGAAGTAGGGCAGACGTTCCGGTTGACGTGAACCGTGCCGGCGATTTGCAGTCGCCTATTTCAGCCAGCCAGAACGAAGGCTGAAGCGAAGTTGTCCGGGCGGGCGAAAGCTGAAGCGGCCTGAAGGCCACGCGCCTCACGCCGCGTGGGCGTAGGTGAGGTCGCGCTTCGGGTCCACACCCCAGCGCTTCGCAACGGCTTCCAACTCGGGCGTCAGCGGCCACTGATCGGGCTGTGCCTCCCCGGTGAATTCGGGATGGCCGCCCTTGAGGTTCATGCAGCCCTTGTTATCGCCGATGCGCCGGAGGGTCTCGCACTCTTCCGCAGTCAGCTTGATATCCGGCAGCGCGGCGAGTTCATCGATCTTTGTTTCGATGGGCTTGCTGCTCGCGCCGACTTCCTGGATGTGCGTGGGGATGACGCTCTGCACGGCCGTCTGGCTGAGGGTCCAGAGGCAGGCGAGTTGCAGCATCGTAATAAGATATTTCTCCGCAATGGGGCGCATCTGCTCAACCTTCGCGTTGCCCGCCTCGACCCATCCCGCCGGGCGAAACGTGCGGTGGTCGCCGTGGCCGAACTCGTGGCCGGGCTTCACGTCGTCGTGAAACAACCCGCCGTAATCCACCACGCGCGCGATGAGTTTCACGCCGTTCTTCTCCGCCGCCGGCAGCACGTAACCGCCGGGCCATGGCTCCATCGGACCGAGAATAATCATCGCCTCGTCCACGAGCCCGCTGAAGCGCTCGAAACACTGGATGATGTCGAGTGAGAAGCCGTTCGCCGGCCCGGGCGCGATGCCGAGGCGGCTGGTGAGCTTGGCGTCCTTGAGCGCAGCCATGCCCTTCCACGCGGTGTCGTCCGAGTAGCCGATGGAGTCGGGGTTGTGCAGGAGCAGCGAATCGAAGCGGTCGGTGCCGATGCGCTCCAGCGACTTCTCGGCGGCCATGCGGAGGTAGCTAGCGTATTGGTCGGGCTTGCGGAGGCGCGGGTCGGTGAAGCGCAGGAAGCCTTTCGCACCGTCGCGTTTGCCGGGGTAAATGTCGTGGCCAATGATGCCGATGAGGCAGTAGCTGTCGCGGGGAATTCCCTGCAACGCGCGGCCCAGCATCGTGTCCGCCTCGCCGTTGCTGTAAACGTCCGCCGTCATGAAGGTGCGGATGCCCTTCTCGTAGGCGCGGCGGATGCAGGCGAGGTAGCGCTCCTCGCTGAGGGCTTCGCCGAAATGCATGTAGCGTCCGCCACTCCAAGTGCCGTAGGCAGTGCGTGTCAGTTCCATAGTCTAAAGGTGTTTATTTTGCGTTCATCGCGACGGTTTGCCGCCGGCTGAAATTCGCACGGCGAAACTGTCTGCCGGGAATGGACGCGAAAGCAAGGCGCAAGGCACAGCGGGAATTGGCGCGGAGTGGGCGCGAATTGACGCGCCAACCACGTAGGTCAACGCAGTTTGCCTGACCTCCGTTTGAAATGAACCGCTCAAGCGGAATCGGGAGAGTCAGAAGGGCCAGGCGGGCCGCGCTCTCCTACTCGGCTATCGGCCCCAACTGCGCCCGGACGGCCTGCTGCTGGGACGCAGGATGGGAGGAATGTTTCCACCAGCACGATTTCCACTCGAACTCGACCCGCCGCCTTGCGAACCGCGCTGCCCGCCCGAGCCGCCCCGGCGACCCTGTCCCCCACCGCCACCGCCGTGGCCTCCACCCCGCGATTGCTGCCGATGCTGACCGCGCTGCTGGCCTACATCACCCGCCGTGCGGACTTCCGGCCGATCCGTGTAATCAAAACCCTCCGCCTTCTTGCGCACCAAGCCACGCCCGATGAAGCGTTCCAGCGAGCGCAACTCGCCATGGTCCTCCGGCGTCACGAAGCTTATGGCGTCGCCCACTGCGTGCGCCCGGCCCGTGCGTCCGATGCGGTGAACGTAATCCTCCGAGTGCATCGGGAAGTCGAAGTTCACGACATGCGAAATGCCGTCTACGTCAATGCCGCGGGCCGCGATGTCCGTCGCCACCAGCACACGCACCACGCCGGACTTGAAATCTCGCAACGCCCGGAGCCGCTGGGCCTGCGAACGGTTCGAGTGCAGCGTCGCCGTGGTGATGCCGTGCGTTTCCAACTGGCGCGCCAGTCGGTCCGCAGAGTGCTTCATACGCAGGAAGATGAGCACCATGTTCATCGTTGGCTCGCCGAGGAGATGGACGAGCAGGGCCACCTTCCGCGAGCGCGGCACTTCGTAGGCCCACTGCGTGACGGTTTCGGCGGGGTTCGAGCGCCGGCCAATTTGCACGAGCTTCGGCGCGTGCTGGAATTCATGCGTCAGCGCCTCGATTTCGCGCGACAGCGTGGCGGAGAAGAGCAGCGTCTGTCGCTGCTTCGGCAGGGAGCGGACGATCTGCCGGATGGACGGGAGGAAACCCATGTCCAGCATCCGGTCGGCCTCATCCAGCACGAGGAATTGCAGGCCGGTGAAATCCGCGCACCGCCGGCCCATCAGGTCCATGAGGCGCCCGGGGGTGGCGACAATGATCTCCAAACCATCGCGCAACGCGCGGATTTGTGGGGTTTCACCGACGCCGCCGAAGACGGTCGCCATGCGCAACGAAAGATGCTTCCCGTAGGCGCGGATGTTCTCCTCGATCTGGACCACCAGTTCACGTGTCGGGGCCAACACCAGCACCCGCGTGCCCCGGCCCCGGCCGGCGACTGCCGCGAGCTTGGTCAGGATGGGCAGCGTGAAGGCCGCCGTCTTGCCCGTGCCCGTCTGGGCGATGCCGATGAGGTCATGCCCCGCGAGGATTTGCGGGATGGCTTGCGACTGAATGGGGGTAGGCTCGGTGTAGCCGGCGTCCGCGATGGCGCGGAGGATGTTGGGGTCGAGGTTTAATGCGCTAAACGACATAGAGCTTGGCAGTGTGCGTCAAAGCGGTGCGCTGATGCGAACTAAATTTACAGGCTGCAAGGAGGTGCAGTGAACCCGTGCCCACCATAGCGCGACATTGGAATGTCGAGCTACGCCCCCCACCGCGCCAGCCGTTGCCGCAGCTTCTTCACGTGCGAAAACTTCGGCGTGATGGGCGGAAAATCCTTAAGCATCTGCTCGACCGTCGGCACCGCGCCCCACGCCGTCACGGTAAACATCTCGAACGCGTGCTGCGACTTGAAGCCGAGTTCCTGATTCTGCCGCAGGAAGCGTGCGCGCAGCACCGCTTTCCACTCCTCGCGGTTCTGCGGCGCGGCCATCTTGTGCCGGCCCACCCAAGGAATCCACTCGACGATTTGTGACTGGTGGCACCACGTCATGTCGCAGATGGCTTCGAACGCCGCCTCCACGTCCACCGCGAGGTCGTGTGCGTTCTCACCGAACTGGTAGGTGTCGTAGGTGTTCAGGATGACCGGCACCTTCACTTGCGTGGACTTCGTCTCGTCCGCCGGATACTCAGGCGTGAAGGCGTGCGGGACGTTAATCATGTAAGCCACCTCGCGCACCGCTGTGGCGACGGCGACATGGTCCACATGAATGCCCGCGCGCGGATCACTCGCAACGGGCGGGCAGAAAAGGTAGTCCGGCTCGAAGTCGCGAATCGCCTTCCACAGCGCCGCGAGCAAATCCGTCGTCACCCGCAAGCACGCCTCGCGGGGAATCTGGCCGTTCGGCAAACGCAGCGGCTCGAACTGAAACTCGCCAATCGCCGCCGCTGCCGCCTGTTCGCGCAATCGCAGCGCGCCCGTTTCCTCGCGCGTGCGGAAGTGATGCCCCGCCTTGCCGTCCGTGCAGACGACCACCTTCGCCGTGAAGTCCGCGCCGAGCTTGCGCCGCCACAGTTCGAACGTCCCGGCGGCGGTGAACTCGTAGTCGTCGTGGTGCGCGTGTAAGAAGAGAACTTTCATGATGAACCCGGACTGCGGGTGGCGAAGCTTGGGCTAGGCTCGCATAACTGGAAAGCCCCGACCGTTGGCCACGCGGACTTTTCCTCGCCTTGCGCCAGCGGCTCCCGTATCCAGACCCCCATGCACCTGCTCGTGCGGATTGCCGCCCTGAACCTCCTCCTCGTCCCCCCTGCCCTGCCCGCCGCCGACTGGCCCCAATACCTCGGCCCCACTCGCAACGCCGCCTACGCCGGCAACGACCTCGCCGACACTTGGCCCAAGGAAGGCCCACCCGTCGCGTGGCAGAAAAAACTCGGCACCGGCTGGGCTGGGCCCGTGGCAGCGAGCGGCAAGGCCATCCTCTTCCATCGCGTCGCAAACGAGGAGGTCGTCGAATGCCTCGACGCCAAGACCGGCAAGGAACTCTGGAAGCAACCCTTCCCCACCCGCTACACCGACAACTTCGGCTTCGACAACGGCCCCCGCGCCACGCCGTGCATCGCCGACGGACGCGTCTTCGTCTTCGGCGCGAACGGCAACTTGCACGCCCTCGACTTCGCCACCGGCAAGCCCCTGTGGAGCGTGGACACACAAAAGGACTTCGGTGCCGACAAAGGCTTCTTCGGCTTCGCGTGCTCCCCGCTCGTGGAGGGGAAAATGTTGCTCGTGAACGTCGGCGGGAAAAGCGGCGCGGGCATCGTCGCCTTCGACACCGGCACCGGGAAAGTTCTCTGGCAAGCCCCCGACGACGAGGCCAGCTACTCCTCGCCCATCGCCGCAAACATTTCCGGCCAGCGCCACGCCCTCTTCTTCGCGCGGCACAAGCTCGTCTCCCTCGATCCCGTGAATGGCAAGGTGCGCTTCACCTTCCCGTGGGGGCCGAAGATGCAGGCGTCCGTCAGCGCCGCCGTGCCCGTGGTGAGTGGCGATACCGTGTTCATCTCGGCAGGCTACGGCGCGGGCGCGGCGTTGCTGCGCGTGAAGGCCGGCGGTGTGGAGAAAGTCTGGTCCGGGGAGGAACAACTCACCGCCCAATACGTCACCCCCGTCCTGCGCGATGGCTTCCTCTACGGCTTCGAGGGCCGCGTGGACACCGGCCCCCGGCCCGAGCTGCGCTGCGTGGAACTCGCCACCGGCCAAGTGCGCTGGAGCACCGACAAAGTCGCGCACGGCGGCATCGTCCTCGCGGCCGGCGACCTCCTCATCACCGCCGACAGCGGCGAACTCCTGCGCGTGGCCGCCGACCCGAAAGCCTTCGTGGAAAAAGCCCGCGCCCAAATCCTCGGTCGCGAAGGCCGCGCCCAGCCCGCCCTCGCCGACGGCCTGCTCCTCGCGCGCGATAAGACCAAGCTCGTGGCGGTGGACCTGCGTAAACGCCCCGAATGAAGGCACGGGCGGCGAAGCCTCCCCTTCTCCCTCCGAGGGAGAGGGAGGGCGCTCCGCGGCTCGTTCGTATATCCGCAAGGCTCACTTCGCCGCCGCCACATCGGTCACGGCGTGCCAGATGAACTCCATGAACTGGCCCAGGCCCTTCACGTTGATGCGCTCGTCGTTGCCGTGCATGCCGGTGACTTCCTTGTCCGAGTAAACGGTCCCGACGCCGTAGGCTTGCACGCCCTTGGCGCGGAGTTGCGCGGAGTCGGTCGCGCCCACGACCATCATGGGCATGGTGATGGCGCCGGGGAACTGCCGCTTCTGCGAGCGTTCGAGCGCGCCGAACATCTCGTTGTCGTGCCTAGAGGGCACGGCGGTGGGGCGGCCACCCACGGGCGGGACGACCTCGATTTGCGGGTCGTTGATGACTTTGCGCAGCGCGGCGGCGAGGCGCTCGACGTCTTCATCGGGTAGCGCGCGGACGTCAATTTGCGCGAGGGCGTCGCCGGGGATGACGTTGATGCGGAAGCCGCCCTTGATGATGGTGGGCACGAGCGTGGTGCGGGTCATGGCGTGGTAGGTGCCGAAGTTCAGGCGCAACTTTTCTTGGACCAAGCTGCCCACGGTGGGGTCGTCGAGGTGCGTGAAGAGAAAGGCGTCGGGCGCGGGGCTGATGGTGGCGAGGCGTTTGAAGAACTCGCGGGTGGTGTCGTTGAGGCGCATGGGGGCCTGCCACTCGCCGACCTTCGCGACGGCGGCGCAGAGGTGAACGATGGCGTTGTCGGGGCGCGGGCGGGAGCCGTGGCCGCTGGTGCCGCGAGCCGAGATGAGGAAGGGGCGCGGGACTTTCTCCGTGGTGGAGACGCCGACGTAGGTGACCTTGCCGCCGACTTCGTGGATGCGCCCGCCTTCGTTGAGGGCGTATTCGCAGGCAATCTTGTCCCAGTGCTTGGCGACCAGGAAATCAATACCGACGTGCGTGGTGCCCTCCTCGCCGGACTCCGCGAGGAAGATGATGTCGCGGTCGAGGGGGACTTTGTGCCGGTGGAGGAGGAGGAAGATTTCGAGGAAGGCGCTGGTCATGCCCTTGTCGTCGAGCGCGCCGCGGCCATAGACCCAGCCGTCCTTCACCATCCCAGCGAACGGCTCGACGGTCCACTTCTCGCGCTCGACGCCGACTACGTCCGTGTGGCCCATGAGCAGGAGTGGCTTTTTCTTGCCGTTGCCCTTGATGCGCGCGACGAGGCTGCCGCGCGCGGGTTCGAGCGCGAGGATTTCGCTGGGGATACCCTCGCGGTCGAGGAGGGCTTTGAGGAACTGCGCGCCGCGCGTCTCGTTGCCGGGTGGGTTGACCGTGTCCACGCGGATGAAGGCGGAGAGATTAGTGATGGTTTCGTTGAGCGCGGCGGGGAAGTTCGGCTGCGGCAGCGGCGCGGCGGACAGATGGGTGGCAAGCGCGATGCCCAGAACGAGGAGAAGCAAGCGTTTCATGTGTGGAAGCTGGCGGAGGTGGTAGCCCAGCAGACCGAGCGGGGCAAGCGGAGGATTGGTGGACAAGAGTGTCCACCTCACAGCCTCGCGCTACTGCCGCAAGTCGGCACAGAGGAGTTCGCGGTCGTTGCGGGCGAAGATGTGGCCGTTGGCGTAGGCGGGATGGGCCCACACGACGTCGCGTCCCTGATACGAAAGCGTCGGCGCAAGGAGTTTGCAGCGGCTGATCTCCTGCGGGCCGGCGGGACTGAGGCGCACGATGAGGAGATCGCCGTTCTCGTGGCTGAGGAAGAAGCGGTCACCTTGCTTCACGAGGTGGGCGGTGGCGCATTCGAGTTCCTCGCCGCGCGTGAGGAGGGCGGTGTTTTCCCAGACGCGCGCGCCGGTGTCAGCGCGGAGGGCACGGAACTGGCCGTGGTTGCAGACGCCGTAGATGTGGCCGGCTTCGAGGAAGGGCGTGGTCATCAGGGCGTTCAGGTGCGTGGTGTCTTTCTCGCTGATCTTGAGGGTTTGCCACAGGACGGAGGCCCCGGGTGGCTGGGCCTCGAGGCGGACCATCAAGGAGCCGTTGTAGAAGGAGGAGACGTAGAGCAGGTCGCCGAGCTGGCGGGGCATGGTGATGGAGACGGCCTGGCGGATGGGCGCGGGAATGGTCCAGAGAAGTTTGCCGGTCTCGGGGTCGAGGGCGTTGAGCGCCTCGGCGTGCCAGATGATGAGCTGGCGGCGGCCGGCGTGCTCGATGATGACGGGCGGGGCGTAGCCGGGTTCCTTCGCGGAGAGCGCGCGCCAAAGTTCCTTGCCGGTGTCCTTGTGGAAGGCGACGGCCACGGAACCTTTGCCACCGACGAGGCAGATGAGTTTGTCGCCGTCGAGCAACGGATGCGCGGCGAAGCCCCACAGCGGGGTCTTCGCGCCGAAGTCCTTTTTCAGTTCGCGCGACCAGATGACTTTCCCCTCGCTGGCGCTGAGGCAATGCAGATGTCCCTCGGTGCCGAGCGTGAAGACCTTGCCGTCTGCGGCGACGGGTGTGGCGCGGGGGCCGGAGTTATAGCTGACGCCGTAGGCAGCGGCGTAGCGGTGCTGCCAGCGGACCGCGCCGGTCTGCTCGTCGAGGCAGAGCACGCGCTCGGTGCCCGGGACCATGCTGCGGTCGAAGGGATCGTCGTCGTTGACCTTGGCGTTCTTTGCCAATTGCCGGTCGGTGACAAACACGCGGCCACCCGCGACGGCGGGACCGGAGAAACCGGGGTCCACCGGCACCCGCCAGCGAACCTTCGGTCCGCCGGCGGGAAACTTCTCCACGATGCCAGCTTCACGCCAAACCGCGTCCCGACGAGGGCCAAGCCACTGCGGCCAGTCATCCGCACGGAGCACAGACAGGGAAAGGGCAAAGAGCGGAAGCCCGAGCCAAAGCCGTGAAAGGGAGGCCATGCCCGTGTGATAAAGGAACGGCGCGCGGGAGGCAATGCCGTGTGCAACCCCGGGCAGCAGCCGCCCTGCGAAACTTCCGCTTGTTTCGGTGCGGGGGCCTACCTACCTTCCGCGCACGCGAGATGATGAAGCTGCCAGCCCAGGCTGAATGATCGAACTAATCCAGTTTCCTTGGAGTCCGTTTTGCATCGTGCAACGACGCATCCTGGAGTTCTCAGGCACGCGTTTCAAAACCACGAACATTCCGAACACGGATCGTTCGCTCGTGTGGAAACTCACCCGCGGGCAATCCTACCAAGTGCCGGTTCTCCGCGATGGCCGGCACGTGGTGTTTGAGGCGGCGGAAGATTCACAGGCGATTGCCGAACATCTCGATCAGAAGCTGGAGCTGGGGCTTTTCCCAGCCCAATGGCGCGGCTTGCAGACGGTTCTCTGGCGGCATATCGAGGATGAAATCGAAGGCCTCGGCTTCAAGCTCAACGACATTTATTTCGAGGAGTTCATCCCCGCCAAGGAACGGTTGGCCTTCGTGCGGCACAAGGAACGGAAGTTCGGGCGCGGCTGCCTGGCGCACTGGCGAGCCGGACAAGCCGAGCTGCTCCAGCAGTTGGCGGCGAGCCTCGGCCCCTACGAGCAGATGCTTCTGAACCGGTCCTTCCTGTTGGATGAGCGCCCGCGTTTTGTGGACTTCGACCTCTACGGGGTGCTGGGAAATTTCATGGCGTCCGGCCACTACGAATTTCCCGCTGCCCACGCGGAGATGCGCAAATGGTATTCCCGCATGACCACGGTGCGGGCCGGTGACTTTTCTAGCTGATGCTGCCCTCCACTTTCGCCGCCACCCGCCCGATTCCGGCAGCGCCACCGGTTGAAGGTGTGGTGGCCCAACGCTTTGTTACAACCCTGTGAAAAACTACATCCTCGACACCAACGTCCTCCTCCACGACCCCAACTCGCTCCTTAATTTCAAGGAGAACCAAGTCCTCCTGCCGATTGAAGTCGTGGAGGAAATCGACCGATTCAAACGCGACCCCAGCGAGCTGGGCCAGAACGCACGCACCGTCTCCCGCATGCTGGACAGCCTGCGCGGCACCGGGCGTTTGAGCGAAGGCGTCGTGCTCTCGAACGGCGGCCATCTGCGCATCTTGTTGCAAGAAGGAAAGCATGACCAGGCCGTCGTCCACAGCAGCGTGCAGAATGTGGACAACCGAATCCTCGCGCAGGCCCTGCTGGTGAAGCAGGCCAGTCCCGAGCGCGCTACGGTGCTGGTCAGCAAGGACATCAACCTCCGCATCAAGGCCGACGCGCACGGCCTCGCCGCCGAGGACTATGAAACCGACCGCGTGCGCCTACAGGATTTGTATTCGGGCAAGGTGGACCTACCGGTGACGCCCGAGCAGGTGGCGCAGTTCCGCACGCACGGAGAACTGGCCTTGCCGACCGACCGCCAGTATTTCCCCAATGAGTATTGCACTTTGGTGGAGGCGAACCCCAAGCGCACCATCCTCGCCAAAGTGGATCCCACCGGCAAGAAACTGGTGCCGCTCATCGACACGCGGGAAGGCGTCTGGGGCATCAAACCTCGCAACCGCGAGCAGCACTTCGCCCTCGACGCGCTGCTGGACGACCGCATCAAACTCGTCACGCTGATGGGCAAGGCCGGCACGGGCAAGACGCTGATGGCCATGGCGGCGGGCTTGCAGCGCACCGTGGTGGACCGTGAGTTCCGTCGGCTCGTGGTCGCCCGACCGACCATCTCGATGGGCAAGGAGCTGGGTTTCCTGCCGGGTTCGCTAGAGGAAAAACTCGGTCCGTGGATGCAGCCAATCCACGACGCTTTGGAGTTGCTCAGCGACCTCAACATGGGCAACGAGCACCGCCGCAGCAGCGACCTACTCCGCTCCGGCACCATCGTCGTCGAAGCCCTCAGCTACATCCGCGGGCGCAGCATCACCAACCAGTTCCTGATCATTGACGAAGCGCAGAACCTCACGCCGCTGGAGGTGAAGACCATCATCACCCGGGTGGGCAACGGCACGAAGATCATCCTCGCCGGTGACCCCTACCAGATCGACAATCCCTACGTGGATAGCTCGTCCAACGGCTTCAACTATATCGTGAGCAAGTTCCGGGATCATGCCATCGCGGCGCACGCCGAGCTTCAGCGCGGCGAACGCTCGGAACTCGCGGAACTGGCGGCCAATATCCTGTGAACGGCCCAATTGACGCTCCCACCAAGCCCCTCAAGCAACGGCCGTTGCCGGCAATTCCTCGGCGGTCAAGGGTTGCCGGGAAGAGGAGTTGTGACCTCCTTTTTGCGCCGCCAAACATCGCTCAATATTTTTGTGGCGCAAAAAGTCGCCTTTGCTACATTCGCGCACTCTTTTGCGGGCGGGCGGATTCCGCAGCGTTGGTGGGCGGTGAACCCCGCGCAATGTAGTCGGACCCGCACAGCAGGCATTTGTGACCAAAACGAACATGACAAAGTCGAAACCGGCGGCTCCGAGAAAGCCGACCAAGCCCACCGGCAAGGCCGTTGGGTCGGCCACCCTTGCGGCCATCCTAGGCAAAGCATCGTCCCAGAAGCAGCCACAGACCATGGTGTGGACCCCGAGTGGAAAGATGAAAATCAAGCCGGAGTGGCAGGGCTACTACAACACTTTGATTTCCCTGCGCGAGCGGTTACAGCTCCAGATGAGCGGGTTGGCGAAGGAATCCGCCACCCAGATGGAAAGCTACAGCCTGCACATGGGTGATTCAGGCACGGACAACTTCGACCGGGACTTCGCCTTGAGCCTGCTGTCTTCCGATCAGGATGCCATCTACGAGATTGAGGAAGCCCTCAAGCGCATCGAGAAGGACACCTTCGGCGTTTGCGAACTGACCTCCAAGCCGATCCCCAAAGCCCGGCTTGAGGCCATTCCGTGGACCCGGTTCACCTTGGAAGCCCAAGCCCAGCTCGAACGCGAAGGCGCTCTCCGTCAGAAGCGTTTGGGAGCCCTCGGCACCATGGAAGCCACCAGCACAGCAGAAATTGACGACAGCGATGTCGAGGAATCCGACGAGAAGCCCGCAAAGGAAAAGGAATAAGTAATTTATGGCCCGTGAAATTGTAACCATCGAATGCACCGAAGCGCGTAAGGAAGGCAAATCCCCTTCCCGCTATCAAACCTCGCGCAACAAGAAGCTCCAGCAGGAAAAGGTGGAGAAAAAGAAATACAACCCCGCCCTCCGCCGCCACACTGTGCACCGCGAAATCAAATAACCATCTATGCCCCGCAAGACCCACACCGACAAGAAAGACGCCAAAGGCCGCACCACCGAGCGCCGAGCGCCCCGCCCGAAGCCGAAAATCGACTTCACCGTGGACGCCTTGGACTACAAGAACGTCAACCTGCTCAAGCAGTTCATCACCGACAACGGTCGCATCCTGCCGCGCAAATACACCAATCTGCCGGCGCATTATCAGCGCCGCATGACCACCGCCATCAAGCGGGCGCGTCAGATGCTGCTGATGAAGTAGCCCCACCGATCTATCCGCCCGCCCGCCCTGAAGCCGGGCGGGCTTTTTCTTTTCCTGGTCTGCAAATCGTTTGCACGAAGGCTCTCAGCGCGCTATTGCTCTGCACATGAACTTGCTCCCGCACTGGCCTTGGCAGCCGCCCAGCCACCGCTTGCTCATTCTCTTGGTGGCCGCTTGGGGCATTTTTTCCACGCCACTCTCTTCGGCTGAACCTGCCCCCAAGCTAAAGGTTTTGACCAGTTTTCTGCCGATGTATTGCCTGACCGCGCAAGTCGCCGGCGACCTAGCTGAGGTCGAAAATCTCCTCCCCGCCAATGTAGGTCCGCACGACTACCAATTTGCCCCGCGCGATGTCCGCAAGCTCAGCAGTGCCCAAATCTTCGTAGTCAACGGCCTGGGCATCGAAGACTGGCTGGCCAAAGCCTTGAAAGCAGCCAAAGGAACCAAGCCCATGACCGTGGTGGAAGCCACCGCTGGCCTGACCAAAGCCGACCTCATCACCTCGGTGCCCCACATCCACCTGCCCGGCGAACGCGGTCATGACCACGGCACCGGCCCCAACCCGCACACCTGGCTCGATCCTCGGCTGGCGGCTCATGCGGTCACCAACATCCTTGTCGCCTTGCAAAAGGCTGACCAAAAAAATGCCGCCGCCTATGCCATGAACGCCGCGCAAGCCGTCGCCCGTCTCCACCAGCTCGACGAAGAGATCGGCCTTGCCTTGGGCCCTTACCACGGCAGCCGCATCGTCACCTACCATCACGCCTTTCCCTACTTCACGCGCCGCTACGGCCTTGCCTTGATCGGAGTCATCGAGGAAGTCCCCAACGTGGAACCTTCGCCCAAATATCTGGCTGCCCTGCTCAAAGTCATTCGCGAGAAAGAAGTGAAGGCCATTTTCACCGAGCCCCAATTCTCCGCCAAGCTCGCCCAGCGCATCTCCCGCGACACCAAAGTCCCCGTCGCCGAACTCGACACCCTCGAAACCGGCCCGCTCAAACCCACCGCCTACGAGGAAGGCCTGCGGCGGAACCTGAACATGCTTCTGAAGCATTTGGGAAAGTAACGTGAACGAACGACCAATGAACCTCGGGCATCCAAGTCGTTCGCCTCTCCCAACTTTTCGCCAAGATCTGAAAGCCCGTCATTCGTCAGCCTGGAGTGAAGCCCCAGGTTTTCAGCCAACCAACGACACAAGCCCTACAGGGGCAAAACCTCCCTCCCGCCACCTCCACGCATTCACGATGGTTGAGCTGTGCGTAATACTCAGCCTGCTGGGGATTCTCGCCCTTGGGTTCGTGGCCAGGCAGCAAGAAGCAAAGGCTAAATCGGGCCGCGTCAAATGCGCAGGCAACCACAAGCACGTCGCGCTCGCGCACAGGGTGTTCGGAAACGACCACGGAGACCGTTTCACCATGAGCCTCTCCACGAATAAGGGTGGCACGCTGGAGCTGGTCGGCACTGGCAGCGTGATCAGCCACTACCTGAACATGACGAATGAACTCGGGGCACCTCAGATCCTGATATGTCCCGACGACCGAACTCGCACCATGCGAAGGGACTTTCTACCTCTACTCAGCAACACCAACGTGAGCTTCACCGTCGGCTTGGATTCGGATGAGACGCTGCCAAATTCGTTTCTGGCCAGCGATAACCACATGACTTCGTCCCTGCCGCGCGTGCGGGGCATTGCCGGGCTGTCCACCACCGATCTCGCAGGCTGGTCGCAGAGGTTGCACGGTGGCGGGGGAAACTTCGCCTTGGCCGATGGCAGCATTCAGATGTCCACCAGCGCTACACTTTGGCAGCAGGTCACCCAGGCGCTCGCCTCCACTCGCACCAACAGCCACCGTCTCGAATTTCCATGAGCTGCCGGACTGAGTCATCGCCGCTGCGTAGCACGCGCCCTTTGGAGTGCGGTGACTCGTCACCGCTTTCTGCAGGCGACTTGTCGCCGTCTTGCGCAAGGACGCGCCTGAACCTCGACGAGCCGCTTCCGCGCGGCTCTGCTTGGCGGACAAGTCCGCCCAGCGCCCAAAGCGGTGACAAGTCACCGCACTCCACAACGGAGCCTTCTTCCTTCGCGCAGCGAGGGGAGAAGGTGGCCGCAGGCCGGATAAGGGGTGCGGCCACTTGCACAGTCGCGGCCAACCCACGACCCTCTCCCCTTGCTCCGCAAAGGAAAAGGGAGTCGAAGCGCGTGCGGCTTTCCACCCGCTTCTCCCCCATCTCCCATCTCCCATTCCCCATTCCCTCGTGAGCGTTACGCACACCACCTGCAGCCACTCCGCCGCCGACATTGCCGTCTCCGTGCGCGACCTGCGCGTCACGCTCGGCGGGCAGGCCATCTTGCGCGGCGTGAACATGCACCTGCATCGCGGGCAGCTCGTCGCGCTCATCGGCCCGAACGGCTCGGGCAAGACCACGCTGCTGCGCGCCATGGTCGGCCTGCAAAAGCCCGACTCCGGCGAGGTCCGCCTCTTCGGCGAGAGCAACTTGAAGAAGGCCCTGCCGCGCGTCGGCTACGTCCCGCAACGCCTCGCGCTGGACCGCAGCTTCATCCTCAGCGTCCGCGAATTCCTCGCCCTGCGCCTGCGCGAGACGCAGCATTGGTTCTGGCACCGCCACCGCGACACCGACGACCGCCTCCACGCCGCGATGGCCGAGTTGGGCGCCGAGTCGCTGCTGGACCGCCCCATCGCCGCGCTTTCCGGCGGCCAGCTCCAGCGCGTGCTCATCGTCTTCGCTCTGCTGAAACAACCCGACCTCCTGCTCCTCGACGAACCCACCGCCGGCGTGGACTCGCCCGGCGAACAGGACTTCTACGAAACCATCGCCGAGGTTCACCGCAAGCATAAGCTCACTGTCGTCCTCGTCTCCCACGACCTCTCGATGGTCTATCGCCACGCCTCGTGGGTCTATGCGCTCAACGGCGTCGTCTGCTGCGAAGGCTCGCCCGAGCACGTGATGAACGCCGACTCGCTCAAGGAAGCCTACGGCCTGAACGTCACGCCGTATCACCACCACAACCATTCACACGGACCCGGTGGAGGGCACGCGCAATGAGCATCTTCTCCGACATCGAACCCTTCATGCTCCGCGCCTTCGCGGTGGCCGTTGTCATGGGACCGTTGTGCGCGTTGCTCGGCGTGTTCGTCACCGCGCGACGGATGGCCTTCTTCAGCGACACCATCGCGCACGGCGCGTTGGCGGGCATCGGCTTGGGCTTCCTGCTCGGCTTCGAAGACCCCACCTGGCCGATGGTCCTCTTCAGCCTGCTCGTGGCGGCGGCGATTCTCTGGCTCAAGGAGCACACTGACCTGCTCACCGACACCATCATGGCGCTGCTGCTCTCCGGCTCGGTGGCGTTCGGCATCATCGTGCTGAGCATGCTGAAGAACAAACGCGGCGAACTGCACCGCTACCTCTTCGGCGACATCCTCAGCGTCGGCCCGGACGACGTATGGCTCGCGGTGGTGCTGTGCGCGGCCATCGGCGCGTGGCTCTTCGCGAAGCTGAGTCCGCTGGCGCTGCTCACGGCGAGCGAAGACCTCGCCCACGTCTGCGGCGTGCGCACGCGCTGGTTGAACTACGCCTTCGTGCTCGTGCTGACCGTGGTCATCTCCTTGAGCATCCGGCTGCTGGGCATCATCCTCGTCACCTCGCTCGTGGTCATTCCACCCGCCGCTGCGCGCAACCTCGCGCGCAACCTCCGGCAGCAGCTCATCCTCAGCCTCATCATCGGCCTGTTCGGCGGCGCGGTCGGCACGGTGGCGAGCTACCACTGGGACATCCCGTGCGGCCCGGCCATCGTGATGGCGTGCATTGCGGTGTTCATCGGCTCCCTGCTGGCAAGCAAACTCTGGCTGAACCGGCCGGTGAAGGCGAAAGCGGTTTGACGCAAGGGCGCAGAGACGCGAGGAGAACATGACTTCAAACCAACCAAGCGCTATGACTGCCACCAGTTTTCTTCTTTGCGTGCCCGCGTCTTTGCGCCTGTGCGTTAAATCTTCTCGCCCATGAAGAAGGCCGCCCACGCGCACGCCCACGCCGCCGCGCCGTTGTCTGACCTGACTTCCCGGCTGCGGGACAAGTCACAGCGCGTCACCGGGCCGCGTCAAGCCATCCTCGCCCTGCTGCGCGAGCACCGGCACCCGATGACGAACAAGGAAATCCACGCCGCGCTCGCAAAAGGCGACTGCGACCTCGCGACCATCTATCGCTCCATGCACTTGCTGGAGGAGATGGGAATGGTGAAGCGCTTCGACTTCGGCGATGGCGTGGCGCGGTTCGAGTTGGTCACAGGCGACGAGCACGCGCATCACCATCACCTCGTCTGCACCTGCTGTGCGGACATCGTGGAGATTGACGACTGCTTCGCGGACGAGCTGGAGAAGCGCGTCGCCGCTGCGCACGGCTTCAAGAGCGTCACACACAGGCTGGAATTCTTCGGCGTCTGTCCCGATTGCCAGCGGGAAGGTCATTCACATGACGAGACGAAACGAGCGCGGCGGAAGCCTTGCGGTTGCTGAGTTTGGAGCCGCAGATGGAGCCCCGACCTGAACGAGCGCCCACCTAGTTTACGGCCTCTCTGCGACTGAACCGCCGCCAAAAACCCCAACTATTGCAGCGCGAACGGTAGGCGAGACAACCGCGTGTTCAATTCCAGCAGCCGGTTGCGCAGCATGTCCGTCGTGGTTTTCTCATCGAGGGTGTAGCCCGGCAGCGTCTCGAAACTCTTGATCACGGCGCAGTAGTCTGAGTTGGCCATCACGCCGAGGAACTCGCCGGTCTTGCTCAGGACGATGTCGCCCGTTGACGGCGAGAACTCACCCTGAAACACGCGGCTGATGATCCGGTTCTTCATCTTCACGTAATCGGGAGTGCGGGCGTCGAGCTTGAACTCCACTTCGCCGTAGTGCTTTCCACCGCGATTCACCAGCACGGCTTCCGTGAACTTGAAGGGATTCCTGGCCACCGGGTAAAGTTTCACGCCCATCGCCATGGCCTGCTGTGCGTTCACCGGGATGACAGCAAGCCGAGGATCGGCGGTGATGAAGGTCAGCGCACCACTGCCGATCACCTGCGACCCCCTGGACACCCGCGCACCCACATGCTCCATGCCCTGTGGGTTGATGAGTGAAAACGGGGTGTCGCCCACATGGACAATGGCATAGACGCCCCGCCCATCATGCACGAGGACGCTCTTTGCTTCCCTGAGGCGCGCACCGGAACCAAGGAGCACCGCTTGATGCGCCGAAATCGCCACATCCACGCGGTTGCTGAGAAACTCGCTGAACATGAGGTTCATGTTGATGGGCGTGTTCTCGCGAATCTCCTTGGCGAGTTCGCCGGATTTCGCCGCAAGCTGGCCGACGCCGTCCGTGAGCCGGGTGGTCTGTGTCTGTAGCAGATCCTTTTCCTGCCGCACCAGGGCCACTTCCTTCTTCAAGTCGGTCAGGTTCTCGCGGAGCAAGTTGCGCTCGGACTCGGCGACCTTGGCGGCGGTTGATGCCTGGGCGGCCTGGGCGGCGGCGGCTTGCCGTTGTTTCTCCAAGTCGGCCAGCGCGGCCTGCTGCTTCTCCAACTCGGCCTGCTTCGCGGCAAGAGCGGTTTGCATCTGCTTCTCCAACTGCTCGCGGATCAAGTCGCGCTCGGCCTGGGCAACGCGGACGGCGGTGGCCAAGCCGACTGCCTGCTGGGCGGAAGCATTCTGCTGCTTGCTCAATTCATTGAGTGCGGTCTGTTGCTTCTGGATCTCGGCCTGCTTGGTGGCGACAGCCTGCTGCATCTCCTGAGCAAGCCGGGCTTTCTCGCTCTCCGCCCTAGCCTTGTCCGCCTCCAACCGGACCTTCTCGGCCTCAACATTCTTGATGGCGGCAGTGAGCGCGTCCTGCTGCTGCTTGGCGGCCGCAGTAAGAGCTTCCTGTTGCTGCTTGGCCTTTTGCTTCACATCCACCGCCTCCTGGGCCACGGCGGCGTAGCGTTGGGAAAGCACCTGGGCGGCGGTCTGCGACTGCTTGAGCGTCTGCTCCAACTGGCTGCGCTGGGCCTGAATCTGGGCCAGGGTCTGCTCGCGGGTCTTCACGTCCGACTCGGCAAATTGCAGCCGCTGCTGGAGTTGATCCCGCGCGGCCTTCTCCTGTTCGAGCGCCACCTTCATCATGTCCACGAGATCCTGGTTCTTGGGACGGGCGGCGTTGGCCTGCACCTCCGGCACCGGAGCGCTGGTGTTGCGCACGGGCTCCGCCTCATCCCAGCGGGTCAAGGCCAGCAGGTTCAGCAGGAGGAAGTCGCAAATGATGAGAAGCAACGTCTTGTTCATGCAAGCGGCAGGACGGGTTGCGGGGCGGGCTCAGGCTGGCTTTCCAAAATCAGCCGGTGCTTGGCGGCGCGCACATGGCGAATCTTGATAAGGGCGACGCAGACGATGCCGAAGAGGTTAGAGGCATAGGCCGCCAGCAAATCGGCCTTGATGACGCCGACGACCTGGAGCACCAGCGCCGTCGCCGTGCCGGCGATGCCGATGTAGAGCCCGGAGTCGAACAGGTTTTCCTCGTTCTCCATGAGCCGGAGTTTGAGCTGGGGCGATCCGGGCGACATCTCGATCTCGCGGATCTTCATCAGGCAGACGGAATACACGCCGACTTGGAGGGCGGCGAAGATTAGCACGCTGAGGATGGTGGACAGTTCCATACTTGGTTTCGTTACGGTTGTATTCTTACTGGTCGGGACAGGCGAATTCGTCAACACCGGTAGTTTCAGCCGCAGCCGGAATTCCGACGAGCCCAGCGGCTTGAACAACAGCGGCTCCCCCGCTGCAAGCAGCAGCAGCGCCAGACAGCCGGCCGCCACCGCACGCTGGAAATAAATCATCCGCACCCCGGCTGCACCGCGACCGGGCGATTGGACGGGAGAGAGCTCGCGCCACACCAAAAAGAATACCAGCCCGGCCAGCAGGAAGAGCAGCACTTTCCCGGCGAGCATCACGCGCGGAACCTTGAGTGTCCAGGCCGCGAGAAAGCCCGGCACCCAACCTCGCGCCGGGCCCACCGGCAGTTGCTGTGCCACGAGCAACCGCACCGCGCCCTCGCCTTGGGCAAGCGCCTTGGTCAAATCCGCGAGCCCCGCCTTGCCAAACCGCAGCAGATAGGTGGCGACCCGATCCGGAGATTGCGCCAGCAAGGCGGCGGAAAAGAACAGGGGCAAATCGTCCGGCGTGACCTGAACCAACTGGGCGAAGTCGTTCAGCGCCTTCGCGGTTGGCATCAATCGCAGCAGCTCGGAAAGCTGCGTCCAATCCAGCCGCCGGCCCAAGGCCAGCAGGTCGAAGCAAAAACTTTCCCACTCGGTCGCCAGCCGCGTCTCACTCGTCCGCTCGGCGAGCAGCCGAATGTCTTGCGCGAGCGTCGGAGCGAACCGCTCGCCTTCATAGAGCAAGGCCGCCAGCAGGATCGTGGCCTCGAAGGGCTGGCCGCCGGGCTGGTTCACCGGAATGAACTCCACCGTCGTGGACAGATCCCGGGTGGCCAGAATCGCCCGCCCCCCGGGCGACCGCGAGCTGGCGAGGTGCTCGCGCAAGGCAGCGCGGTTGGCCTCGATCAACAGAAACGGCAGCATGGCCTCGGCGGTGGGACTCGCATTGTTGGTGTTCCGGCGGAAAATCCCGTCGATATACGAATCACGCCCACCTGTGCCCGCAGCGCCGGACTTGACCTGTCCAGCCACCAAGGCCGCCCTCAGCTTGGCCACTTGCTCATCCTTGAGGGATTGCGCCGCTGTTAGCGCGAGGTTCGCCACGCCCGGTTTTTGCGCAGCGACCGCAGCTAGGCCCAAATCGATCACCGCTGGAGTCCCCTGCCCCGCCCGCTCCAGCAGCGCGGGATGGAGGGATTTCCAGTTTGCCGGCAACAGCATGCCCAGCCCAACCAGCAAGGCGGAGAGCCCGGCAAACAGGATGACCCGCTTCAAATCCGGAGGCGTGCCGGCAAGGCTTCCTTGCTCCTCAGCAGGATTCCCGCGTGCCGTGCGCGAGGCGCGCCAGCGGGCTGCATCCAAGGAATTTTCGTCGCCGTTCACGATGCTAAAATTGGCCGGGCAGGGCCAGTTAAAGCCTTGTTTGCTGCCCGACGGCTCAAGCGTGCCCCGACTGACTCAGCCCCGCGAGGCGAAATTCACCAAGGCCCCACCATTGCCAATTATTCCTGGCTGCCATTAACTCCCTCCGTGATGACTGCCGTCCAGCCCGTCGATATCGAAATTTGCCCCGGCTACTCGCCCCGTCCCAAACTGACGCACGCGGTCTTCGACTTTGACGGCACGCTCTCCCTGCTGCGCCACGGCTGGCCGGACACGATGCTGGCCATGTTTTTGGAAATGCTGCCGCCTCTTCCAGACGCGGTTCCGGCCTCGCTGCGGGCGGAGCTGATGGAGGAAATCCTTGCCTTCAACGGTCAGCAAACCATCCACCAGATGACCCGCTTTGCCGAACGGGTGGCGGAACGCGGCGGCCAGCCACGCGAGCCGCAGTGCTACCTCGCCGAATACACCTTGCGCCTTGAGCGCGCCATCGCTGCCCGCACCCAACGCATTCGCGATGGAGCCAGCCCGGACACCTACGTGGTGCTCGGCGCGCGCGCCCTGCTGGGACGTCTGCGTGACCGGGGAGTGAAACTCTTCATCCTCAGCGGCACGCTGGAACCCTTCGTCCGCCAGGAGGCAGCACTGCTGGACTTGGCCCAATTCTTTGAGGACCGCATCCACGGCGGGCACGAGGACCACACACGTTTCTCCAAGCAGATGGTTTTCGACCGCATCCTCCGCGAGGAAGGCATCTCCGGCGCACGCCTGCTTTCCTTCGGTGACGGCCCGGTGGAACTGCGGCACACCAAGGAGCTGGGCGGCATCGCGGTCGCCGTGGCCAGCGATGAGACGGAAATCGGCTCCGGCAAAATCCACGAGCAGAAGCGCACGCAGCTCATCGCGGCGGGGGCGGACTTGGTGATTCCGGATTACCAGTGTCGCGAACCGCTGGTGAAGCTGCTGCTGGGCGACCGTTAATTCTTCGACCGCGATGCAACCTCCCGTCCCCCTCGATCTCTCGAAAATCCGCGTCTTCCCGCTCGCGCAGCGCAAGAGCATGAGCACCGTGGACGAGGTGCTCATCGAGCCGACCAACACGCCGCCGCCCGTCAGCGACTTCAACGCCGCGCTCATCGAGCGTTGCGCCCGCGACATCAAGGCCGCGTTGGAGCGGGGTGCCTCCGTGATGTTCATCTACGGCGCGCATCTCGTGAAGAACGGTGGCCAGCTCCTGCTCGGCCAGATGCTCGACCGCGGCTTCCTGACCCATCTCGCGACGAATGGCGCAGGGACGATTCACGATTGGGAGTTCTCCTGGCTGGGCCGCTCCACCGAAAGCGTTCGCGACAACGTCGCCACCGGCAGCTTCGGCACCTGGGACGAGACGGGGCGCTACATCCACCTCGCGCTGCTCACGGGTGCTGTGCGTGGCTGGGGCTACGGCAGGTCGCTTGGCAAGTTCATCTACGAAGACGGCACGTTTATCCCGACCGAAGCCGAGCTGACGAAACAGATTCAAGCCGAGCCGGGCCACCCGCTCACGTCTGCGCGCGCAGACCTGCTCCAGGCCATCCAACGCTTCGGCCTCAAGCCCGGCCAGCACATCGTCCCCCACCCGCACCGCAACAGCAGCGTGCTCGCGCAGGCCGCGCGCCACGACGTGCCCTTCACCGTCCACCCCGGCATCGGCTACGACATCATCTCAAATCATCCGTGGTTCAACGGTGGCGTCATCGGGCGCGCGGCGGGCGTGGACTTCGCGCTGTTCGGCGGGTCCGTGGAGAAGCTGGATGGCGGCGTGGTCCTGAGCGTCGGCTCGGCCATCATGGGGCCACAGGTCTTCGAGAAGAGCATCAGTTGCGTGAACAACCTGCGCCTGCAAGCGAACCGCCCCATCGTCAGCGGCCACAGCATCTACGTGGTGGATTTGCAGGACGGCGGCAACTGGGACTGGACCCAAGGCGAACCACCCAAGGACAACCCGGCCTACTACCTGCGCTTCTGCAAGAGCTTCTCCCGCATGGGCGGTGCGATGCACTACGCGCAGTGCGACAACGTGGCCTTCCTGCATCACCTCTTCCACAAGCTGGAAAGCCTCCACGGTCGCACGGCGGCGAAGGCGAACATTCCGGACATTGGCGACCCGAACCCCGAACCGCGCTACAAGTGGTGAAACATTTTTGCCGCGAAAGAACACAAAGAGCACAAAGGGAGTTCATCTTTGGGAACTCTGCGCCCTTTCGCGGCTAATCCCCTCCATGACACCGGCCCGCTTCGCTGAAATCACCGACCGCTACGCCTCGCTGCGCCTCGCGCTCGTGGGCGATTTCTGCCTCGACCGCTATCTGGAGATTGACCCGGCGCGCGCCGAGACCTCCATCGAAACCGGCCTGCCCGTCCACAACGTCGTGCGCGTGCGCTCGCAACCGGGGGGAGCGGGGACGATTCTCAACAACCTCGTCGCGCTGGGCGTGGGGCATGTGATTCCAATTGGTTTCTATGGGGAGGATGGCGAGGGCTACGAACTACAGGCGAGCATGGCGAAATCGCCACGCGTGTGGATGATGTGCTTTAGGCGGACACCGTTGCGCCGCACTTTCACATACTGCAAGCCGCTCGTGCTCCATCCCGGGCAACCACCGGTGGAATTAAATCGCTTGGACAGCAAGAACTGGACACCAACGCCTGCTTTGATCGAGGGCACGCTCATGGCCTCGCTGGAATCTGTCGCCCGCGAGCTGCAGGCCGTCGTAGTGCTCGATCAGGTGGATATTCCCGACACGGGTGTCGTCACCCATCGCATGCTGCAAGCTCTGGATCAGTTGCGACGGGTGCGACCAGAACTGCCCATCGTCGGTGACAGTCGGCGCGGCTTGCGTGGTTGGCCGCCCATCATCTTCAAGATGAACGCAGCGGAACTCAGCGCGCTCACCAGCCTGCCCGCCGATGCAGAGCTCCGCCTAATCAGTGAGGCCGCGTGTGCCCTCGCAAAGCAGAACGGCAGCGAAGTTTTCATCACCCTCTCCGAACGTGGGATCCTCGGCGCGGCTCCGAACGGCGAGGTGGAACACGTCCCCTGCCATCCGTTACGCGGGCCGATTGACATCGTCGGTGCCGGGGATTCCGTCACCGCCAACCTTACTGCTGCGCTCGCCGCCGGAGCGACTTTGCGGGAGGCAATCGAACTCGCCAATGCCGCCGCCTCCATCGTCATTCGCCAACTCGGCACAACCGGCACCGCCAGCGTGCCGCAAATTCGCGAACTGCTGCTGCCTTGACCCGTGCCGGCGACTTCCAGTCGCCGTCCGAATTGGACCCAGTGCCAAGACCAGACTTCCACCGCAGCCCACTGACGGCGGTTGGAAACCGTGAGCACAGGTCACGCCGCCCGCATCGTCGAAGGCTCGCCCGCGTTGAGCACGCGGATCTCCCGCTGCGGGAAGGGAATCTCGATGCCTTGCTTGCGAAACTCCTCCGCAATGGCCTGGTTCACCGCCGCCGCAGCCGGACCGTAGTCGCCCACTCTCGACCACGGTTTGATCGCGATGTTCACGGCGGAATCGCCAAACGAGGCGACGCCCACTACCGGGACCGGGTCTTTGAGCACCGTCGGCGTGCGCGCCAGCACGGCGTTGACCGCGTTGAGCGCTTTGTTCAAGTCCGTCGAGTAAGCCACCCCCACGCTGAGGTCGAGCTGGCGGATGGAGCCGTAGTTATGCAGAATCTCACCGATGATCTTGCGGTTGGGGATGACCACGCGCGACCGGTCGGCGTGGACAAGGATGACCGAGAACAGCTCGATAGCGTGAACCTGCCCCTGAACGCCGTGAATCTCGATGTATTCGCCGACACGGAAGGGTTTGGTGAAGATGATGAGCAAGCCAGCCATGAGATTGCCCAGCACGCCCTGCAACGCGAGGCCCACCCCCACACCCGCCACGCCGAGACCGGCGATGATGGGCGCAATGGCCACGCCGACCTTCTCCAACACGAGCATCATCGTCAGGCCCATCACCATCAGGCGCGCTACTCGCACGATCAGAATGCGGACGGGTGGCTCCAGATCTTTCTTGCCCAACCAGCGCTGGAGCACCTTGCCCACCTGCATGGCAATCACCAGGCCGATGACCAGAATGATGGCGGCCCCGAGCAGCTTCGGACCGTAGTCGAAAAGAAAGGTGATGCCTTGCTCTGTGACTTTGTTCAGCAACTCGGTATCAATGACGGCGAACATAAGCGTGAAACGTGATGTGTGTGTGATGCAACTGAGCCCCGATACTACCAAGCGGGCCTCCGCAGGCCAACGTGATTTCGCGGACGTGAGCCGCCGGACTGCGCTCAGCGGCCTGCTCGTGCTCGGCGCTGGTGGCTGTGCCAGCCGACCGACAGCAACCCTGTCGCAACGCTTCGAGTTTGAGCAGGCGCAGATGGGCCTGCCCTTCCGCATCGTGCTTTATGCGGACAGCCAGCCCGTTGCTGACACCGCCGCCAGTGCGGCCTTCGCTCGCGTCGCGGAACTGAACCAAATCTTCAGCGACTACGAGGACAACAGCGAGTTGACCCTGCTCTCCCGCAGCTCCGGCAGTGGTCGCGCCGTGCCCGTGAGCGACGAACTCTGGCGGCTGCTCAAGGTCGCGGAAGCCACCTCACGTCGCTCGGACGGCGCATTCGACATCACCGTCGGCCCACTCGTGCAAGTCTGGCGACGCGCCCGGCGGCAACGCGAGTTGCCCACGTCCGAAGTCATCGCTGAAGCCAAGGCCCGCGTCGGCTGGCAGAAAGTCGTCCTCGACCCACATGGGCGCACCGCGAAGCTGCTTGTGCCCGGAATGCGTCTCGACCTCGGCTCCATCGCGAAGGGCCGCGCGCTCGACGAAGTGCTCCGCGTCCTGCGCACGCATGGCATCAACCGCGCGCTCGTCACCGGCAGCGGAGACATGGCCATCGGCGACCCACCGCCGGGTCGCGTCGGCTGGCGTATCGAACTCGCGCCGCTCGATGCGCCCGGCGCTCCGCCCACGCGCTTCCTCGCGCTGCGCAACTGCGGCTTCGCCACCTCCGGCGACCTCTTTCAACACGTCGAGTTGGGCGGCAAACGCTACTCGCACATCGTGGACCTGCGCACCGGCTTGGGCATGACCGACCACAGCCTCGTCGTCGTCATCGCGCCGGACTGCGTCACCGCGAACAGCCTCTCGACGACAACTTGCGTGGTCGGCCCCGAGCGCGGGCTGGCACTCGTAAAAGCCACTCCCGGCGCATCCGCACGAGTTGTGCGCAAGCCCGGGGAGCAAGTCGAAGCCACAGAGACTCGGGGCTTCGCGCGCTACTCCGAAAAGTAGGTCAGCGCGTTCCGCCTGACACTCCATTCAATCCGACCCGCCCAGCGGTATCTTCAAGTCAGTGGGACAGGCGGGACGCACGGTCCTACTTTCACGCATTCCCAACCCCATCGCCGCCGTCTATCCTCTCGCCGTGACCAGTCGTTTCCTTCAACCTGTTGCCCCCTTCATCGCGTTGCTGGCGTTGGCCTTTCCCGCTGCTGCTGCACCCGCGCCGGACTTTCAACGCGAGGTTCGCCCCATCCTGTCCCGCCAGTGCTTCGCCTGCCACGGGCCGGACGAACACGCGCGCAAGGCCAATCTCCGCCTCGACCTCCGCGACGCCGCGCTCGCCCCCGCCAAGTCCGGCCAGCGCGCCGTCGTCCCTGGCAAGCCTGAGCAAAGCGAACTCGTCCGCCGCATCACGAGCACGGACCACAACAAGCTCATGCCGCCGCCGGAGACGAAGAAGCAGCTCACCGCTGCCGAGGCGGACACGCTCCGCCGCTGGGTCACCGGTGGCGCGGATTACCAGCCGCACTGGGCCTTCATCAAGCCGCAGCAGGCCGCGCTGCCGAAGGTGAAGCAAACGACTTGGCCGCAGAACGCCATTGACCTCTTCATCCTCGCGCGGCTGGAGCAGGAGGGCTTGAAGCCATCCGCGCCTGCCGATGACTACTCGTTGGTCCGCCGCCTTTACCTCGACTTGATTGGCCTTCCACCGACACCCGAAGAGGCCGACGCGTTCGTGAAGTCCGTTCAAATCGGCAATCGCCAATCGGCAATCGCCAATCTCGCCGACAAACTGCTCGCCTCCCCGCACTACGGCGAGCGTTGGGCGCGCAAGTGGCTCGACCTCGCCCGCTACGCCGACACCAACGGCTACGAGAAGGACCGCCCGCGCAACATCTGGCCCTGGCGCGACTGGGTCATCCGCGCGTTGAACGAGGATTTGCCCTTCGACCAGTTCACCCTCCAGCAGCTCGCTGGCGACCTGCTGCCAAACAACTCAAAACCCAAAACTCCCAACTCAGAACTCAGCCACCTCGTGGCGACCGGCTTCCATCGCAACACCATGCTCAACGAGGAAGGCGGCATTGACCCGCTGGAGTTCCGCTTCTACGCGATGGTGGACCGCGTCGCCACCACCGGCACGACCTGGCTCGGCCTCACCGTCGGCTGCGCGCAATGCCACACGCACAAGTTCGACCCCATCCCGCACACCGACTACTACGCGATGATGGCCTTCCTCAACAACGCCGACGAACCCGACCTCGACCTGCCGGACGCCGCGTTGGATGAACAGCATCGCAAGAACCTAGAGCGCGCCGCCACCCTGCTGGCTGAGTTACCGAAGAAGTTTCCCGCGGACACAAACTCCACCCCGCCAACGCCCGGAGCCGAACATCTGGAGCGGAAGTTCGCTGCGTGGCGCAACGCCGAACGCGCCCGCGTCGTGCCGTGGACGACGCTGCGCCCGCATGAGGCCAAGTCCACCCTCCCGCTCCTCACCGTGCAGCCCGACGCCTCTGTCTTCGCCAGCGGCGACATCAGCAAGAACGACACTTACACGCTCAAGTTCCGCAACGTCCCCGCCGGCACCACTGCGTTGCGCCTCGAAGCCTTGCCTGATGACCGCCTGCCCGCCCACGGCCCCGGCATGGCCTACTACGAAGGGCCAAAGGGCGACTTCTTCCTCGGCGAGTTCCGCGTCAAGTCCGGCGGCCAGCCGCTGAAGCTTGCGCGCGCATACCAAACCTACGCGAAGCTCTGGCTCGGCGGCGACCGTGCTTCCGCTGCATTGGCCATTGATGGCAATCCCGAGACGGGCTGGGGCGTCTTCGAGCGCTTCGGCGAACGGCACGTCGCGGTCTTCCACTTCGCCCAGCCACTCGCCGCTGCTGGCGAACTCGAAGTGCAGCTTCAGTTCGGCCGCCACTACGCCTGTTCGCTGGGCCGGTTCCGCATCTCGGCCACCGGCGATGCACAGGCCACCGCGAGCGAACTGCCCGAAGCAGCCGACGCCTTGCTCCGCGTGCCGGAGGCGCAACTCACCGCCGCCCAACTCGCCCAATTGCGCGAGCAATTCCTCCTTGTCGCACCTGAGCTGAAAGCCGCCCGCGCTGAGATTGAGAAGTTGCGCAAGCCGCCCGCGCATCAAACGACGCTCGTGCTGCGCGAGCGCCCGCCGGAGAACCCGCGCCCCACGCACCGGCATCATCGCGGCGAGTTTCTGTCGCCGAAGGAAGCCGTCGCGCCTGCCGTGCTCGGCGTGTTGAACCCGCTGCCACCTGGCGCACCGACGAACCGACTCGGCTTCGCGCAGTGGCTCGTCTCGCCGGAAAATCCGCTCACCGCCCGCGTGACCGTGAACCGCCAGTGGGCCGCGTTCTTCGGGAGCGGCATCGTGCGGACGACCGAGGACTTCGGCCTGCAAGGCGACGCGCCCACGCACCCGGAGTTGCTCGACTGGCTGGCGGTGGAGTTTACGAAGCAGGGCTGGTCACTGAAGCAGTTGCACAAGCTCATCGTGACCAGCGCCTCTTACCAACAGAGCAGCAAGTTTTCAGTGTTCGGTGCTCAGTCTTCAGTTGCGACCAGCGCACCGAAGCCCACTGAAAACTGGAAACAGAATACTGAACACTCCTCCCGCCTCGACCCGGATAACCGGCTGTTGAGTCGTTTCCCCCGCTCCCGCCTCGATGCCGAGCTCATCCGCGATTCCGTCCTGCGCGCCAGCGGCCAGCTCTCGCCGAAGATTGGCGGGCCGAGCGTCTATCCGCCGCAGCCCGCGAGCGTGACCTCGGAAGGCGTCTATGGCGGAAAGTCATGGAACGAAAGCCAGGGCGAAGACCGCTACCGTCGCGGCCTCTACACGTTCGCCAAGCGCTCCGCCCCCTACGCGATGTTCAACACCTTCGACGGCCCCAGCGGCGAAGCCTGCGTCGCCCGCCGCGACAGCTCGAACACGCCGCTCCAGGCCCTCACGCTCCTCAACGACACCGTCATCCTCGAAGCCGCCCAAGCCCTCGGTCGCCAGCTCGCTGCGGAGCCCGGCACCATCGAGAGCCGCGTGGAAAACCTCTTCCGCCGCTGCCTCACCCGCCCGCCGTCCGCCGAGGAACGCACGCAGCTCGTGAAGTTCTTCGCGACCCAGCGCGCCCGCTTCGCCAGCGGCGAACTCAGGGCCGCCACCTTCGCCGGCAAAGGGGACGGGGACGCGAACGACCGCGCCGCCTGGACCGCCCTCGCCCGCGCGCTCCTGAACCTCGACGAGATGATTGCGAAGAGCTAGCCTCACTTCATGCCGATGCCACCCACAGCTTGGAGTAACCAGGACTTGGTGCTGTTTCATGGCACCACGGAAGGCTGCGCCCGGCGCATCATGGCGGAAGGTGTTAGGCTCTCTGAAAGTAAGGTATGGACGGATTTCGGTCCGGGCTTCTACGCCTGCACCTACCGCCCGCAAGCGGCGGCTTGGGCGACGAGCCGCGCCCTGCGTTCCAACACGCCGGAGCGTCCGGCCGTGCTGGCCTTTCAGGTCAGCCGGGATGAACTGGCCACCCTCGAATCGCTAGTGTTCGTCCGCGCCGCATTGGACGCGGGGGATTATTGGAACTTCGTTGCCGCGTGTCGGTCTGGGTTGGGCCATCACGGACGCACCGGGACCAGCGCGTTTTACGATGTTGTCTTCGGCCCGGTCGTGGCTGACAACTATCTGCGCCGCAAGACGCACCTGACCTTTGACCAAGTCAGCTTTCACACAGAACGCGCAGTGCAAACCCTCACGAGCCAACGATTCAGCATCCTATGAACACCGAACAGAGCGCCTACTGGCATACCGTTCAGGAGACCATGGTCACCTTCCACGGCATCGATCGGGATGCAGCCAAGGCGAAAATCGAGCGCTATCGAGTGGCCTTGCTGGAGACAGGCGACGTGCTCGCGTTGGAGTTGGCCACGCACGAGGAGCCATTCTACCTAGCCACCCAACTGGCTGGACGAAAGGTCGTCGAGCCCACCGCTTCACAGGCTAAGGTTTATGCCCAAATCATGAAGCGTTGCACGGAGGAGGCCGTTGCGTTCGGCGCGATGGATGAGCTCTTCCAGGAGACAAAGCAGCGACTGATACAAATCGAATCCAAGGCCAAAGGCGTGTTGCGGCGGAAACAGTCTGCCGAATCCCGACGGCAAAAGCTGGCTGTTAGCGCATGACTAATTCACTCGCCACCGCCGCCAGCCGCCGCTGGTTCCTCGAACGCTGTGGCGTCGGCATCGGCAAAGTCGCGCTCGCCGGTTTGCTCACGGACGCCTTCGCCCGCCGTGCCAGTGCCGCGCCGGCAAGTCCCTTCCCCATCAAGCCGCCGCACTTCGCGCCGAAGGCCAAGCGCGTCATTCACATGTTCATGGCGGGCGCGCCGAGCCAGTTGGAGCTGTTCGACTACAAGCCCAAGCTCGCGGAACTGGAGGGCAAGCCCATCCCGCCCGAAGTCATCGGCGGGCAGCGCTACGCGTTCATCCGGTCGGACGCGGCGGTGCTGGGGCCACGCTTCAAGTTCGCCAAACACGGGCAGTGCGGCGCGGAGCTGGGCGAGACGTTGCCGCACCTCGCGAAGATTGTGGACGACATCGCCATCGTGAAGTCCATGCGCACGGACCAGTTCAACCACGCTCCGGCGCAGATTTTCTTCAACACCGGCTTCGGCCAGCCGGGGCGGCCCAGCATGGGCTCGTGGGTGCTCTACGGCCTCGGCGCGGAGACGAGCGACCTGCCGGCGTTCGTCGTGATGAGCACGGGCAGCGGCATCAGCGGCGGCCCAGCGTGCTGGAGCAGCGGCGTGTTACCGGGCGTTTACACCGGCGTGCGCTTCCGCAATCAGGGCGACCCGATTCTCAACGTCTCAAGCCCGCCCGGTGCGGACGCGCAGTTGCAACGCGACTCGCTGGACTTGATTGGCAGCCTGAACCAGCGCCGCCTCACGCTCGACGGCGACCCGGAAATCGCCACGCGCATCGCTGCCTATGAAATGGCCTTTCGCCTCCAGACCAGCGCACCGGACCTGATGGACTTGCGCGGCGAAACCAAGGCCACGCTCGACCTCTACGGCTGTGACCCCGCCAAGCCGTCCTTCGCACGCTCGTGCCTGCTAGCGCGGCGGATGGTCGAGCGCGGCGTGCGCTTCATCAACATCTACAACGAAGGCTGGGACGCGCACTCGAACGTCGAGGGCAACGTCCGCAACAACTGCAAAACCACCGACCAGGCGAGCGCCGCGCTCGTCATGGACCTCAAGCAGCGCGGCTTGCTCGACGACACGCTGGTCATCTGGGGCGGCGAGTTCGGTCGCACGCCGATGGTGGAGTCCAACGCCGCGCTGGGCCGCAGCCTCGGGCGCGACCATCACCCGCAGGCGTTCTCGATGTGGCTGGCCGGGGGCGGTGTAAAGCCCGGCCTTACCTACGGCCAGACCGACGAACTTGGCTTCCACATCGTCGAGAACCCCGTCCACGTCCGCGACCTGCAAGCCACCATCCTCCACCAACTCGGCCTGGACCATGAACGCCTCTCCATCCGCTTCCAAGGCTTGGACTTGAAGCTCACCGGCGTGGAGCCGTGCGAGGTGGTGAAGGGCATTCTGGCCGCCTGATTTCAATTGCTTGAGTCCTGCCTGTCTGCATAGTGCGAGCCCAGTAACCACGTGTTTCCATGAAAACATCATTCTTCTCATCCTTGAGGCCTGTCGTTGCTTTGCTCATCGCGTCGCTAATCGCGGTCGGGCTGCCGTTTTTAGCCTCCTCAGCGGAACCGAAGGCGAAGGCTGCCAAGCCCGCGCAGCCAAAAGCGCAGCCGGACAAAAACAAGGACAACGATAAAAACAAGGGGAAGGACAAGGGTAACGCGAAGGAGAAGGGCAAGGAAAAGGCAATGAAGGGCAAGGCCAGCGACTTGGCCACCAATCCCAACACCTCGCCGAAGTCGGAGAAGAAGAAAAAGAAGGAGGAACCGCCCGCCAAAGGCACCGGGAATCTCACTATTCTGCGCGAGGCCTACAATACACTGGCCCTTGGCAATCACGTGTATGACGGCCACCGCAAGGCGGCGATGCACCAAGTTGACAAGGCCGCGCATGTGCTCGACTCGGATTTCAAGGGCGATGGCAACGGTGGCCTGCCCCGGCCCTTGTCCGACGCCCAACTGCTCGCCGTTAAGATCATCTTGGAAAAAGCCCGTCCCACCTTCACCGGTGCGGCGCTTGAGCATGTGGATTTGGCGATCAGGGAGCTTGGCACGGCACTGTCGCTTCCACGCAAGCGCTAGGCTGTCGAAGCGATTCAGACGAAGCAGCAGCAGCCAATCGTGGCGGAATCGCGTTGGGGGGAGTGTTTTTACATTCGCGTCGTCGGCCCGTTGGGCTAGGTTCGCCAGCGTTTAAGCACAGCATCGTCGCCCTACGCATGAGATCCGTTCTATTCCTCGTCACACTGGTTCTGGCCCTGTCCTACACTCGCCCCGCCACGGCCGCGCACGCCGCGCCGGACTTCACGCTCGTGCAGGCGCTCTTCAAGAAGCACTGCGTCGAGTGCCACGCCTTCGGCGACGCGGAGAACAACCTCGTCCTCGAAAACCATGCCTCGCTCATGAGGGGCGGCGAAGGCGGCGTGCCCGTGGTGCCCGGCAAGGGTTCCGACAGCCTGCTGATGAAGTCCATCGAGGGCCGTGACAAAGTCAAAATCATGCCGCCCGGCAAGCGGAAGAAGTTTGAGCCGTCCGAGCTCGCGCTGGTGAAGGCGTGGATTGACGGTGGGGCCAAGCCGCCCGCCATCGCCACCGAACCGGTGCGCGAGCTAGTCACGCCGAAGATTGCGCCGCGCGTCACGCCCCGGAAATCCATCCAAGCCGTCGCCTTCGCTGCGCAGCCGAACGTCATTGCCGTCGCGCGCTATCGTGAAGTCGAACTGCGGGACGCCGACTCCGGTGCGGTGCGGCACACGCTCACGGGCATTCGCGGCAACGTGAACTCCGTCGCCTTTTCCACCGACGGCCAGTGGGTCGCGGCGGCGGGCGGCGAGCCGGGCTTGCAAGGTCAGGCGGCCATCTGGCGCGTTGCGGAGGGCACGCTCGTGCGGAAGTTCGAGGGACATTTCGACGCGCTCTACTCTGTGGTGCTCTCACCGGATGGCAAGTTGCTGGCCACCGGCAGTTACGACCAGAAAATCAAGCTCTGGAACACCAGCACCGGCACCGAAGTCCGCACCCTCACCGGACACAACGGCGCGGTCTATGGCCTCGCCTTCCGCCCCGATGGCAAGGTGCTTGCCAGCGCCAGCGGCGACCGCACCGTGAAGCTCTGGGAAGTCGCCACCGGCAAGCGCCTCGACACCTTCTCGCAGCCGACCAAGGAGCAATACACCGTCGCATTCAGCCCGGACGGGCGGCGGCTCGTGGCGGGCGGCGTGGACAACCGCATCCGCCTCTATGCTGTGAGCTCGGGCGCGGTGGAGGGCACGAACCAGTTGCTTGAATCCAAGTTCGCGCACGAGGGCGCGGTGCTGCGCATCGTCTTCGCCAGCGACGGCGCGACGCTGCTCTCCAGCGCTGAGGACCGCACGGTGAAGTGGTGGGATGCCGGGAAGCTCGTCGAGCGTGGCCACCTGGACCCGCAGCCCGACCTCGCTCCCGCCGTGGCCTTCACCGCCGGCAACTCGCACTTCGTCGTGGGCCGCCTGGACGGCACGCTGCAATTCTTCGATGCGAAGACGGGACAGCCGGGGAAGGTGGCGGCGAATAGATGAAGCGATAGGCCGGCACAGTCGCGCTCTGCTCAAGCCGGCTTCATGCCGCGCCTCACCTTGACGTGTCCGCTTAAGGTGCCATTATCGCGCCCCGATTTAGACTCGCTCCGAACCATGCCTACTTACGAATACGTTTGCGACAAATGCGGTGTCCAGTTTGAGAAGGTCCAGTCCATGAAGGATGCCGCGCTTTCGGTGTGCCCCCAGGACATCTGCGGGCGCAAGCGCTGGGGCAAAGGCAAGGTGCGCCGGCTCATGGGTGCCGGGGCCGGGCTGATCTTCAAGGGCAGCGGCTTTTATATCACGGACTACCGCAGCGAGGGCTACAAGCAGGCCGCGAAGAATGACGTGGCTCCGGCAGCCGCCAGCAGTGAAAGCAAGGGCAGCGCGGAGACGAAAAGCAGCACGCCAGCCCCGGCTCCCGCCAAACCCGAGGCCAAGCCCGCGAAGCCCAAAAAGACCACTTCGTAGCCGGTCTACCCCTCATGCGCCTGCTGGCTGCCCGCCACCCTGCCCCGTTGCTCCTTGCTGGGGTGTGGTTCGGACTGTGGTGGTTAAGCCTGTTCACCGCGCTGGGCCAGCCCACGCCGGCTGCCTCACGCCTGTTCCGTTACGAGAGCCGCTCGCAACAATTCGTGGTGTTTGGCGCGCAGCTTGGCACCGCCTTGGGCGCGCCCGCCCAATCACTCGTTGAATCGAATTACGTTCAATTGGAGCCGACCCTGCTCGTGCTGACCTGCGAGCGAGTGAAGGTCGAACTGCTGAAGGAACTGAAGTTGAGCGATGGCTGGGCGGGGCAGATTCAAATCACGATGCTGGGCGATCGCCCGCCCGCTGCCGTAGTGGTCGTGGAGTCCCAGTGGTTCAGCAATGGCTGGCGCTACCGCATGGTCCTGCCCGGACAGATGGAGCGACCCCGGCTGGTGCGGGCCTTGACCCGGGCGCTGCTGCTGGAGCTGGCGAATCGCCATAACCGATCGCAACGACTGGCGGAGATACCGCTCTGGCTTGAAGAAGGGCTGGCGACCCACCTGCTCGCCGTGCATGGGGACACGCTCGTGGCGGAGAACCGCACCAGCTCCTCCGTGACGCAGGGCATGGTGGCGGATCTTTTTCGCGAGGCCCATCAGCGGCTGCAAGGGCGCGAGCCGACCTCGTTCGCAGACGTCACGATGGCCCAGCCCGGGCAGCTCAACGCCGAGCAATGGGAGGTGTTCCGTCGCACCAGCCAACTGCTCGTCGCGGAGCTGCTGCTGCTGCCCGAGGGGCGGGCGGGGCTGCGCGAAATGCTGCGTATATTGCCGGGCTATCTGAACAGCCAACTGGCTTTCCTCCGGGCCTTTGAGCGCTCCTTCCCGACGATGCTCGAAGCGGAAAAATGGTGGGCGGCGGTGTGGTTCAACTTCACCGCGCGCGACCGCCACCTGCGGCTCTCGTTGGATGCGTCGCTGCGCCAGTTGGAAGAAATCCTCACCACGCCCATCGCGGTCCAGCGTGGCCCCAACACGGTGCCGGGGCGCAAGGAACTGCCGCTGCGCGAGCTGATTGCCAACACCGACTACCCACAGCATCAGCCCGCCGTCGCGCAGGCCTCCCTTCAGTTGCAACTGCTCCAGGTGAGCGCCCCGGGCGAACTGGCGCGGCTCATCAGTGATTACCGCCAGTCGCTCATCACCTATCTGAAACGCCGGACCGACTACTCGGCCAGCTCCACCTCCAAGAGCGCGGACGCCAAGCTGGCCGTCAAAGATGCCCTCCGACAACTCGACTTGCTGGACGTCATCCGAGGGGATTTCCAGCGCATCTCCCCCGCGCCCGCCGCAGCCCCGGCGGCTGCGGAGTGATTTTTTCACCGGAAGATTGCGTGCGCGGCCGGACGATTTCTAAACTGGCTTCCATATTGAGCATCGAATCGTCCAGTTACACGCACGTCGCCCGGCCCTTGTCCGCCGAAAGGTGAATCCGACCCTGTGCGCTCGGCTTGCTCATTCTTCCTCCTGTCCTTCCCTCCCTCGTGATTCCCACGCTTGCTGACATCCATGCTGCCGCCGAACGCCTTGCTGGCACGGCCCATCGCACCCCCGTGCTGACCAGTTCCAGCCTCGACGCCTTGGCGGGCCTCACGCTGCTCTTCAAATGCGAGAACTTGCAACGGGGCGGGGCCTACAAGTTTCGCGGCGCGTTCAATGCCCTGCGCGCCCTGCCCCCGGAGCAGGCCGCGCACGGCGTCGTCACCCATTCCTCAGGCAATCACGCCACCTGCCTTGCGCTGGCCGCCCGATTGCTCGGCGTCCCGGCGCACATCGTCCTGCCGCGCAACGCGCCACGCATCAAGCAGCGGGCGGTCGCCGACTTCGGCGGCCACATCACTTTGTGCGAACCCACCTTGGCCGCCCGCCAGGCGGAAGCCGACCGCATCCAGGCCGCCACTGGAGCGGTCTTCATCCACCCCTACGACAACCCGCTGGTCATCGCCGGACAGGGAACTATCGCGCTGGAAATGCTGGAGCAGAACCCGGATTTGGAAGTTCTCATCGCGCCGGTCAGCGGGGGCGGACTCCTGAGTGGACTGTGCCTGACCGCTCACGCAATCGCGCCGAACGTCGAAGTTTGGGGGGCGGAACCGGCGCTGGCGGACGATGCTTTCCGATCCCTCCACGAAGGCCGTCTGGTGCCCAACCTCAACTCTGCCACCATCGCGGACGGACTCCGGGCGTCGCTCAGCGAACGCACCTTCACCATCATCCGGCAGCACGCGCGGGGCATTCTCATCGTCACTGAGGATCAAATTCTTTCTACCATGCGCCTGCTCTGGGAGCGGATGAAACTGGTGGTGGAACCTTCCGGCGCGGTCCCGCTGGCGGGCGTGCTGGCCCATCCCGAAAAGTTCCGTGGTCGGCGGGTGGGCATCGTGCTTACCGGCGGGAATGTGGATCTGGACCGACTCCCCTGGCAGCCAACGGTGGAGGCGCAGCAGCGCAATTGACGCGCGGCCAGCTCGGGATCAACGATACGCCGTGCCATTTCCGCTGCTGGTTTTCATCCTCGTGGCCTTGCTCTCCGTGCTGGCCTTGCGCTGCAACAGCCACACGGCCCAAGTTCTGGCAAAGCCCCAGCCGGTCCTGCCCGCCAGTCTGCTTGCTCCGTCCGCCCTCCCGATTTCCCCCGAGTTGATCAAGGAAGTCGCGGAAACCAAGGCCAAAGCCGAGCAAGGCGATCCAGCCGCCCAATGCAGCCTCGGTTGGGTTTACCACTACGGCATGGGTGTTCCCCGGGACTGGACCGAGGCGGTCAAATGGTGGCGCAAGGCCGCCGAGCAGCACCACGCAAAGTCACAACTCAATCTTGGGGTCATGTATGACAACGGCCAAGGCGTCCCCAAGGACGATGCCGAGGCCCTCCGCTGGTATCGCAAGGCGGCTGAACAAAATCAGCCGGTCGCCCAGCATTTGCTCGGTGCCATGCATCTCTCCGGCCGCGCCGGCGCACGCGACGAAGCCGAGGCCTTCAAGTGGTTTCAACAGGCCGCCGCGCAAAACCACGCGCTGGCCCAGCATTCACTCGCCACCATGTATGCCGAAGGCCGTGCCACCCCACGCAATGATGCCGCCGCCGCCCAGTGGTATCGGAAGGCCGCCGAACAAAACCACGCCCCCGCCCAGCTCAGCCTCGGCGTGATGTATGACACCGGCCGCGGCTTGAAAAAGAACGATGTCGAAGCCGCGCAATGGTATCGGAAGGCGGCCGAGCAGAACCTGGCCGTGGCGCAGCTCAATCTGGGCATCATGTATGACACCGGCCAAGGCATGGCAAAGGATCCAGTTCAGGCCCATGCCTGGCTCAATTTGGCCGGGGCCAGCGGCGAGGAGAGTGCCTACGACCGGCTGGTGATCATTGAGAAGGAAATCACCCCTGAGCAGCGCGCTGCCGCCCGCAAACTCGCCCATGAACTTCTGGCGAGCATGTCGAAAGCCCCGCGCAGCCCGACAACTTCAGTGCCGGGCAAGCCCGCTCAGTGAATTGCCCCGCGCCATCGCCAGGGTGAGGAAAATTCCCTTCGCTGAACGACGGACCCCGTCCCTCACCGCTCGCTACCGCTCCGCGTAAATCGCCGCTGGCGCGAGCAAGCCGCCGGTGCCCAGTTCGTTCACCATCTCACGCGTGCAGAACAAGGCCACAGTGTTTGCTTCCCCCGGCCGGACGGCAGCCGTGATGTCGAACGAAAACGGCTCGCAATAGCCGCTGGCAGCGGTAGCCGACTCGCCCTTCGCGTTGAGCCACGAAATGTGCCGGCCATTTACGAATACCTTCACCCGCCCATCCGTGGCCCCAATCCACAGGTAGATCTTCTTCCCGGCCACCACGGGCGGCACCTTGACCGATAGGCGATACCAGGCCGAGCCCATGTAGTTGTGCAGCCCGAGCGCAGACCACGTGTCCACGACGCTGTCAGTCGTCCGCCAAGCGCGGTCGTCGAACTCCGGTTTGGCCCAGCCGGCGGCCTCTCCGTTTTGCTCCTTGTCCGGCAGGAAGAGCCACTGGCGCAGCGGCGGACCAAGCAGGGTAAAATTGGTGGCCACCCGCGCGGCGTCCTGATGTGTCTTGGCATAGAAGGCATCGAAGTAGCGGACGTTCAGCGTGCGCTCGCCCGTCCAGCCCATCCGCGCGAAGGCAAATTGCGGGGCATATTGCTTGCCCAGCTCGATCAGCCTTTGCCGATAAGCAGGCACGTCTTGGGCGAGCTTCGCCCACTGACCCTCCGCCAAATCGCGGCGCTGCTGCATGAACATTTCAAACTGCCCGAGCGAATCATCCGCCAGTTGCACCCGTGCGCGCTCGGCTTCCGTGGCACAAGCCGCCCGACCCGCAACCAGCAACCGGCGTGCCTCCGTCAACTGCGGGAGCGTCCAGCGCCGGAGATGGCCAAACCCGCAGCCGGCATACTCCGGCGTCTTCACCCAGACTGCGTCGATGTGTCGCCAGTAAGCGCCCATGGCCGCGCCCGCCCGGCCGTAAAAACGTTGATGTAATTCTTCGATAACTGCGGCGGGCGTTTGCGCCGGATTCCATGCCAGCCGCAAGCCCAGCCAGTGCGCGTGGAAGGAAGTCTCGAAATTCGCCAGCGTTTCCGGCTGCCAATAACGGCAGGCTCCGCGCGCGTAGATGAACGGGATGTCATGCCCCCACTTGGTCAGCATCGGGTTTGGCGAAGCAACTTCCGCCAGGTTGAACCCGTAGAAATAGTAGCTTGTCGCCGGCACCACTTTCCCCCAGCCCTCGACCAACTGCCGCAAGGAGACGTTGTTGGGCTCATTGAGATCATTCATCGGATGGGCACGACTGAAGGTGATCGGCGCAATCTGCGGGACGATTGTCGGATGCGGCTTCTCCCGCACGGGCGGCCGGGTGTAGTCCACATAAGCCAGCACCCCGAATTTGACATCGGGATACTTCGGGGCAACGGCCGCCGCCACGCGATTGCACAACACCATCAACCGGTCCGCCTTCGCCACGGTTTGCAGGCCGGGATCAAAGTCCCCGGCGTCGAACTTCGTGTCGTCCGACTCATCCCACGTCGCGCCATCGTCGGGCGACAAGGAGAGCGACTTCAAGGTCGGCTCCTTCTCCAGCTTGGCGAATAAGGTCTTGGTGATCGACTCCGCCACCAGCGGGTGCGTCCACTTGAGCCAGTGTGCATGCGGCTTGCCCCCGATGATGGCGCGAATCTCGGGATGCTGCTCGCGCAACGCCTTGGGCACCGCGTTCTCCAGTGCGTGCCCAGCCGACAACTCCATCCCGCCCAGTCGGTTGCGCCGGGCAAAGTCGTTGTCGCAATACCACACTCCGCGATAAATTGTATGTGGACCGGTGGAAAAATCCCGCTCGGTAAGCGACACCGTCCGCAGTGTCGGCAACACCTCCCCCATCGGACTCGGCAAGAACCAACGGCAGCCCAGTTGATCCAGCAGCGTGTAAATGGCGTAACTCGTGGCCAAGTCCGATTCCCCGATCAGCCCCACTGTGCGGCCCGCAACCACCACCCGGCAGCCTTGCTGATACTCCAGCTTCTGTGCCGGCGGGCCGAACCACGTAGCCGCCAGTTCGCCCACCAGAATCGCCACGCGTGGGTCGCCCGCCTTGGGCCTGCCGACCTCCACCGGCAGCTTGGCCCCGGAGATGCGCTCGATCACTCCGACGAAATCCCGCACCGACTCGCGCAGCCGCCGCCGGTTGTCCTCAGGCTTGAGCGACCGCCAGACTGAGGGCGGTTCCGGAGCCTTTGCCACCTCATCCCAAAGCCGCTCGGGCACAAACACCGCCGCTCGACCTTGCCCTTGATCCACCAGCGTGACCTCCGCCGCGGCCAGCGACAACGCCAGCCCGAGCCCCGGCACCAAGGTAAGCAGCCAAGCCCCACGGCCAAATCGCGCCGTTCTGATTACATTTGCCTTTGTTGCGGGTTCAACCAACCGGCTCACAGCCAACTGAACTTGCCGAACAGAAATCGCCAGCCAGTTGCATTTTGATCGCATGGGCCAAGTCTCTCCCGCTACCCCGGGCTGTCAATTCGCCACCGTGGACCATCCTCCCAGATGGACGCCGGCTCCAACGGGAAGCACTCGCCGGGTTTCGCCGGGTTTCGGATTGAGAGATTCACCCCCCGGCCGTTAGAATAACTCCTATGAGCGCGCTTTCGGTAAGCATGGAGAACGAAACCCAACTGACCCAACGCATGGCTGCGTTGGGAGTGCGCGAATGCGACATCGAAGAGACGTTCGTGCGCTCTGGCGGCCACGGCGGGCAGAATGTGAACAAGACCTCCACCTGCGTGATGCTGGTCCACCGCCCGACGGGCCTGCAGGTCAAATGTCAGGAAACCCGCCAGCAGGGACTTAATCGCGTCATCGCCCGCCGCCTGCTGCTGGACAAACTCGCGGCCTTGCAACAAGGCAAACTCGCCGCTGACCGCGCTGACCGGGAAAAGCTCCGCCGACAAAAACGCAAACGCTCCAAAGGGGCCAAGAACCGCATGCTGGCAGACAAATCACATCATGCGGTCAAAAAGGCAGCTCGGCGCTCAATCCCGATGGAATAAAGCAAGGGTGATTGTCCCAGATCATCGCTTGGAGCAGGGTGTCAGGCGGGATTGCCTGCCAACCGGGGCAAGGCGGGTGTTTCAGCCAGTGGAGCAGCGCGGACTTGTGCTTGCGGAGCACGGCATCGAAGTCGGGCGGACACACACCCTTGGGCATGACGGCCAGATGGTCACCACGCGGTTCAAGCCATAGGCCGCGCTTCCGGGCTTCAAGGAATACGTCGTGCGGGGTGGTCATAGTAAGTCAGCCTCGATAAGTTCGCCCTCCTTGGCCAGGTCCGGTGTGGCAGTGGTAACAGGGTAACAATGCCCGTGTTCATTGGTCGGATAGCACTTTTCAGGCTCGTAACACCCATCGGATGTTACCGACGATAAAGAGCTGTGATCGCCGGTGTTTTCAGGGGTTGTTACCGTGTTACCACTTCCCGGCAGGTAGGAGTCAAAGGCGTCTTGAAACCACTCGCGCTTGAAACCTTTCGCGGTCTTCTCGCCAAGGCGGACGGTATTGGGCTGAACATCGAATCCAGCCAAGAGCCGCCGGACTTCGTTCTGCCCGATGCCCTTGCCGTTGTTCCATGCAGAGAACGGCGCATCCGCCCGCTTGTTCAGCCATTGGACCAACTCGGCGCTGCTCACCTTGTCTGTCGCGGACTCTGCAAAGTGGGTTTGAATCCAACTGAGCAAGAGCACCGCGCTATCGGTCGGCGCGTCGGCTGGCTCACCGCAGAGAGCGAGAGCAGCGCGAGTGATCTTGTCCGACCAGTCTCCGCCGGCCAGATTCGCCAGCACGAACAAGGGTTCGTAAATGTCCTGCTCTCGGTCGCCAAGTGCGTCGGGCATGGCGGCGGTAGCCGCTTCGATTTGTTCGCGGTGATCGTTCGCCCAGCGCAAACACTTTTGTTGCCATTCCGTGCCGCTGTATCGGCGTAGTCTAGCGACTTTCTGCGCGGATTTCTTCCGCTGCATTCTGATATTGATGCACCGGGAAACCGTGGGCGCATCCAAGGTGGAGAGCTTGATGCAGGCAAGCGCCTTTGGTCCGAAGACAAGGAACTCGACAACCTTCTTTTCCGAATCCCCCTCGACACGATGCACGCGCCCGGCCCGGTGGAATCCATGCTTCAGGATGTTCGCCAGTGCGTCCCGCCGGTCTTCCGGGATCGTGTCAAATTCATCAATCAGGACGGAAGGCTTGCGAGCATCCAGCACGCGGAACAGAACCGGCTCGCTCATGTTCCCGGTCCGAAAGGGATTGCAAACCACTTTTTCCAGCACATCCAGCACGCGGGATTTACCACAAGAACGAACCGGAGATGTGATAGCGACGATGGGGGAATACTCGCACTGTTCCCATGAGTAGGAGTGCAAGGTCCACAACGCTAGAATCGTGTCGGCGTGTGGCGGCAGGACAAGGAACTTGCGAAACTCAGCGGCGATTGAGTCCAACAAATCCGCGCCGTTCACCGTCTCCGCCCACGGCTCCATTGCATTCGATGCCTGCTCTCTTTTCGGTCGGAGCTTTTCAACCTCGGCATCAAGCACCGTCACACGGAAGTTCATCCGCTTCGCCTCCGCCTCACGGGCGCGTTCGTATTCGAGTGGAGCCAGGGACGCGAGGCGGGCAAGTGCTTGATCGTCTGTCTCTGCTGGTGTTGTGGCGTTCGTGTTCTGCTCTTTCACGGTGTTGATTCCTTCCAGTTGGTGTAGGTCGTTGAAGTCGGTTGGCTTGGCTTTCACGTCGGCGAACTGCGGAATGGCAAGGCGGGCGCGAATGGCCTGTGCGGCAGCGGTCGCGGCTTCCACGCCGGGATTGAATGGACGGCCGGCTTTGTCCTTCGTGAAGGCGTCGTTGTCGGCGGCAATGATGATGTCCCGATCCGGCCATAGTGCGCGGAGTGATTCGGTCACAGCCTTGAGGTTGCCGCAGTCCATCGCGCAGACGACAGCATGGCCGGTCGCTTCGTGGATGCTCGCGCCGGTCGCGTAGCCTTCGCAGATGACAAGGGGACCATCCTCTCTGGCGGAAATGGTGAAGAAGCATCCGGCTACACGTCCGCCCGTCAGAAACCTTTTTTCGCCATCTGCGTAGATAAATTGCAGGGAGTGAAGCTCGCCGGTGGCATCTCGCAATGGCAACACCAGCTTGCCCTGACGGTCCCGCAAATCGCCGAATGACTTCACCCCCTTGTGCTGTAGGTAAGAGTGAACCCCCGTCGCGCTGGCGTCGTTTAGAATTCGGGTCGCTTCCTGCCGAGCTTCGGCACGTCGTTCCCCTTCGTCCCGAACGCGCTCGACCTCAGCCCGCTGCCATTGCTCACGCAACCGATGCCGCTCGGAATCAGACAGGCTGCGCTCAGTGCGTTCGCACCACTTTTCGGTGATGCCGCGCTTCCAGCAGCCGAAAGCGCCAGCCGTGGGCGTGCCGGGGAAAAGGATAAACCACGAGTTGCGCGCCTTGTCACCGGCGGCCTTGAAGCGGTGGATCTTCCCGTCAGCCACGAGCGGCCCGGCATAGTCGAGTCCGGCGTCGCATAGGGCAGCGCGGAAGGAATCAAGCGAGGTCATGGCCGCCCTTTCGCTTTGACTGAAGGGTGTATTCGATGGTTTCGCCAGCACGGACTGCGCCTCGCGCCCCGTCCAGAGCATGACGGAAGCAGATGTCGAATTCCGCGTTGGCCGCACCATTGGCCCAGTCCAAGCTGAATTCCATCGCCGCGAGCCGTCGTGCGAGTCTCCGGTTGTGCGTGCTCACGATTGCACCTCCTGCTTGGCCGGGCCGAGGCGTCTCGTGCCAAATTTTCCTCGCATCCAAGCATCGGCCTCGTCAATTACGAGGCGGACACGACGATTTCCAATCCGCACATGAGGAAGCCCTTGCGCGAGTAGGTTCGAGACGGTTCGGGTTGAGAGCTGCCAGCGTGCGGCATAGCCGCGCTTGTCAGTGATTTGGTCGGGCTGAGTCGGTGTGTTAGATGTGTTCTTCACGCATCCGCGAAACTAGGGCGAGCGCGAACGCCGTCATTTAACGGAGGGAACTTTCTGAACCGTCCTTTTGAACCGTCTTCGGATTCAGGCTGAGGGCTTCAGCGGAACGTCCAACAGGGGGAGAAACAATTTATCTTGGCTGCGGACAAGCTCACGGCCCGTTGCAATCCGCTTGTTGAGGTCAGCGTTATCCCGCAAGCGGGCAGGGAGCGCCACCGGCAAGGCGGAACGGTTCCTTCGGTAGAATGGGAAACAGTCCCCACAGGCCAAGTTGTCCAAATCGTGATCAGGCTTGATGGGGCGAGCTATGCTCTGAGAAGCAAGTTGCCCGCGCCTCTCGGCTTCTTTCCATCGGATACGGGCCTGTTTCACCGCATCTTCGGCAGAGAGCTTCAGGTCGAACCTGCCTAGTTCAGCAGAATCCCACTTGATCCATTCTTTGCGGATTCGGGGCATGATCTGCTTGAGTTTCTCAGGGCGAATGAGGGTGCGGAAGGATCTTTCAGTGAGGTTTCGCGGCTCGTCAGCGGGGAAAAAAGCAATGGCTTCAAGTTGATTCAAAGTTCCGACCACCAGATGCGGCCTGCGAGAACGTCTGTCAGGGCAGGCAGGCTGCCTTGTCCAGACCTTGCTTGCCTCGATGGCCTCCAAACTCTTTAGGAGCAAAGCCTCCAAAGCTTCAACGGGATGATGGAACGGAAACTGAATGGCAATGAATCTGCCGCTGATTTCGGAAGCAACTGGCTTGTTACGCCATTGCATGTTGCGGAGCATTGCGGCCGGGGCGCTTGAACCCGCGAGATGCTTTATGCTGGTCGCTTGGCCGACGATGAAAGTGATCTCGCACAACTCGCTGAACAAGTAAGTGTGCCCTTGAGTGGTGACTTGGCGCGGTAGGATCACGGGGATACCACAGTTGCGGACACCAAAAGTCGGCGGAATGTGAATGCGAAGCGTCTTGCCGTCGGACAAGACGCACTGAGTCTGTGAGCTTTGGCTGGCTTCCAAGTAGGTCTTCTCCGGTGTCCAGCCGTCGGCAATCATGTTTTGCCAGCGTCCGACCATCTCACAGAGTTCCGTAGGGGCTGATGCGGACTGGGGAAGCATCTTCGGGAGTTGCGACGATAAGGTGCCAACGCGGAACACGTCGAAGATCGAGCGAGGGTCAATCGTTCCACGCGGAAGGCAGAGCGCATTCATCCGGTTGCCAAATATCCGGTAAGCACTCGTTCGACGCAGGATTTTCCATGCTGCTGAGAACTCGTAGACGTGCTCCCGATGCGCCGCGTTAAACCACCACCATTGCCGCTCCCAATCCTCCTTAGCGGCGCATTCAGTGCGCCGGGCTTCTAGTGCTTTGACGGCTTTGCTCATTTAGAGCCTACCTTTTGTAGCCGGCGCGTTCTTCGGTCACGATACTTCCCGGCAGCACGCGTTTGCCGAAGATGCGTTTCCGCCGGGCGGCGAAGTCGGGGAGCTTGAGCGGCTCCGGCTTGGCAGGCGGCAGCGGGGGTGAGAGCACGGCAATCACCTTGCCATGCTTCACGATTTCAACCTGCTGGCCCTCGGCAATCCATTCAAGGACGCTGCCGATGTCGTGGCGGAGCTGGCTGACGTTCGCGGTTTTCACGGGCGGTCACAGTTCACGCCGCCACCGCATCCGCAACCGGGCGCAGGGCGCAGGGCTTGATGCGGGCAATCTTAGCTTCCAACTCATCGGCAGCGGTTGCGAGGTCGAAGTGGTTTTGCAAATCGAGCCACCATGCCGGACGGGTGCCGAAGTAGCGGGACAAGCGCAGGGCCGTGTCCGCCGTAATCCCACGCTGCCCGCGCACAATCTCGCTCACGCGCATCGGGGTCACGCCAAGGGCCTTGGCGAGCGCGTTTTGGGTCAGGCCCAGCGGCTCCATGAAGTCATGCCACAGGATTTCACCGGGATGCACCGGGGGCAGTTGGTTCGTTTTCATAGGGTTCAGTGGTAGTCAACAATTTCAACTTCGTGCGCGTCCTCGCCCTGCCAGCGGAAGCAGAGCCGCCATTGGTCATTGATGCGGATGCTGTGACGGCCCTGCTGTGCGCCTTGCAAGGCTTCCAACCGGTTGCCCGGCGGCACCCGCAAGTCCGTCAGGGAACGGGAAACGTGCAACTGGGTCAGCTTCCGCAGGGCCACGCTCTCAATCGTAGGCGGCAGGCCGTGATTGCGGACGCGCTGCCAAAGGCGTTCCGTTTTCTTGCAGGCGAAACTCGCGATCACGTCGTCACCGTATCGGTTTCCGATATGGTCGTCAAGCGGGTGTGCATTCGTGTCCAAGGGGTCTCCTTGCGCTGCGTTGACTTCGGGCCGGGTTTCGGAGAGGTTGGCCTCACGTAAAAGCCAATGCCGTCGCCCGTCAAAAAGAAAAAGCTGTCCTACCCGGAGGAATCCGAAGGAAGCCGCACGGCGGCGGAGACGCGGCGGCGGGCCAATGGGCAGACGGGCGAACAACGCCGGGAGCATTTCCGGCAGGCGATGGCGATGCTTTATGCGGGTCAGCACGCCGCGAAAGCAACTGGCGCTGGACACTAACGTTGTCCTCGACCTGGCGGCGGACGCGGATTTCGCGCACGAGTTCAGGGAGTCCTTCCAACGGGCGGGTTACGCATTGCGTCTGCCGCCCACGGCGGCGGGTGAGTTGCACGAGCAATTCCTGAACGGGCCGACGGCACGGAAGCGGGAGCAAGCACGGGTGGCACTGGCGAATCTGCTGACGTGGCGGATTCTGCCGCTGGAATTGACGGACACGGAACTGGCGATTGCCGAGCGGTTCGCGGAGCAAGTGCTGCGCAAGGGGTTGCTGCCACCGGAGGAATTTCACGACGCGGTGTTGCTGGGCGAAGCGGCCTTGGCGGGCATCCCGCTGCTGGTCACGTCGGACAAGCATCTGCTGAACGCGGACGCGGAGGGGTTGGCGTTGGCCTTCCAAGATGCGGACCTGCCGCCGGTGCAATCAGCGCACCCGAAGGCACTGGCACGGGCGCTGGGGTGAGGCGTCAGGCGGTTGCCGCAAGGGGCATGGTCACGACGTTCGCCTCCGCGTCAGGCTTCACGGCAAACCACCGCTCCGCGTCGGCGGGCTTCACCAACTCGCGGTAGTGCCGGTGGACGACGGCGGCGGAGTTGCCGAGTTCGCCCGCCACACGCCCGGCGCTGGCGGTCTGCGCGAAGCGGTAAGAGGCGTAGGAGTGGCGGAGGGCGTTTTGTTTCCACTTCAAGGCGGGCTTGGCGGGGGTGCCGCTCTGCGCATCCGCCGGAACTGCCGTCGCTGCGGCGGTGGCTTGCTGCGCAATGTAAAAGGCTTCGTGCGTGCCTTGCCAGACCGCGCCCATGTGAGCAGCGTAGGGGGCCAGCCAGGCGGCGAGCGTGTCGGAAATGGGGACGACGCGGCGGCTGGCGGTCTTGGCCTTGTCCGCGCCAATGACGATATGCCGCTCCGCGAGGTGAATGTCCGACCATTCCAGCCGTTCAATCTCCGCGCTCCGCAGTCCGGCAAATGCACCCAAGGCGAGGCAGGGCAGAAAGTCCGGCGTGGCGGCGGCAAGCAGGCGGCGAATCTCGGCAGGGGTGAAAACCCCCACCGCACCGCCGGCCACGGTCAAGGATTCCGTGCCGGTCACGGGGTTGTCGGCAGCATAACCACGCGCCAAGGCGAATTCAAAGAGCAGCTGAGCCACGCGGCGGAAGTTCATGTAGGACTGCCGCGAGAGGTTGAGGCTGTCCAGCCACGCTTGCACTTCTGCGGTCGTCACGTCGCAGCAATCTTTGCGGAAGGCATCGGCGAAGCGGGCGAGCCGCACGCGAAGATCTTGCAGGTAGCGGGTGGACGCTTTGCGGGCTGCTTTGACCGTGAGCAGTTCCGTGACGACTTCGGCAACGGGCTTGCGCGTGAGGCTCTTGTGCCGGGCGGCGTAGAACTGCACGGCGGCAAGCAGGCTGGAGAGGTCACGGACGGTTTCAAGGCACTTGGCGAGGGTGTCAGCGGCAGAGGTCAAGGTGACGCCGTGAGGCTTCAAGGTGAGGACGGCGGCGGCATATTCGGACGCCTGCCCGTTCGTCATGCTGGCGGCGACAACCTGCCGCTCACTCAACTGGCGGGCGAGCCGTTGCGCGGCGTCGAGTGCTTCGGCTTCGGTCGGGTAGGAGTCTAAGCGGCGTTGCCCGGTCGCGTAATTAGCGACCATGAAGCCGAAGCCGCCGGATGGAATCTTGCGGCGATAGACGGTGACGGACTTGCGGCCAATGGTGACTTTCTTGGGCCAATCGTTCTTGCGGGGCTTGATTTGTGGAGCGTTGGGTTTCATGCGTGGCCTGTTGCACACATGTTGCACTTTTGGCAATGCCAAATCTCTACTTTGCCGCGAAATGGTCAAAAACCCCTTATTTTGCTTGGAGCCAGTGGTCGGGATCGAACCGACGACCGACGGTTTACAAAACCGTTGCTCTACCACTGAGCTACACTGGCTTTCAGGCACTTTCCTGAATCTTGTTGCACAACACCCTGACCGCAGCATCCCGACGGATTCTGAAACCAACACCGCCCTCCCGTCCGGTCATCAACGCGGCGATCACTTTGTTCCGACTGAAGTTGCCAACTCGTTCAAACGTGAACCACTTGGGGCTTAATATGCCCGCGCGATGGTTCAGGGCAAGCCGATTAGAGAATCGCTACGGACAGGAAACAGCAATATCGCGGTCGAGAAACGCCGGCGGTGGGTGGCTGTCCATCCCACCATTCCATAGTTGTTTCTCGCGGACATCCAGTTCGCCTCAATGCAAATCCAACGTGCGAACAAGTGAGTGGCTGCTTTTGGAAAAGCCCCACCCAAGCGGCAACGGCCCAAAAAACCAAGCTGGACCTCTCGCAGTTCAGCCAGTGCCTTCGGACCGAGACCAGCCTGACCTTCGGACCCGCCTCCTCCACGTCCACACCGGAGCCGCCGCCTTCCTGCTCAAACGCGCCACCTCAAGGGCACAGGTATCGCCACCTGCGTGGACTATTAAACGCCACCTCGCCCCAGCGCGCTCAGCTGGCGCAGAGGCTTGAGGTGGACCCCGAAAACTGGACCAGAGGTTAAGTTATGGTTTTGCGGGTTTGATCGACGACAAAATGATCAGACCAATGAAAACCAAAACCAAACGGAAAAAGCACAGTTCAGCGTTCAAAGCGAAGGTGGGGATGGAAGCGATGCTGGGCATCAAGACGGTGGCCCAGATCGCGCGGGAGTATGCGGTGCATCCCGTGCAGGTGAGCCAGTGGAAGACGGTGATCCGGGAGCGGTTGCCGGAGCTCTTCGAGAGCGGCGGCCAGGCGGGAGAGGATAGCCAGAAGCTGGTGGCCGATCTGCACCAGAAGATCGGCGAGCTGACGGTGGATCTGGATTACTTGAAAAAAAAGTCCCGGCAACTGGGACTATGAACCAGCTGCGGGAACTGGTGGACGAGCAGGAACCGATGAGCATCCGCGATCAGTGCGGGCTGCTCGGGCTTTCGCGCAGCGCCTACTATTACGAGTGCGCTCCGGAGAGCGCGGAGAACCTGGCCCTCATGCGGCGGCTGGACGAGCTGCACTTGGAACATCCCGTGTATGGCAGCCGCAAACTGGCGGTCATGCTGGCCCGGGAAGGACGGGTGGTGAACCGCAAACGGGTGGTGCGCCTGCTGGGACTCATGGGCATCGAGGCCATCCACACCAAGACCAGAACTAGCGACCCCGGCCCCGGCCACCGGATCTACCCCTACCTGCTCAAAGGCTTGTCAATAAAGGGGCCGGACGAGGTCTGGTGCGTCGACATCACCTACATTGCGCTGCGGCAAGGATTCATGTATCTGGTCGCGGTGATGGACTGGTGGAGCCGCTGCGTGCTGGCCTGGGAAATATCGAACACGCTGGACAGCGACTTCTGCGTGCGCGCGTGGGAGCGGGCGCTGGCCCACGGGCGGCGGGTGCCGGACATCTCGAACACGCACCAGGGATCACAGTTCACCAGCGAGGCCTACCTTGAGGCGGTGGATTCCGCCGGCGCGGCGGTGAGCATGGACGGGCGCGGGCGGTGGATCGACAACCGGTTCATCGAACGGCTGTGGCGCAGCGTGAAATACGAGGACGTTTACCTGCGGGATTATCTGGATGGACTGGACCTGGGCCGCGGCCTGGGGAAGTGGTTTGCGGATTACAACCAGAGCCGACCGCACCAGGCTTTGAACTACGCGTGTCCCGAGGATGTGTATCGGCATCCTGAAGCGCACGGAGCGCGGACGATGAAGTGATGAGACGGAAAACGACAGAGCCACAAGCGGGGCGCGCACGCCGCGTCCAGCCCTCCGGTCGCCCCTGCGGGGCTCCCTCCGGGCTGGACGCGGGGAGGTCCGTCTGCGAGCGTCCTCTCCAGACAAAAAGCACGACCCTTGAGGAACCATTTCAGACCCCAAACCATAACTTAATTCCGACCAAAAGTGGTCCAACGATCGGGGTCCACCTTACA
>CAMCFN010000007.1 GCA_945874145.1 Akkermansia muciniphila
GAAGAATCTACGAACTCCACCACGCCAACCTCCGCGCCGCCGACGGCACCGCCCCGCTGCACACCTCGGCGTATTACACGCTGAACCGGGTGGGGAAGTGAGGCAGTCGGCTGGATCGAGTCATCAAGCGGGTGGCAAGTAATGATGACACGCTGCCTATGTGGTTGACTTGGCAATCTTCCTCATCCGGCGAATGAGCCTGCCAGCATGGCTCTCGACTGCTTTCCAATCCCATTGAGCCGGGGTTTCGAATTCGGGGATTGCATCTGCCCAACCTGCGGCTCGCTTTGAACTGTTGACCGCGATCCGGCACTCGACGAGTCCGTCGGGCTTTTGTTCCAGTTGGAGTTGAAAGACGCCCCACCCTTCGACGGAATATCGCCACGTATGACCACCGCATCGCTTTGGATTTAGCGATATTCTCCTCTCGATCACATGACCTTGGGTGTCAGGGAAATATGCTGCGTAAGACAGATTCTTGTGGCCATTTGCGAAGTTGAAGTCGATGTCGGCAATAAGTTCGTTTGCCGTCCGAAACCTTCGAAGCGGTGAATCAAAATCAGAATATGCTTGGGAAACTGAGGGTTCCCCATTGTTAAAAGCAAACTCGATCAACTCGGTGATGCCCGGACGAGTAAGAGTCACGATTCCCTGCATAATCTTCCTTCAACGAAGTATGCACAAAGGGACGCAGTGAACTAATCCGACTGTGCTCAAATCTCTCATGCTGACGAGTCTGATACTCATGCCGACTGTGTCAACGTCGAGCAAGAGTTACTAGGAGTGAAGGGAGAGTAGTCCGCATCACACTGAAGCCGGCGCACGCGGAAACACGGCGCGGCGGCGAGGCTGTCCCCTCTCCCAGCGGGAGAGGGCAAGGGTGAGGGAGAACGGCCGCGAAGGATTGTCAGCCACCGGATCCACCAGCGCACAAGGTAGGGCGGGGTGTCCTCACCCCGCCGCCAGCCACCCGCACGCGACCGTCGTTCGCGGCGCGCTTAGGACAGCGCGCCTTACCGACGCAGGTTCATGGCGGCCGCCATGATCCTAACGCCGCGCTTTGGGATGATGAACTCGTGCCGACGGCTGGCAGTCGTCGGCACCCTTGCCACGCCGTGCGCCGGCTCCGTAAGCTCGCCCTACGTGCAATCCCAGAACCGCAAGTTCTACCTGCTGGTTGGCGCGTTCCTCCTGTGCGCGGTGCTCACGGGTGTTTTTTCGGCAGGCCGGAGCACTTCCTCGGTTGACCGGTGGAAGGCCGAGATGCGTGCCAAGGGCGAGAAGTTCACCATCGCAGAGCTGATTCCCAGGCGCACCGGTCCCGTCACCAATCGCACGGATGAAGTGGTGCGGCTTGGGCGGCTGCTGGCGGCACCCCACAGTTCGGTGAGTTCCCTCGAGCACTTTCGCTATCTCAGCAACGGGGTGGCGGAAGCGACTTGGGCCCAGACGAATCTGGGGGCTTCCATCGGCGTTGGCGGGACGCGGAAAGGGGTCGTGCCCAGTGCCGTGGTGGCTTACGAGTGGGATGCTCTCGCGGCCGACATGAGGATGGCCGAAGCGACGCTGGCTGAGGTTCACGCGCTGCTGGCGGTGCCTGACCGCAGCCTAGGCTGGAATTACAATCCCAAGACGCCGATGCCCAGATGCTTTGTGGAAATGCGGACGCTGGCGCAATGGCTCGCGGCAGCGAACACGCACCATTTGCACATGCGCGAGCCGGACCAGGCGTTCACCAATCTGACCGCCCTGTTCCACCTCACCGCCTGGCACGATGAGGATTACACGCTCATCAGCCAGATGATTCGGGTCGCCATTGGCGGGCTGGCACTGCACTCCAGTTGGGCGGCCTTGCAAGCGCCGGGCCTCACGGAGCCACAGCTCGCCATCCTGCAAGCGCAGTTGCAGAGCAACTCGGTGTTGCCGGGCTTCGGCCGCACGTTCGAGGTGGAACGGGCCAGCGTGGATCAGGCTTTCGTCAACATCCGGAGCGGGCGGGAGACGTTCAGCACCGTCTGGGGGTCGGGCGTTCCCACCGGCTGGAGCCGGGCGGCCGACCAGGTGAGCGCAGTCGCTTGGCGGACCTTGCTCAGCGAGGCGGATGAACTGTTCTATCTCCGCAACCTTCAAGGTCAGGTGGACGCACAGCGAAAGCTGCTGCGCCTGCGCAACTGGTCGGCCGTGCAGGCCGACCTCGACGCGAACCGCGCGGAGCTGGCCGTCTTCGACACTTGGCGGGGCACCTTGCTCCTGCTCTCCCGCATGGCCATCCCGAATCTGCGCAAGGCCATGCAGAACGTCATCCGCTATGAGACGCGCCGCGAACTGACCATCGCCGCCATCGCGCTGGAGCGCCACCGTCGCAAGCACGGCTCTCACCCGCTCGCACTGAGTCAACTCGTGCCAGAATTCTTCACCGCCGTGCCCGTGGATTGGATGGACGGCAAACCGCTCCGCTACCGGGCCGCCCCGGACGGCACCTACACGCTCTGGTCGGTGGGAGAGGATTTCAAAGACGACGACGGTGATGCGGCGGACACCACCACGTCGCGTTCGCGCGACATTTGGGATGGTCGGGATGTCGTCTGGCCGCGATTGCCGGGCCGGTGAGGCGGCACCGGTGCGGCGCTGGCCCAGTCCGCGCACTCGACTCGCCGGCTGTTGCTCCGCTACTCTCATGACATGCGTTCTGAATCACTGGCTTTCCTCACTGAACTCGTCAACACCCCCAGCCCGTCCGGTCACGAGGCGCGCGGGCAGAAGGTCTGGCTCAACTATGTGGCGCCCTTCGCCGACGAGACGTTCTCCGACGCCTACGGCAACTGCGTGGCCGTGCTGAACAAGGGCGGTGGCCCGCGCCTCATGCTGGCCGCCCACGCGGATGAGATTTCCCTGGTGGTCAACTTCATCGACGACAACGGCTTCATCTGGGTGCGCAAGCTGGGCGGGGTGGACGCCATCGTGGCCAAGGCCCAGCGCGTCGTGGTCCACACGCGCAACGGCGCGGTGAAGGGCGTCATCGGCAACGTCGCGCCGCACCTGATGAAGCTGGAGAAGGAACGCAAGGTGCCGGAGATCGCCGACCTCTTCGTGGATATCGGCGCGAAGGACAAGGCGGAGGCGCAGACGCTCGTGCGCATTGGCGACCCCATCACGATGACCAATGAGTTTGAGCACCTGCGCGGCGACCTCGCGGTGGCCCGGGCCTTCGACAACCGCATCGGCACCTTCGCCGTGGCGGAGGCGCTGCGCCTGCTGGCCGCTCAGCGTGGCCAGCTCAAGGCCGAGGTTTGTGTCGTGTCGAACATCATGGAGGAGGTCGGCCTGCTCGGGGCCCGGCAAATCGCCTACACGCTGAAGCCCGACGTCGCGCTGGTGGTGGATGTCACCCATGCCACAGACTACCCGACCGTCAGCAAGCAGCTTCACGGCGACGTGAGGCTCGGGGCCGGGCCCACCGTGTCTCACGGCACCTGCAACCATCCGGTGGTGGTGGAGCGCATCGAGGAAGTGGCCGCCCGGTTGGAGATTCCGCTCCAGCACGAGGCCAATTCCGCCACCAGCGGCACGGACACGGACGTGATCTTCTGGACGCGCGGCGGCATTCCCTGCGGCCTCATCAGCCTGCCCAACCGCTACATGCACTCGCCCGTCGAGGTGGTGAACCTGCGGGACTTGGAACAAATCCCCGAGCTGATGGCCGGCTTTGCCCTGTCGCTTCAGCGCGGTGAGGAGTTCAAGGTGAAAATCTGATTCGCCTCGGTTCAGCCGCTCTGATTCACGCGGATCGAGTCGGCGTAATTCTCCTCCCGCTAGGCCGGCCCTCGCCCCTCGCTCCGCGAAGGGCGAAGACGGCCGGAAGACAGGGCAACATCCACCGCAAGCCTCGTCCCTGCTGAGAGATGAAATCTCGTTGGTTCAGCGATGCGTTCGATGTCTGCGAAAGGGCACATCGGTTGGCGTGTGATTATCGCCTTCACAAGCACGTCCTGATTGTCTCGCGGCTCACCCAAGCTTCGTCACGCCCGGCACGGCGATGGGGGAGGGCGGTGGCTTGGAGTCCCATGTGTAGCCGTCAGGGGTAAGATCTTCCTTGGAGTTGAGCGCCTGCTCCCAGGTGATCTGCTGGCCGGTGTAAGTCGCCATGCGCCCCATGATCGCCATCAAGGTGCTGCGCGCCATGTAGTCGCCGTTGTTGATCGGCTTGCCGGCGCGGATGGCGCTGAACAGCTCGTCGTGCTCGGTCTGGTAGTGGTTGTTCTGCTTTTCACGATAGGCCCAGGGCTCCGCGCCCTTGATAGCCAGCGTCCGCGAGGAGATTTCCGCTGTTCCTTTGGCTCCCACGACATGCGCGGAAACATCGCCCCGCAGCCCGCTTTGCTGCCGGCAGTAGGCATGGAGCTTCACCCCGCTGGCGTATTCGTAGATGACGGAGTGATGGTCGTAGATGTTGCCATATTCCGCCCCGGTGCGTTGCTGGCGTCCGCCCAGTCCGAAGGCGCTGACGGGATACTGGCCTTGCATGGCCCAGGCACAGACATCCAGAAAGTGGACGTGCTGCTCCACGTTAAAGTCGCCGGAGAGCCAGGTGAAGTAATACCAGTTGCGCATCTGATACTCCATGTCGCTCTGGCCGGGCTGGCGGGGTTTGACCCAGATCGTGCCCCGGAAATCATTTGCCTGAAGGCTGAGCACTTCGCCGATGGCCCCGGCGTGGACGCGTTTCATCAGTTCCTGGAAACCGTAGTTGTAGCGGAGGCAAAGTCCGGACACGACCGACAGCCCCTTGCGCTTGGCCTCTTCACAGGTCGCCAGCACCGAGCGCACGCCCAGGGCATCCACGGCCACTGGCTTTTCCGCGAAGACATGCTTGCCGGCGGCAATGGCGGCCTTGACGTGCATCGGACGGAAGTGCGGCGGTGTGGCCAGCAGGACCACGTCGCTTTGAGCGATGACCTTCTGATAGGCATCGAAGCCGACGTATCGGTGCTCACGGGGCACTTCGACTTTCGCCGCCACGTCCGGCTGCTGCTTGAGCGTCTCCAGACAGCCATCCAGCCGGTCGGCAAACGCATCTCCCACGGCCACCAGCCGCGCGTCGGAATCGGCCAGCAACGCCTGCTGCGCCGCCCCGGTGCCGCGGCCACCGCATCCTATGAGGCCGACGCGCAGCACCCCGCTGCGGCCGGCTGTCTGCCCTTGGACAGTGGCGCCAGCAAGCGAGCCGGCCACAGCGGCGGCTGAGGTGGATTGGAGAAACGTCCTCCGGGACAAGGCGGAATCAAGAGCGCTGGGTGAAGGCTGGGCCATGGGATACGGATGACGTTGGTTGGCTAAATCGGGCTGCCCCGAGTCTGCCAACTCAACCGTCCCACGCAACGGCGATTTGCCTGCCGACGGGGCAGGGCAGGGTGCGGGCTGGCGGCGAATTTCCTTTCGTTGTCACAGTCCAAACGCTGTCATTCGCCGTCACTGCACGACATGAAGCCTTTCTACGCCCTCGGACTACTGGTGGCATTCACACTGCCGCTCCATTCGGCCACCGTGGATTACGCCGTGGAGGTCCGGCCCATCCTTGCCCAGCATTGCTACCAGTGCCACGGTGCGACGCAGCCCAAGCACGGCCTGCGCCTCGACACGGCCGCATTCGCTTTGAAAGGTGGGAAGAACGGACCGGCCATTCTACCCGGCAAGTCTTCCGACAGCCTCCTCGTCCAGGTCATTTCCGGCACGCACAAGGACATCACGCGGATGCCTTACAAGAAGCCGCCGTTGTCGGCCGCGCAAATCGCGCTGGTGCGCCGGTGGATCGACGAGGGCGCGAAGGCTCCGGCGGGCGAGGTGCCGGGGAGCAAGGTGCACTGGTCCTTCGTCGCGCCGACGCGGCCGGCAGTGCCCGCAATCGGCAATCGGCAACCGGCAATCGCCAATCCGATAGACGCCTTCATCCGCGCCCGGCTTGCGAAGGAGCAGCTCACACCCTCGCCTGAGGCGGACCGCGTCACGCTAGTTCGCCGGCTCACGCTGGACTTGCTCGGCCTGCCGCCGAAGCCCGCCGACGTGGATGCGTTCGTGAATGACACGTCGCCGGACGCTTACGGGAAGCTCGTCGAGCGGTTGCTGGCGTCGCCGCACTACGGCGAGCGGTGGGGCCGCTGGTGGCTGGACGTGGCGCGTTACGCGGACTCGAACGGCTACAGCATTGATGCGCCGCGCAGCATCTGGCGTTACCGCGACTGGGTCATCGCCGCGCTGAACCGGGATTCACCGTTCGACCAGTTCACCATCGAGCAGCTCGCGGGCGACATGCTGCCCAACGCGACGATGGAGCAGAAGGTTGCCACTGGTTTCCATCGCAACACGCAAATCAACCAAGAGGGCGGCATTGACAAGGAGCAGTTTCGCATCGAGTCCGTCGTGGACCGCGTGGCGACGACCGGTTACGCGTGGCTGGGCCTGACCATCGCGTGCGCGAACTGCCACGACCACAAGTTCGACCCCATTTCGCAGAAGGAATACTTCGGCCTCTTCGCGATGCTGAATAACCAGGACGAACCGGACCTACCGTTGGTCTCGGCGGATGAGTCGAAGCGCGTGGCGGCCATCGAGGCCAAGGTGTCGGGCTACATCGGTGACTTGTTTAAGAAGGACGCGGGCATCGTGGACCGGGAGTTGAAGTGGGAAACCAGCATGACGCCTGAGCAACGCCAGGCAATGCCGCAGCTCTGGCGGGAGATTTTCGACACGCAACCTGCGCAGCGCACGGAGGCGCAGAAACTTGTGATGGTCACGTCGTTCGTGGAGCACGCGGCGGAGAACAAGTCGCATCAGGCCGCCATCAAGAAGTTCCGCGCGGAGAAGCCCAAGGTGGACACCACGATGGTGATGCGCGAGGCCGCCAAGCCGCGTCGCACTTACCTCCAAATCAAGGGCGACTTCACCCGTGACGGCGGCGATGTGAAGGCGCATTTCCCCAGCGCGCTGAATCCTTTCAAGGCCCCTGCTGACCGCGAGCCAAACCGCCTCGACCTCGCGAACTGGCTCGTGGACGCGGCGAACCCGCTCACGGCGCGCGTCCTCGTGAACCGCGTCTGGCAGCAGTATTTCGGCAAGGGGCTCGTGGACACGGAGAATGACTTCGGCACGCAAGGCGCACTGCCGAGTCACCCGGAGTTGCTCGATTGGCTCGCCGTCGAGTTCCGCCAGCCGACGCCTTCCTCCCATTCTCCATCACCCATTCCCTATTCCCTCAAGTCGCTGCACCGCCTAATCGTGACGAGCGCGACTTACCGTCAATCCTCCGCCGTGCGCCCCGAACTTCAGCGCGTGGACGCGAACAACAAGTTCCTCGCCCGGCAGAATCGCCTGCGCCTCGACGCCGAAATCGTCCGCGACGTGGGCCTCACCGCGAGTGGTTTGATCACGCCCACACTCGGCGGCCCGAGTGTGTATCCGCCGATACCCGAGAACGCGATGGCGCTCGGCCAGCGCAAGCAGCCGTGGCCCACGAGCACCGGTCCCGACCGCTACCGTCGCGGCCTCTACACGTTCTACTACCGCGCGACACCACCACCCTCGATGAACGTCTTCGACTCGCCTGACGGCTACAGCACCTGCACACGCCGGATGCGCAGCAACACGCCGCTGCAAGCCCTCGCGCTGCTGAACGATACCGCGTTCGTCGAGTTCGCCGAAGGTCTCGCCACGCGCGTGCTGAAGGAGGTTCCTGCCAACGACAGGGCGCGACTCGAACACGCTTTCCGTCTCTGCCTCGCGCGTAAGCCCTCCGCAGCCGAGGCGAACCGACTTGTCGAGTTGCTCAAGGAGGAGTTCGTCAACGTGACGGACGCAGAGGCGAAGGGCGTGAAAGTTCCGGCAGGAGTGGAGCCGAAGCAATTCGCCGTGTGGACGACCGTGGCGCGGGTGTTGTTGAACTTGGACGAGACGATTACGAGGGAATGACATGAACCAGTTGCCTGTGAACGACCTATTACTCACAACCACCCGCCGCCAGTTCTTCAACCGCTGCGGCATGGGCCTCGGCTCCGTCGCACTGGCGTCGCTGATGGCGGACAAAGCGCAGGCCAACACGCCGGCACTCGTGAACCCCTTCGCGCCGAAGGGCGGGCACGCCGCGCCCAAAGCGAAGCGGGTCATCTACCTGTTCATGGCCGGCGGGCCGAGTCAGCTGGAGCTGTTCGACTACAAGCCCAAGCTCGTCGCACTGAACGGCCAGCCGATTCCGCAGAGCTACATTGAGGGCAAGCGCTTCGCGTTCATGGGCAGCAGCCACGGGGTAAAGTGCCTTGGCACGCGCAAGCACTTCGAACGGCGCGGCCAGGCGGGCACGTGGATTAGCGACATGCTGCCCTACACCAGCGGCATCGCGGACGACATCGCGGTGGTCACGACCTGCGCGACGAACCTCTTTAACCACGCCCCGGCCAAGCTCTTCATGAACACGGGCTCGGGGCAGTTCGGTCGCCCGAGCCTGGGTGCGTGGGCGACCTACGGCATCGGCAGCGAGGCAAAGGACCTGCCGGGCTTCGTCGTGTTGCAGAGCGGGCCGCGCGGGCCACGTGGCGGTGCGGTGAACTGGGGCAGTGGCTTTCTCCCGACGACATTCCAAGGCGTGCCGCTGCGCGGGCAGGGCGAACCGATTCTCAACCTCACCAGCCCCGCCGGCATCACCGCTGACCGTCAGCGCCGAACGCTTGATGCGGTGCGTGACCTCAACCTCCAGCGCCTCGTTGCGACCGGCGACGATGAGATCAACACGCGCATCTCCGCCTACGAAATGGCGTATCGGATGCAGTCCAGCGCCCCGGAGTTGATAGATATTTCCGGCGAGAGCAAGGCGACGCTTGACCTTTACGGCGTGGACCCAGCCAAGCCGTCCTTCGCCCGCAACTGCCTACTGGCGCGGCGGCTCATCGAGCGCGGCACGCGCTTTGTGCAGCTCTACCACACGAATTGGGACAGCCACGGCGGCCCCGGCGAGACGCTCGAAGACGACTTCCCTAAGGTGGTGAACGACGTGGACCAAGGCTGCGCGGCGCTGGTGAAGGACTTGAAAGCGCGCGGCCTGCTGGAAGACACGCTCGTCATCTGGGGTGGCGAGTTTGGTCGCACGCCGATGGGCGAGAACCGCGACAAGACCGGGCGCAACCACCACATTGATGCGTTCTCGATGTGGTTCGCCGGCGGTGGCATCAAGGGCGGCCAGACTATCGGTGAGACGGACGAACTCGGCTTCGGCCCCGCGCACGACCGCTGCCACGTCCACGACCTGCACGCGACCATCCTGCACCTGTTGGGACTCGACCACCTCAAGCTCACCTTCCGTTTCCAAGGCCGTGATTACCGGCTCACAGACGTGCATGGGGAACTGATTCAGAAGCTGCTGGCGTAGTGAAGCGTGGGTATCCGACCCGCATTGGGTCGGTGTTGGTTGGTGACTGGCTCGCGCAGATTGGACTCCTGCACTGCGGCGAATTTCCCTTGAGCCGTCATCGCGCTCAGGTTTGCATCGCAGCGCATGCAAGAACACCAGTCGCGGAAGTTCCTCTGGCTTGCCCTCAAGGTGAGCGGCGGTGTCACTCTACTGTTGCTGGTCCTGTTCGGCGGCCTCATCGCCTACGTCGCCAAGGAGAAGCGCAAGTGGGATAAGCTCACGGATACTCATGATTTGAAGCGGCGCGCCGTGGAGATGGGGCAAGGTTATTTGGCCAAGCGATCAAACGCTGCCCTGGTCATTGGCATCAGCCAGAAGGGACAGCGGGCAGTTTTGGGTTTGGGTCGGCTAAGTGCGACCAATGCCGCATCGCCGGATGCGCAGACGCTGTTTGAAATCGGCTCCGTCACGAAGCTGTTCACGGCCATCGCGCTCGCGCGGATGGAGAACGATGGCAAGGTGAAGGCCACCAACACTGTGCGGGAGCTGTTGCCAGAAAAGGTGCCTGTCGCGCCGGCCTTGGAGTCGGTCACGCTGCTGCACTTGGCCACGCACACGTCCGGGTTGCCGCGGCTGCCGGGTAATCTTGACACCTCCGATGCAAGCCTCGCCAATCCTTACGCGAAGTATCGCGTCGAAGAGCTTTACCAATTCCTGGCCGCCGCGAAGCCGAACAATCCACCGGGCAAGCTGACTGACTATTCCAATGTTGGCTTCGCGCTGCTGGGGCACTTGTTGTCGATCAAGGCCGGACAGGCTTACGAAACTTTGGTGCGCACCCACCTTTTCCAGCCGCTGGGCATGACCAATACGGTCTTGCAGCCGAACGAAGCGCAGCGGCACAGGCTCACTCCTGGCCACGGCCCCAAGGGCGAGCCTGTGCCGCCCTGGGATTTTGATGTCTTCGCGCCGGCGGGAGGATTTCGCTCCTGCGCAAACGATCTGCTGATATTTATCGAGGCGAATCTCAACGACGCGGGGACATCGACTGGACAGGCTCTGATTCAGGCGCGTAAGGCACGACGAGTTGGCGAAGCTGGCGAGCTCCCGCTTGGCTGGCAGAGCGAAGTGCTTCTGCACGGCGGGCTCGAGGTCTTCTGGCATAACGGGGGCACGGGCGGCTACGTGAGTTTCATCGGCTTGAATCGCAAGCAGCAGATTGGGGTGGTTGTGCTGGCGAACTATGGAGATGCGATGGCGGGCCGCTTCGACGTGGACAAGGTGGGCATGGACTTGTTGAAACTGGGCAGCAAGGTCTCGTTGGAGTAGGTCCCGAGGCTCCACGAGCCTGCATCATCAGGGGAAAGACGTAGGCAATGCAGCCCGAAATTACTGGTGAAAGCTTGACGGATGGCGCGGTTTTCTGTGGAGTTTTGTCCGTGCTCGGCCTCTTTAGCATTCAATGTCCGGTTCGCTACAAAATCGTCAACAAGATCTTTGAAGGCGGCATGGGCGTGGTCTATGAGGCGGAGCAGCATGGTGCGAGCGGGTTCATCAAGCGGGTGGCCATCAAGGTGATTCGCCAGAGCTACGCGAACCAGAAGCTTTTCATCGAGAACTTCATCGGCGAAGCCAAGCTCGTCGCCGACCTCATCCACACCAACATCGTCCAGACCTACCATCTGGGTGAAATGGACGGCATGTTCTTCATCTCGATGGAGCTTATCCGGGGGGCGAACGTTGAGCAGTTCATCCAGCGATGCACGGATCAGAATCGGCAGTTGCCCAAGGAACTGGCGGTTTTCCTCGCCAGCCGGATCGCTCGCGGGCTCTCCTACGCCCATGCCAAGTCCGACAAGGATGGCAAGCCGCTGGGCATCGTGCATCGTGACGTCAACCTCAAGAACGTGATGATTGCGTTCGAGGGCGACGTAAAAATCACCGACTTTGGCATCGCGAAGGCGCGCGGCCTGTTACAGGATCAAGAAGGCGAAGTCGTGGCCGGCAAGGTCGACTACATGAGTCCTGAGCAGTCGAATTTTCAAATCACCGACAAGCGCTCCGACATATTTTCTGTTGGCATCGTGCTGGCGCAGTTGCTCCTTGGGCATAACATCTTCAAAGGGGCCAGCATGACCGAATCTCGCGACCGGGTGCAGGGCATGCCCATCCCCGACTTCCGCACGCTGGACCCGCGGATTGACGAGCCCTTGAACAAGGTCCTGCACAAGTGCCTGGAACGGGACTTGAGCCGCCGCTATCCCAATGCCGACGAATTGCTGCACGACTTGGAGCACTACATATACCACGCTGGCTATGGGCCTACGAACGAGACCATGGGCCGCTTCATCCGGCAGCTCTTCGGGCAGGTGGACTACAAGCAGATTCAAAACACCAAGGGCAAAACGGAACGCATCGACCGCACTCCCCGGATCGCGAAAATCTAGCCGGCCATGAAGCGTTCGCGTTCCGATTCGACCGTCACGCTCGGTCTGGTCCAGACCGGTTGCTCCGCCAATCCCGCCGAGAATCTCCGCAAGACTCTTGCGCAGGTGGAGCGTTGTGCGAAGGCCGGCGCGCAAATCATCAGCACGCAGGAACTCTTCCGCTCGCAGTATTTCTGCCAGAACGAAGACCACGCAAACTTCAAGCTCGCCGAGTCCATCCCTGGCCCCAGCACGGATGCCTTCTGCAAGTTGGCGCGCAAGCACAAGATCGTCATCGTCGCTTCGCTCTTCGAGAAGCGCGCCTCCGGCCTCTATCACAACACGGCTGCCATCATTGATGCGGACGGTTCGCTGCTCGGCATCTACCGGAAGATGCACATCCCGGACGACCCGCTCTTCTACGAGAAATTTTACTTCACCCCCGGCGACCTCGGCTTCAAGGCTTGGCGCACGCGCTACGCCAAGATCGGCGTGCTGATTTGCTGGGACCAGTGGTATCCTGAAGCCGCCCGTCTCACCGCGATGCAGGGCGCAGAAATCCTCTTTTACCCGACCGCCATCGGCTGGCACCCCAGCGAGAAGGCGGAATATGGGGTGAACCAGCACGGCGCGTGGGAAACCATCCAGCGCAGCCACGCCGTCGCGAACGGCTGCTACGTCGCCGCGATCAACCGCATCGGCTTGGAGCAACCTATCGGGGGTGACGGGTTGGAGTTTTGGGGCCAAAGCTTTGTGGCTGGCACCAGTGGGCAAATCCTAGCCAAGGCCAGCGTGGATCAAGAGGAAAACCTCCTCGTTCCAATTGACCTCGCAAAGGTGGACGTGACGCGCACGCATTGGCCCTTCCTTCGTGATCGGCGCATTGACGCCTATGGAGACCTCACCAAGCGGTTCTCAGACTAGCGGCCCGCCTCGCACGAGCTTCATCGCTCTGGCGGGTTCTGATTCCGAAATCGGCAATTGTTTTGCGGTGTTGTCGCAACTGCGTCCCCACCTGGGACAAGTCGATTTTCTTGCCCGCGTGCGCCGTCAACAGCAAGGGGGCTACCAACTTGCCTTCCTCAGTGAAGCCGGGAATGTGCGCGCCGTCGGAGGCTTTCGCATGTTCGAGACCTTGGCATGGGGGCGAATGCTCTACGTGGACGATTTGGTCACGGATGCCGCGCATCGTTCTTGTGGGCACGGCGAGGCGCTTTTCGACTGGCTGGTAGCTTATGCCCGTGCGGCGGACTGTGGGGAGTTTCATCTCGATAGCGGCGTGCAGCGGTTTGGCGCGCACCGCTTCTATCTGGCGCGAAGAATGGACCTCACCTGCCACCATTTCGCGCTCCAGCTTCAATGAACCAGCCGCTCGTTTGGATTACCGGCGCAGGCGGTCTGCTAGGCAGCTACCTGGTCAAGACCGCCCCGCAGTTTGCTCCCGATTGGCAGGTGATGGCCTTGCGGCGTGAAGCCTTGGAGCTCACTGACTTTGCCGCCCTGCGTGCGCGATTTCTCGCCGACCGCCCCGTTGCGGTCATCCACTGTGCCGCCATCGCGCACCCGCCGGCTTGCCAACGCGATCCGGAGACGGCGCGCAGGGTGAACGTTGAGGTGACGCGCCAGCTCGCCGAGTTGGCAGTCAATCTCCCGCTCTTCTTTTACTCCACGGATCTGGTTTTCGATGGAAAGCGTGGCAGCTACGTGGAGACTGATTCCCCCCATCCAGTGACCGTTTATGCTGAAACGAAGGTGGCCGCCGAGCGAATCGTGCTGGCTAATCCGCGCCACACCGTCCTGCGGCTCTCCTTGAATTTCGGACGCTCGCCCGCCGGCAACCGATCTTTCAACGAGATGCTTCGGCACGATTTGGCAGCGGGAAAAAACTTCGCATTGTTCACCGATGAATTCCGTTGCCCCACCGCCGCGCTGGTTACGGCGCGGGCTACTTGGGAACTGCTCCATCAGCGGGCTGCCGGACTGTTTCACCTATGCGGAACTGACAGATTGTCCCGCTGGGAAATCGCTAATCTCCTCCTGCCCCACTGGCCACCGCTGGCTGGCAAAATCCAGCCGGATACCGTGAAGAATTATCAAGGCCCGCCTCGGCCGACGAACAGCTCAATGAATTGCGACAAGGTGCAACGCCTTCTGTCCTTCAGGTTGCCGGGCATGACGGAGTTCCTGGCCCGGCATCCCGAAGAAGCTGCATGAGTGAGTCCCGGCCATACCGGGGTCGGCTTGCCCCTTCACCGACCGGCCACCTGCACCTCGGTCACGCACGCACGTTTTGGACCGCGCAAGCACGTGCAAAAGCCCAGGGTGGGGTGCTCCTCCTGCGAAATGAGGATCTTGACCGGCAGCGCTGCAAGCCGGAATTCGTAACCGCGATGCTGGCGGACTTACGTTGGTTTGGCCTCGATTGGCAAGAGGGGGCGGATGTGGGTGGCCCGTTCGCGCCTTACACGCAGAGTGAGCGGATGGCGCACTATCGGGCCGCTTTCAATCAGTTGAGAACCGCTGGTTTTATCTATCCCTGTCGCTGTTCGAGGCAAGATGTGCTCCGGGCGTTGCAGGCCCCTCATCAAGGAGAGGAGGAGCCTGTCTATCCGGGCACCTGCCGCCCGCCACCGGGAAGTTCGGTGTCCGATTTTCCGGCTGCCGGTGCGGTAAGCTGGCGGTTCCGCGTGCCCGACGGACGCCGAATGGAATTTGTGGACGGCGGCTTTGGGCCGCAATCATTCGAGGCGGGCACTGATTTCGGTGACTTTGTGGTGTGGCGTCAGGACGATCTGCCGGCCTACCACTTGGCGGTGACCGTGGACGACGCGGCCATGGGCATCACCGAAGTGGTGCGTGGTGCGGATCTCCTGCGCAGCACCGCTCGCCAGTTGCTGCTGTTCGGAGCGCTCGGGCAGCCAGCACCGCGGTATCACCATTGCCCGTTGATGACGGATGAGCGCGGTGTGCGGCTCGCCAAGCGCCACGAAGCGCTGAGTCTTCGTTCGCTACGCCAGCAGGGAGTGCCCCCTGATGCGCTACGGAAGGGGTGGGCAATCGAGCTTTCGCAGTGCCATCAAGCGCTTCGCTGAATTCGGTAGGAGCCCGCAACGCTCTGCGTGCAATTTTCGGATGAAAATCAGCCGCTGAATCGTAGCGTGGCCCGGCATCGGGCTGCGACAACTGCGGCAGCAAACGGGCCGCCGGCCGCCACCCTCACCGCTCGATGACGCGGTAGTAGCGGCGGATTTGATTGGTGCTCGCTGGGTCGTCGAACTGGAGCACGCCGTTCACCACCGTGAAGCCGTTGGTGAGCGTGGTCCAGACCGTCGCGGCCCCGACGAGGCTGGTCGTGGCCTGCACTTCGATCCGGGCTAGGTCCTCCGGGCTGGCTTGTTCGCCGTTGTCGTCCGTGAAGCGCAGGCGGAACGGCTGGCCAGGAATGAACACCGGCGGCTCCACCCGCTGCGGCACCCGCACCCGCACCAAGGCGAGGCTGCTGTTGGCAAATCCGGCAAGGTTGGACACGGCGGCCTGATAAGGGCCGTTGTGCAGACGCGTGACGTTCGTGAGCAGGAGCGTGGCGTTCGTCTCGCCCGGCAGGTTGGTGCCGTTGAGGCGCCACTGGTAGAGCAGGGGAGCCGCTCCCGTCGCGGCCACGCTCAACGTCGCGGGCAGCACCGCCGCATAGTTCGTCCGCGCGAGCAGCACATTCGTCGGCTGCGTGATGATGGTAGGCGCGAGCAGCACGCTGAGCGCGACCGGCGCGCTGGTGATGGCCCCGGCGGTGTTCGTGGCCACGATCACGTAGTTGCCGGCCTGCCCGGCTTGGGCGCTGAAAACCAGCAAGTTCGTGGTGCTTACGCCGGAGTAGCCCGCCGAGTTCGTGAGCCGCACGCCATCGCGGAACCACGCCATGGCTGGCGCGGGTGAGCCGACGGCGTGGGCGACAAAATTCGTGAACCCACCCTGAAGCACGGTGGCCGGCTGCGGCTCGCTGAGAAAGGTCGGCGGGACCAGCACGGTAAGCGTGGCAGGCTGGCCCTGGCTGGTGGCGAGGCCGGCGGAGTTGAACACCTGCACGAAGTAACTGCCCGCATCGGCCGCCGTGACGTTGGTGACCGTGAGGGTGGGCGCATCATTGCCGGGGAGGGCGACTCCGCTGCGGACCCATTGATAGCTGAAGGGTGCCGTGCCGCTGACCCCCACGCTGAAGGTGGCGTTGGAGCCGGCAACCACCGTGAGGCTCATGGGCGCGTTCGTGATGACCGGCGGGAAAATCTGCGTCACGGAGAGCACCGCCGGCGCGCTGGTGACTGCGCCGAACACGTTGGTAACCACGACTGTGTAATTCCCGTTGTCGTTCGTCGTGGTGCCTCCGAGCGCGAGGAAGTCGAAATTCTGCCCGGCCAGGTTCGTGCCGTTTTTCCGCCATTGGTAGGTCAACGGCTGCGCGCCCACCGCCCCGACGTTGAACAGCACCGCGATGCCCTGCTGCACCGTCTGGCTCTGCGGTGGCACGGTGACAAACGGCACGCCACTCGTGTCCACGGTGAGCGTGGCGCTGGCGCTGACTGCGATGCCCAGCGCATCTCCCACCAGCACGCTGTAGCTGCCCGCGCTGGCGGGGATCACGTTGGCGATGGTGAACGTCGCATTGGTAGCATTCGGCAGGTTGGTCCCATTAAAACGCCACTGGTAGCTGAGCGGCAGCGTGCCGGTGAGCCCGATGCTGAAGGTCGCGGCCTGGTTGACGCTGATGGACTGCGAAGTGGGCTGCGTGGTGATGATCGGCGGTTGCGTTGCCAGCGTGGCGAGGAACAAGTCGCTCGAACCGGCGTTGGTCAAGGTGAACGGCGCAAGCGCGGCCTGGCCGCTCAGCGTGCCAGCGACGTGCAGGTTGAAATTCGTGTCCAGCACCAGCCCGTTCACGAAGTCATCGCCGGTGCTGCCGAAAGTTTTGACCCACAGGAAATTGCCGTTCGCGCCGAACTTGGTCACCAGCGCATCCCGCCCGCCGGCACTCGTCGGGCTGGGAGTGCCGAGGATGCAGGTGCCGGTGAAATTGTTGGCGAGATAAACATTGCCGAGCGCGTCGGTGGCCAGCGAGCCATTGTCCTTCGTTGAGCCATCGGTGGAGCCAGCCTCGCGCGCCCAGACCACGGTGCCGGCGGGGTTGAGCTTGAGCAGCAGCCCTGTGCCGCTTGATCCGTTTGAAGGCGTCAGCAACCCTGGTCCGAGATTAACCGGCGCGTCAAAATCACCCGAGGCGAAGACATTGCCGAACGGGTCGGCCGCCAGCCGCATCACCCGCTCCGCCCCCGCCCCATGCAGGCCGCGCGTCCACACGGGCGCGCCTGTGGCGGTGGTGAACTTGGCGACGAACGCGTCCGCATCGCCGCCGCCGTAGGGCAGGGTGACGCCGCCGATGATCGCGTTGGTGCCGGACGTGCCGCCGGGCAGACCGTAGTAGCCACCCAGATAAACGCCGCCGGAATTGTCGAGCGCCACGGCCATGCCGATGACGTTCTGGCTGCTGCCGGGTGTGTTGTCCGAGGCTTGAATCCACTGCACGTTGCCGGAGCGGTCGTATTTCACGAGGTAGCCCCAGACGCCCGGACGGCCAAGCGTGAACGCGCCGAAGTTGTTCGTGTCGTCGCCTTTGCCCGCCACATAGACCGCGCCGGCCGCATCCACCGCCACGGCGAAGTTGCGCACTTTCAAAAGGCCCGCGCCCGGGCCGGAGAAGTCCGCCTTGTGAAAGCCCGTGAGCACCCCGTCCGTGCTGAGTCGCAGCGTGAATGCGGCCACATTCACGTCAAGGTTGACCGCGCCGTTGGTGCCGAAGACCGCGTTATTGTCGAACCAGCCCACGACCACCACGTCGCCGTTCGGGTCCAGCGCGACGCCGGTGGCGCGGTCCTCGCCGGGTCCGCCGCAGTGGGCCGCCCAGAGCACGGTGCCAGCGGGGCTGACTTTCGCTACAAAGAGGTCGTCGCCGCCCGCGCTGGTCAGGTTCGTCGTGCCTAGGTTCAGCGTGCCGGTGAAGAAGCCGGCGAGATACGAATTGCCCGCCGCATCCCGCGCCAAGCCCTGCACGGAGTCCGCGCCGGTGCCGCCCAGTCGCTCGGCGAACGTGAAGGGCAGGGGATTTGCGCTCGAAATCACCGCGACCACCGCCGGGCTGCTGGCGAGGGTGCCGAAGGCGTGGGTCACGAGCACATCGTAAGTGCCGGCGGCATTGGCGGCGGCGTTGGCGATCGTGTAGCTCGCGTTCGTCGCGCCCGTGAGATTGGTGCCGTTCATGCGCCACTGGTAAGCCAGCGCACCCGTGCCAGTCGCCGAGATGGTGAAGGTGACGTTCTGCCCCGCCAGCACATTGCCGCCGATGGGTTGCTGGATTATAAGGGGCAACGTGGAACCTAGCGCTGCGATGAAGATGTCCTGCTGACCGGCGTTGGTGAGACTTAGGTGGTCCAGGGACAAAGCACCAGAGAACTGCCCGGTAATTCGCACGATTCCGGCGGCATCCGTCCCGACTTCAATAGAGCCTAAAGAATTGGCGTTGCCGGCTCTGTGGACCCACTGCTGGTTGCCGTTCGCGTCGTATTTGACGACAAACAAATCCGTCGTCCCCGAGTTGTTGAGCGAGGTGGCGTTGAACGCCGCCTGTGCGGAATATGTGCCGACCGCATAAATGGCCCCCTGCGCATCCGTGGCCATCGCGTCCAGGCTGTCGGCATTGGGGCTGCCCGATTTTCTGGCCCAGCGCGGATTGCCAGCGCTGTCGAGTTTAGCGACGTAGCACTCATCTCCACCGGAGGTCGCCAGCGTGTTCGTTCCGATGGTCACGGTTCCGCGAAAACTTCCTCCGATGTTAATCGTGCCGTCCGGCGCGATGTTTAGCCCGAGCAGGTCGTCGTCGCCTGTGCCGCCGAACTGCTGGACCCATTGCGGCACGCCGCTTGAATTCAGTTTGAGCACGAAGCCGTCGTTCTGGCCGACGCTCGTCAGCGACGGTGTAACGAACTGGATGGTGCCCTGGAAGGAGCCGCCGACATACACGTTGGTCGCACTGTCCAGCGTGATGCGTCTCGCCGTGGGCGTGCCGGTGCCGCCGATCCGGACAGCCCAGATCAATGCTCCGGTTGAACCGTATTTCGCCACGAAGCTGTTGAGCGTTCCGCCGCTGGTAAGTTGAACCCCGCCGAAATCTGCCGTGCCGGAGAAGTCACCGGTGATGTAGGCGTTCCCCCCCGCGTCCGCAGTCACTGCATAGGCCGCGTCCGTCCCCGCGCCACCCGCTTTGAGCGCCCAAATCAGCGTGCCGATGCCATCGTATTTAGCGAGGTAGATGTCGGACTGCCCCACCGAGGTGAGGTTCGTGGTGCCGAAGTTCGCCGTGTTGACGAACCGCCCAGAGGTATAGACATCGCCGTTGGGGATCGCCACGACCCCGTAGCCGGCGTCGTCTCCCGTGCTTCCAATCTGGCGCACCCAGAGCGGATTTCCATTTGGGCCATATTTGGCAACGTAGTTATCTTGCAGGCCGGCGGAAACGAGCGTGGCACCGGCAATGACGGCGGTGCCGCTGAACCGCCCGGCGATATAGCTGTTGCCCGGTTGGTCAACGAACAGCGTGTCGAGTTGGTCGAGTCCTGAACCACCGCTCGACTGCGCCTTGGCAAACTCCGGCGGCAGGTCCAGCGGGGTGATGCGGAGGTTGCGGAACTGCACGGCGGTGCCGTTGTCTTGCAGCGTGACGGGACCTAGGGTGGGGCCTTCCGCCGCGCCGCCGGTGGTGCGGTTGGTGAGCGCCACGTTGTTCTGCACGGTCACGCCGTTGAGCACCACGGTGGCGCGGGCATCGGTGATCTTCGTGTTTCCGTTCCACTGGGCCTGGCGGAAGACGATGTCGTAGGACTGCCACTGGCCGGCGGCGAGACAGGCATTGGTGCTGGGCGGGATCTGCCCCCAGATCGCCCCGCAGTCGTTGGAACCAAGGCTGGTCACGCCAAACGAGTTGAAGATCTGCACCTCGTAGCGGCCTTGGAGGAAGATGCCGCAATTGCCGTTCACGATGGGCGGCAGCAAGAACTCCGCGTGCAGGATGAAGTCGCCGAAGGTCTGCGTGCTCTGGATATTCCCCGTGCCGGGCACCACCTGGATGGAGTTGGATGAAGTGAGGAACCACTGCGACGGGCCGCCGCCGGAACGGACGAAGTTGGCGACATCATTCGTCGTGCCGAAGAGCGTTTTGACCTCGCCTTGGCCAAGGACGTTGAGCGTGGCGGGCGCGCTTAAGACGTTTCCGCCATCGAACTGCGTCACGCGCACATCGTGGGGGCCTTCCTGCGCGGAGTAGGCGGCGGGAATCGTGAGCGTGGCATTGGTCTGGCCGGGGACGTTCGTGCCGTTCAAGCGCCATTGGTAGGTGAAGGGCGCGTAGCCCACCGCTGCGGTGCTGAAGGCTGCCGGCGCACCCTGATCCACCGTGCGCGAGGTCGGCTGTGTGAGCAGGGTGGGGGTGGCGGGTCGGGCCTTGCCCGTGCTGCCAGAGGTGAAGACAGATTGAATCTCCGTCGGGGCAAGCGCACGGCTGAAGACAGCCACTTCATCCAGCAGGCCCGCCCAAGCGAAGCGCTGATCCACATCCACGATGGTGGCACCAGACCCTTCGTGGCCGATGAGAAGGGGAACGTTGGCGTTGGCGACGTTGCGGATCGCTCCGGTGGCTAAAATGGAGCCTTGCGCCAAACCGTTCAGGTAGGCAACGAGGCGTGTTCCGTCGTAAGTGTAAGCGATGTGAGACCAAGTGTTGAGCGGCAAGACTGGACCGGCATTAAATAGCACGTCGCCGCTGGTGAGACGCAGATCCGCCTGAATCACACCGCTGTTCAAGCGCAGGGCGAAGCCGTCCCCGTCCGTATGTCCGATGACGGTGCGTCCATAAATGGTTCCGGTGCTGTGGTTGGTGGGAAAGACCCACGCCTCGACCGTCAGGTTGGTGTAGGCCGCTTTCAAAGCGTTGGTGGAGGTCACAACAGCGGAGGTCGTGCCATCAAAGGAGAAGGCGCTGCCCACCTGCCCGTTGGGGACGATGGTGGCCGCGTTGGTGAAGGTGCCGTGGTTGGTCCACGCGTAGTCCACGGCAAAGCCTTCTGCCGCCCACCAGCCGACCAGTCCCGTTGGCACCGGCACGGGGCCGAGGTTCGCGGGGATCTTGGTGAAATAAATATCGCTGCCGCCGGCATTGGTGAAGGCGAGCTTGTCGAAGGCAGCGTTGTTGGACGTGGAGCCGGTGAGGAAGACGTCGCCGTTGAGCGCAACGGCGAGGTTGCCGCTGGTGTCCGTGCCCGAGCTGCCGGCGCGCTTGAGCCAGAGGGGGGTTGCCGTTGCGTCGGTCTTGAGCGCGAACACGTCCCGGGAGCCGGCGGCGTTGGTGATCGTGAAGCCGCCGAAGTTCAACACGCCACCGAAGTCGCCGTGCAGATAGACGTTGCCGAGCGCGTCCACCCCGACCCCTCGGCCACGGTCGTCGCCGGGGCTGCCCACTTGCCAGAGCCGTAGGAGGCTGCCTGCGGCGGAGTATTTGGCAATGAAGGCATCCGTGCCGCCCAGGCTCGTGAGATTGGTCGCACCAAACGCGCTCGCCGTGCTGAATTCGCCAGCCACAAATATGTTGCTCGCGCTGTCCACGGTAATCTCGTTGGCCTGGTCATTGCCGGACCCGCCCACCGACTGCACCCAGAGAACATTGCCGTTGGGGTCATACTTTGCCACGAAGCCGTCGTTGCCGCCGGCGCTGGTCAGGACATTCGTGCCGAAGCTGGCGGTGCCCTGAAACGCGCCGGAGAGCACGGGGTTGCCGCTGGCATCCACGGCCACGCGCGCCTGAGAGTCATTCCCCGTTCCGCCCGCGCGCTGCGCCCAGAGGACGGTGCCGGCGGGGCTGAGTTTGACCAGGTAGAGATCGCTGCCGCCGGCGCTGGTGAGGCTGTTCGTGCCGAAGGCCACGGTGAGCTGGAAATCCCCCGCGAGGTAGATGTTGCCCGCCGCATCCGTGGCGACGCGGCTGCCGTGGTCATCTTGTGCCGCCCCGAACTGGCGGGACCAGAGCAGCGTGCCATTGTTGTTGTATTTGACGACGAAGGCATCGAACCCGCCCACGCTGGTCGCGTTCGTGGAGCCGAAGTTCACGGTGCCAAAATACTCGCCGCTGACGATCACGTTGCCCGCTGGGTCGAGGGCGACCGCCCGGCCACCCGGGCTCCGCGCCCACACACAGATCCCGCGCGCGTCGTATTTGGCAACGAAGGCATCAATGACGCCGATGGGCGCCAGGTTCGTGTTGCCAAACGAAATGGGCGCGGAGAAGAAGCCCGCCAGATAGGTGTTGCCGGCCGCGTCCACCTTCACGCTCTCGCTCACGTCGTCGCTGGTGCCAGCCACGGTGTTGACCCACTGGAAGGGCGGCGTGGCTGAGTTCGTGAGCACGGCGAGCGTGGCGATGCTGCTGGTGAGGCTGCCGAAGTTGTTGGTCACCACGAGGAAGTAATTTCCCGCAGCGCTCAATTGGACATTCGGCAGCGTGAGCGTGGGGCTGGTCGCGCCGCCGAGGAGGTTCGAGTTGAAGAACCACTGGTAGCTCAACGGGAGCGCGCCCGTGGCGGAGGCGGTGAAGGCGACGGTGTTGCTGACGATCCCGGACTGGTTTTGCGGCTGAAGCGTAAGCGCGGGCGGGGCGGTGGAGTTGGTGATCGTGAGCAGGGCGGGCGAGCTGGTGATGCTGCCAAAGGCGTTGGTGATGACCACGAAGTAGCTGCCGGAGTTCGTCGGCTGGGCGGCGGGGAAGGCGAGCGTCGGGCCGTTGGCGAGCGGCACGGGGCCGTTGGTGAAGAACCATTGGTAAGCCAGTGGCAGGCTGCCATTGGCCGTGACGACGAAGGCGACGGTGCTGCCCGTGGGTTGGCTGATCGGCTGCGGCTGCGCGACGATGCCGGGGGGATTGCCAACCGGCGGGGCGCTGATGCGTCGGATGCGATGGTTGCTCTGATCGGTGACATACACGTTGCCGCTGCTGTCCACCTGCACGCCGCTGGGGAAACCAAATTCGGCGGCGGCGGCCGGCCCTCCGTCGCCGGAGAAGCCCGTCGTGCCCGTGCCGGCATAGGTGCTGATGACGCCATTGGTGTCCACCATGCGGATGCGCCGATGATTGGCATCCGCGATGAAAAGGCGGCCCAAGCTGTCCACCGCGAGGCCGCGCGGCCCGGCCAGCGAGGCGTTGGTGGCCTGGATGCCGTCGCCGTTGTAGGTGCCGGAACCTGTGCCGGCGACGGTGGTGATGTCACCGGCGAGATCGATCTTGCGCACGCGATTGTTGGAGAGGTCGGAGAAATACAGGTTGCCCTGCGCGTCGAACGCCATGCCGGCAGGGCCACTGATCTGGGCCAGGTTCGCCGGGCCACCGTCACCGCTGAAGCCAGCGGTGGCGGTGCCCGCAATGGTCGAGATGTCCCCGGTGGCAGCGTCCACCTTGCGGATGCGGTCGTTGCCAAAATCAGAGATGATGATGTTGCCCGCCGCATCCACGAGCACGGAGTAGGGCGCGGAAAGCTGGGCCATCGCCGCCGCTGCACCATCACCGCCGAAGGCTCCCGTGCCATCGCCCGCGAGGGTGGTGATGTCGCCGCTCGTGAAGTCCACTTTGCGCACCCGATTGTTGCCGGTGTCCGCGATGAAGAGGTTGCCAGCGGAGTCGCGGAAGATCCCAGTCGGCTTCGTGAGGCGCGCACTGGTGGCCGGGCCCGCATCGCCACTGAAACCATTGACGCCCGTGCCCGCCACCGTGGCGATGTTGCCGGTGGCGGCATCCACCCGGCGGATGCGGGTGTTGTTGAAGTCGGCGATGAAGAGGTTGCCTTGCCCGTCAACGAACACCTCGTAGGGCGTGTTCAACTGGGCGGCGGTTGCCACGACGCCGTCGCTGTTGAAGCCGGCAGTGCCGGTGCCGGCGATGGTGGTGATGGTCTGTGCCGAGGCCAGTGGCACGCCCAGCCAGAGGAGGCAGAAGAGGCCACATATTTGGGAGAGGAAAAGTTTCATGTGCATGGCTTCAATCCACGCGGAGCAGCCGGCCTGACCAAGCGACCGGTTGCGGCTCCTCCGCTGGCTGATTCGCCGCACATGGCAGCACAGCTGGCGTGCCCGGTCAAAGCGATTCCCGGACGAGTATCGCCTTCGGGCGCGCTTGACCCGGAGCGCCGCCTTCAGGCCGCTTCAGCGTTCGACTGGACGAGGGTAAATTGAAGAGCCGGTGGCCGCTCGGATCGTGAAGCGGCGTAATTCTAATTCGCGTTCAAGATGAGACTAACCGTTTCACAAAATGCCTATGGCTGAAGCGTTTCATAGTTTCGCTCTGCTCATCTTGAATGCGAACTAGAATAAACGCCGCGCGCCACGCTTTAGCGCACAAGGCGGAAGAAGCCTTGGCGGCCGGAGAGGGGAATGGTGACGACGTATTCGGCACCGACCACGGTGATGGTGTGGGGAGCCCCCAGCCAGCCAGCGGAGATCGGGTTCGTGGGCGCATTTTGCAGCCCCCAGCCGTAGGCGGCCACGGGCCAGGTGAGGATGAGGTTGCCGTTGCTTATGCGGAAGGTCACCTGTGGCGGGGCCTCCTGCGGCGCGTTGAAGCGGGTGAGGAACACATCGCCGTCGCCGTTGCTGGCCGTTTCACCGGTGCCGAGCGTGGCCCCGCCGCTGAACTGGCCGGTGACGAAGCTGTTGCCGGTGGGGTCCACGGCGATGGCGTTGCCGTAGTCGCCGCTGAGGTCGCTGCCGCCGCTTTGCTGCGCGAAGGACAACTGGCCGGTGCTCGTGTAGCGCGCCGCGAAAATGTCGAGGGTGGCCCCGGAGCTGGCGAGGGTATTGGTGCCGAAGGCCGCCGAGCCGGAGAAATAGCCGGTGACATGCACGGTGCCGTTGGGCCCGAGGGCCAGCCCGCGCACGGAGTCCGGTCCACTGCCGCCGGAGCGGTTGGCCCACGCCAGCGCGCCAGAGGAGTCAAACTGCGCCACGAAGCCATCGCTCTGGCCGGTGCTGGTCAGGCCCACGTCGGCGGGAATCAGCGCGCCGACGGCTCCCAAAGTCAGAGTGCCCGAGAAGTGCCCGCCCACGCTGGCGTTGCCGGCGGCATCCACCGCCACCGCGTTGACGCGGTCGCTGCCGCTGCCGCCGATTTGCACCACGCGCTGGGCGAGCCCGTTGGAATCGAAGACCGCGAGGAATCCATCGGAGAGTCCGCGATTGGTGAGGGTTGCGGTTCCAAAGGTGGCTTGTGGCCCTTCGAAGTTGCCGGCCAGATGAATGCGGCCGGTGCCATCCACGCCCACGCCAGTGGCGGCATCCAACACGCCGCCGGACCCCGCCAGCCCCGCCGCGCGGGCCCAGAGGGCGGTGCCGGCATTGTCAAACTTGGCGAGGAAGATGCGGCCGGTTCCGATCACCGCATTGCCACCGAAGGTGGTCTGGCCGGAGCGACCGGCCACCAGCACATTGCCGGCAGAGTCCAAGGCGATGGCGTGACCGGCGTCCGAAATTCCGCGCGCCCCCGTGCTGCGGGCCCAAACGAAATTGCCGTCGGCATCCAGCTTCGTAACGAAGATGTCGGTGAAGGAAATGGCATCCAAATTGACCAGTGAATTGGTGCCGAAGCCAGCCGTGCCTTCAAACGCGCCGGTCACGTAGCTGTTGCCCTGCGCATCGACGGCGATGGCGTTGGCGGTGTCGAAGCCCGGTCCACCAGCCCGCCGGACCCAGAGGAGGCTGCCGGCGTTGTTGTATTTGGCGATGAAGAGGTCGTTGAGGCCGGCGCTGAGGAGCGCATTGGTGCCGAAGATGGCGGTGCCGTTGAAGAAACCGACCACGTAGAGATTCCCATTGGCATCGGTGGCGCAGGCGTTGCCCACATCCGTGCCCGGGCCACCGGCCTGATTCACCCAGCCGGGGACCACGGCCACCGGGTGAACGGCGAGGAAAGCGGGGGCACTGGTGACGCTGCCGAAGGCGTTCGTGATCACCAGCGAGTAAAGCCCGCGGTCGCCCACCTGGGCGGCGTCGAGGGTGAGGTTGTTGCTGTTGGCCCCCGGGATACTGGCTCCGTTAAGCCGCCATTGGTAGGCCAGCACCGGGCTGCCGATGACGCCAGCGGTAAAGGTTGCCGGCTGCCCGGCCAGGGCCGTGCGGGGCACGGGCTGCGTGGTGATGATCGGTGGGGAGGTGATGCTCAACAGCGCGTTGGAGCTGATCACTCCCCCGGCGTCATTGGAGATGGTGATCGAGTAGTTGCCACTCTGGATGAACTGCACGTTGAAAAAGTTCAAGCTGATGTTCGTGGCGCCCGGCAGCGGCACACCATTCAACCGCCATTGGTAAGTGAAGGGCGTTGAGCCGCTGTGGAGGACGGAGAAATTGACGGCATCGCCGACGTTCACGGCCCGGCCCTGCGGCTGCACGGTGATGACCGGGGGCGTGAGCACGTTCAGGACGCCGGCTACGCTCACGGTGGTGCCGAAGGCGTTGATGACGGCCACGGAGTAACTGCCCGCGTTCCCGATCTGCACATTGGACAGCAGGAAAGTGGCATTGGTCGCTCCGATGAGGTTCACATTGTTGAACCGCCACTGATAGCTGAAGGGGCCCGGCCCCGTGGCCACCACGGAAAAGGTCACGTTGGTGCCGGGCAGCACGCGGAAGCTGGGCGGTGGGCTGGTGATCACGGGCAGGACCGTGCTCACGGCGAGGGAGGCGGCGGGGCTGGTGGCGGAGCCGATCAGATTGTTCACGACGCAATCGTAAAGCCCGACGTTGGAGGGTTGGACATTGAACAAGGCGAGGCTGGCGCTGTTGGCCCCGAGGATGTTCGTGCCGTTGAACCGCCATTGGTAGGTCAAGGGGGCGTTGCCGGTGGCGGTCACGCTGAAGAGGGCGGTGGCTCCCTGGTTGGTGGAGACGTTCTGCGGAAAGCCGGTGAGGGACGGCGCTCCCACCACCACCGGCACGTTGTTGGAGAGTGTGTTGACGATAGTCACCAACCCGCTGGCCCCATCAATCCGGGCAACATACCAATAATCCGCCGTGCTGCTGGTGGTGGGCACTTGGACCGTGGCCACGAGGCCGGCGGACGTGTAGATTTGGGCGGTGGCGCTGCTGACGTCGAAGCCCGGGGAGAAGCTGAACTTGTGGATGTAGTAGTGATAGGTGCCGGGTGACAGGGTCGAGATGGTAATTGTCTCGGGGCCAAAGCCGGTCACGTCATCCACGTCCAGTTCCGCGAAGGGAGCCGTGTTGGTGGTGCCGCGGTTGGCGAAATAGACGTGGTGGGTTTGGCCGCCGATCACCGGAGTTTCCAGATGGGAGTCCAAATCCGAGGGGCTGGCCCCCCAGTTCAGCACCAACCGCACGGTGTTGGCCCCGCTGATGGTCGGGGAGAGAGAAAAGCCGATGGTGTTCACCGGCACCGGTGCGATGGTGAAGCTGTTCGTGTAGGTGAAGAAGCCCGTGGCTGTGGCTTGAACGGTGATCGAACCAGATGGGACATTGGTGAAAGTGAAGGTGCCTTGAGCCGAGGAGACCACCGGCGCACCGCCGTTCACGCGGATCGTAGCTCCAGCCAGCGGTTGGCCATTGACGGCGTTGCGCACGGTGCCAGTGACCGTGGTGGCGGCGATTTCCTGCCCGGGATTGGTGAACAGGTAGGCGATTTCCCCATCGCTCAGGGGCCGGTCATAGATCTGCACGTCATCCACTGCCCCGGTGAAGGCCCCGGTGGGAGCCCCGGCCGCAGTATGCCCGCCGATCAGGAAGGGCACGGAGTTGGAGGTGATGGGGGAACTGAGAATGCTCCCTTCGAACGGTGCCCCGTCAACATAGACGGTGGTGGTCCCAGACGCGCGATAGACGCCGACGACCTGATGCCAGTTACCGTCGTTCACCAGCGTGGTGGAGACCGGCACATCCACGACGGTGAAGCCGCCCGAGGGAATCGTCCGCGTGCCCGCGTAGAAAAACGCCTTGCCGGTGGCATTGGCAATGGTGGAGTGATTGTAGCTGAGGATGTAGCCATTGGCGGTGCCGGCGCTGTGCTTCGAGAGGAAGTTGGCGGAGAAATTCGTGTCCCCCGCGACGGTTCGGACCCACGCCACCACGCTGAAGTCCTGATTTACAAAGTTCAGGTTGTTGCCGAAGTCCACGAAGCCATTCGCCGCCCGGTCCACGCTCAAGGCATTACCTGCCCGGCCGCCGCTGATGAAGCTGGTGCCACCGGTGGAAAGGGTGCCAGTGAAGGTGCCCGCGCTATCCGCCGCCGTGGTGGCTCCAGGGGCCTCGTCGAAACGCCAGTGGGCTCTGGGACTGACGCTGCTGGTGACAACGGGGGTGATGACCGTGTTGGTGCTGATCGCCTGGCCGGGGTTGGTGAAGAGGAAGTCGATTTCCCCGTCGCTCAAGGCGCGGTCATAAATTTGGATGTCATCTAGGTCGCCATCGAACAACCCGGTTGCTGACCCGCCGATCAAGACCCCGCCGATTAAGAACGGCGCGGTGCTGTCCACGAGCGTTTGCACAGGCTTGGTGTCCTCCGCCGGAGCCCCGTCAACATAGATGCGCTTGGTCACGCCGGCTTCGTGGACGGCGACGATTTGATGCCAGCTGCCATCGTTGACCACCGTCGTTGAAGTGGGAGTTTCTGCCGTGGTGGTCGGAGCAATGCCTGTCCCGCCGATGTAAAAATGCGCCCGGGTCGGCGTCAACGTCCCTCCGGTGGTATTGACCACGATGTAGTAACCATTGCGAAAGCTGCTGGTGTGCTTGGACAGCACGACCAGATTGTCCGTGGCATCCCCCGGTGCGGTCCTGACCCAGGAAACGAGGGTGAAGGTGCCGCTGGCAGTTAGATTGAGCACGTTGCCCATGTTCAGATGGCCGTTCGCGGCTTTTGACAGGCTCAGTGCATTACCCGCCCGCCCGCCCGTTACAAAGTCGGCACCCGTGGGAGAATTGGTGCCGGTGAAAGTGCCCGCGCTATCCGCCGCCGTGGTGGCTCCCGGTGCTTCATCGAACCGCCAATGCGCGATGGGCGTGATGCTGCCGGTCGCGGCGGTCGCTGGGTGGGCGCTTGCGGCCAGCAGGATAACCACCAAAGCGGCGAATGAGACTAAAGAGTAGTTCGAGCGCATTTCGGGCTTGGTATTGAGTGCGTGAACAGTGCTTATTCAAAATCATTTTGCAAGGCTCGAAACATCCAATTCAAAGTCGGAGCCGCAGATTGTCCGGAATGCTTCGGCGGGGGGCACAGCACCCACGCTCGCCCCCCAAAAGCCTTGTCGCCAGCCCGCCCGCTGGCTAAGTGTGGGCCGTGATGTGCAAGTGGAAATTTCTGGGTTTATCTGCGGTGCTGTGGGGTTTGTGGCTGGCCGGGCTGCCTCACCTGCTCAGCGCACAGACCAACACCAACGTGACGGTCGTCACCAATGCTGCGGTGAAGGCGGCCCGCCCGAGCCCGCTGCTCCCCAAGCTGGTGGTGGAACGGCCGGAGCTGCTCACCTTCGGCCTGGACAGCTTTGAGCCGTTGCGCACGCCGTTCCTCGGCAACCCGCTGTGGCAATACCTCGCCTCGCTGGTTTACATCGTGCTGGCCTTCTACGTGGCCAAGTTCCTCGACTGGCTCACGCGCGTGTGGTTGCGGCAGTTCACCAGGCGCACCCAGACCTCGCTGGATGACCAACTGCTGGAATTGCTCAACGGGCCGGTCAAGGTCGTTGCCTTCGTCGTGTTCCTCCACATCGGGCTGACCATCTTCCACTGGCCGGAGCGGGTCGAACTGTGGCTGCACAAGGGCTTCATCGTGGTCCTGGCCAGCGCCCTCACCTACACGGCGCTGAAGGTCACGGATGTGTTCGTGGACATCTGGCGCAACCGCACCACCGGCGCGGAGAAAGCGCTCAACGAGCAGCTCTTCATCGTCATCCGCAAGGGCATCAAGGCCTTCCTGCTAATCATTGCCGTGCTGGTCACGATGCAAAACCTCGGCGTGAACGTGACCGCCGCCATCGCCTCACTGTCCATTGGCGGTCTGGCCATCGGCCTCGCCGCGCAGGACACGCTGGCCAACCTGTTTGGGGCCGTGGCCATCTTCGCCGACAAACCGTTCCGCGTCGGCGACCGCATCCGGCTCGATGCGGTGGACGGCACGGTGGAAACCATCGGCCTGCGCAGCACGCGCGTGCGCAATCTGGACGGCCACCTCGTCACCATCCCCAACAAGACCATGGGCAACGCGACGATCACCAACGTCACGGCCCGGCCCAACATCAAGACCGAGATGAACCTCGGCATCACCTACGATACCGCGACGGAAAAGGTGGAGCGCGCCAGCGCCATTCTGGAGGAGGTATATCGTGGCCACCCAATGACCGCCGATGTCTGGATCAGCTTCAACAAGTTCAACGATTCCGCGCTAAACCTCTACGTGGTGCATTGGTGGAACGGCGTTGATTTCAAGGCCTACCTAGCTGGGATGCAGCAGCTCAATCTGGAAATCAAACGCCGGTTCGAGGCGGAGCGCATCGAGTTTGCCTACCCGACCCAGACCGTCCACGTGCGAACGAAGTAGCTCGACATTCCAATGTCGAGTTCGGGAGCCCCTGACAACGCGGTCGGGTCTCGGCAATGGGATGCCGAGCGACTAGCCCAACGGCGCTCCGTCAGCGCTTCTTCGGCAGATTCACCTGCGTCTTTTGCTCGGCGAGTTGCAGCAACTGGCCGGGCGTCACGAAGCGCGCCCAGTTCAGGAAGTCGGGCGCTTCCTTGTCGCTGCGCGGGGCTTGTGCGAGCGAGAGCGAAGCGAGCTTTGGCTCGAACAGCGCGGCGAAGGTGGCTACTTCCGTCATCTCCGGACTGGCATGGAAGTGCAGCGGCACCGTGCCCAGTCCGGGCAGGCTTCGCGCGGCTTGAGAAGCACGGTGAACATCCCACACCTGTGCGCTGGCCACCGTTTCGCCCAGCAGCATGAAACGCCGGCGCATCTGGGTCTGATACTTCTTGTCGCCGCCCATGGCCGTCGGTCCCACCCCGCGCGGGGCAAAGGTGAGGTAAGCTGCCTGATGGTCGCGGATGTAGCCCATCCACTTGTTGAACTGCTGCTGCAACTGCGGGGCGACCGGAACCTTCGGGTCAATTCCGGCCTGGGCCAGTTCCTCGCTGAACGCGCTGGCAAAGCCCGCTTTGGCGAGCAGCAGCTGCTGTTTCCAGTTCGCGTCATCCACCGTTTCGAGATGCAGTGCCTTCGCGGGAGCGGTGATCGGCTGCGCGAGGTAGAACCGCAACCGGATGCCTGTTTCGCTGTCGAATTCATGCACGCTCAAGCGCACCCCGTCGGTCTCGGTGGCCGCGACTTGGCGCACGTTCGCCGGGCCGGTCGCGGTGGGCCAGCCACCGAAGGTCTTGGTCTGCAGCTCGGTTAGCGCCTTCTTCGGGTCGAAGCTCGCGGAGTCAATCGCGAGTTGCGTGAAGTTCTCATAGCATTTGCTGGTGATCTCGTCGGCAGGGAGCTTCTCGAAGACCTTGAGTTGCTGGCCGGTGAAGAGCTTCTCCGCGTAGTTCGGCACGGGGGCCTCGCTCTGTTTTAACCACTTGTTGAACCAGCGCATCACGGGCACTTGCAGCTCCTGCGTGTCCTTGTGCGGGCCTTCGGTGATGATGAGGCCGAGTTGCTCCGGTTTGTTGTGCAGGTCGTAGATGCCGCGCACGCGCTCGTGGATGCGGACCACGCCGTCGAGGGGGAAGATGTTGTCTTTGTCGGTGTTGACGATGAGCAAGGGGCGCGGGGCAACGAGCGCGGCGACTTGCGCGTAGTCCCAGCGGTAGGTGTTCACCATGAACATGCAGTCGCAGTGTCCCTCCACGCAGCCGTCCACGACATGGTTTTGCAGATCCGTAATGCCAGCGGTGGGGCAGGCGGCCTTGATGCGATCATCCAGCGCAGCGATCCACCACGAGTAAGCGCCGCCGCCGCTGCGCCCTGTCACGCCGATACGCGTGCCGTCCACGTCCTTGCGCGACTGAAGATAGTCGAGCGCCCGGATGCAGTTCCACGCCTCGGCCCCGGCGCTGGAGTAGCCGCGCGAGTTCCACCACCACATGTCTTTGGTGTGCGTGCCGTGGTGGATGCCCTCGATTTCGCCGAGCTGCACGGAGTCCACGATCATGCAGACGTAGCCATTGCGGGCGAACCACGCGCCCCAGTGCTGGTAGCCGACCTTGTTGCCGTAGCTCACGCCGTTGGTCTTCACGACCGCGTGGCCGCAAACGTAGAGGATGGCGGGCGCGGGCGCGGAAAGCTGCTTCGGCACATAGACATTCGCCGTGACGTAAAGGCCTGGGCGGGATTGAAAATGCAGCTTGTCCACCGTGAAGTCCGGGTGGTCGAGCGTGCCGGTGACGGTCGGCTTCAAGTCCGTCTTCGGCGGGAGCGGGTCCAAGCCGAGCATCTCGAAGAGCTGCTGTCGCGCGATCACCCTCTGTTGGTTCCACTCGTCCAGCGTGCGCACTTCCGTGAGTGAGCGCTCGCTGAGCGTGCGAGTTCCCGCGCGGAGATGCTCGGCGAACATCCGATCCCCCGGCGTGGCGTTGGTGGGAAGCTGGCCGTAGCGATTGCGATAGGCGGCTGCAGAGGCGTCGAGTTGAAGCAGCAGGCTGACAGTGAGGAGAAGGAAGGCGGCGTTGGTTTTCATGGGACGCGGGCACCCTTGCCGGAACGCGCGGCCGCCGCAAGTCTGGAACTGGTCCGGCCGAACGGGCGGGCGTTCACCGCTCCGCGCCACTCTTCAAATGCCCAAGTTCGACAACGTCGTGCAGAGCCGGTTCACGATGTCCACCAGGCGCGGGTGCGATTTCTCAAACCCCTCCACCGAAGCGGACAGGCCATCGAGAGAATGCTCAAGCAGTGCCGGGTTGGGCTCTCCGCGCGTGGCCTCGTGGGCCGAAACCTGAGTGAATCCGGCGATGCTCTGCGCCGCCTCGGTGTTCGTCTTGGAGAGTTCGGAGACCTCGGCCTTCAACGTGCCCAGCAGTTCGACCAATTCGGCCTTGGACTCGTCCTTCACGGCGGACTGGGCGAGCCGGTTTTCAATTTTCGAAATAGTGTCGTGAATCATGGCCGTTGCTTTGTTGCGCCAGACGGTAACCTCCGCTGCGGGAAAACAAAGCCCGATTTGGTCCGGTTCTCATCCGGCCTTGCGGAATTATCACTTGGGAGCTCCATGGCCGGGCACCAAACCGCTTGCCGCGCTTTTCCCCGTCCGTTACAAACACCTCCTCTTTGCGCGGTCTTCCGCGTGACACAAACGCGAAACGACGAACTCGAAACAAAATTTATGGCCTACACCACCTGCACCGTCCCCGCTGGCGGCAAAATCTCCATCGTCAACGGCAAGCTCTCCGTCCCCGCCAACCCCATCATCCCCTTCATCCGCGGCGACGGCACCGGCCCGGACATCTGGGCCTCCTCCGTCCGCGTGATGGACGCCGCCGTGGAGAAAGCCTACGGCGGCCAGCGCAAGATCGCGTGGATGGAGGTCTTCGCCGGTGAGGAGAGCTTCAAGAAGTTCAACAACTGGCTCCCTGACGACACCGTCGAAGCCTTCCGCGAATTCCTTGTCGGCATCAAAGGGCCGCTCACCACGCCCGTCGGCGGCGGCATGCGTTCGCTCAACGTCGCGCTGCGCCAGATGCTCGACCTCTACGTCTGCCTGCGCCCGGTGCAATGGTTCACCGGCGTCCCCAGCCCCGTGAAGCATCCCGAGAAGGTGGACATGGTCATCTTCCGCGAGAACACCGAGGACATTTACGCCGGCATTGAGTTCGTCGGCGGTTCGCCCGAGGCGCAGAAGGTGCTCGATTTCCTCGCGAAGGAGTTTCCGAAGGACTTCGCCAAGATTCGCTTCGGCACCAAGGACGCCATCGCCGGCTACATGAAGCTCGCCGCGCCCGACCACGACGCCTCGCACATCCCCGTCCAAGTCGGCCTCGGCATCAAGGCCGTCTCTAACGTCGGCACCATCCGCCTCATGAAGTCCGCCGTGGAATACGCCCTAGCAAACAAACGCAAGAGCGTCACCATCGTCCACAAAGGCAACATCATGAAATACACGGAAGGTGCCTTCCGTGACTGGGCCTACAGCGCTGCTGAACGCATCTTCGGCGACAAGGTTTACACTTGGGCCAAGTGGGAAAAGACCAAGAAGGAAAAGGGCGAGCCCGCCGCGAACGAAGAGCAGAAAGCCGCCCTCGCCGCCGGAGCCATCCTCATCAAAGACGCCATCGCCGACATCGCGCTCCAGCAGGTGCTCACCCGCCCCACGGACTTCGACGTCATCGCCACGCTCAACCTCAACGGTGACTACCTCAGCGACGCCCTCGCCGCGCAGGTCGGCGGCATCGGCATCGCGCCCGGCGGCAACATCAACTACGTCACCGGCCACGCCATCTTCGAGGCCACCCATGGCACCGCGCCCAAGTATGCCGGCAAAGACCAGGTCAACCCCGGCTCCGTCGTCCTCTCCGGCGAGATGATGCTGCGGCACCTCGGCTGGGTGGAAGCCGCCGACCTCATCCTCAAGGGCCTCAACGGCGCGATTGCCAGCAAGCGCGTCACCTACGACTTCGCCCGCCTCATGGACGGCGCGACGGAGATCAAGTGCTCCGCGTTCGGTGACAACATGATCGCGCACATGTAAGCGCGTCCGCCCAATTCATTTCCACGCAAGGCCGGCCATATGCCGGCCTTGTTTTTTGGCCTGCCGGTGAAGTTCATCTCCCATGTGCGTCTGAGACGGAGCGCCGGTCTGCAACCCGGCGGGTTCGTGTCAGCGTGCGGGGCCAGCGGCGGGAAAGCAGGGCAGGGGAGTTGATCGAGCGCGGACTCAGTTGTGCCACTCGGAAAGCCAGCGCGAACCCACGAAGACTGAAACGTCCGCATTCGGCGGCGTTTGCAAATCCCCTCACCCCGCGTAGTCTTCCCGCCATGGCCGAGCCGAAGAAGAAACCGCTTTCCCGCGAGTCCGACGCCCCCGACGAGCCTTCGCTGGCCTCCACCCCGCTCGCCGACCTCCTCCCGCGCGAGCAGCTCGAACAGCTCTCCACCCTCCAGCTCGTGGACCTCATCACGAGCAAGCTCCCGCCGCGTCACGCCTCCATCTTCGACATGGTCTATCTCCGCGAGCGCATCGCCGCCGTGGAGGAGATGAACGACCAGGCGCGCAGCGCGCTCGAGAAGATGGACGCCGTCATCGAGAAGCTCCGCTCGCCCGCCTTCCGCGTCGGCACCTTCCTCGCACCCGTGGACCGCGACAAAGCCCACGTCTGCCTCGGCGGCACGGACTACGTCTGCCGCGTGGACCCGGCCATCCCGGTCGCCAGCCTGCAAGCCGGCCAGCGCGTCCTCTGCAACGAAGCCTTCGCCGTCGTGCAAGGCCTCGGTTTCGAGCACAACGGCCCCATCGTCCGCGTGGATGAACTGCTCTCCGACGGCCGCCTCCGCATCGGCCAGGAGGCTGGCGTCACGAACTTCGTCATCCAACGCTCCGCCTTGCTCGCGAAGGAGAAGATGAAGTCCGGCATGGAGGTGCGGCTCGATGTGAACCAGCGCGTCGCCCTCGAAATCATCGGCGTCGGCAAACGCGTCGAGCGCTCACTGGAAACCGTCAGCGAACTCCCGTGGTCGGCCATCGGCGGCCAGGACGAGGCCGTGCGCGCCATCCGTGACGCCATTGAACTGCCCTTCCTCCATCGCGACCTGTTCAAGAAGTTCGAGCACTCGGTGCCGAAGGGTTTTCTCCTCCACGGCCCGCCCGGCTGCGGCAAAACGCTGCTCGGCAAGGCCACCGCCTACAACCTCCGCCAGCAAATCAAGACCCAGACCGGCGTGGACCACCCGGAGTTTTTCCTGCACGTCAAAGGCCCGGAGATTCTCAACATGTGGGTCGGCGAGAGCGAGCGGCAGGTGCGTGACCTCTTCGCCCAGTGCCGCGAGCGGGCGCGGGACGGCGCGCTGGCGTTCCTGTTCATTGATGAGGCCGAGAGCATCCTCGGCACGCGCCGCGGCGGGCGCTTCAACAGCATTCTCAGCACACTGGTCCCGATGTTCTGCACCGAGATGGACGGCATCGAGCCGCTGACGAACGTCGTCGTCATCCTCGCCTCGAACCGCGCGGACCTGATTGACCCGGCCATCCTGCGGCCCGGGCGCATTGACCGCAAAATCCGCGTCCGCCGTCCCGACAAGGCCGGCGCACAGGCCATCTACGAAATCTACCTGCGCGACTCCCTCCCGCTCGCCGAGCCGAAGGCCGACCTCGCCCACGCCGTCACCGACGCGCACTTCGCCCGCACGCCGGACAACGAGTTCGCCGAAGTGAACTTCCGCAGCGGCCGCCGCGAACTGCTCTGTCGCGGCGACCTCGCCAGCGGCGCAATCATCGCCGCCGTGGTCGAGCGCGCGAAGAGCCTGGCCATCCGCCGCGCCATCGAGACCAAGGCCAGCGACACGCAGCTCACCCGCGCCGACCTCCTCACCGCCCTCCGCCTCGAACACGACGAGAACGACCTCTTCCCCGCCAACGACCTCACCGAAGACTGGCTCAAGCTCACCGACTTCGACCCGGAGAACGTGGTGAAGCTGGGGCCGGTGCGGGCGCGGAAGGGGGAGCGGAGCGGGGTTGTTTAGGCAATGGAGACTAATCCTGCATTGAACCAAGACGAGTCGGGGGAAGGGTTTCTGTTCCGCTTCTTGTGTTCTTGTTATGCATGGGTTTTGACCCCTTGGAGACTTCTACGCTGGCGAACCGGATTTTGGTATTTCGCGCGCCAATCGAGTGCGGCGGGGCTTGAGCAGAAACTTCGCGCCTACATCGAAGCAAGGGTGTTCATGTGCAAGTCGCAGCTCGGCGAACCCGCATTCCTTTCGTGGTTGAGACAGTCGCGTAGTGGAGTCCGCGCGTTCTGGTTGGCTGACTACATGGAGGCAAGAATCCACAATGGCGGGATTGGCCGCCTGCTTCATGAGGCTTACGAGCTAGGGCTGCTGGACGAAGTCGCCCAAGCGTTGGAATTCCTCGAAGCCAAGAAACTCCAAGTCTTGTTCGCCGAAGCGCGCATGGTCCTTGAGCAACAATTCCGAAATACTTCTGCGCTTCCACCGTGGCATGAGTTCGCAAAGACGATGGGACACGGTGTGTTGGACGAGCGGCATGATGGTCTCGCGACGCGTTGCTTCGATGCCTTGCAGGAGCTATCTACGCTGCGAGTCGCCAAGGTCAGACAAGCTCCGAACCTCTTTGTTTGAACACAAGCCAGCCATCCAATTGACAAGGCCCAACCGCCGCCGCACTTTCACCCCATGCCGACCGTCAGCATCAACCTCCCGCCGGACCTGAACTCGCTGGTGGAGCGCAAAGTGACCTCCGGCCAGTTCCACTCGGCGGAGGCGGTGTTGTGCGAGGGACTGCGGCTGCTCCAAGAGCGCGAGGAACTCGGCAAGCCGGACTTCGAGGTTTCAACGCTGGAGGAACTGGAGGCGAAGCTGCTCGTCGGGCTGGAGCAATTGGAGCGGGGCGAGGGCATTCCCGGTGACAAGGTGTTCACTGAGTTGAAGGAGCACAGCCGTCGCCGACGCGCTCATGCTTGAGCTGTTCATCGCCCCGGCCGCGCGTGCGGACCTGCTTGGCATCTGGGATTCCATCGCGGAGGACAACCCCAACGCCGCTGACCGCTTCCTGTTAGCGAATGAGCAGACTATGACGCAGCTCACACGCCATCCCGGCTTGGGACGGGAGCGTCGCTTCGCGCGGTTCCGTGGTATTACGCTGCGCTCCTGGAGCGTGAAGGGTTTCCGACACTACCTCGTTTTCTATTTCGCGACCCACGACCGCCTCGACGTGGTGCGCGTCGTCCACGGCGCACGGGACTTGGATGCCCTGTTCCGAGAGGAACCGCCCGTGTGAGCGCTTTTCCATCTGTGTTCCATCCGTGTTCCATCTGTGGCTAAAGAACCTCCCATCCTCTTCGGCATCGAGACCGAATACGGCATCGCGCGGGACGGCGCGGAGGACTTGGACGTGGTGGCGGAATCCATCGCCCTTGTCCGCAGCGCGATGGAGCCGGGCGTGCGAATGCGCTGGGATTACGAATCCGAGAACCCGCACCACGACGACCGGGGGTTCGACGTGCCCGAGCTGCGGCAGGACTTCGACGAGGCGTATTACTTCGAGCAGGACACGCACCGCGAGCTAACCTTCGCCGAAATCAAAAGCGACCTCGCGCTCGGCAACGGTGCGCGCTTCTACAACGACCACGCCCACCCCGAATACTGCACGCCCGAGTGCTCCACGCTCGCCGAGCTGGTCGCCCACGATCGCGCTGGCGAACGCGTGGTGATGGCCTGCGCGCAGCGGCTGTCCAAGGCGCGTGGCGCAACGGTGCGGCTCTACAAGAACAACACGGACTTTCGCGGCCACAGCTACGGCTGCCACGAGAATTACCTCCTGCCCCGCGCGCTGCCGTGGGAACGGCTGGCGGCGGGCGCGCAGGCGTTCCTCGTCACGCGGCAAATCTTCGCCGGCGCGGGCAAGTTCGCCATCGAGGCCGAGGACAAGTTCGTCTCGCCGCACTTCCAAATCGCCCAGCGCAGCGACTTCTTCAGCGAGCTGCAAAGCGTGGACACGATGCAGAAGCGCCCGCTCATCAACACCCGCGACGAGCCGCACGCCGACCCGCGCCAGTGGCGGCGCTTCCACGTCATCATCGGCGACGCGAACCTCTCGCCCTTCGCCACGCGGCTCAAAGTGGGCACCACCGCCCTCGTGCTCGAAGCCATCCTCCGCGACCCCAAGCGCATCTTCCCCCAACTCGCCGACCCGCTCGCCGCGCTGCCCGCCATCTCGCGCGACTCGCGTTACCGCTGGGAAGTGAAGCTCGCGAACCGCCAGCACTCCACCGCCCTCGCCGTGCAGCGCGACTATCTCGCGTCGGTGAAGGAGCTTTGCGACCTGAGCCAGCCGGAGCGCGCTGACTTGGTGGCCGATTGGGAAGCTGTGCTCAACGACCTGGAAGCCGACCCCATGCGCTGCCGCGACCGGCTAGACTGGGTCGCCAAGCTCGCGCTCATCCGCGAGTTCCAAGCGGCGCAGAGCCTCGCAGACGATGACCCGTGGCTGCAAAGCCTCGACCTCGAATACCACCGGCTCGACTTCGAAGAAGGTCTCTACTTTGGCTTGGAGCAGTCCGGCGCGATGCGCGGGGTGCCGTTGGAAGCCGAGGTTCAGCGCGCGATGTTCGAGCCGCCCGAGACCACGCGCGCGCTCATCCGGGGGAAGCTCATCCAGAAGTTCAGCGCCGCCGTGCTCTCGGCGCAGTGGGACCACGTCACGCTCGCGTGTGGCGACGGCGAGTTGAAGGTGTCGCTGCTGGAGATGTTCACGCCGGAGCGCATCGCGTCTGTCGCGCGGGCCATCACCACTTCGGACTCGCCAGCAGAACTACGCGGGCAGTTGTTTGCCAGGTGAATCAAGCAGCCGTTCAAGCCCGAGGTGTTCGCCAAAGAGGAGGAAAACATGCAGCGCAAGAAGCTGGCGCGCCTCCACCACCTAGCCACCGCCCTGAACTACCACCTCGTTCCCAACCAATGACTCAGGTGGCTAGTTTCTCATGAGGCGGCGTGGGCATACTAATCCGACCCCCAGATGGCAGATGTCCGCCACCGACTCTGGCACTTCGGACAGGTGAACACGCCATCTGAACTCTGCTGCTTCGCGTCCCAGCCCTGTGTCATGGTCGCGGAACAAGACGGACAACGCGCCGATTGTGCGCGGCCGATGGTGCTGAGCATCCCCAAAAACGCGGCGAAAGTTACAAATCCCCCGATGACCTGAACCGCGACTGACTGCCAATGGATACCAAGGCCGCCCAAGACGATGCCAACGACCATGCCGAGCCAGCACCGCACGAAATACCACATCGTGCGCCGGTAGTGACCGGGGAGGATCGGTATGTCTGAGTCGCGCCTGGTAGGTTGTGTAGTCATGCGCGCGTGATGCCGCCTGAAGCTGATGGCCAAAGGGAATCGGTGCCCAGCGGTGTCTTACTTGTCCTGCTTCTTCTTCCGCGCTTCGCCGGCCTTGCGCAGGTAGTCGGCCACGCTGGGGACGGTCTTGCCTTGGGTGAGGCTCTCGCTGTCCACGGTGAAGTTCAGGTAGGCTAGGCACATCTCGTCGGTGGTCTGCTCGCCCCAGCGGACGGGCTTGGGCGGGGAGTTGGGGTTGCGCGGGTTCTTGTCCGAGTTGTCGTAGCGGGCTTCGAGCGTGACCTTCGAGCCGCGCGGGAGCTTCACCGGTTCCTTGAACGCGTAGCCCATCTGCCAGTTGAAGTCCCAGTCCGGCACATGGACGAGCGGGAGTTCCTTCCCGTCCGGCAGCGTGGCGAAGACTTTCATCTCGCGGCCCAGCAGGTGCATGTGCGGCATGACGCTGCGCAGCGTGACATCGGAGGGCACGGGCATGGAGGAGGTGACGCGGTAGTTGTCGTCGCCGGCGGGGATGCTGATGCGGCTGGCGAGCGGGAAGAGGCGGGCGCGCTTGTCCACGGGGCCTTTGGCGAAGTAGAGGCCAATCTTCGTGCGGTCGGTCTCGGCCTTGCCGTTCGGGTTGTAGTGGACCTGGATGACGACGTCAGAGTTCTTCGGCACGTTTACGCCGATGCCATCGGGCGAGCGGCGCGCGACGTTGCCGGGCGCCCAGCCGCCGATTTGTCCGGCGGAGGAAAAGCCCACGCCGCCGCCGGTGCGGTAGCCGGGGCCGGGGTCTTTGGCGTCGAGTTCGCGGGCCTTGCCGGAGACATCGAGGTGGACGAGGACGTGGTGGACGACGCGGCGGTTGCCGGGGCGAATCTCGACGGCGGCGAGCCACTTGTCCTCCGTGAAGCCGGTGGGGATGACGAAGTTGCGGTAGATGTCGCGGCCTTCGGCGGGGACGGTGTAAGGCTCGGGCATCTCGATGACGAGGTCGGGCTCGCCGTTGCGCCAGCCGTCGGGGAACTTCGGCATCGCGGGCAGGTCGGCGGCATTGCCTTCCTTCGCGCCTTCGGCGGCCCACTGCTTGATGAGGTCAATCTGGTCGTCGGTGAGGCGGCACTCGTCCACGTAGGCGGGACCGGGCGCGGCCTTCCACGGCGGCATGACGCGTTTCTCGACGACGCTGGCGATGGTCTTCGCGCGCTTGGCGGCGTCGGCGTAGCTGGTGAGGTTGAACGGCGCGACTTCGCCGGTGCGATGGCACGAGGCGCAGTTGGCGAAGAGAATCGGGGCGATGTCCTTGGTGAAGGTCAGCGTATTCGCAGGGCGCGGGGTGTAGGCGAGGGGTTTTGGGTTTGGGGTGGCGGGCTTGGAGTCAGACCGGGCGCGGGGCGCGAGGAAGGCGACGAGCGTGGCGGCACAGGTGAGTCCGAGCAGGAGGCGGGAGTTCATGGTGTCTTCTTGGTTTCCGAAATGGTTTGGATGTGACAGCCGATGACTTCGGTCACGGGCTGCGAAACGGGCTTGCCAGCGAGCACGGCGTCGAGGGCGTTGCGCAAGTCGTGTTGCGTGACGGTCTGGCGGCGCTGGCCGTAGTCGGCGTAGAGATTGTTGATGCGGCCGCGGTAAACGGTCTTGCCGTCGGGGCCGAGGAGGAAGGCTTGCGGCGTCTTGGTCGCACCAAGCGCCTTCACCAATGTGTGCTGTGAGTCGAGCAGCACCGGGCAACGCAGGCTGTAGTCCGTGGCGTGCTTGCGGGCGTCGTCGGCGGTCAGGTCGCGGTCCACGTGGGCGAGGTAGAAACCAACGCCCTTCGCCGTGTAGTCCATGACGAGGCGGTTGATTTCGGGGGCGTAGGCGTTGGCGACGGGGCAGTCCGGCAGCGTGAAGATGATGACGGTGGCTTTGCGGGCGGCGATGGATTGGAGCGGCTCGTGGAATTGGCCGGTCGTGTCGGCAAGCCTGGGCGACTCAGCGGCGAAGGCCGGTAAAGCGAGAGTGACAAGCAAGGTGAGGAGGAGACGGTTCATTTGCTCTTCTCCGTATCCTTTGCTTCACCTTTGAGAGCGGGCGTGCTGAACACTCCAGGCCTAGGCCCCTTCATCGGCGGCAATCCTTTCGGCCCCGGCGGTCCTTGCTGGCGGTAGCGCTCTCGCATCTCCTTGTTCAAGCGCGCGAACTCCTCGCGTTGGTCGGGGGTCAGCTCGGCGGCGATTTCCTCGTGCGAAGCCCGAATGACCTGAAACGTGCGCCCGGACATCTCGGTGCGCAGCTCCCACATCTCGCGCCCGGTGCGCTGGAGGATAGGGCGGATTTTGTCCGCCTGCTCGGGCGTGAGTTTCAGCCGCCGTTGATACTCTTGCAGCAGGCTCTGCGACATCCGCTCCGGGTTGGTGCGGCCCTCAATGACGCGCTTGACGACCTTGAGCGTGACGAGCGTGCCCGTCGCCGCGCCAAGCAGGAACAACGCGACCAGCGCGAGAACCACTTTCCAATGTCGGAGCCAGCTCATTGCTCGAAGATGGGGTCAAAGGTCGCGTCGGCCACGGTGTATTGCTGCGTCCAGCCGGGCGTGGCCACGTCGTAGCTCACGAACACCACCGCGACCATCAGCGCGCCCGCGACGACTAGGCTGCGCAGTGAAAACACTTCCAGCACGTCCCATGCGGATGGCACGGGCGATTCGCTCGACGACCAGCGCGCGGCGATGCATGTGGCAAAGCCAAACGGCACGGCTTCCTCGGCGGGCTTCGGTGCCTGGCGCGCGAGCTGCGCGAGCTTCTGCCAATTGTCTTTCGGTTCACTCATGGCGTTTCTGTTTCTCAAGTTGTTCAAGCTGCTTGCGCAGTTTCCGGCGCGCGCGGAAGGCGCGGACTTTCACCAACGTCTGGCTCCAGCCAGTATGCGCTGCGATTTCTGCGACTGAGTGCTCTTCCAAGTCCAGCAGGCGGATGACCAGCTGGTCCTCGGGGCTGAGTGTTTGCATCAGTTTGCCAACGAGTTCGCCGGCATCCGCCGCGTGCGATGGGTGCGGCTCTTGTTCGGAGTGCAGGACTGCGTCGAGCACTTCGGCCTCGCGCTCGGACAGGTCCGCCCAGCGCCACTCGGGCCGGCGCTTCTGCGCGCGGAGGCGGTCGAGGCAGGTGCTCACGGCGACGCGCGAGACCCAGTGCTCGAACGGCACTTCGCCCCGATACTGCGCGGCGTTGGCGAAGACCTTCATAAAGATTTCCTGTGCGAGATCTTCCTCGTCGAGCCGCCGGGGCAGATGCGCCCGGACGATTTTGATGACGAGCGGATAAAGATGCTCAACGAGCGCGCGGGCGGCGTCCTCATCACGCTCGCGCACGCGCGCCAGGCAAACTGCGACATCCAAGCCTGGCTGCTCACCCATAAGTCGGTCGGACACAAAACCAGCACAGGACTGGTGACGCCTTGCACTGTAGCCGGTTACACGAACGGGAGAAATGAGAAAGCTGGGCGCGCCCCAAAGCAAAGCGGGCTGACGTTGCCGTCAGCCCGCTCACTTGAAATTGCCGCCGCTTACTTCTGGGCGCTCTTGGCGGACACGTCGAGGCAGGCCGCCTCCTTCGTGCTGCGCACATACACCCGGCCATTGCTCACGACGGGGGTGGACCAGCACTTGCCTCCGACGGCCTTGGCGCGGCCGAGCTCCTTGTAGCCGGCAGTGGTGGCTTCAGCCACGACGATGTCCCCGGCGTCGGACAGCGCGAGGATTTGGTCGCCGACCAGGATGACGTTGCCGGGGCCGAAGCCGGGTTGGCTCCACTTGACCTTGCCGGTGGCGAGTTCGACGCACTTGAGCGGGCCGGAACCGTATTCCTTGAACTGGAACATCCCGTAGAGGTGGCCGTCCTTGTAAACCGGGGTGCTCCAGTGGTTCGCCACTTCCTTGTCGCCGGGGGTCTGCCAGAGCTGGTCGGCCTTGAAAGCCGCGCCCGCCTTGCTGATCTTGAACGCGCCGCCGCCGACGCCGTAGCCCGCCGAGCAATAGACCATGTCACCGCCCACCACCGGGGTGATGGCGGTGGAAACGTTGAAGCGATACGGGGCCTTCCAGAGCAATTTGCCATCCTTGGCATCCACGGAAACCAGGCCGCTTTGCGTGAAGAAGATGACCTGCTTCGCACCGAGAATGGTTGCGACCACCGGAGTCGAGTGCGTCATTTTCTCGTCCTGCGATTTCCAAGCCAGAGCGCCGGTGTCCTTGTTGAAGGCGAGGAGCGACTGGCCCGCGCCGCCGCCGGCAACGTAAACGAGACTGCCGTCCACGACCGGGGAGGCGGCGTTTTTCCAGGTGATGTTCCGGCCGGCGAATTCCTTGATCAGGTCGTGGGTCCAGACCTGCTTGCCGGTGTTGGCGTCGAGGCAGAACAGCGCGAGGTCGGAGGAAAGCACGTAAACCTTGCCGCCCACCACGGTGGGCGTGGAGCGCGGGCCATCGCCGCCGTCGTTGCCCTTCGCGCCCGCGTTGCCGCCGTTGTGACCGTAGGCGTTGCCGCCGACGGGGAAGGCCCAGGCTTCCTTGCCGGTGTTGGCGTCGAGCGCCAGCGCCACTTCACGGGGCGCACCATCGGCGTCCCGTGTTATTTGGGTGAAGGCTTTCCCGCCGGCCACGGTGAAGGAACTGAAGCCAGTGGGGGTGGCAGCTTTCCACACCACCTTCGGACCGCCGACCGGCCACTTGGAGGCAATCTTTTCGCTGGTGGAACCGTCGAGGTTTGGCCCGCGGTATTGGGGCCAGTCCGCCGCGTGCGCGACGGCTGCCACAGAGAGCGTGGCAAGGAGGGCAGAGGAGCAAACAAAGGTCTTTTTTGTCATGGCGGGACGGACGTTACGTATGCGGATGAAATTCGCAACGACGAACTGGATTGTCCCTCTGCGTCCTTCCAATCACTTCAGCGTCCTGCGCAGCCAGGCGACGAGCTGGTCCTTGTAATCAGGCAGCAGCTTGTCCCAGCCGCCCATGCCGTGCGCGCCGTCGGGAATGGTGATGAAGTCGCAGGTGTTGCCGAGCGCCTTCATTTGCGCCTGAAACTTCACCGACTGTTCGTAGGGCACCTGCGCGTCCTTGGTGCCGTGCAGGAGCAGAAACGGAGGCAGGCCTGCGCGCAAATAGGTGGTGGCCGAGGCGGCTTCGAGGGGTTTCCACGCCGCGTCGTTCAGCTCCGTGAGGCCAAGCAATGCCGTCATGGACGGGCCGAGTGCGTTGCGGCTCTTCACTTGGAAGGCCAGATCGTGCGGCGCGTAAATGGGCACCACCGCCGCCACGCTGATTTCCCCTGCTCCCCGCACGCCGACATAGGAGACGAGATGACCGCCGGCCGATTCGCCGACTAGGGCGACGCGCTTGGGGTCGGCCTTGTATTGTTTCGCGTTGGCCTTCACCCAGCGGATGGCGCGCTCCACATCCTCCGCACAGGCGGGCCAGCGATGCGCGGGAGCGAGGCGGTAGTTGATGGTAAACCATGTGAAGCCCGCCGTGGTCAGCGGCTCGAATAGCGGTTTGATGTAACTGGTTTTGTCGCCCCGCATGAACCCGCCGCCATGCACGAGGATGATCGTCGGGAACGGCCCTGCGCCTTCGGGCACATTGGCGTCCAGCGTGAGGCTGACGTCGCCAACCTTGGCGAACTCGATGTCGGTTTTCAGTTCGGCCTGGGCGGTTGCGGCAGCTACCAGGAGCAGGGTGATCAAGGTTCGCATGTGAGGTGCAAAAGTGAGGTGCGCAGCTCCCAGGGGGCAATCACGGGGCAGGGGAGGCGGCACCGGGTTTGGACGGGGGCTCGGATTGCTGGGCGGGAGCTGGTGGGGTTGGGGCTTGAGTGGCCGCAAGTTCCTCCGGAAGGACAACGACGGCGATGCGCCGGTTTTTGGCGCGGCCTTCGGTCGTGCCGTTGTCGGCCACCGGGTGGAACTCGCCATAGCCGAGTGCCCCGAGCTGGCGCGGGTTCACGCCCGCCTGCTCGTGCAGGAACCGCACGGCGGCCGTGGCGCGGGCGGCGGACAATTCCCAGTTGCTGGCAAAGCGTCCCCGGGCACCGGCGCGAATGGGCACATTGTCAGTGTGGCCCACGACATGGATGGTGCGGTTAGTGTGCGTGGCGAGTACGGCGGCAAGGCGCTTTAGGATCTCCTGGCCTTCCGGCTTCACGGCGGCCTCTCCGGAATCGAACAGAACGTGATCGAGGATGTTCACGGTCAGCTTGCCCTGCAACTGGGAGATGGTGATGTCCTTGGAATTGAGCGCCGCCCGCATTTCCTGTTCGAGCGTGCTCTTGGTTTTGGTGACCGTTTCGCGCTCTTTTTCCGCTTCGGCGAGCTGCTCCTTCAACTCTTTCACGTTGTCCTTGAGGGTCTCCACGTCCGCCTTGAGGCCGAGCGCCTGGGCGGCGGTTTGCTCGGCTGCCTTCTGGCTTGCTTCGAGGGCGGCCTGCGCGGCGGCGAGTTCGTTACCGCGCTTCCACACTGACCATCCGAGCGCGCCCACAATGAGCAGCACGGAGAGGATAGAGGGTATGATCCAAGTGCTCTTCGGCATGGCGGCAAGCTAGCGACGGCGGCCCGCCCGGCAAGCGGGAAATCCCGCGCCGTCGGCTCGCTGGCGGACTTGCTGGCGGACTTGTTGCCATCTGGCGCGCAACCACGTAGGCTGGCCGGTGTTGAAGCACCAATGAACGGTTCCAAAAACATACCGTGTGCGAACCTCACAGCCCTCTGGCTGGGCGGCTTGCTCTGCTTGGTGGTCACTACCCTCGCGCTAGGCGAGACGGCGGCTGACTACCGCGTCATCCTTGAGCGCAACCCTTTCGGTCTCAAACCGCCACCGCCACCGCCGGCTCTGCCGGTCGCGACTACCGAACCGGTCAAGCCCACCAACTGGAAGCTCAGCGGTATCACGGCGCTGTTCAAGCCGCCGCGCGCCATGTTTGTGAATCAGATGCCCGGCAAACCTACGCCCGAATATCTGAGCGTGCGGCAGGGTGAGCGGCAGGGAGCCATTGAGGTGCTGGATAACGGAATTGATCTGACCAACGGAACCGTCCGCGTGAAGATCAACGGCGAGGAGCGCACCATGTCCTTCAAGGAGGACGGACTAAAAGGGCCGGCAGGACCGCCGGTAGGCGGCGGCAGTCCGATGCCAGCCATGCCCTTGGGCATGCCGCCTCCGGGAGCCCCCCCAGGCTCGCCCAGCATTCCCATGCCTCCCTCTGCGTATCCAGCCCCGCGCACATCTGCCCAACCGGTTGGCATGTCGCCCACCTCGGTGGTTCCGCAGGTGGGCATCCCCAATCTCCAGCGGCCGATGCGGGTGACTCCGGGGGTCGCTGGGCAGAATGCGACTTCCCCACCGCCCGCGCCGAATGTGGACCCAGCCGAGCAAGTTTTGCGGATGGAAATCAATCGCAAGCTTACCGAGGTTCAGGTCCAAAGAGGTGAGTTGCCGCCATTGCCGGGGACGGAATTGACACCCTTGACCCAGCCTCCGCCTGTTCCTGGCCGCTGAGCGGTTGGGGCGGGGCTACCGAGCAATCCACCCACCGCCCACTACGAGGTCTTCCTGATAGAACACGCAGGCCTGTCCCGGCGTGATGGCGCGCTGCGCTTCGTGCAACTTCACCAGTGCCCCGCCGTCCGCCGTCGGCGTCACTGTCGCGGGCGTGCCGGGGTGGTTGTAACGAATCTTCGCGGTGACCTCGATCGACTCCGGTGGCTTCTCAAACGGAATCCAGTTGCACCGGTCCACGCGGAATTCGGCGCGATCAAGCATCGTCTCATCGCCCACAATTACACGGTTGTTCGCCGCGTCCAGCTCGACAACATAGAGTGGCTTGGGCGCGGAGACGCCCAGCCCCTTGCGCTGACCAATGGTGTAGAACTCGATGCCGTCGTGCTGCCCGAGCTTGCGCCCGTGCACATCCACGATGTCGCCGCGATGCCGCGTCGCGAGCTTCGCCGATTCGAGAAACTTTCCGTAGTCGTTGTCCGGCACGAAGCAGATTTCCATGCTCTCCTCCTTCTCAGCGGTCTTGAGTTTGCACTCGCGCGCGAGGTCACGAGTGTCGGACTTGGTCATGGCACCGAGCGGGAAAATGGTCCGCTCAAGCTGCCACTGCTTCAGCGAGAAGAGGAAGTAGCTCTGGTCCTTGCGCGGGTCGCGGCCGCGCTTGAGCAACGTGCGCCCGGTCGTCGCGCACTTCTCCGTGCGTGCGAAATGCCCAGTGGCGATGAGCTGCGCGCCAAGCTGGTCCGCGCGATGCAGCAGCGTGCCGAACTTGAGCCGTTCGTTGCACATCACGCACGGGTTCGGCGTGCGGCCCGCTTTGTATTCCTCCGCGAAGTAGGCGATGACCTGCTTCTGAAACTCCGCCGACTCGTCCACGAGGTAATAGGGGATGCCGAGTTGGTGCGCCACCGCCCGCGCGTCCTTTACCGCCTCGGGGCCGCAACACTTGTCCTCCGCGCGGTTGACGCAATCCTGCGGCCAGAGCTTGAGCGTGACACCCACGAGGTCGAAGCCTTGCTCCTGCAACAACGCTGCCGCCGCCGAGGAATCCACCCCGCCGCTCATGCCAATCATCACCCGCGTTTTCTTGTTCTTCGACACGGGGCGGAAGGTAGGCAGCGAGGGCAGGCGAGTAAAGCGGGAGCGGGACAGCGGGAGCGGGACCGTAAGGGGGACACTCTTGTCCCCCACTCAACGCGGAGTGAACTAGTCAAAGCGGACAGGAGTGTCCGCTCTACCTTGCCTAATTGTTCCCCTTGAACCTGAAGGTCCACTCGCCGAACTCGGTCTTGAAGAAGACGAAGGACTGCGCCTTGGGCTCAGACTTGGTCGTGCCGTCGTTGTATTCCACGACCTGCTCGCAAGTCACCATGACCGGAAAGACCGTCGTGTCCGAGTTCGCGGGGACGCCATCGGTGCGGAACTCGCCCTTGCGTGCGGGGGCGAACTGCATGGGCTGGTAGTTGAACGTGTTCTTCACCCGGTCGCGCGCCCAGAACTTCTCCAGCAGCTTTTTGACATCCGCGTCCGACGGTGCGCCGGCAGGCCGGTTGGCTTCCGGCGTCTTGGCGGCGGGCGCGGGTGTCGGGGCGGCCTCGCCCTTCTTCTTCTTGGCCGACTTCTCGGCGGGTGGTGTTGGTGCGGGCTCCTTCACCGGCTCGGCAGTGGACTCGACGAGTTTCGCGCCGGAACCCTCCACGTCGAAGCCTTTGGGCCAGCGGGTGCGCGCGTCGAATTTCGCCCCGGCGAACTTGGCGGTTGTCCCGCCGTAATCCACCGCGCCGAGCAGGTAGGCACCACGCAAGTCCGCGTCGCGGAAGTCCGCGCGCGTGAAGTCGCGGATGCCCGACACACCGCGCAGGTTCGCGCCACGGAAATTGCAGTTTTGCAGGCTCGCGCCTTTCAGGTCCAAGCCTTCGAGGTTCGCCAGAGAGAGATTGGCTCCTTGCAAGCCAGCAGACTCAAGGTTCGCCATTCGCAAGTCCGCGCCGGTCAAATCCGCGCCGCCCATTCTGGCGCGGCTCAAGTTTGCGTCTTTCAAGTTCGCCTTCTTCATCACCGCGTCGGTCATGTCGGCGGCGGTCAGGTTGGCTCCGGCGAGGTTCGCTCCGTCCAGGTTCTCGCGGCGCAGGTCACGATTCTGAAGTTCCTTGCCGCTGAAATCCTTGCCCTTGCCCACGTCTTGGGCGACGGCGGAAACGAGGAGCAGCGACAGGGCGAGCAGTGGCTTGGCAATCCAGAGGGCATTTTTCATCACGAGATGAGACTGACGAGTTTGAGGGTTGGCGGGGAAGCCCGGTTATTCCTTAGTGACGACTTCATCCAAGTTTAGCAGCAGGCTACAGAGCCCAGTCCATGCGGCGTGCGCGGTGGCACCAAGCTTATCGCTGCGCTTGGATTCACCGACGGCGAGGAGTTTCGCGGCGGCTTCAATGTCGCTGGCGTATTGCATTCGCAGGCGGGAGAGGCTGGCGGTGAGCACTTGTTTCTCCATGAGGCTCGGTTTGCGTGCTGTTGCGAGCCGGAAGGCTAGGTCAAGCCGAGCGTCGTCCGTCGTGTCGCCAGTGAGCAAGACGCGCTCCGCCATCGCGCGGGCGGCTTCGACGTAGGTGATGTCGTTGAGCGTGGCGAGGGCGTGAAGTGGCGTGTTCGTGCGCGGGGATTTCACGGCGCAGTTCTGGCGGGTGGCCACGTCGAAGAAAACCGTCGGGCCAACGATGCGCCGCCAGAAGACATAAACGCTGCGGCGGTAGAGCGCGTCGCCGTGGTCTTGCACATACTTCTTGTTGCCGAAGGTGGCGTCTTCCCAGATGCCGGTGGGCTGATAGGTCTTCACGGCCGGGCCGCCGAGCTTCTCGGCGAGCAGGCCGCTGGCGGCGAGCGCTTGGTCGCGTAGCATCCATGAGGGCATCCGATAGCGCGGGCCACGAGCGAGGAGGCGGTTCTCGGGGTCGAGCTGATAGAGCGTGTCCGAGCCGGTCCGCTTCCGCGCGTCGGCTGCGAGCAGCGAGTCTTTCGAGGACTGCCGGTAAGTCGCACTGGTCACGATTGTGCGGATGAGTTGCTTCACGTTCCAGCCGGTGCGGACGAACTCGGTCGCGAGCCAGTCGAGCAGTTCGGGATGCGACGGCTTCTCACCCTGCACGCCGAAGTCCTCGGAAGTCTTCACGAGGCCGGTGCCGAAGAACTGCTGCCAGAAGCGGTTCACCGTGACGCGGGCGGTGAGCGGGTTTTCCGGCGCGACGAGCCAGCGGGCAAGGTCGAGCCTGTTGGTGGGGGATTGGGTCTGGCGTCTGGCGTCTGGCGTCTGGAGCGCAGCGGGGAACGCCGCCGTGGTCTTCTCGCCGAGCTTGTTGTAGGTGCCGCGCACGAGCATGAAGGTGTCGCGGGGCTTGGCCATGTCCTCCATCACCATCACGCGCGGGATGGCTTTGTTGAAGTCGTCGCGGGTCTCCAGCGCCTTCACCAAGTCCGCCAGCGCCTTGCCGTAATCGTGCGGCTCCTTCGTGCCGTGGAACTTCGCGAGGCTACGGAGCTGCGTGAGGTTGCGCGCCGCGCCCTTCTGTTTCAGCGCCGCGAAGGCTTCGGCTGGGAACGTCTTGGCGTCCGGGGTGTCGGAAGAAGGCTTGCCCTCGGGGCGCGGGAACACCGTGAGTTCAAGCGTGTCCACCGCCTCGCCGAGGCGCTTCACGTCGTCGGCGAGCTGCTTCAACTTCGCCGTCTGCTCCGGTGTCGTGAAGTCCATGACCGGCGCGGTCTGCGGGCTGCCGCCGCCGCCGGTGATGGGCGTCTGGTTGAAGAACGCGACGAGGCCGTAGTAGTCGCGCATCGTGTAGGCATCGAACTTGTGGTCGTGGCAGCGCGTGCAATTCATCGTCGCGGCGAGCCAGACGGTGCCGACGGTCTCGGCCTGCTCGAAGAGATACTCGATGCGGTTCTCCTCCGCGATGCGCCCGCCCTCGCCGTTAATCATGTGGTTGCGCACGAAACCGGTCGCGAGCTTCTGCTCGCGCGTGGCGTCCGGGAGCAAGTCGCCGGCGAGCTGCCAGACTGTGAACTGGTCATACGGGAGGTTGTCGTTGAACGCCTTCACCGCCCAGTCGCGCCACGGCCACATCGTGCGCTCCTGGTCGCCTTGGTAGCCGTTGGAGTCCGCGTAACGCGCGGCGTCGAGCCACTCCCAGACCATGCGTTCGCCGTAGCGCGGGCTGGCGAGCAGGCGGTCCACGACGGCCTCGTAAGCCTTGGGCGACGTGTCGGCGAGGAAAGCATCCACCTCGGCGGGCGTGGGCGGCAGGCCGGTGAGGTCGAGCGTGACGCGGCGGATGAGCGTCTCGCGCGGGGCTTCGGGCGAGGGGCGGAGGCCGTCCTTCGCGAGGCGCGCGGCGATGAAGGAATCGAGGGAATTGCGAATTGCGAATTGCGAACTGCGAATCGTCGGGACGGGCGGTCTGGTTGGCGGCGTGAACGCCCAGTGCGTCGCGTGGTTCGCGCCGGAGTCAATCCACCGGCGCACGGTTTCAATCTGTGCAGGCGTGAGTGCCTTCTTGCTCTTCGGCGGCGGCATCAAGTCGTCCGACTTCTTCGTGACAAGGCGTTTGAAAAGTTCGCTCGCCGTGGCCTTGCCGGGGATGACGACGGGCTTTTGCGAGCGGAGCAGGCCGTCCTTTGTGTCGAGGCGCAGCTTGGCCTCGCGGGTTTTCTCGTCCGGGCCGTGGCAGTGGAAGCAGTTCTCCGAGAGGATGGGCAACACCTCGCGGTTGAAGTCCACAGCCTTGGTCGCGGGCGCAGCGAGGGCGGGGGACGCTGCCATGAAGGCGGCGAGCACTAGCAGGCACCGACGGAAGTGGGCGAGTGGGGTCATCTTGATTCAGGATTTGGCCGCGAGTGTAGCGGGGTAGCCTGCGCTTGAAACGCCGAAATTATCAACGGGGCGGGTGCCGATGTCGAGGGGTGCTCCACTGATGGCAGCCCCTGCTTTTGCGTGTGCATTTTCGTTTGCGGTGTGTTTTCCTCCGCGCCCGATATGCGTCTGCCGCCCCAGTTTCAGCATGAGTTCGTCGCAGAATTTAAGCGTGAACCGCTCATTGTGTTGCGCGCTATTTGCGATCTCACCGGCGAGGAAGGGCTGGCCTGGATCGCCTGTGACGGTTTCGTGTTGGCTTGTTTCTCGAAGCCTGCGGGTGGTGAGTTCACGCGGCACACGTTCCGGATTGCGGAAGCAACCGTGTTGGAGCTGGGCGTGGAGGAGCAGGTTGTAGCCGGGAGGAAAGCTGAACAGGCGGAGGCGAACATGCTGCTGCTGCACGCCCGGTTTCCGGAAATGGAGTTCGTTGTGCGTTTGCCCGCCAGCGAGGAAGCCTCGCTCCAGAAGTTGGTCGAACTGCTGCCGTCGATCGATTCGGTGAACACCGTGCGCCCCCCGGCCTCGCTCACCCCTCACCTCTGCTGCGCCGCGGCTGTTTACGCGTTTGCGCAGGCCGATGGCGAGCTGCCCAAGGAGGAGCTGGACTGGGTTGTGGCGCGTTTCGGCAACCAGCAGTCCTTCCGTCGCGGGGGCGCCTGGTTGCTCAAGCATGGTTTCGCCAAACTGCTCGTTGAAGCGGCCACACTGCTGACTCTGGGCCAGCGGGAATCCTTGGTGGTGAACCTGTTGGACTTGGGTTTTTGCGACAGCCGCTTGACCAGCCAAGAACGCACCATGCTGGAGGAATGGCAGCAGCTGGCCGGGATGTCCGTCGAGTGCTATCAGCGGTGCTTTGACACCCTCGTGGCGGCCGCTTCGCTGGGTAGCTTGGTGCGCGAGACGGCCGCCGGGCCTGAAACGACCGGGCTGAATCTATTGTGCGCTGGACTGCTGGGGGTGGTGCAGCACCGGCCGGAGACGGCAGAGCGTCGCATCAAGGCCCTGGAGCGGCGGGTGCATTCCACCGATGCCATCAATAGCGGACAAACCTACCTCGAACAGATCGGCCCGGAAGGGCTGGTAACTGCGATGCTGGAGCTGCTGGACCCCGCGCAGCGACGTTGTGTGTTGGCAAACGTGATGGATGAGGCCTTCCAAGGTGGGGCGTTCACCGTCGAAGTGGCGAACTACGTGCGGCTGGTGAGTGACGGGCTGGGCGTCAGCGCCGTTGATTTCGAGACCGATCTGGCCCTGTTTCGCCAGTTGGGAGCCCCGGAATTATTCCGGGAAACAACTTAGCCGCATCCATCGGGCAACCCCGGCGGTGAAAGCGTTGCCAAAGCGCGCGCGGCTCCCTTAGAGTCAGCCGTCCCGTGCATGAGAACACGGGCAGCGAAATGTCCGAATTCAAAGTCCAATTTGAGATCTTCGAGGGGCCGCTCGATTTGCTCCTTTACCTCGTCAAGAAGGAGGAGGTGGACATTTATGAGGTCAATCTCACCAAACTCGCGACGGAGTTTATCGCTTACGTGGACCTTTTGCGCGAGCTGGACTTGGACATCGCCGGCGATTTCCTCGTGATGGCCTCCACTCTCATGTATATCAAGAGTCGTGAGCTGTTGCCGAAGGAGCAGCAGGCGGTCGTGGAGGGTGAGGAGGAGGGCGAGGATCCGCGCTGGGAACTCATCCGCCAGCTCGTCGAATACAAGAAGTTCAAGGATGCTGCCAGCGGCCTACAGGTGATGGAGGCCACGCAGGAAAACGTCTATCGCCGCACGGCTCCTAAAATGGAGTTCGACCCTCCGGCGGCACGCCCCCAAGTCTCCATTTTCGACTTGGTCAATGCGGTCAACGTCATCCTCAAGCGCTTCACCCAGGCGGATACGCGTGACATCTTTGAGGACAAGTGGACCGTCAGCGAAAAGATCGAGACCATCGTCAACCTGATCCAAGCGCGTTCGAACGTGAAGTTTTCCGAGCTGTTTGCTGCGGCCACCAGCCGCACCGAGGTCGTCGTGACGTTCTTGGCCATGCTGGAGCTGATTCGGCTCAAGCAGATCGTCATCGCCCAGCCAGAGACCTTCGCGGAGATCGAGATTTCCAAGGCTCCCCCCCAGCCGGCCACACCGCCAGCCGAACCGGCCGCAGAAACGCCAACTGAACCCGCTCCGGAGCTGAATCTCCGAATGAACTAGCATGGAACTTAAAGCCATCATTGAGGCGATTCTCTTCAACTCCCAGAAGCCGCTGAGCCCGAAAGAGCTTCGCGACGTGTTTTCACAGACGGCCGAAAACTCCGAGGAGCCATTCATCAAGGGATTGAAAAAGATCAAGGACGAGGAGCTCATCGCCGCACTGGAGGTGCTAGTCCAAGAGCATGAGGCCTCCGGGCGGACTTTTCGCATCGTCTGCGTGGCCGGGGCGTGGCAATTCGTCAGCCAACCAGAATTCGCGCCGTGGATTAAGACCTTGGTCGGTGAGAAAAGCCGCCCGGGGCGACTCTCCCAGCCCGCGCTCGAAACGCTGGCCATCATCGCCTACCGCCAACCCATTACGCGCGCGGAGATTGAACAGATTCGCGGCGTCGCCGTGGATGGCGTGATGCAGACTTTGCTGGAACGCGGCATCGTGGAGCAGAGCGGTCGGGCTGAAGTGGTGGGCCGCCCCGCGCTCTATGGCACCACGCCGCAGTTCTTGGAGTATTTTGGCCTGCGCAGTCTGGAGGGCCTTCCCGCCGCCGATGAGTTGCGCAAGATTCCCGTCAAGAAACCGGAGGCGCTTCTTACCGCCGATGCCGGTTTGGCCACCGTGCCGCCGGAACAGTTGGCGCTTCAGGAGCCGGCCGGTCGGGAAAGGGTGCCCACGGAAACTGAGCCGCCCGAACCCCGGGCAACCACGCCTCTCGAACCGCCTGCTGAGTCTTCCCCCCGCGCTTGAGCACCTCGCCCATGACCATTCCTGAACACCGCAAGGCCATCGATGCGCTCGACGCCAAACTCGTTGAGTTGCTGAACGAGCGCACCAAGCATGTGCTTGGCATTGGTGAGGCCAAGCGCAAGGCCGGCGAGGAAATCTACGTCCCGTCCCGGGAACGCCAGGTCTTCCAGCGCGTCTGCAAGCACAACTCCGGTCCCATCACCGACGCCTCCCTCCGTGCCATCTACCGCGAAATCATGTCCAGTGCGCTCGCGTTGGAGAAGTCCATGACCATCGCCTACCTCGGGCCTGAGGCGACCTTCACCCATCAGGCGGCCATCCAGCGTTTCGGCTCCAGCCTGCTGTATGCGGCGCAGAAGACGATTGCGGATGTCTTCAATGAGGTCGCTAAAGGCCGCGCCGACTACGGCGTCGTGCCCGTCGAGAATTCTACCGAAGGCGTCGTTACACACACGCTCGACATGTTCGTGGACAGCGACTTGAAGATTGTTTCGCAGATCGTTCTCCCCATCTCGCACTGCCTCGTCAGCAAGTCGCGCCGCGACCGCATCAAGAAGCTCTACGTCCATCCGCAGTCGCTCGCGCAGTGCCGTGCTTGGGTTCACAAAAATCTTGCTGGTGCGGAAATCGTGGAGACCTCCTCCAATGCCCGCAGTGCCGAGTTGACAGCGCAGGAAAAGCATTCCGCCGCCATCGCCGGCCTGCTCGCCGCCGAGAAATACGGCGTGCCCGTGCTGGAGCACGACATTCAGGACAATGCCGCCAACGCCACGCGCTTCCTCGTGCTGGGCCGCAAGTGCAGCCCGCCCACCGGCCACGACCGCACCAGCCTCATGTTCAGCATCGCGGACGAAGTCGGCGCACTGCACCGCGCGCTCGCACCCTTCCGCAAGTTCCGCCTGAACATGACCAAGATTGAAAGCCGCCCCAGCAAACGCCGCGCGTGGGAGTACTTCTTCTTCGTGGACTGCGACGGCCACTCCAGCGAAGGCAAAGTGGCCCGCGCCATCACGCAGCTCGCCGCCCAATGCAGCTTCGTGAAAGTGCTCGGCTCCTACCCGAACGCGGAGTGAGGTGAGGGTGGTTTTTCACCGCGCGAAATGAGGTGATGCCGCGCCCGCGAGCGGTTGGAGGTGTTGAAACTGTGCTGGTCACGGGCAAAATTCGCGTGAATCCATCCTAAGGTCCGCAATTCAAACCGCCCAATCAGAAAGCCAATTATGCACACCACTCGCCGCTCGTTTCTCACTCGCGCTTCCGCCCTTGGCACCCTCGCGGTCGCTGCCTCTGCCGCCACACCGGCTCCTGCCCTCAAGACCGGCATGAAGTTTTCGCGCCCGGCGAAGATGAAGCTCGGCACGGTCACCTACAACCTCGCCAAGGATTGGGATGTTGCCACCATCATCAAGCATTGCACCGAGGCCAAGTTCGAGGGCGTCGAACTTCGCACCACCCACGCGCACAAGGTCGAGGTCAGCCTCAGCAAGGCCGAACGCGCCGAGGTGCGGAAGCGGTTCAAGGATTCGCCCGTCGAGCTGATGAGCCTGGGCAGTGCCTTCGATTATCACACGACAGATCAGGCCAAGTTGAGGAAAGATATTGAGGCCACCAAGGAATACCTCGTTTTGGCAAAGGACGTCGGGGCCACCGGCGTGAAAGTCCGGCCGAATGGGCTGCCCAAGGAAGTTCCGGTCGAGAAGACGCTCGAACAAATCGGCCGCTCGCTGCGTGAGCTGGGCCAGTTTGCGGAGGCCCACGGTCAGCAGATCCGCGTCGAAGTGCATGGCCGCGGGACTGAGCTGCTGCCCCACATCAAGACCATGATGGAGGTGGCGAACCACAAGCTGGTGGGCGTCTGCTGGAACTGCAATCCCACCGACCTCGATGGCGAAGGGTTCGATCACAACTTCGATCTGGTGAAGGACAAGATCTTCACCGTCCACATGCGCGATTTGTCGTTGGAGGACTACCCCTTCCGCCGCTTGCTCACGCGGCTCAACGAGATTGGCTACCAAGGTTATTGCCTGGCGGAAATTCCCGACAGCAAGGAGCCGGTGCGGCTGATGCAATACTATCGCAGCCTCTGGTTGGCATATCAGAACTTGCTCTAGTCAGTCCTGACCGTGGCGGTCGTGGGTGAAAACTGGGATTGCCAGTTGGGCTCTGGCTTTTATCCTGCGCGCATCCCATCCCGATGAGCCGTCAGGGAGACCAACCAGTTCCGAATCTTGGCTCGCCCATATCACCGGGCGAACTGCGGGTATTTGCACTGCGCTATCCCTTGGTGCCCGTGACGTTGGCGTATGTCGTGGGCATCCTGCTGGGCTGGCAGTGGTCAGGGTCGCTCCCAGCGTTGTTCATTGGAGCCGGCTTGATCTTGGTCACCGGAATCTTGATGCAGCCGTGGCGCGCGGGGCTGCTGTGGCCGTTGCTCGTGATGCTGGGGTGGCTGAACATGACGCATCGGCAGGCGGTGTTGTCGCCATGGGATCTGCGCGTCGTAGCCAAGCGTGGTTCGGAGCTGGTCAAGCTTCGCGGCCGGCTGGTGGAGGCGCCCACGCAACGCATCTTTGTGCGGGACGACCGCGAGTCGTGGCGTTCACATGCCCTCGTCGAAGTGGAGGCAATTTGTCAGCACGGGGAATGGCAAAGCGCCAGCGGACGGGCGGCGGTCACAACATTGGGGGTGGTGGGTGGCGAGTTTTTCACGGACACCGCAGTGGAGCTGGCTGGCGTGCTGCGCGAGCCACAAGGTGCGTTGGCCCGGGGGCTGTTTGACTACCGGCAGTTTCTGCGCTGGCAAGGCATCTACTTCCAGCTTCAGTGCGAAAGCGCGAAGGATTGGCGACTCGTTGCGGACATCCGGCCCCCGACACACCCGCCTTTGGCCGACCGCTTCCGCGAGTGGGCGCAGCGCACACTTGGGCGCGGGTTGCTGGCGGAGGACGAGGAGTTGCGCCTGCTCTGGGCAATGACACTGGGGTGGCGCACGGCCTTGACCGACGAAGTCGCCGAGCCGTTCATGCGATCAGGAACCATGCATGTTTTTGCCATCAGCGGTCTGCATATTGCGCTCATCGCCGGCATCCTCGTGGCGGTGCTGCGGGCCGCGCAGTTGCCGCGCCGTGCTTGCGGGGTGGTGGTCATTCCGCTGATCTGGTTCTACACCATGGCGACGGGCTGGCAGCCATCGGCCATCCGCTCGACCATCATGATGACGGTCATCGTCTTCGGCTGGTCGTTGCGACGGCCCGGCAACCTGCTCAATTCGCTGGCGGTATCAGGCCTCATCATTTTGGTGGCGGAGCCAAGGCAATTGTTCCAAGCCAGTTTTCAGCTCTCGTTCTTCGTGGTGTTGAGCATCGCGCTGCTCCTGCCACCGTTTGAAAATCTCCGGCAACGCCTGCTCCAAACCGATCCCTTTCTGCCGGAGGAATTGCGCCCGCGCTGGCAGCGCTGGATGGACGGTCCGGTGCGCTTTGTCACCACAAGTCTGGCCACCTCAGTGGCGGCATGGGTGGGCTCGCTGCCTTTGATCGCGCACTACTTCCACCTCTTCACTCCGGCCAGCTTGCTTGCCAATCTCGTGGTCGTGCCGCTCAGCAGCCTCGCCTTGATGTGCAACCTCGGGGCGTTGGCTTGTGGCAACTGGCTGCCGTGGTTCACCGAGGCGTTCAACCACTCGGGCTGGTTTTTCATGCGGGGCATGATTGGCTTCAGCCACTGGACGACAACGCTACCGGGCGCGTTCTGGTATCTCCGCGCCCCGACTGGCTTGGAACTGTTTGCTTACTACACGCTCGTGCTCCTCATCGCAGCCGGCTGGCTTTGGTCGCCGGGCAAGCGTTTGGGTGCTTGGGGTCTGGTGCTGCTGCTTGCCGTGGCTTGGCTGAACGGGCTTTGGCGGGCGCGTGGCGAAGTGGAACTGTCCGTGCTCGGCCATGGGGGCGGGGCTGTCTTCTGTGACGTAACTGGCGGCGAGCGCGACTTGCTCGTGGACTGCGGCAGTGAAGCCGCCGGAAATTTCTTGGTGAAACCGTTTTTGCGTGCGCAGGGCATCAACCGCTTGGGCAATCTCGCGCTCACGCACGGTGATCAGCGCCATGTGGGCGGATTTAATGTGATAAACCGGGAGTTTGATCCCAGCCAGGTTTGGACCAGCCCGGTTGCGTCACGCTCGCCAAGCTATCGGACTGCGCTGACGAAACTGCGGGCCGAATCAGATCGCGGAAAGGCGGTCGCAACAGGCGCATTCGTGGCCGGTTGGCAGGTGCTGCATCCTGCCGACACGGACAAGTTTGCCCGCGCAGATGACAGCGCCTTGGTATTGCGCGGGGACTTTCATGGCGTCCGGGTGCTGTTGCTTTCCGAGCTGGGGCTGGCGGGACAGCGAGCTTTGTTGGAGCGGCAGCCTGAGCTGCGCGCGGATCTCGTCGTAGCTGGGATGCCGGATCAGGGTGAGCCTTTGATTGACGAGTTGCTCGCCGCAGTCAGGCCACGGCTGATCGTGCTGACCGACGCTGACTATCCGGTGCAGAAGCGGGTCCGGCCAGCCTTGCGTGCGCGTTTGGGGCGCACAGAGGTGCCGGTGTTTCGACTCGCGGAGGCTGGCTCCTTGACGGTGATTTTTAGCCCACGAGGTCTGGTTGTAAAAGCTGCGGACAGCAGTGAGTTGATGCACTGGCCACGAAGCAAGTGATGCCGGGAGCTTGGCCGCAACATCAGTGATGAAGCTCGGGTGCGAAAGGGTCCGCCGTCGCAGGTTGACGCGCTGGCTCCTTTGGTCTTTGATCGCCCCATGCAAATGTCCAGCCTCAAGGTTTTCTGTGACCTCGCCGAGACCGAGAGCTTCACCAAGGCCGCCCAGATCAACGGGGTGACCCAGTCCGCCGTCAGTCAGCAGATCAGCGCCTTGGAGCGGCAGTTCAAGGCCATGCTCATCGAGCGCAGCAAGAAGAAGTTCCGGCTCACGCGTGAGGGCGAAATCCTTTACGACTACAGCAAGCGCATCACCCAGGTTTACGAGGAGTTGCAGAACAAGTTTCAGGAGGTCCGCGACATCGTCTCTGGCACCATCCGGGTGGCCACGATCTACAGCATCGGCCTCCACGATCTGCCGCCCTACATGAAGAAGTTTCTGAAGGGCTTTCCCACAGTGAAGATCCATGTGGAATATCGCCGGGCCAACCAAGTGTATGACGACGTGCTCGGCAACGTCGTGGATCTCGGCCTCGTGGCATATCCCAACAAGGACCCGCGGCTCGAAGTCGTGCCGCTGCGCAAGGACCGCATGGTGCTCGTGTGCCATCCACAGCATCCGTTTGCCAAGCTCAAGACCGTCCCACTGGGCTCCCTCAACCGACAAAAGTTCATCGGTTTCGAGCCCGACATCCCCACGCGCAAGGCGATCGACCGCATCTTCAAGGAGCACAATGTCGTGGTGCAAACCGTCATGGAGTTCGACAACGTCGAGACGGTGAAGCGCGCCGTGGAGATTGACGCGGGCATCTCGATCCTGCCGCAGACCACCATTGCGCAGGAAGTGGCGAAGCAGACGCTGGTGCAACTGGCCTTCGAGGGGCAGGAATTTCACCGCCCGCTGGCCGCGCTGTTCAAGAAGAACAAGGTGCTCTCGCCGGCGATGAAGCAGTTTCTCGCCATCGTGAAGGAAGTTTGACCGCCTTCAATCATCCTCGAGGCGGTCGCGCTTGAACTGGTTGTAAGCGCGCAGGGCCACCCGGTCGCTGGCTTTGCGGGCCAGCTTGCTCTGCCGCGTGGCCGCCTCCAGCTTGGTCAAGTCCCCGTGCAGCTTTAGGAAGCTCTTGTAACGGTCTCCAGACAATTCCCCAGCCTGGACGGCGGCCCGCACCGCGCACTGTTTCTCAACGGTGTGACCGCAACCCGTGAAGTGGCAGCGCAGGGCGATTGCTTCAACCTCCGGGAAGGTGTCCTGCAAGCCCGTGTCCGCGAGCCAGAGGTGAAACTCCCGCGTCCCCGGCGTGTCCATCACCACTCCGCCGCGCGGCAGCACCAGCAACTCGCGCCGGGTCGTCGTGTGTCGGCCCTTCGCATCCGTCTCCCGCACGGGCAGCGTCGCCTGCATCTCCTCGCCAAAAAGGCGGTTGATGAGGGTGGATTTGCCCACGCCCGAGGAGCCGATGAAGACCACGGTGATGCCCTCGTGGATATACTGTCCCACGCGCTTTACTCCGCTGCCGGTGAGTCCGCAGACCGCCAGCACTGGGGTCTTGCCCACGGCGGCCTGCACTTCCGCCAGGCGCTGTGCGGTGTGCGGGCAAAGATCAGTCTTGTTCAGGAGAATCACCGGCTGTGCGCCGCCTTCGTGCACCATGACGAGAAACCGCTCCAGCCGCCGCAGGTTGAAGTTGTCGTCGAGCCCCTGCACCACGAAAACCACATCCACGTTGGCCGCCAGCACCTGTTCCTCCATGTTGCGCCCAGCCACCTTGCGGGAAATCTGTGTTCTGCGCGGCAGCACAGCGTGGATGGTCGCCTTCTCCTCACCGTCGTGCACCGCCACCGCCACCCAGTCACCGGTCTTGGGCAGTTGGGTCGGAGTGGACTCGTGGAGCAGTTTGCCGGTGATCTGCGCGATCAGCTCCGCGTCCGTCGTAAAGATGTTGTAGTAATGCCGGTCCTCCGTCGCCACCCGTGCGGGCACGAATCCGGCGGCGCGATGTGGGGCGAAGTCCTTTTCGAGCTGGGCGTTCCAGCCAAGCTGCGTCAGCGGCGAGTCGAGGTAGCAGACTGGAAGCTTCGCGGCCACGGCGATCAATCCCGGAAGTTTCCGAAGCTCAAAGCCACCGGAAAATCCTTCGCCTGCACGGCGGCAATGACGGCCTGAAGATCGTCGCGGCTCTTGCTGGTGACGCGCACCTCGTCACCATTGATGGACGAAGTCACCTTGAACTTGCCATCGCGGATGAACGCGGTGATTTGTTTCGCCACCGTGGCCTCGATCCCTTCCTTTATCTTCACCGTCTGCCGTGCGTGCCCGAGCGGAGAAAGCTCCGCCTTGCCCTCGTCCACGCTCTTCATGCTGATGCCGCGCTTGGCGAGCTTACCGAGCACGATCTCAACGAGCGTCTTCATCTTGTAGGCGTCGGGCGCGGTGAGCTTGATCTCGTGCTTCTCCTGGATTATCTCGGCCTTGGAACCCTTGAAGTCGAAGCGTGTGGCCAGCTCCTTCTTGGCCTGGCTCACGGCGTTTTCCACTTCCATCGAGTTGACTTTGGATACGATGTCGAATGACGGCATGGGGGCAGTGTAGCGGAAACCCGGCGCGCGAAAAGGCGGAAGAAGCCCCGTCCTGTAGCGGCGGTCTCTGCGCGCGGCTACAACTTTCCGCCCAGCAATTGCGCCTTCGTCGGGCGGGGGCGCTGGCGGTTCGGCAGTGGTTCTCCCGTCTCGCGGTCGAACTCGTCCTTGGCGCGGACGCCGCTGGCCAGGTCGGTCGTCTCCACCTGCCACGTCGCCAGCGCCGCGCGAAGCTGTGCCAGAGTGGCGGTGTGCTGCGGGTCACTCGCGACATTGCGGAGCTCGTGCGGGTCGGCACTCACATCGTAAAGCTCCTCGGCGGGCTTAGGCTTTTGGAACGGCATGAGCTGCGCCGGCGTGAGCTTGCCGGCATCCCGGAGGCGGCGCATCTCCACAAAGGTCAGGCTCCGCACCGCGTCGGCGGGCGGCGTGTTCGGCAGGGCTGCGTCGAAGTTGCGGATGTATTTGAAGCGCTCACTCCGCACGGAGCGCTTGTGGGCGTCGTAGTCGTGCCAGTTGTGCTCGGCGAAGATGTGCTCGCGGACGCGGGCGGCCGGATTGGGCAGCAAGGGCGCGAAGCTCTTGCCTTGGAAGCTCGGTGGGGCAGGGAGACCCGCAAGCTCCAGAAACGTCGGCCCGAAATCCACCGTGCTCACGAGGCTGCCGCACACGCTGCCGGGCTTCACCTTCGCCGGCCAGCGCACGAACAGCGGCGTGCGGATGCCGCTGTCATACAGCGTTGTCTTGCAGCGGGGGAAGGCGCGGCCGTTGTCGCTTATAAAGAGGATGATCGTGTTCTCCGCCGCGCCCTGCTTCTCCAACTCGGCCAGCACCTGCCCGATGAAGCCGTCCAGCCGCGTGATTTCGTCGTAGTAAAGCGCGAGGTCGCGGCGCGTGTCCGGCGCGTCGGGCAGATACGGTGGGACGACCACGTCGGCGGGCTTGTGCGGGTTGGGAATACTGTTCGGCTGGTAGTCGCGATGCGGGTCCAGCGCGGCGAGCCAGAGGAAGAATGGCTTGTCCCTCGGGCGCGCTTGCAACGTGGACACCCACTGGCCGCAGCCGCTCTCGTCCTTCTCCGCGACCATCTTCTTGGCCTTGCCGTCCGCACCCACCTGCAACTGGAAGCCGCCCGCACCCGCCTCATGCACGACATCGAAGCGGTCCTTCACCTCGTTGCCGAGATGCCACTTGCCAGCGGCGGCAGTCCAGTAGCCAGCGGCCTTAAGTTTTTCGGCGAACGTCACCTGCGCCTTGGGCAGCGGCCAGTGGAGCTGCTCGGCGTCCGTGCTGTGCGGATAACGGCCCGTGAGGAGACTCGACCGGCTGGGGCTGCACGAGCTGGCCGTGACGAACGCGCGGTCGAAGCGCATCCCCTCGCGCGCGAGCCGGTCGAGGTTTGGCGTGCGGACGGCCTTGTTTCCGTAAGCCCCGCAATCCTCCCACGCCATGTCATCGGCAATGACGAGGATGAAGTTCGGTCGCGCGGGCGCGGCGGAGGAGGAGAGCGCGAGGAGGCAGAGAAGCAGGGCCGCGAGAGAGCGCAGAGGACGCATAGGAAGCAATGGGAACGGACGAAGTTCAGCCGACGCGGGCCACTTTGGACTTCGCGTGAGGCTTGGTCAGTTTGACGCGAGCGATGTGACTGATGGGACAGGTGACGAAACTGCACCCTCCGAAGGACTTTCCAGGCGCGGCGGCAATCAACACCGACCCGGTCGAGAGCAGAGTGCGGTCAGGCCTGGTCACGCGGTAGGCCGCGCCGTCATCCATGCAGACCACGAACGGCTGCGTGGTCGAGTTGCGGATGAGCTTGCGGAGGGCTGTGGTGGTCATTGAGAAACGCTGGTCAAACTCTGGAGGGCTGTCAAACGCTGGGTCGCAGTGCGGCAACTCACTGAAGCGAACCTGGCAATGAGAGATCCGAATCCGAGGAGGAAACAGACGCCAGAGACTCGCGTCTCGGGATTCGGGCAACGGTTAACCGCTAGACCGCAGCCCAAAGCAATTACGACCGCAACTTGCGCATCCCAACACAACTCCGCCCGCGAGCTTCTCCCGATGGTTGGTCGGAACGCAGAGGCGAGACAGAAGAGGAACACCAACCAAAGTAAAATCAGGGCGGTGGGTCTCCGTTGTGCAGGTGACAACCCAATCACTGGAGACAGGAGGAGTAAGGGAACCGTGCAGATTAGCAAAGCCCCGAATGCAGCCCCGATTATGTCGGCTTCAATCACGGCATCATTGAGCTCAAACCGCCGCCGGCTCCACCCACTTGCCGTGCTCGCGGATGAGGGCCAGGAGGCGGTCCACGGCGTCGGCCTTATGCCGTTCGGAGCGCATGGTGTGCGATTCAGGCCGCTTTGGCTTTCGTTCTCACGACTTCAATCCGAGCAATCTGGGCCAAGGGGCAAACGACGAACTCAACCCCGAGTTCGTGGCCGGGGCCGGAGGCGAGAATGAGCGACCCCTCCGTCACAAAGGCGAAGTCAGGATGCGAGAGTTTGTAGGTGGCTCCGTCGGCGACCTGGATGCGCAATGGCTGGTGCGCGGACTTCTCAATGAACTGCTTCATGGACAATTGAGTCATTGCCAGAGGTTAGTCCCGCAGTTGCGTAGCTGTCAAACGGTGGTCTAAATCGCGGGGACGACCTCCGGCTCCACCCACTTGCCGTGCTCGCGGATGAGGTCCACGAGGCGGTCCACGGCATCGGCTTCGGGGATGTTGAACTTGATGGGGGTCTTGCCGACGTAGAGGTTGATCTTGCCGGGCGCGCCGCCCACGTAGCCGAAGTCCGCGTCCGCCATCTCGCCGGGGCCGTTCACGATGCAGCCCATGATGGCGATCTTCACGCCTTTGAGGTGCTCGGTGCGGGTCTTGATGCGCGCGGTGACGGTCTGGAGGTTGAAGAGCGTGCGCCCGCAGCTCGGGCAGGCCACGTAGTCGGTCTTGAAGCTGCGGCAACCGGCGGCTTGGAGGATGTTGTAGGCGAGGCGCAGGCTCATGCCGGCACCACTCTCGCCACGCACGAGAATGGCGTCACCAATGCCATCGGCGAGGAGGGAGCCGATGTTCACGGCGGCGCGGAGGAGGGCGATTTTAGGTTCGAGGACGGACGACCCGAAACTCAGGCAGTCCTTCAGCAAGATCGGATTGCGGCGGCCGAGGCGGTTGAGTTGCGCGACGAGCAGGCGGAAGGCGGTGATGGGCGGGAGGTTCACGCCATCCTTCACGGTGACGAGCTGCGTGTCGCAATTGATGTCCTCGATGCGCAGCTCTTGCGTCGGGTCGAGTTCGAGGAGGTTCAGGTCCTCGTAGATGCCTTCGGGCTTCACGTCGTCCTTGGGGCGGACCTTTGGCGCGACCTTGTCGAAGGTGGCACGGGTGACGACGACGCGGACGGTCTGCTCGCCGCCGCACTTCGCGGTGTCGCTGAGTTCGGTTTCAGGAGTGGCGCGGCGCTCGAAGTGGAAGGGGTCGAAGGGGAAGGTAGGAGCCGACGGGAGATGCGAGTTGGGAGATGGGAGTTGGGTGAGGGACGGAATCTGCGCGAGCAGATCGTTGCAAACCTCAATCTCTCGCGGGCTGTCTTCCGTCAGCGAGACGCGGATGGTGTCGCCGAGCCCATCGCACAGCAGTGAGCCGATGCCGATGGCGGACTTGATGCGGCCGTCTTCGCCTTCGCCCGCCTCGGTGACGCCGAGGTGGAGCGGGTAATTCCAGTCCGGCCCTTCCTGCGCGAGGCGAGCGGTGAGCAGGCGGTAGCACTCGATCATCACCTTCGGGTTGCTCGACTTCATCGAGAACTTGAAGTTGTGGAAGTCGTGCTTGCGGCAGATGCGGGCGAACTCCAGCGCGCTCTCGACCATGCCCAGCGGGGTGTCGCCGTAGCGGTTCATGATGCGGTCGGAGAGCGAGCCGTGGTTGGTGCCGATGCGCAGGGCGCGCTTCAGCTCCTTCAACTTCAGCACGAGCGGGGTGAACTTCTCCTCGATGCGGCCCAGTTCGGCGGTGTAGGCGTCGTCGGTGTATTCCTTGACGGCAAACTTCTTGGAGTCGGCGTAGTTGCCGGGATTGATGCGCACCATCTCGACCCAGTTCGCGGCTTCCATCGCGGCGTCCGGCTTGAAGTGAATGTCGGCCACGATGGGCACGAAGCAGCCGCGCGCACGCAGCTCGGCGACGATGTTCTTCAAGTTTGCCGCGTCCTTCACCGTGGGCGCGGTGATGCGGACGATCTGGCAACCGACGGCGACGAGTTCGAGCGTCTGCTTGACGGACTCGGCGGTGTCCATCGTGTCGCAGGTGAGCATGGACTGACGGACGACCGGGTGGTTGCCGCCCATGATGACGCCGCCGCGCGCGGGGTCGCCGACGATGACTTCGCGAGAGGCACGGCGGTGGAATAGGTAGGGAGAATCGCAGTAGCGCATGACAAGAAAATCAGGGAGCAGGATTAGGATTACGAGCAGGACAAAAAGGCCGCTTCGCCTGGCTCCTGCTCGTAATCCGGATCTTAATCCTGCACCGCATTGTTACTTCGCAGGGGCTGGCGCGGGTGTCGGGGCCGAATCCACCTGGCTCTTCTGTTGAACCATGGACTTGAAAAGCCCCGAGCGCTTCCAAACGTCGTTGAACGAGACGTAAGCCATGAACGTGAGCAGCACGACGGCGAAGGCGGTGGTGGCGTATTCCTGAATCTTCACGCTGAGGGGCTTGCCGCGCAGCTTCTCGTAGATGGACATCATGATGTGCCCGCCGTCCAGCACGGGAATCGGGAAGAGGTTCAGGATGGCGAGGTTGATGTTCAGCAGCACCATGAAGCTCAACGCGAGGCGGTAGTCGGTCTTCACGTTCGCGGCGAGCATCGCGAGGATGCCGGGCGGCCCGCTGAGGTCTTCGATGCCGACGCCGGTTTCCTTCGAGTGGAAGAGGGCGTTGAGGGTGCGCCAAGTGCGGTCCCAGACTTCCTGGAGTTGAACCCACGGCAGCGGGCCGGGCTTCTGCACTTCGTAGCGCGTCGGCGTGTTGGCGAACATGATGCCGATTCGGGCTTTCTTCGCGCCGGCGTCGAGGACGCGCGGGGTGATGGTCAGGGTGGTCTTCTTGCCGGCGCGCTCGACGAGGAGTTCGGTCGGTTTGCCACCCTGCTTGCCAACGAGGTCAATCAACTGCGCCTTGCCCACGACCGGCACGCCGGCGAACCCGATGATGATGTCGCCCGCTGCGACTTTCGCCTCAGCGGCGGGGCTCTCCTTCGAGATGTCACCGACGACGACCTTCTCCTCGGAGTCGAGGTTGAGCATCTTGAGCTTGAGGGCGTTATCGGCGTTCGCGGTGAGGTGGTAGGTCTTGCGTTCGCCTGCGCGCTCGATGACGACGGGCAGGACATTCGTGGGCGCAAGGATGGTGGCTTCGAAGACCTCCGACCACGATTTCACCGCCTGGCCATACACGGAGACGATGCGGTCGCCGTTTCGGATGCCGAGCTTGTGTTCCTCTGAGTCCGCTGCGACATGGCCGATGACGGAGGGGTTTACCGGCACCGGCAGGCCGGCGAAATAAATGAACGTTGCGATGGCGCATGCGAAGACAAAGTTCATGAACGGCCCGGCGACGGCCACGAGAATCTTCGACCATGGCGTGACTGGCGGGAGCGGTTCGCCCTTTTGCTCCCCCTCTAGCGCCTCGGACGTGAGCATTTGCGGCAGCTTCACGTAGCCGCCGGCGGGAATCCAGCGGATGGAGTATTCGATACCGTCCTTGGTCCAGCCCCAGATTTTGGGTCCGAAGCCGATGGCGAAGGCCTCGACCTTCAGTCCGCGCTTGAGCGCGACGAAGTAATGCCCCCACTCATGGATGGCGATGGCCGCCCCAAAAAGCAGCAGGACGGCGAAAACGACGTAAATCCACTCGAAGACTTGTGCCATGTGTCAGAGCCGGTTGTCCGGCAGGGGCGCAACGTATCGGAAGCCTGCCGGGCTGGCAATTGGACAAACGGACATTGGACAAACGGAACTGACCTTTTCGATTGGGGCAGGGCGCTCAGTGTCACAGGCAAGATCCCTGCATTGCGACTGTTCCACCTTTGCGCGCCTGCCTAGGCCGTCCTCCTTTCGGTTGCCTCCGTCCCCCTCTTCCCCTAAAACCGCCCCTATGCAACTCCGTTTCCTCACCCACGCTCTCCGCTCCTTTTGCGTTTTGCCTTTTGCCTTTTGCCTTGCCGCGTCCGCGCAGCTCCCGCCCGGCGTCTCGGATTCGCAGAAGGCTGGGGACTTGCCCACGTCCCCGGCGGATTCGCTGAAGAAGATTACCTTGCCGCCGGGCTTCCGCGCGCAGCTCTTCGCCGCCGAGCCGCAGGTCATGCAGCCCATCGCGATGGAGTTCGATGACCGCGGGCGGCTCTGGGTGGTCGAGAACTTCTCCTATCCCGCGCTCAAGAAGAACAACGGCGTCACCAACCCCGCGCCTGACCGCATCGTCATCTTAACGGACCGCGATGGCACGGGCCGCAGCGTAGAGCGCAAGGTCTTCCTCGACGCGGGCCGCAACGTGACGAGCGTGCTGCCGGGCTTCGGCGGCGTGTGGGTGCTCTCGCTGCCGGACCTGCTCTTCATCCCGGATGCCAACGGCGACGATGTGCCGGATGGCCCGCCGGTGGTGGCCTTGACGGGGTGGAACATCCAGGCGGGGCACAACTTCGTGAACGGCCTCGCGTGGGGGCCGGACGGCTGGCTCTGGGGCCGGCACGGCATCACCACGAAGTCCACGGTGGGCCGCCCGGGCGCGCCGACGAATGAGCTGGTCACGCTGGATTGCTCCATCTGGCGCTACCATCCGGTGACGAAGAAGTTCGAGACCGTCGCTCGCGGCACGACGAATCCGTGGGGCCTGGACTGGGATGAGAACGGGCAGGCGTTCTTCTCGAACAATGTCATCGGGCACTTTTGGCACGTCATCCCCGGCGGGTTCTACAAGCGCATGTTCGGCACGCATGAGAACCCGCATCTCTACGAGCTGATGGACAGCGCTTCGGACCACTTGCACTGGGCCGGCGCGAAGTGGTCGGAGGCGCGCGGCGGCCCGGCGCACGACGCGTTGGGCGGCGGTCACTCGCACTGCGGGCTGATGATTTACCAGGGGGATAACTTCCCCGCCGAGTGGCGCGGGCGGGCTTTCATGGGCAACATCCACGGCAACCGCGTGCTCTACGACGTGCCCGCGCGCGCCGGCTCCGGCTACACGGCGAAGCACGGCGGCGCGTTCCTGATGGCGAACGACCCGTGGTTCCGCTCGACGGTGCAAATCACCGGTCCCGACGGCGGCGTGTTCATCGCCGACTGGAGCGACCTCGGCGAGTGCCACGACAGCGACGGTTCGTATCGCAGCAGTGGGCGCATCTACAAGGTCACGCACGGCACGCCGAAGCCGGTGGTGGGTATGAACCTCGCCAAGCTCAGTGACGCGGAACTGATCAAGTTGCTCGGCCACACGAACGAGTGGCATCGCCGTCACGCGCAGCGCCTGCTGCAAGAGCGCGCGGCAGCGGGGCAATTGGATCAAGCCACGATCCCATCTCTACGGTTGGCTTATTACGGATACCGGCAGGTCATCGGAGCTCCTGAAACGCTTGTCCCCAAGCAACTCCGCTTGCTGTGGGGCTTGCACGTCGCTGGTGGCGCGGATGAGACGTTGCTCACGGGGCAGCTCACTCACAAGAGCGAGCACATGCGCTGGTGGGCCATTCGCCTGCTGACCGAGGACAAGAAAGTTTCCCCCGCGTTGCTGGCGAAGTTCGTCACCATGGCGCGCGAGGACAAGTCCGCCTTCGTCCGCCTCGGCCTCGCCTCCGCGCTGCAACGCCTGCCCGTGAACGACCGCTGGGAGCTCGCCACGGCCCTGCTCGCCCATGCCGAGGACGCCGCCGACAAAGACCTCCCGCTGCTGACCTGGTATGGCATCGAGCCCGCCGTCGCCGCCGACCAGACCAAGGCCGCGCTGCTGCTGGCGAAGTGCCAGCAGCCACAGGTGCGGACGTTCATCACGCGCCGGCTGACCGCGAAGTAAATGCGGTAGGTTAAGCCGTGACGATGCAATCGGCTTGGGAAACCCGCCCTGCGGTTCGCTGGAGACACGTGGACCAATTGCGAGGGCGGCGACGAATCGGCGCGCAATTCCCCGGCCGCAATTTGTGCAATTGTGCCGAGAAAGTTTTTGCACTTCCCACGCTCGTGCCTACACTCCGCGCTTTCTCTCGACCATGAAACATCTGTTGAGCCTCGAGAATTTGTCCCTTGCGGATATGGAAGCCATCTTGGCGGCGACCGTCACGATGAAGCGCCAACGCGGTCAGCCCGCACCCCAGCCACTGGCCGGGAAGACGTGGGCGTTGATTTTTGCGAAGTCGTCCACCCGCACGCGCGTGTCCTTCGAGGTTGGCATCCGCGAGCTGGGCGGCAACGTGATGTTCCTCAGTGCGGCTGACATTCAGCTCGGGCGGGGCGAGCCCATCAAGGACACCGCGCGAGTCTTGGGGCGGATGGTTCACGGCGTGGTCTTCCGCACCTTCGCGCAGGCTGACGTGGAGGAGTTCGCCCGCTACGCGAACATCCCCACTATCAACGCGCTCACGGATGAAGAGCACCCGTGCCAGATTCTGACGGACATCTTTACCTTCCAAGAACGGCGCGGGCCGATTCAGGGCAAGGTCGTTACGTTCGTGGGCGATGGCGCGTGCAACGTGCCGGCGAGTTGGGTGTTCGCGGCGGCGAAGCTGGGCTTCGAGCTGCGCATCGCCGCCCCCAAGGAGTTTCAACCCCCGTTGTCACTGCTGGAGCGGGCGGGCTTCCAGCACGTCCACGCGCAGGGCACCCCCAGCGGCGAGGTCATCACCGCGCAGTTGGCGGCCACGGGTGGAAAAGTCATTTTGACGGCGGACCTGCCAGCCGCAGCGACCGGGGCGGACCTGCTCTACACCGATGTCTGGGTCTCCATGGGCAAGGAAGCCGAGGCGGCGGATCGCATCCGGCTGCTCACGGGATACCAGATCAACCAGTCATTGGTGAAACTGGCCCAACCGGACGCGCTGGTGATGCACTGTCTGCCGGCTTATCGCGGCAAGGAGATTGACGACGAAACCTTCGAGGCGCACGCAGCGACTATTTTCGACGAAGCGGAGAACCGGTTGCACACGCAGAAGGCCATCATTGCTTGGCAAGTGAGCTGAGACTTGCCCCGGCTTCGGAATCTGGTTTCAACGGGCCGGCGAGAAGTGGAACAACTGCGCGGCGCGCGGTGGGACAGCCAGGTAGAGGCCGCGCGTGTGCATTTCGTGGCCGCTGCGCCAGAATTTCTCCTCGCCCAGCAAGTCTTCCAGTTTCCATTCCCGCCGTGCGAGTCCGGCGATGGTGGGGGTGACGTAGCATTGGCTGGGCTGGGCGGCGAGGTTCACCACCACCAGATCGAAGGCATCCGGTTCGGACTGCCATTGCACGATGACGAAGCAGTGGTCGGAGGTATTCTCTGACCACGCACTCCGGGGGCGGAGGAGTTCAAACTCACCGCGTCCGACGGCGTGGTTGCGCAGGGCCGCCAGCAGCCGCTCATAAAAGCTGGTTACCGCTGGGTCGGGATGCTCAACGGGGCGTCGGCCCAACTGCACCGGCAGTTGAGTGCGCGTGCCTTCGAGCTGGCCGTGATGCACAAGCCGCATGCCGGGCAGGCCCAGGCTCAACAGCGCGGCCACCCGGTGCTCATCCAGCGGAAAGCGCCGGGTGGCCCGTTGCTCGTCGTGGTTCTCGATGAAATGCACGCTGCGTTTGAGGAAGTCCTGCGGCAATTCCAGCAGGTGATTCTGCGTCTCGGCGTAGTTGTCGTTCGCTAGATGGTCGTAAAGCCACTTGTCGTAGGTGAAGTCAAAACCAAGTTGCTGCAGGTTTTGTTCAAGGTCCCAATATACCTCGGCCATGAACAGAAAATCAGGATGGGCTTGCCGCACCTCCGCGATGGCGGTGGTCCAGAATTCCGTGGTGGCCTGCGTCCCGGTTGCGGGGCAGTGGGCCCAAGTCTTCGAGAACACGTCCCGCAGGAGGAGCATCGCCATGTCGCAGCGCACCCCGTCGCAGCGGCCCGCCACGCTGCGGAGGACTTCGCGCATGATCGCCTGAGTGTCGGCGCGCCGGTAGTCGAGCTGGGCGGTGTCGCGCCAGGACGGGAAGAAAGGATCTTTGCCGTGGGCTACCCAACAGACGCCGGTGGCGGTCTCCGTGGCGAAGGTGCCGGGCGTGCCAGGCAGGGCCTGCACGAACAGTCCGGGCCGCATCTTCACCCAAGGATGTGCCAAGCCCGTGTGGTTGGGCACGAAGTCCAGGAGCAACTTCATCCCATTGGCGTGGAGGCGCTCGCGGAAGCGCCGGAGACCTTCCTCCCCGCCAAGCGTTTCCGGCACCCGGTATTCGGCCAGCGCATAGGGCGAACCGGTCACGTCAGCCGGACGCCAGTCGGGCAAGGCCGCTCCGTAGGCTTGCAGCAGTTCCAAATCCGTCAGCCCAAACTCCCGGGCACGACTACACGTGGTCCATGTGCCCATGAGCCAGATATGCGTGAAGCCCAGCCGCTGCCAGGACTGAAACTCCTCATCGGGCACATTGCCCAACTGGATGGTCTGGCCGTGCTGGGCGGACAGCTCCCGCAGCCAGCAGCGAGTGTTCAGTTCATACAGGAGCGGGTGCATGGCGTGAGCGCTGAAGGCTGTTCGCTGACCGCTGGGAGCGAACCGCTCAACCGTTCAAAACCTTCAACGCCTTCTCCGGATTCTTCACGCGGAGGATGAGCAGGCCGCGACGGGAGCCGGGGCTGGTCGCGCAATAGCAGTATTCAATGTTCATTTTGGCCGCGCCGAGCTTCTCGGCAATGAGCGCCAGCGAACCGGGGCGGTTGTCGCCGTCGATCATCAGCACGTCATCCTCAACGACGAGCGTGCCGCGCTCCTCAAAGACATAGGTCGCCTTTTGCGGGTCGTCCACGACCATGCGGATCACGGTGTGATCCACCGTGTCGCTGGTGGAGATGGCGTAGATGTTGACCTTCGCGTCGGCGAGGGCATGGCAGACTAGGGCCAGCATGCCGGGCTTGTTGTCGAGGAAGATGGCGAGTTGCTTGGTGATTTGCATGGTGTGAGGAAGGGCAGGTTCAGACGCACTCAACGGTCGTCTTTTACTGAAGGTGGCAGACAAGGGCGAAAACTCAACTTCGGATTCCCCACGCTTATGGCGGGCCGGTTTGTTTCTCCGCCGCCAACAGGGCGCGCAGCTTGTCGAATTCCTGCCCGATGGCAGCGAGCAGCGGACTTGTGCTCTCCCAATCGCTCGCGGCAGCCTGGTGTTCCAGTTCGGCGCAGATGTTGGCCAGCGGGCGGGCTCCGAGATTGCGGGCGCTGCCTTTGAGCGAATGTGCGGCGACCTGGAGCGCCTCGCCGTCCTGCTGGGCTACGGAGGCGTGCATGGCTTGGAGCCGTTCCGGTGCGTCTTCGAGGAACAGATCGATCAATTCGATCACGGGGTCTGGCTGGCCGGGTTCGCTCAAATTGCGGAAGCTGGCCAGCACGGAGAAATCAAGGGTGGCCTCTTCAGTGCCGGTCGTTTTGGCCGGGGATTGGGTCGCATCCCCGCCTCGTTCCGTGCCCGTGGTGCCGGCCCGCTCCAAGGCGGCGCTCAATTCGGGAAGGTGGACCGGCTTGGTGATGAAATCGTCCATGCCGACCGCGAAGCATTGTTCCGCGTCGCCTCGGCCGGCGTCAGCGGTCATCGCGAGAATGCGCAGGCGAGGACTGTTGGTCCGGCCCTCCCACTCGCGTATCCGGCGGGTGGCGGTGTAGCCATCCATGACTGGCATGTGGCAGTCCATGAGCACGACATCGTAGGGTTTGCTTTGCACCGCCGCCACCGCCTGTTCGCCATTCAGGACGGTGTCGGGCTGGTAGCCCAGCTTCTTGAGTTGGAGCAGGGCCACGCGCTGGTTCACGCTGTTGTCTTCCACAAGGAGGATGCGGAGCGGGCGGACTTCCCCCGGGGGAACCTTGAGCGGATGCAGGAAGGTCGTCTCCGGGGTTGTCGGCAGCGTCAGGCTGCGGCCATCTTGCGTGAGCACGCGCAGCAGGGATTCTTCGAGCCGGGCTAGGCGCACTGGTTTCAACATACTGCCGGAAAGGCCAGCCAGCTTCATGATCTCCGTGTCCAACCGCTGCCCCATGGGGGTGAGCAAGACCAGTTTGGTGCTCGTGAGTTCAGGTTCGGCCTTGATGCTTTGCGCCAGCGTCAAGCCATCGGCACCGGGGAGCTTGATGTCGAGAATCGCCACATCGAAAGGCGAGTCGCCGTGGGTCGCGTCCCGGAGGGCGTGCAGGGCTTCATCCGCCGTGCGGACGCCGGCGCAGCTCAGGCTGAGCTGGCTGGCCAGACTGCCCAACGCATGGCGCAGGTGAATGTTTTCAGTCACCACCAGCATCCGGGCACCAGCGAGCCGGGAACTGCTGGTTCGCGCGGTCGCTCCGGGTTGCTTTTCCAGCGTGAGGGTGAACCAGAAGGAGGAGCCTTCGTTGACCACGCTGTGCAGCTCGAGCTTGCCGCCCATCAGTTCGACAAGCTGCCGCGAAATGGAAAGCCCCAGGCCTGTGCCGCCGTATTTGCGCGTGGTGGAACCGTCCGCCTGCGTGAACGCCTCGAAAATTTTTCCCTGCGCCTCCGAGGGAATACCGATGCCCGTGTCCTGCACCGAGAGCTTTACGGCTACGGTGGTCTCGGTCTCACCCTCCTTGATCGCCCGCACGACGACCTCGCCGTGGTCGGTGAATTTCACCGCGTTGCCGATCAGGTTGACGAGGATTTGCTGGAGGCGCACGGGGTCGCCGCGCAGTTCCACCGGCACGTCGGGAGCCATCCAGCAGATGAGTTCGAGGCTTTTGGCCTGGGCGCGGTGCGCGAGCAACTCAACACTTCGCTCCACCACTTCGCGCAGCTCGAAATCGGTTCGCTCCAGACTCAGCTTGCCGGCCTCGATCTTTGAGAAGTCGAGGATGTCGTTGATGATGTGCAGCAGGGCGTAGGCGCTGGAGTGGACGGTTTCGGCAAACTCGCGCTGCTGGGTCGAGAGGTCGGTGTCCAGCAGCAGTTCAATCATGCCGACGACGCCGTTCATGGGCGTGCGGATCTCATGGCTCATCGCGGCGAGGAACTGGGACTTGAGCCGCGTGGATTCGAGCGCGGTATCGCGGGCCTGCTGCAGCTCGCGCTCCACGCGCTTGATGGCGGTGATGTCCCGGGAGATGCCGATGATGCCGGTGATGAAGCCTGCGCGATTCCGCAGCGGCACTTTGGTCACGGACGCCCAGATGTCGTTGCCGTCCGTGGCGCGCTGGCGCTCGATCTTGTTGATGATGGGCTTGCCGGTAAGGAGGATTCTTTGTTCGTCCGCGTGGAACTCGCGGGCCAGCTCGGGCGGGTGGAAGTCAAAGTCCGTCTTGCCCACCACTTCAATGGCATCCTTCAAACCCAGCCGCCGGGCCAGCGCCAAGCTGGCCTGGAGGAACCGGGATTCCGTGTCCTTGAAGTAGATGCGGTCGGGCACATTGTCGAGCAGCGCGCGGAGCAGATCGCGCTCAATGGCGAGCTGTTCCTCGATGCGCTTGCGCTCGGTGACATCCCAGAAGATGCCTTGGATGCCGAGGGCACTGCCTTGGGCATCGAACAGCGGCGTCTTGACCACCTGCACGTAGGTCTTGCCCTTCTCGGGGGAGAAGTGCGCCTCCAGAATTTCATGGATCTTCTGAGACTCGATGATGCGGTGATCATCGCGCTGATACTTCTCCGCCATCTGCGTGGGAAACAGGTCAGCGTCGGTTTTGCCGATGATTTCCTCACGCGTCTTGCCCACCTCCTGGCACATGCGCTGATTCACGAAGGTGAACCGGCCGGCAAGATCCTTGCGGAACATGTTTTGCGGCAGGTTGTCCACCAGCGAGTGGTAGAGGAACTCTGACTCCCGGAGCGCCGCCTCCACCCGCTTGCGCTCGGTGAGATCGTGGAACACGGTCAGCACGAGCGGATCTTCCCCGGCAACCTCGACAAACGAGATCGAAAGTTCCACATCCACCGCCCGGCCGTTATGCAGCACCAGCCGGCGCTCCATGTGCTCGGCGATGCTGCGCGTCTGGTATTCCGCCTGAAAGCGTGCCATGCGCGCCTGTGCGTCCTCGCCCTGGCCGTAGTGCTCGGTGTAGGGGCGGCCCATCAATTCCGCCTCGCTCAAGCCCACCAAACGGCAAAAAGCCGGGTTCACCGCGCGCGTGATGCCGTCCTTGTCGATCAGCCGCATGCCGTCCACGGACTTTTCCCAGATGGAACGGAATCGGTCCTCGGAGTTGCGCAGCTTCTCCTCGGCCCGCCGGCTCTCGCTAACGTCATGGAAGATGCTCAGGACGAGCGGATCCTGACCGTCGTTTTCCACAAACGAATTGGACAGTTCAAGAATCGCCGAGCGACCGTTCTTGAACGTCACCCGCCGCTCCATGTGCTCGGGGATGTTGCGGGTCCGGTAATTCTCCCGGTAATTAGCATGCAGACGGTCCACGTCTTCGCCCTCGCGGTAGCTGACGATGTAAACCTTGCCGAGCAATTCCTCCTCCGCCATGCCGACGATGCGGCAGTAAGCCGCGTTGACGGCGCGCAGGATGCCGTCCTTGTCGGTGAGGCGCATGCCATCGGCTGATTTCTCCCAGATGGAGCGGAAGCGCCGCTCCGCCTCGCGCACGGCCAGCTCCGCGCGTTTCCGCTCCGTGATGTCCTCCACCGTCCCCTCGTAATAGCGCACTCGACCTTCGGAGTCGCGCACCACACGGGCGTTTTCCGCAATCCAGAGGATCTCGCCCCGGGCGTTGTAAACCTGCGATTCGAAGCCCTGAATGAGATCCCGCTCCTTCATCTGCCGCACAAACTCATCGCGGCGCGCTGGATCCACGTAGAGTTGGCGGGACACGTCGCTCAGCTCTTTCACCAGATCCTCGGGCGTGGCGAAACCATAAATCTTTGCCAGCATCGGATTGGCGGAGAGAAATTTCCCTTCCGGCGTCGTCTGGAAAATCCCATCCGTCGCGTTCTCGTAGATGCCCCGGAACATGGCCTCCGTGAACCGCAGCGCGTCCTCGGTCTCCTGATGCTTCCGGATCTCGCGTTCGAGATCCGCCACATGCCGGCGGACCTCCAGTTGGGTGATCACCTGTCGGCTCAGGCGCTGCAACGCCAGCGCCTGCTGTCCGGTCAGCCCGCGCGTCACGCGATCCATGACACACAAAGTTCCTACGGCGTGGCCATCCGGCGTGATGAGCGGGTGGCCGGCGTAAAACCGCACCGGGGGATTGTCCTGCACCATCGGGTGCGTCTGGAACCGGCCATCTGTCACGGTGTCCCGCACTACCAAGGTGCCCGGTTGCTGCACCGCATACTGGCAGAAGGATTGTTCCCGGGGCACCTCGGTCACCTGCGTCCCGGTGCGCGCCTTGATCCATGCGCGCTGGTCGTCCAGCAGGCAGATGGCCGCGATGGGGGCGTTGCAAAGCTGCGCCGCCAAGTGAGCCAGATCGTCGAACGCGATTTCTGGCGGAGTGTCGAGGATGCGATAGCGCTGGAGCGCCTCTAGGCGGTTGGCTTCGGCGTCATTCATGGGGTCGGGGCAGGGCAGGAAGAGGCTGTGCCGGGGAAGTTTCCCGGCTGCCGAAGCGGAGGCTGTATTCGGCGCGAACGATGCGTATAACGTCCCGGTCAGCCGGTTGGTTGGCAAGCGCCGACTTGTTGTATGCCGACTTGTTGTAGGTTGATGCCACGCGTGGCCAAGGCAAAGCGGGCGAAGCTGTGAGCCGCAAGCGTGGCCGGCACTCGGCACCTGCCCACGGGGCAACAGCTCCTTCGGGTGTTCAGCTTGTCGGGGGCCGAACCAGTGCCCCCGAGCGCCTGTTCAACACTCCCGCCCGCAAGCCTCCCACCGACTCGGCAGTCGCTCCTCATGCCTTAACTGGACCGCACTGGCAGCGAACCCGCCTTTTGCAGCCTCGGAGGGGCTTCTGCTCCGGCGTGGCCAATTGCCAAGAGCAGCGACCATGGGAAAATGCCTGACGGATTTCCTTTTTGGCTTGCGCCTGCCATGTCCGAAATCCACCTTCACTGCGTCACCGGAAAAGCCCAACCACTTCAATCCGGTGGCAAACGATCCAGACTCAATTATGAGCGACGACAATAAGCAGTTTCCCTACCCGGGGATTCCCACCACGTCGGACGGAGCAGGCTGTGTAGTGTGGGCGGAAACCAACATCACCAACGGCGCCTGTGCTTACCCGATCACCTCTTCGACCACGATGGGGACCGGATATCAGACCGAGGTCTCCAACGGCAAGAAGAACCTCTGGGGCGACACGATCACCTTCGTGCAGCCGGAGTCGGAGCACTCGGCGGCCTCCACCTGCGAGGGCTACGCGCTCGCGGGTGGGCGCGTGACGAACTTCACTTCCGGCCAGGGCCTCGTGCTGATGAAGGAAGTGCTCTACACCATTTCCGGCAAGCGGCTTCCCGCCGTTTTCCACATCGGTGCGCGCGCGCTCACGAGCCATTCACTCAACGTCCACGCGGGTCACGATGACGTGATGAGCGTGGCGGATTGCGGCTGGGGCATCGTATTCGGTCGCAACGCGCAGGAAGCTGGCGACCTTGCGCTCATCGCGCGGCGCGCGGCGGAGAACTGCGAGACGCCGTTCATGAACGTGCAGGACGGCTTCCTCACCACGCACACCATTGAGAACGTCCTGCTCCCCGAGCTGGAGTTCATGAAGGACTTCATCGGTGACCCCACGTTGAAGCTCCGCTGTCTCTTCGACCCGAACAACCCGCTCATGTCCGGCGTGGTCCAAAACCAGGACTCCTACATGAAGGGCAAAATCGCCCAGCGCAACGTGTATGACACCGTCCCCGCCGCCTTGCAGGAGGCGATGGACACCTTCTACGCGAACACCGGGCGGCGCTACGGGATGATTGATTGCTACCGCATGGAAGACGCCGAGTATGCGGTCGTCGGCATGGGCGGCATGATGGAAACTGCGGAGGCGGCGATTGATTACATTCGCGCCACCACCGGGGCAAAGGTCGGCGGCGTCCACGTGACTTCCTTCGCGCCGTTCCCGGCCACGCAACTCGTCGCCGCGCTCAAGAACGTCAAGGCGCTCACCGTCGTCGAGCGCATGGATAACCCGCTCGCGCAGTCGAACCCGCTCGTGCAGGGCATCCGCGCCGCGTTCGCCGACGCCTTCACCGGCCTGAGCTACGGCTCGTTCGGCGAGTTCAAGTATCCCGCCATCACCGGCATCCCGAAGATTTACGCCTGCGTCGCGGGCCTCGGCTCGCGCGATGTTCGCGGCTGCCACTTCAACGCCATCCTGAAGAACATGATGTCGGCCAAACCGATGGAGTTCTCCTGCGTGGGCGTGAAGCACAAGCTCGAACTCCCCGGCGCGGAAGACCCGGACCTGCGGCCCACGGGCGCGTTCTCGATGCGCGGCCACTCCGTCGGCGGCTTCGGCTCCGTCACGACGAACAAGCTCATCGCCTCGTTCGTGGGCGAGCTGTTCAACCTCCACGTCCAAGCCTATCCGAAATACGGCTCCGAGAAGAAGGGCTTGCCCACCACTTACTATCTCACCGTCGCCGACGCCCACATCCGCACGCACAGCGAGCTGGAGCACGTCGAGTTCATCCCGCTCAACGACGTCAACGCCTTCAACCTCGGCAACCCGCTCGCGGGCATCGCCGCGAATGGCAGCATCTTCATCCAGAGCGACAAGCTCGACCCGCTCGACGTGTGGAACGCCATCCCCGCCTACGGCCAGAAAACCATCCGCAACAAGAAGCTCAAGGTCTTCTACCTCGACACGGTCAAAATCGCGCGGCAAATCGCCACCGACCCCGACCTCCAGCAGCGCATGCAAGGCGTCTGCCTCGTGGGCATCTTCATCAAGGTCACGCCCTTCGCGGGCCGTTCCGGCATGGGCGATGAGCAGGTCCTCGCCTCCGTCGAGAAATACATCCGCAAGTATTTCGGCAAGCGCGGCGAGAAGGTCGTGCAGGAGAACATCACTTGCGTCCGCCACGGCTTGACCGACGTGATGGAAATCCCCGCTGGCGTCATCGGCGGCGCGGCTGAAGTCCCCGCTGGCGAACTGGTCGCGGCGAAGTAACCCCTTGCCCGGTGGACAACCATCGGGAGAAACAAACTTAGAAACTCAGGACCACCTGACCCAAAGCCCATGATTCAACCCACCGAAAACGTAGCTGGCGCAGCCGCCGTCCCCGCCCCCGTCGTTGACCGCTCCAACAAGCGCCCCATCGGCAAGGATGTCCTCGACGTGCAGGACTTCAACGAGCGCATCATCGGCGCTTACAACGACGGCAGCGCCGAGATGGGCCTGCCCGCCGACCACAACACCCTGCGCTCCCTCATCCCCGCCGGCACCGGCGCGCTGCGCGACTTCAGCTACATCGCCCCCGAGATTCCCCTGCTCCACAGCGAGAACTGCGTCGCGTGCATGGACTGCGTCGTCGAGTGCCCCGACACCGCCATTCTCGGCAAGGCCGTCCCCAAGTCCGTCCTCGACGCCGAACTTGCCGCTATCGCCGACCCCGTCGAGCGCGAGCACCTCGCCAAGCAGTTCGCCAAGACCACCAAGTTCTGGACCACCTACGAAAAGAAGGGCAAAGAACCCGCCTACTTCGGCATCTTCATTGACCCCACCAAGTGCAAGGGCTGCGCCGAGTGCGTGGACGCCTGCGGCAACCACGGCGCGCTGTCCATGTTGATGAAGGACACCGAGATTCTCAAAACCTCCCAGCGCACCTTCAATTTCTACCGCAAGCTCCCCGAGACCCCGAAGGAATACATCAACGAGAAGCTCCTCAGCGACATGATGCTCGCCGAGCGCAGCCTCCTCTACGTCGGCGGCGCGGGCAGTTGCATGGGCTGCGGCGAGGCCACCGCCCTGCGCATGATGCTCGCTGCCACCGGCTTCCAATACGGCAAGGAAAGCGTCGGCATCGTCAACTCCACCGGCTGCTCCACCGTTTACGCCTCCACCTACCCATACAACCCCTACCTCGTCCCGTGGACCAACTCGCTCTTTGAGAACGGCCCCGCCGACGCCATGGGCGTCCGCGCCCGTTGGGACCAAATGGGCTGGGGCGACAAGAAACTCTGGGTCGTCGGCGGCGACGGCGCGATGCTCGACATCGGCTTCCAATCCCTCTCCCGCATGCTCGCCTCGGGCATGAACATCAAGGTGCTCATCCTCGACACCCAGGTTTACTCCAACACCGGCGGCCAAAGCTCCACCGCCACCTTCAAGTCACAGAACACCAAGTTCTCCGTCCACGGCAAAGTCATTCAGGGCAAGACCGAGCGCCGCAAGGAAATCGCGCAGATTGCGATGATGCACCCGAACACCTTCGTCGCGCAGACCTCCTGCGCCATGTCGAACCACTTCTACAAATCTATCATGGCGGCCAACGAGTTCGACGGCCCGGCGGTCATCAGCGTTTACACCACCTGCCAGCCGGAGCACGGCGTCGGCGACAACCTCGCCATGAACCAGTCCAAGCTCGCCGTGGACACGCGCACCTTCCCCGTCCTCATCTACGACCCGCGCAAGGGCAACAAAATCGCCGAGCGCCTCAGCCTCCAAGGCAACCCCGCGCCGAAGGACGACTGGTATAAAGACCCCAAGACCGGCGACCTCTTCGACTTCGTCATGTTCGCTCGCACCGAGGGCCGCTTCTCCAAACACTTCGACAAGGACGGCACCCCCTCCCCGCTGATGCTCGAAGCCAAGCAAGACCGCCTCGACAACTGGCGCGTGCTGCAAGAACTCGCCGGCATCATCTGAGCCAACGCTGGCCAACAAATCACGAAAGCCCCGGCCCCAAGACCGTGGCTTTTTATTTCTGGAACCCGCACTGAAGGCAAAACCGAGGAGCCTAGGGGAATACAGCTGAAAATGACCGAATTAACTGCAGTGAAACTGCTAGGGTCGAGCTACGGGTTCTGCCGAGGCGGTCCGGCGTTGGGCTTTTGGGTTGCTTCCTGTTCGCCGAACTCTAGCGTCGCGCCACCAACGAACCCGACACCACTCGATGTCCGACAGTTTATCCCACGCTGAAGTCTTGGAGGATATGCTCGCGCGCGCGGCCTTTGTGACGTTCATGATGATTGCGGCGGCGGACCGGAAGGTGGACAAGCGGGAGCTCGCGACGCTGGAGAAGCTGTGCTTGAACCCAAGGCAGTTTCCCAGCGCGCTCTTTCGCACGGCGGTTGCCGCGATTGCGCGGAATCCGGACCGTTATTCCAACGGGCTGCAAACAGGGGGCTTTCACTTCATGGATACCCTCGCTGAGGCCATCAAGTTCCTTGAGCAAGAGCGCCCGGACGAGGCGCAGGCCTTCAAGGAGAGCCTGATGGCATGGGGCAGGGCCATTGCCGAGGCTCCGCGTGGTTTCGTTGGATTGGGGAAGAAAATGGGCAAGGTGGAGGCCGCGACCTTGGCGGCCATCGCCGGTTTGATCGACCTGCATGCGACAGTTGCTGGCCCGTCCGCCCTAGTGGATGATCGCTTGGCGCGCGCGCCACTCTTGGTGTTCAAACTCGTGGCGGCAGCAGACGGGACGGTCGACCGGAAGGAGCGGGACAAGCTCGCCCATATGTGCGAGCGCGTGAACGAGTTTTCCAGCCCGCTCTTCCGTGCCGCCGTGCGCAAGCTGGTTCAAGACTACGACCGTATTTTCACGGAGGTGCAGCAAAGCATGTTGGAACCAGCGGAGGAACTGCAGGCGGCAAGTGCTGAGTTGGAGGTGTCTTATCCGGGAGAGTCGATGGATTTCAAGCGATGCCTGATGCGGTGGGGCAGGGGCGTAGCCCAGGCGTCCGGTGGTGTCCTAGGTGTGGGAAAGAAGATGGGGCAGCAGGAAGCGCTGGCTCTGACGGCCGTCGCCACCTCCCTTGGGTTGGTGCATGAACACGGAAAATCGCAAATCGGGTGACCGTCCGTGACCTCCGCTTGCGCGAAGGGGCATGGAGCTGAAGCAGGGGTTATGGCGTCAGCTTCCGAATCGCCCCATCCATCAACCCCCGGTTGGCCGCGACGGTTTCCATCTCCCGGGCAGCCTTGAGCGCGGGCAGTGCGGGGCGGGCGACTTCCTCGAGTCTCGCCAGCGCGCGGGCGCTGTAGTGGCGCACCTTCTCGTCTTCATCTGTGAGCAGCGCACCCAGCTTCAGCACTCCCGGTGCGGCCACCACGCCGAGCGGTTCGAGACAATGCGCGGACTTGTAGCGCACGAGCGGCAAGGTGTCCTCCAGGCCTTTCAAGATGGCGGGCAGATGCTCGGCCACGGGCGCACCCACGCGAATCATCGCGGCGTGAGTGACCACCCGCACCACCGCGTCCTCGTCCTTCGTGGCGCGCGCCATGTCGGGCAGGGCGGACTTGGCGTCCGCGCCCACCCGGCCCAGCGCACGGGCGGAGCATTGCCGCACCTCCTTGTCCGGGTCGCGCAGCAGGCGGACGAAGTCCGGGATGATATCCTTCGCCTTCTCATGGAAATTCCCCATCGCCGTGCAGGCCACCGCACGGATGTCGCCTTCCGAGTCCCGCATGGCTTCGCGCAAGTTCGTGAGCACCGGCAGCGCCTGCTCCTGACCGCCCTCGAAATGCACCAGCTTCCCCACCGCCTTGAGCCGCACCTCGCGGTCCGGCGATTTCATCTCTTTGACAATCGCCGCCAGCCGCCCCGCCGCACCGGGTTTGGGAGCCGGGGCGGCGCTGGCGAGGGTTGCGGAAGCGAGGGTGAGCAGGATTCCGGTGCGGAGGAAATGAGCGTTCATTGCTTGTTTCCTGACGCATCCACCAGCCTGAAAAGTCGCGCGGAATTGGGGCTCAGGATGCCCACCCCGCCGTTAGCCCGACTTCCGCTACTCGACCACTGTTTCGACTATTTGCGGAGTGAACGCGTGGATTTGCTGGGGATTTTCCACCGCCTCGCCAGGACTAGATTAAAGTCCTCGCTGTCGATCCGAGTTCCGCGTTTCGGACAGGCAAAAGCGGCCTCTTTCGGTCAACTTTCAACACCACTGAATGTTGATGACACTCCTGAACGGCTGAGAGGCGAAAATCGGCTGAAAGTGAGCGCGGTGTTGAGCCGGTCGCGGAGGATAAGCGCCTAGAATCGAATCGTGAAGCGTTGTCGAGGAGAGGCGTTTTTCCCCTAGCGACGCGGTTTGGTCCCGAGGTTTTCGCCGAGGAGTTGAGCCGGCAGCCAACCGAAAGTTTCTGCGGCTCGGTGATGAGCGTGGTCGGAGCCGCTTGTTGCGACGACGGGTTCGGTGGAATTCTTACACCGGTGAAGGGCTAGAAACAGGGGTAATACGGTTGGCTTTGTTGAGACTGGATGTTGAGACTTTTACCCTCCGAAACCGTAAGTCCTTGGTAGAGAAAGTGGAGCGAGCGAAGGGATTCGAACCACTATTTGTGTTGCCTCTCATTGCCTAAGTGCGCCTCTGACAACCGGTTGCAGCCCACTCGAAAAATCAGGTTTAGGCACTTTCAGGTATCAAAAGGCAAATTCCGTGTCACGAACTGTCACTAAACCTCAGTTTGCTTGCCTTGAGCGGCTAAGGCTGGCCAAGACCGCCGCATTGAACCAAAAGCAGCACTGAATTGCAGCATGGAATTGTGGCCATGAACCTCGGCTCGTTAGGGCCATTTCTGGAGCGGCTTCTTCGTCGGGCCAAGAATCTCAACATGGTCGGGAGCCTGCACGCCGGCGCGGAAGATCACGACGTTGAATCCCCGTGCTCCTACCGCACGAGCCGCATCAGACAGAAATCGGATTGCGGCGACCGTCCCCTGGCTCGCTACCAGCCCCAGCAATTGCGTGCGGATGGGCCGTTTCGCCAGTTGCCATGTGGCGGCCAGATCCTTCGCCTTGAGCTTGAACGCATCCCTCGTCGCTGCGTCACCCAAATCCACCACCTTCGTCAGGTTGACCTCGGCAAAGTAAATTCCCAACGGTTGGTGTGCGCCCCGACTTGCTCCGAACCTCCGCGCATACTCCAGGCGGGCCGTAGCCTCATCTTCTGAGAAGTAAACACACCGCACGCCGACTGGATTGTAGCGGTTGGCCTGTCCCGACGTGAAAAGGAAATCCGGTGCCCCGCCTGCCGTCAGTGGTAGCAGCGCCACACACCGGACCAGCGTCGCCTTCAACGGGCGCATCGGCGCTGTCCTCAGCGCGGATTCGATGGCTTCGAGTTCCGTCATCAGGTGGGCGCTCCCGTCAGCATGTCGTCCACGTAGTCCGCCATCGCCTGCCACTCACCTTTAGCCATCAACTCCAGCGGCCGGGCGTTGTCCAGCAGCTCGTGTGGCGTGCGCAGCCATTTGCGAAACTCCCCGTCGTCCTTCGTGATGAGCCGCAGCCGCGCCACCCGCTCGAAATAACCAAGCGCGTCCTGTAGCGAATCCGCGTCCGGCGTCTTGCTCATCGCCTGCTTGGTTCGGCCCAGCCATTCCGCCAGTTGGCTCAGGCTCACACCGTAGAGCTTGGCCACCCGCACTGCCGAGAGGTTGCCATTCCCCTCGCGCAGATCGGCTGTCGCGCTCGTGACGGCTTTTGCCTTGTCCAGCGGACTGGTCCGCGCCGGAGCCATCCGCACCGTGTCCGTTTGTTTGCTCTCCGGCACTCTCACCCCGCTCAACACCTTCTCAATCTGTGCCAGCACCAGGCTCATCCGCTGCCGCTCCTCCAGCAGCGTGTCCCGCAGATGCATCAGATCGGTGACGTCCACTCCGCCCTTGCTCGTCTTGGTCAATGTCGTGCCCATGCCTGCAAATTAAACCGAACGTCAACCAACTGTCAACCTGAGCATTTCCTGCACGCCACCGTTTCTGCCCGTTGCGTTTGAACCCCATCCGCAGCGGCCAAACTTCCCTGTAAGAAACTCCGTTTGGATTTCGATAATGTAGTGTCGGCCCTCACTGTGAAGGTCGGCTGAAAGAAACCGCTGCGATAATCATGAAGCGCAAGGCCAACATTAACCGGCAAAATCAATGCCCGAAGATGCAACGCCAAACCGCTGGCTTACCAAAGCGGATCTCGCGCAACACTACTCAATCAGCCTTAGAACGGTGACGAATCTGATGCGTCGCCGGGTCGTGCCCTACGTGAAAGTCGGACGCGTGGTGCGTTTCGACCAACACGGATGTGACCAGGCTATGAGGAAGTTTGAGACGGTGAGCGCTGGATAGCCAGAGCACACAGCCGCCCTGCTGGTAACGGTGGGGCGGCTGCCTTGGCTTGCTCGATGACAACTACCTCGATGGTTGCCGGCCTCGGGTGCTGAGGACAAACGGACCCGCCAACCGAGCCGCCATCAACACGCCCTTCTCCTTCCTCAATCGGCCCAGCCACTCCGCTTGAACTTCAGCCATTGCCTGAGCAGCATCGCCGCTGACCATCGCCTTCTCGTAGAAGGCCTTCATGATGTCCACCGACCACTTGTCGCTGATAGGCCACAACGTCATCAGCAGGTTTTGCGCTCCCGCTTGCACAAAACCACGCCTCAAACCCAGCACACCTTCCCCGCTCCTCGCTTCACCAATGCCGGTGTCGCAGGCCGAGAGCACGACCAGCCAGGTGTCCTTCAAATCCATCGTTCCGACTTCCTGTGCCATCAGAATCCCGTCGTTCTCGGTGTCTGGCACCTCACCACGCTTCCACGCATCCAAGGTGAACTGTGCTCCCGCGAACGCCAGCCCACTTCGCTGCATCGGGTTGTGGAACACCACTGGCTCGCGCTGCCGTTGCATGTCCAGCGCCTGCGTCGGGATGGAGGGCCGGTTCGTTGACGAATCCTCCGGCAGAAAAAAGCCATGAGTAGCTAGGTGGAGGATGTAGGGCGATTTCACCGACTTCACTTGAAGTTCAGAGGCTTCCGCACCGACATGAACAGCCCCTTTCAAGTTCCATGCAGAACTCCTTTCCTTTAGAAACTGGGCTTCCAAGCTGCTGTTTGGCAAGGCTCTCAAGGTGATCTCTGTAAAATCCCGCCGGTCCGCGTGCTGCATGGACAACTGCACGGCATCACGGGCCTCCGCAACTCCTGGCTTCGCTGCGAAGGCTGGGCTGGCGAACGCAGCAAAACTCCGGGATTGTGTCTGACTGGTTTGGCCGAAGACCAAGTCGCGTCCGCTTGCCACATACCGGGTGCTGTATCGTTCACCCAGAAATTGCCCTTGCGCGTCAACAAGCGTGGCAAAGTTGACAAAGTTCAGCTCCCCTTCCGGGCTGATGACTAGCGTGGTGGTGCTTTTCGGCAGGTGCATCTGGATCGGTGCAATTAGGTCTTGGTAGACCGTGTGCAGCAGACGGGGATCACCTATCTTGTCGCCTCGCATCATCCTGCTATAATTTTGGAGATTCGGTTCAATCGTCTCTGCGGAACCAATCGCTACCCACACGGCATCGCCTCCTTGGGAACCACTTAGCGCGACTGTTTCATTGCTAATCATCACCACACCATAACGAATCTGATACTTCCCTCTGGCAAGATGATGCCCGTATCGGACAAACTCCAGTAACACAGTGTCCTTGGGCAACGCTCTTTGGACGTCAGCAACCGTGATCCGCAAAGACCGACGCACCTGCCCCAAGGAGGTCACATTTCGCGCCAACATCTTCTGCAGCGTTTCGACCTGCCCCTCCAAGCGCTCCTGCTCGGACCGTAGTCTATTGAGACTTTCTGGGCTCGTCTCTCTGGGCGCTTCCATCTGCATTTTGATCAATAGGCGCCCAGCAGCTTGCAATTCGTCATAGGCCTCTCTTACAGCCGGTTCCTTCGAGGCTCGGGCGGCCAGTTCATCCTCCAGAAGCGAGTCGAGCACAATTCCCTTGGTCCGCAACATGAACTCCGCCAAATCCCCCGCGCTGCTCAGAGTCGCCAAGAGATTCGCCACAGGAGCTTTTATCGCGTTTTGGTAGTTCATTCGCTGGCGCTCGCCCGCGAAGGCCAGAATATTGCCCAAGGCTCGCTCCGACGTGGCCTTAAATTTCCTTCCTAAGGACATCGCATCATCAAATTTCCGCAGATCTAGTTGCAGAAGGCTCAGGTTGTTCAAAGGTTCCAGTGTTTTTGGGTGTCGCGCCCCCAAAACCTTCTCAAATATTTTCAAACTCCTCTCGAACAACGGCTCAGCTTTCTCAAAATCATCCGTTGAGCGGTAGAACGAGGCTAAATTGTTCAGAGTAGTTGCCGTATCCGGGTGTTCCGGCCCGAGGACCTCTTCTTGAATCTTCAAGCTCTGTTGATACAAGGGCTTGGATTTATTGGAATTGCCCATGCTCATATAGAGCGAAGCAAGGTTGTTGAAAACGATCGCCGTGCTTGGGTGTTGCGGACCCATGACTATCTTGCTTATTGCCAAACTCTGCTCATACAACGGCACCGCCTTCGCGTATTCACCCATATGGCGGTAGAGCACAGCCAGGTTGTTCATCGCGGTTGATGTGTCGGGGTGTTCTAGTCCAAAACTTTGCGTGACTATCTTTAGACTTCGCTGATACATTTCTTCCGCTTTTGCGTAATCGCCGATGCTGATATAGAGTTCCGCCAAGTTGCTAAGCGGTATCGTCGTGTCTGTGTGCTCCCGCCCTACACTTTTTTCCATAAGACTTAAGCTACGTTGATAGTGCATCTCGGCTTTGGCATAGTCTCCAATGTCAAAGTATAACCCACCCAAGCTTGCCAAGATGACGGCCGTATCTGGATGGGCAGGGCCTGCAACTTTCTCGGTGATTTTCAATTCCCTTTGATACAAGGATTCCGCCTTAGCATACTCGCCCATACTGTGGTAAAGCCATGCCAATTGCGTTAGAGTTCTCGCTGTATCGGCATGCTCTGGTCCCAAGACCTTCTCGCGAACCTTCAGGGTTCGCCAATACAAGGGTTCGGCTTTCGAGAAGTTGTTCACCGAGCGGTAGAGTGAGGCTAGATCGTGCATCGCTCTCGCGGTACTCGGGTGTTCCGGTCCTAACACCTTTTCACGGAACTTTATGGTCCATAGAAACAAGGGTTCAGCGGCCGTGTGATTGCCCGCCATGTTGTAGAGTATGGCTAAATTGCTCAAGGTGATCGCCGTGTCCGAATGGTCTGGACCCAGCGCTTTCTCCCTGATTTGCAGAGCCCGCGCGCAGGCGGCAGCGGAACTGATATAGTTTGAACCCTTTCTGTAGCTTTTGCTGAGATTGTCGAGAGCGTCAGCCGTGTTGGTGTGGTAGGCCCCGTAATTAACCTCTGATCTACCGACCAACTTTTTCGCAAATGTGATTGCCTCGGAAAACCTTCCCTTGTCCATGTGTTCCTCCATTATTCGGACCAATTCTGCCTCTGGCATTCTGGTCTCGGCTGCCGAAGCAGCGGGCTGGTCCCACAAGCCGTGACCCGCCATACACATCACGAAAGTAAGCAAAGAAAGAAATCGGGACATCAGGCTCGTGGCGTTATTCGGAAGGGTCGAATTAGAGTTTACTCCGAATCCATCGAAATTTGTTGTTTTGCCGGTATCAGGTTACATCGGTCACGCCCTGGAGTTTTTAAGTTTCGCAACGCTCGCTCGCGTTCTCATGGGCCCTTGCTCCGGATGAAAGCTTCGGCCTCCAGGATGAGCTTGGGCAACTCCCGCTCCTCCTTAACCGCGATAACCTTCTCTCTGGTTAAAGTGCCGTTGGTCCGCACGGAAATCCGCAGTTCCCCCGTGTCCCGGTTGTAGAGAATCTTTACCACTGTCTGTTTTGAGCCCGCCGGCCAGTCCGCCTGCCACTGTTTCAGTTTGGCGTCGTCATCAAACTCATGCGACTTGGCGTCCCTCCACTGTTGCTGAAGGGTTGTCAGGGGATTGGCGGCTGTTCCTCGCGTCGTCCCCACCGAATCCAGCATGGCTACTTGGATGACAGGGGGCAGGTGCGGACCTGGCCGGTTGAGGGCGACAATCATCGCCACAGCAGCGGTTGCGGTGGCCAGACCCAGCCACCACCGCCACACCTCCAGCCACGAGGGTTCAGCCTTCTCCTGTTCAACCACCGTTTTGCGAACAGCAGCCAGTTCCGCTGGCTCGCTGGCTGGCTGGGCTGCTAAAGGGAACTTCTTGTCCAAAACGCTGTTCAGGGCCGAACGCACCCGCTCCGGCAGCACCGACGGCCCATCACTGAGCCGGTTGATCACCGGAGCCGCTTTCTTCAGCTCCTGCTCCAACTTCGATTTTTCAGCATCTTTCATCCGAGTAGATAACGGGATCGGTTGACCATTTCTTACAGCTACGGCCAGCCTTCCGGCAGATTCTCGCGCAAAGCCTTCAGCCCCCGGTCGAGGTAGACACCAATCGAGCCAATCTTCAGCCCATGCCGGTCCGCAATTTCCTGCTGGGTTGAGCCTTTCAGATAGAAGTCCTCAACAGCCTTGCGATACTGCTCGGGCACCTTTTTCAACGCCTCAGCCAGGATCAACGCATTCTCACCGATCAGCACCAACGCGTCCGGCTGCTGTTGGGTTGCATCAGCGGCATCAAAGCCCTCTTTAGCCTCCAAGCTCTCCGTGAGGTTTCCATCACGCTTCTGGGCTCC
>CAMCFN010000008.1 GCA_945874145.1 Akkermansia muciniphila
AGCACGTCCGCGCCGTATTCGTTCACGTAACGGTCGGCGGTCTGGGGCTTGGTGTAAGCGCCCTGGCCCTGCTTGCTCTTGGAAATCTTCTCGCGGTCCTCGTCCACCATGAAGCCGTGGGTGAGCACGGTCTTGAACGGCGCAGCCCCGTTGCCGGCAAGGGAGAGGAGCAGCGAAGATTGAAACCAGCCGCGATGCTGGTCGGAGCCTTCGAGGTAAACGTCGGCCTGCCACCTTTCAACTGGAAGCTGTTCATCAGTCATGTTCTCCAGCTCGTGCACCATGTCCATCAACGATGCTCCGGGTTTTCCTTTCACCACGACTCCACGCTGCAATTCTGAGCGCTTGCGCAAAACCGCGCGCGACGACGAGCCCGAGTCAATCCACACGTCGAGCGTGTCGCTGGACTTGGCAGTGGCTTCGCGACCGGTCCAGTCGGCGGGGCGGCAGAGGGTCCAGAGTTCGGCGGCAGTTTTCTCGAACCACACGTTGCTGCCGTGCTGCTCGAAGAGGTCGGCGGCCTTGCGCACGATGGCGGCGTCGAGGATGGGTTCGCCCTGGGCGTCGTAGAAGGCCGGGATGGGCACGCCCCAACTGCGCTGGCGCGAGATGCACCAGTCGGGCCGGGATTTCACCGCGCCTTCGATGCGGTTCTTGCCCCAATCGGGAATCCAGTTCACGCGGTCAATCTCGGCCAAGGCGCGCTGGCGGAAAGTGGGGCGCGCATCCTGCCTGCCTTCTGAATAGTGCTTCCTCAACGCGGCGATGACTTCATCCGGCTGCGCGACGACGACCTTCACCTTCCGGCGGACGGCGAATTCCAATTCATCAACCGCCGCAGGGTTCAGCGCGTCGGCGAGCGCGACGGTGAGTTGCTCACCGTCCAAACGGAGCGGAACACATTGGTATTTGCGAGCAGCCTCGGCTGGCAGCGCGGCGAGCACTTCAGCGGGAATGGAGAGCTGGGCAAGGTTCGTCACGACCTCGGTGCCGAGGTGCTGGGCGATAGTCTGAAGCTCGCTGGATGACTTGCACGAGGAGATGGATGACAGGCTGGAAGCCTGTCCTACCATGTGGTCCACCTTGATGAACCACTGGTCCATCGCGCGGAAGATGATGGGGGTCTTGCTGCGCCAGCAGTGCGGGTAGCTGTGGTGGTAGTTCTCCTGGTGCGCGAGGGCGTTGCGCACGCGCAGTTCGTGGAGGACGGCGTCGTTGGCGTCGCTGCGTCCGTGCTTTTCGAGGATGGACTTGCCGAGCATCTCGGCGGGCATCTGCTGGTCGGCGGGGAGGTCGGCGGTGTGGGCGAGACAGCCGGCGTCGTCCACGGGCGAGTAGATGGGCAGGCCCTGGGTGCGGCCGAGGTTGTAGTCGTCCGCGCCGTGACCCGGCGCGATGTGGACGAAGCCGGTGCCGGTGTCGGCGGTGACGAAGTCGGCGGGGAAGAGCCGGCCCGTGCGCGCGCAGAACGGGTGCTCGTAGGTGAGCGTGGCGAGTTCGTCGGCGGAGACGGTGCGCTCGATTTGGTAGCCGCCCCCCCAGGCGCATTTCTGCGCGACGGTTTCGAGGAGCGAGTTGCAGACGAGATAGACATTTCCGTCGGCGTGGATGCGCGAGTAGAAGAGCGACGGGTTGAAGGCGACGGCGAGGTTCGCGGGGAGCGTCCAGGGCGTGGTGGTCCAGATGAGGAGGAAGGTGTTCGGCTCGCCCGCGAGCTTGAACTTCACATAGACCGACTGGCTGACGTGGTCGGCGTATTCCACCTCGGCCTCGGCGAGCGCGGTGCGGCACGGGATGCTCCAATACACCGGCTTCTTGCCGCGATAGACGAAGCCCTGCGCGACGAGGTCGGCGAAGAGGCGCAGCTCATCGGCCTCGTATTCCTTGTTGAGCGTGAGGTAGGGGTTCTGCCAGTCGCCGAAGACGCCGAGGCGTTTGAACTGGGTGCGCTGGAGGTCGATGTATTTGCGGGCGTAGGCATCGCAGGCGGTGCGGATGGTAGCGGCGTCGCTCGCGGTGTCGCCGGCCTTGCGCATGTCCTGCGTGACCTTGAACTCGATGGGCAGGCCGTGGCAGTCCCAGCCGGGGATGTAGGGGGCGTCGAAGCCGCGGAGTGACTTGTATTTGACGATGATGTCCTTGAGCACCTTGTTCAGCGCGGTGCCGACGTGGACATCGCCGTTGGCGAAAGGCGGGCCGTCGTGGAGGACGAACTTGGGCTTGCCCGCGCGGGCGGCGCGAATCTGCGCGTAAATCTGGTCAGCCTCCCAGCGGGCGAGGCGTTGCGGTTCGCGCGCGACGAGGTCGGCCTTCATGGCGAAGTCCGTGCGCGGCAGATTCAGCGTGTTCTTGTAGTCCATGAGCAGCTCAAAGAGCGGGGACGCTAGCAGCCGGGAGGGGGCCAATCAAGCGGCGCGAACGGCTGGTCCCCAGGCGGCCAGTTCTTCCTGTGGCGACCGGACTTTTCCTGATAAACCATGCGCATAATGCACGAAGACAAGTTCATCCAACTCAACGACACTGATGGCAGCCTGGCCGTCATTGTGCCCGAACTCGGCGGCTGGCTGCTGCGTTACGCGCGGCCGACGCGGCACGGGCTCGTGGACGCGCTGCATTTCGAGCAAGCAGTCGTGGACCGCTACCCCAAGGAAATGTGGGCCGGGAATCCGCTGCTGTTTCCGATGGTGAGCTTCAATCATCTGCCGGGCCGGGAGCATCATTATGCGTGGGGCGGTCGGGAGTTTGGGTTGGGACAGCATGGGTTTGCGCGCCGGTCCGCGTGGCGGGTGGCCAGTCGCGGCGAGGCGGAGCTAACGCTGGAGCTGACGGACAGCGAGGCCACGCGCGGGGCGTATCCGTTCGCGTTTTGTCACCGGGTCACCTACCGGCTGGCCGGTGGGCGGTTGCACTTCGAGCAGACCGTGGTGAACCGGGGCGGGGAGCCAATGCCCTTCAGCACGGGCATTCATCCGTATTTCCAGGTGCCGCTCACGCCGCGCGGGGAGCGGAGCCAGGGCTTCGTGAGGCTGCCGGCCTGCGACCATCTCGCCACCGACACGCGCTACGAGCAGTTCACGGCAACGGCGCAACCGGCGCAGTCGCTGCCGGTGGCGCACGATGTGGCGGGCACCATGTTCCTCGGTGCGTTTTCGCGGCGCGAGCTGGTGCTGGTGGACCCGGGCAGCGAGCTGGAAATTGTCCTCAACTGGGAGGGCGCCCCACAGCACCGCTACTGCGCACTGTGGGCACGCACGACGGAAGCGCCCTTCTACTGTCTCGAACCGTGGACGGCGCTGCCGAACTCCTTCACGCGCGGCACGCCGGGCGAAGTCATCGTGTTGCAACCGGGCGAGGAGTTCCGTGCGACGATGTGGATGGAGTTGCGGGCGACAACTTGAGACACAGCCGGGCGCAACTGAACCGGCGAACGCCGCGTTGCGCCCGGCGGACGGCTCCACTACCTTGCGCCCGCAAAATTATGGCTGCAAAGAAAGAACCCATTCCTGTTACCGTGCTCACCGGCTTCCTCGGGGCCGGCAAAACCACCTTGCTGAAGCACCTGCTCACGCAGCCGCATGGCTACAAGTGCGCCATCATCATCAATGAATTTGGCGAGGTGGGCATTGACGGCCAGCTAGTTGTGGGCACAGACGAGGAGGTGGTGGAGCTGAACAACGGTTGCCTGTGCTGCCGCGTGCGGGGCGATCTGGTGAAGACGCTGGCCGACATGCTCCAACGCCGGAAGCGCTTCGACTACGTGTTGGTCGAGACCACCGGCCTCGCGGACCCGAGCCCGATTGCACACACGTTTTACCTGCCGCAATTAAAGGATCAGCTCCGGTTGGACGCCATCGTCACCGTGGCCGACGCGCGGCATCTCGAAAGCGTGCTGGACAAGGCCCCGGAGGCCACGCCGCAAATCGCCTTTGCTGATGTGATTCTGCTGAACAAGACAGATCTTGCCTCGCCGGCGGACCTCCAACGGGTCGAGCAGCGCATCCGCCGGATGAACCCGCTGGCCAAGATTCACCGGACACTTCGTTCTCAGGTGGACATGGCCAAGATTTTCAACACGCACGCCCGCGACCTGAACACGCCAATCGAGTTGCCGCCGGAAAAACCCGCGCATGGCGAGGCGGGTCACGACTGCGACGACCATTGCGAGCACGGGCATGACCATGACCACGATCATGGCGATGCCCACGCCCACAGCCATGACCACGATCACGGGTGCGGCGATGATCATTGCGCGGACCCGGCCCATGACCACAGCCACGACCACGCTGGCCGCCACGATGACACGGTGAAATCCTTCCACATCCTGGATGAGCGTCCGCTGGACTTGAAGCGGACGGAGGCGTGGTTGAATGAGATGCTGCAAAAGGATGGCGAGCAGATCTACCGGGCCAAGGGCATCCTCCACATCCAAGGCGTGCCCAAGCGCGTCATCTTCCAAAGCGTGCAGATGATGTTCGACGTGGAGCCGGAGCGGTTCTGGAACCCCGGCGAGAAGCGCGGCAACCAGCTTGTCTTCATCGGCAAGGACTTGGACGAGGCTGCCATCCGCGCGGGTTTCACGGCGTGCGTGGCAGCTTGAACATGCGCGGCGACTCGGCTGTCAGCTCCCGTCGAAAACATTAGCGCCATGCCACTCTACGAATTTGAACTCTGCGAAGGCGACTGCAAGGCGTGCGGTGGACGCTTCACCTTGCGCCGCCCACTGGATGCCAAGCCGCTCACCCAATGCCCCGCGTGCCGGAAGCCGGTGCGCAAGGTTTTCGGGACCTTCTATGCCCCGAAGATCTTCAAGAAGTTCAACGTGAAGGACGCGACCAACGCGGGTTTCACCGTCCTCAAGCGCTTGGGCAAAGGGGAATACGAGAAGCATACGCCCAAGCGAAATGACCCCGGGGCCAGCGTGAAGCCGCCGAAGGAGTAAGGAGATGCGGCGACCTCAAGTCGCCGGCCTCAGCAACAAAAGCGGAGCAGGTGCCCGCCCCCGCTCAGATGAACTTCGTGCGACCCGGCAACGCCAGCGGCGGAACTTCCACCTTGCCGTTCCAGTCTTGGAGGTTTTGCGGGGCGATTTCTTCCTTGGAGTTCAGCGCCATCTCCCAGGTGACTTGCTGGCCGGTGTAGCCGGCCATGCGGCCCATGATGCCAGCCATCGTGCTGGTCACCATGCGGTCGCCGTCGTTGAGCGGCTTGCCGGCGCGGATGGAGGCGAAGAGCTCGTCGTGCTCCACCTGATACATGTCAGGGGTGGGGCCTTCGTATTTCCAGTTCCGCTCGCCGTTCAAGTCCGTGGTGAAGGCTCCGCGCGAAATGTAGGCGTTGCCCTTGGTGCCCATGGCGTAGAAGGAATTCTCGCCGAAGCAGCCGGTGATCTGGCGCTGGGAGATGAAGCCACGCACGCCCTTCTCCCACTCGTAGCTCACGGCGATGTGGTCGAAGATGTTGCCCCCGTTGGCGGGGATTTGCCGGCCACCGACGGCGGTGCAGCTCACGGGGGGCTTGTCCTTCATCGCCCACATGATCCAGTCCACCGTGTGGATGGCCTGCTCGACGAGACCGTCTCCGGAGAGCCAGGTGAAGTTATACCAGTTGCGGGTCATCCATTCGAGGTCGCTCATGCCGGCGGGGCGGGTTTCGGCCTTGGGCATGGGCTTCACCGGGCCGGTGAGGTAGGTGCCATAGACCGCACGCACGTCGCCGATGGAGCCGTCGAGCATCTTGCCGAAGACGGCCCGCTTGGCGTAGTCGTAGCGCCAGCAAAAGCCGGCCACAACGGCGAGGTTCTTCTGCTTGGCAATCTTCACGGACTCGATGACCGAGCGCACGCCGGGCGCGTCCGTGGCCATCGGCTTCTCCGTAAAAACGTGTTTGCCGGCTTCGACCGCCGCGCGCAGGTGGGCGGGACGGTAGCCGGGCGGTGAGGTCAGGATGACGAGGTCCACGCCGCTTTTGATCACCTTCTCGTAGGCGTCAATGCCCGAGAACTTCCGCTCGGCGGTCACGTTGAACTTCTTGTCGTCCTTCACTGCGGCCTTAACGGCGCTGAGGCTGCGCTCGATTGGCTCGGGAAAGGCGTCGCCCATCGCCCACAGCTCGACGTTGCTGTCCGCCTTGAGCGCCTGCGCCGCCGCGCCCGTGCCGCGCCCGCCGCAGCCGATGAAGCCGATGCGGAGCTTGTCACTGTTCGGCGCGGCCTTGAGGAGGGAGGGGAAGACGATTTCCGCCGCCGCCAAGCCAGCGGCAGTGGAGGCGGTGGAGTTCTTGATGAACTCGCGACGGGTGGCAGCAAACGGTGCGGGAGAGGAATTCATGTGTGTTGCAATAGGATTATTTATGGCGGTCGAAGGAAGCGGACTGGCGGCTCAGAGGAGCTATTCACCTGCGGCATCTCGCAGGCCAACGACGAAATCGGGAGGGGCTTGAATTTGGTGTAGCCCGCCTCCATGCTTCCACAGTGAAACTGCACCATTCCCTTCAATGCATCGTCATTTGCGCCCTGCTCACCGGCACCAGCGCAGGCTGTAAGAAGCGCAGGGCGGCCACCGACGCAACGGATGGAACGGTGCAGGAATCGAGTAGCAAGCCGGCCAAAGCGGTAGTGGTTGATCCCCCCAAAAATCTCCCCACCACCGCGATTCCCTTACCGCGCCCGCCAGCGAAGCCTTGGGCCTCAAGGACGCGCCAAGAAAAACTTGTCCAAATGGATTTCTGGTTGAACCAGCACCAGTTCGGGGACGCGGCCCAGCAGACTGCTGTGTTGGGAGAGGTTCGTTCCGCTGGCTTGAGCGCAGCCGAACAAAAGGAACTGGAGGAAATGCGAAAGCGCTTCGGCTACCGCCCAATTGCCCAATGACCGGCTTGGAGCGGGTCAATGCCCGTTGTCGGTAAACGGGTTACACCAAGTGATTGTCCGGCCTGCCGGCGCTGCGACGCCGGTGATGTTGTCCCCCGACATCACGGACCACTCGGACAGTTTGTAGAACTCGGCTTGGCCACCGAGACTTCCCGACAAGGCCCCAACGTTATGGCGCCGGCTGATGCCTTCGTTGGGGTAGTTGCCCCCATCGTTCCAATATCCCGCTGGTCCCTTCTCGTCTGACTCCCACAGAATGATGTCGGCCTCCCCGCGAAACTGAGTCCGCCGACCCGTTTGCCCGGTGGTCCCGCCGTAAGTTTGTGAATACCCGGAGACCGCACCGTTCATGCAATAGCTGGAGATTTTCTGGCCCCGGGAAGCAATTTGGGCGGGGTCCTTGAAGTCCATCGGACAGCGGAAGCCGTTCGTATTCTGGATGGTTCGCCACAGTGCTCCCCGCGTGGCGTCTTGGCCACCAGCTGTGTCCATGTAAAGCCACCCGGGGTAGTTGGCCAGGGTGCCCCAGTTGCTCCACGGCAACTTGTCATCATGTTCGTCGCAGTAGAGACGCAGGGCCAAGAGCAACTGCCGCATGTTGTTCATGTCAGTCGTTTGCGTCGCCTTCGCCTTCGCCTTGCTCAAGGCCGGCAACAGCATGCCCGCCAAGATCGCGATGATGGCGATCACCACGAGTAGCTCAATGAGGGTGAAACCACGTTTGAGTGCGAGTCGCAGCGAGAAGGGTGTGTTCCTGTGCATTTAGAGTTACGTGACAGGCTGCCCACTGAGGCAGCTCAGGTCAAGTTGACGAATTCAACAGGTCGGACACCCCGCCACCTGACTTATTCCCAACCACTCGATTTGAACTCCGAACTGCATACCACTTGAACAGGCCAGCCACCCACACCAGACAAAAGAGCCCCGTCCCCGCCACCACCATGGCTCCGGCGATCGAGCAGTTCAGCCAAACTCCCAGGTGCAGGCCCAGCACCGCGCTCAAGGCGGCGTGCAGCACCGTCAGCCCCAGCATCAGCGGCAGGCGTTGCGAGAGCAGGGACGCCGTTGCGCCGGGCAGGATGAGCATCGCGACGACCAGGATCGCCCCGACGGCTTCAAACGCGCTCACGACCACCACCGAGAGCATCGCCATCAGCCCGTAGTGAACCAACGAAGAGTTGATGCCGAGGGACACAGCCAGCGCAGGATCGAACGAGCTGACCAGCAGTTCCTTGTAAAACAGGATCACTAGCAGTGCCACGACGAGGGTCACTGCGGCCATCCGCACCACGGGCAACGGGCCCAGCCCCAGCCCGCCAATCCGCACGATCTCTTCCAGCGGCACGAAGGCAATTTCGCCGTAGAGGACGCATTCCTGATCGAGATCCACTTTCGAGGCAAACAGGCTTATGAGGATGACGCCCAGCGCGAACAGGCTGGTGAACGCGATGCCAATGGCCGCGTCCTGCTTCACCCGGGAGCGCTTGTGGATGGTCTCGATGATGACGGTCGTGAGCCCGCCGGCAGCCAGCGCCCCCACAAACATCGCCATCGAGTTGCGGCTCTTCGCCAGCAGGAAGGCGATGACGATGCCCGGCAATACGCTGTGGCTGATGGCGTCACCCACCAAGGCCATGCGGCGCAGGATAAGGTAGTTGCCCACCAAGCCGCAGGCCGCCGTCACGAAGAAGCCCATCAAGGCGATCCAGATGAACCCGCCGCCGGGCTGTGTCCACGGCTCCACGAAGACGCGCTGAAAACTGAAGGCTGGGATGAGTTCGTTCATGGTCGCTTGCCGAAACCGACCAAATCATCGCGCGGCCCGGGAGCCGTGCCACGTTGGGCATCTGCGAGTCCGGGAATCGCCCGGCCATGCGGGTCGGTCTTGGCAAAGGCCAGCCGCCGCTCCAGTTCGCGCACGGTTTCCTCGCCGAGGACGTGCTCGATCTTTTCGGCATCCTCATGCACATGGTCGGCGGCGAGCCGGGCTTCATGAGTGAGGTAAAGCTCCCACAGGCGATGGTTGCGAACGATGGCGCAGGCGCGTTGCCAGCCCTCAGGGGTGAGGAAGACGTGGTTGCCATCATCGTGCAAGGTGGCCAGGCCGTGAGCGCGGAGGGCGGCGGCTTGCTGCGCCACCTCCTCCAACGTCTCGCGCCGCCGCTCGGCGAGCTCGCGGAGCGAGGCCCCTTCGCCCTGAAACTCACGGCCTTCGAGGACCTGATAGATGGATTTGAGCGTGTTCTCGCGTTGCGTGCGGGCGGAGCGGCTGCGCTGCCGCCACCAGCGGGCAACGATCCCGTGCCGGGGGCCAAAGAAGAAAGCCATGCCGAACACCGCAGTGGCCGCCAGCACCATGAAGGGGCCGGTGGGCAGGTTGTTGCCGAGGAAGCTCAGAAACGCACCTAGCGCACCGGCGAACATGCCAAACAACGACGCCAGCAGCAACATGCGGTGCATGCGATCCGTGAGCAGGTAAGCGGCCGCCGCAGGCGTGATGAGCATCGCGGACACCAGCACGACGCCGACCGCTTGCAGCGCAATGACGACCGCGAACGCGAGCAGCAGCATCAGCGTGTAATGGATGAGCTGGGCCGGGAAACCGGCCGCACGCGCGAAGGCGGCATCGAAGCTCGTGACCAGGAACTCCTTGTAAAACGCGAAGATCACTACCACCGCCAAGCCGGTCACGATGGCCATGAGCTTTACGTCACTCGCACCAATGGCCGCCGCCTGGCCGAAGAGGAACTTGTCGATGCCGCTTTTGTTTCCGGTGGGCAGGCGCTGGATCATCGTCACCATGCAGATGCCGACGGCGAAGAACGACGCGAGCACGAGGCCCAGCGCGGTGTCCTCCTTCAAGCGCGTGGTTTGCTTGATCAGATGCACAGCGCCCGCACCCAGCAGTCCCGCGAGCGTCGCGCCGATGAAGATGGCCACCGGGTCCTTGCTCATGTTCCAGAGAAAGCCCAGCGCCACGCCGGGCAGGACGGCGTGGGAAAGCGCGTCGCCGACCAGCGCCATCTTGCGCACTACGAGGAATGAACCGAGCAGCCCGCACGAAATACCCAGCAGCATCGAGCCCAGCAGCGCGTAGCGGACGGACGGGTCTTGGAACGTGAAGAAGCGGAGCGCTTGGTCCCAGAGTGTGGTTTCGGAGATGTCGCCGATGCGCGCGGCGTGCGCGCTGTGTGCACAGAGAAGATAGAAGATGGAAGATAGTAGATAGAGAAGCCGGATGATGGTCCGGTTGGTTCGCGAGCTAATGTTCGCTGAACGGCTCATTCTATTCTCTCTCTTCTATCCGCTATCCTCTCGTCTATCCCTTCACTCTGACCGCCTCCGCCACCTCGCTCAATATCGTCAGCCGGCCCCCATATGTCTTCTGCAACGTCTCGTAGTTGAACACTTCCTCTGTCGGGCCGAAGGCGACGACGCGCATGTTCAGCAGCAGCAGCATGTCGAAGTAGTTGCGCGCGGTGGGCAGGTCGTGGTGGACGACGAGCAGGGTCTTGCCGGCGGCGCGCAGTTCGTGCAGCAGCGCGATGATGGCGGACTCGGTCGCGGCATCCACGCCGGCGAATGGCTCGTCCATGAAGTAAAGTTCGCTCTCCTGCGCCAGCGCGCGCGCGAGGAAGACGCGTTGTTGCTGGCCGCCGCTCAAGTTGGAAATCTGCCGGTTCGCGTAGGGGAGCATCTTCACCTTGTCGAGACACTCGCGGGCTTTGTCGTGGTCGTCCTTCGTCGGGCGCTTGAGGAGGCCGAGCTTGCCGTAGCGGCCCATCAGCACCACGTCCATCACGCTCACGGGGAAGTCCCAGTCCACCGACTCGCGCTGTGGCACGTAGCCGACGCGGCGGAAGTTCTTCGCGACCGATTCGCCGAAGACTTTCACCCAGCCGCTGCTGACCGGCAGCAAGCCCATCGCGGCCTTGATGAGCGTGGACTTGCCCGCGCCGTTCGGCCCGACGATGCCAACGAGCTTGCCCGGCGGCACGACGAGGTCCACGCCCCACAGCACGGGCTTCTTGTGGTAGGCGACCGTGAGGTCGTGGATTTCAAGTGGCGGCGCGTCAGCCATGCGAAGGGGATTTAACCACGGATGGACAGGGATGAACACGGATGAAGAAGGAAATTCGCCGTGAGAGGGCACGGAGAACCCAAAGGGAAACGCGGCAGGGGACTTCTTTGTGAACTCTGCGCCCTTTCGCGGCCAATCAATCCGTGTTGATGCGTGTTCATCCGTGGTTGCCTTGCTTCAGAACCGCCACGACAGACCGATGAATGGATTCCAGTCATCCGCCGCGCGAGTCACCCCGATGTTGATGCCGGCATCGAGTTGGAGGCTCTTCGTGAGCGCGTAGGTGAGGCCGAGGTCCACCGTGGCCACCCAGTCCGCGCCGCGTTCCGTGCTGACGCTGTTGAAGAACTCCGCATAGCCGGCAAGGGCACCAACAATGTCGTGTCCGAAGGTGATGGTGCTGACGAACTCCGGGTGGTAGCCGCTGCTGGTCGTGTCGCGCACAATATCGATCTGCGGCATCAGGCCCATGCCCCAGCCAGCCGGCAGTTCCAACGCAAACGGCGCGATGAGACCACCCTCAACGCTGCGGTTGCCAAGCTGGTCCTGATTCGTCGGCAGCTTCACATAGGGCATGAGCGCGAATGCGGTGTCGCCGCCGTCATTGCCCCAGAGGTTGAACTTCACGCGAGTGATGAAGTCGTTGAAGCCGCGCTGCTTCGAGACGCCAGCGGCGGGGTCGGAGGTGTGGACGTAGGTGTGCGGCTGGACGATGAACTGCGCGTCCACATGGTTCAGCAGGCCGACCTTGAAGTTGATCGGCGCGATGTTCCAGGTGCGGACAATGGTGCCGTCGCGGGCCGGGTTGTGCTTGTCGTAGCTGTAGCTGACGAAATCCATCTCGATTTGGAAATGACCGGCATCCACGGTGTAGGGCGACTCCGTCTTGTCGGGCCGGTCGGTGCTCATCTCGCGCAGCCACTGCGGCGGCGTGGGGTTGAACAGGTTGTATTGCGTCTTGTCCGGCAGTGGAGCGGCGGCAGACGCGTTCAACACGAGCACCGTCGGCGAAACGAAACCCCAACAAAACCGTTTCATTTCAGCGCCTCCACGATGGTCGTGAGGTTGTGCTTGATCATGCCCTCGTAGGTGCCGAGGTCGTAGCCGTGCTCCATCTGGCCGGGCGTGCCCATCGCGTCGGAGAACAGCTCGCCACCGACCCTCACGCCGGCGTCCTTCGCGATGCGCTGGATGGTCGCGGGCGACACACTCGACTCGACGAAGATGGCCTTCACGCGCTTCTGCTTGATGAAGTCCACGAGCTTGGCCATGTCCGCGAGGCCGGCCTCGGTGACGGTGGAGACGCCTTGCAAACCGACGACCTGGAAGCCATACGCGCGCCCGAAGTAGTTGTAGGCGTCATGGCTGGTGACGAGGATGCGCTTTTCCTGGGGCAGCTCGGCGGCTTTCTTGAGCGACCACTCGTGCAACGCGCGGAGCTTGGCAGCGACTTCCTTCCCACGCTGCTCGAAGTGCGCCTTGTCCTTGGGCGAAAGTTCGCTCAGACCCTTCACCACCGTCTGCGCGCACATGGCCCACAGCTCGACATCGAACCACACATGCGGGTCGTAGTGGCCCTCGAATTGCGGCGGCTCCAGCAGCCGCTTCTCCGGCACGCTCTCGGTGACGGGGTAAACCGGCTTCTTCGAGCGCGCGAGCTTCGTGAAGATGTCGGTCATCTTCCCTTCCAACACGAGGCCGTTGTAGAAGATGACCGCGGCCTGCTGGAGCTTGGAGACATCGGCGGCGGTGGCCTTGTAGAGGTGCGGGTCCACGCCCGCGCCCATGAGCCCGGAGACCTCCACCCGGTCGCCGCCGACCTGCAGCACGAGGTCCGTGACCATCGAGGTGGTGGTGGTGACGCGGATTTTGCGCTCGGCGGCGGGGGAGCTGGGGCAGAGGGCAAGCGCAGCCAGCAACAGCAGCATTCGACGGAGGGAGGGGTTCAGTTTTGCGGTCATGATGAAATACGGAGAGCCAAGGCCAAATCAGCTGTCGGCAACCGGGTGCCAAACTAGGCGTGGATTTGTTTTGGTCAAGTAATACACTTAGTCTTGTCTAATCTTGTGACAACTTCCTAACAAGCCTCCCCTGAACTCACGCCCCGAGATGTCCCGGGTCACGAGCGAAGCTTGGCCCAGCTCCTGGGCGCGGCTGTGTCGCAGGCCAGCCGCCGCACCCACGCCGGCCGCCAGCCGCTGGCCGAGCCGGAGGGCACGAAACCATGCCACTTGCCGCGGTTGGTGTTCCGCACAGAGCGCCGGAGCGGGGTCAGGATGCGCCGTTCAAACCGCACGAATCTTCCACTCGCCTTGCTGCCCCGGCTTCGCCTAGTCTCCCTGCTCTGTTTGCCGAAAGTAATCAGTGTCCAGTGTTCAGTAAGGCACCCGAACCCTGCGGCGACTGATTACTGATTACTGAGCACTGATTACTTTTCTGCCCCACACATGATGACCAGCACGCAAATCCGCCAGTCGTTCCTCGACTTCTTCCGGTCGAAGCAGCACACCATCGTCCCCTCGTCCAGCCTCATGCCGGACAGCCCGAACCTGCTCTTCACCAACGCCGGCATGAACCAGTTCGTGCCCATCTTCCTGAACGACACCAAGTGCCCCTACACCCCCGGCCGCGCCGCCGACACGCAGAAATGCATCCGCGCCGGCGGCAAGCACAACGACCTCGATGACGTCGGCCTCGACACCTACCACCACACGTTCTTCGAGATGCTCGGCAACTGGTCCTTCGGCGACTACTTCAAGCAGGAGGCCATCAGTTGGGCGTGGGAGCTGGTCATCGAAGTCTGGAAGTTCCCGCCGCAACGCCTCTACGCGACCGTTTACAACCCCGACAAGTCCAAGGGCGACCCCAGCGAGTTCGACCAGGAGGCGTGGGACATTTGGGCGGCGAAGTTCCGCAGCGTCGGCCTCGACCCCGCCGTCCACATCGTCAACGGCAACAAGAAAGACAACTTCTGGATGATGGGCGACACCGGCCCCTGCGGCCCGTGCTCCGAACTCCATGTGGACCTCACGCCCGCCGGCGACACGCGCGGGCTGCTCGTCAACAAAGGCTCCGCCGAGTGCATCGAGATTTGGAACAACGTCTTCATCCAGTTCAACGCGAACCCCGACGGCACCTTCAGCCCGCTCCCGGCCAAGCACGTGGACACCGGCATGGGCTTCGAGCGCGTGACCAGCATCATGCAGGGCACGAAGATGTTCGCGGACTTCGCCAACGCGAAGATTTCCAACTACGAGACCGACATCTTCCGCCCGATTTTCGACGAGCTGGAGAAGATGAGCGGCAAGAAATACGGCTCTACCCTGCCCAAGTCCGGCAGCACCGGCGACACCGAGCAGGAGAAGGTGGACATCGCCTTCCGCGTCATCGCCGACCACATCCGCACCCTCAGTTTCGCCATCGCGGACGGCATCCAGCCCGGCAACACCGACCGCAACTACGTGCTGCGCCGCATCCTGCGCCGCGCGGTGCGCTACGGCCGCACGCTCGGCTTCCACGAGCCGTTCTTCTACAAGCTCGTGGACGTGCTCGCCGCGACGATGGGCGATGTCTTCCCCGAAATCCGCACCCGCAAGCAGCATGTGAAGGATGTGCTCAAGCTGGAGGAAGAGGCGTTTAACAGGACGCTTGATTCTGGCTTACAAGTTTTTGCGAGCATTTGCGAAAGACACAACGCCCTCAAGATGTCGTTGGAGCCATTGAGAACATACGTTGGAAACACGGCCACCTACTTCGAGTCTGAGCATATCGAGCGGGCATTCTTTAAAGAAGCCTTACGGCTTACTTGGCCGAAGCTGCTCCAATGCCAGAAGTCCTCAAGCACACAGGCTGAGAGGGTCCAGCTATCCCGACTCACACGCGAGATTGAGGAGCAAATTTCTGACGACGAGATGAGAACCCTAGCCCATGAATTGGAGGAAAGAGTAGCTCCAAGGGTCGTTACAGACAATCCCTACGGTGACGTTGATAGCCGGGACCGTTCTTGCAAAATCATCTTGGATGCCATTCGAGAGCTGATCACTTGTGTCGAGACAATGAGCGCAGAGGACGCTTTCCGCCTTTATGATACATACGGTTTTCCCCTCGACCTCACAGAGCTGGTGAGCCGTGAGAGGGACATGCGGGTGGACACAGTGGGGTTCGACAGGTTGATGGAGGAACAGAAAGCCCGCGCCCGCGCCGCGCAGAAGAAGACCGTCATCGAGCTGTCCCAAATCGAGACCAAGACGCCCACGCGCTTCCTCGGCTACGACGCGTTGGAGACGCCCGCGCGCGTGCTCGAAGTCGTTGGCCTCAAGGACAAGACCGCCGTGGTGCTCGACACCTCCACCTGCTACGCCGAGATGGGCGGCCAGCTCGGCGACACCGGCGAACTCACCGGCAGCGGCCAGCTCTGGCGCGTGGTCAACACCCAGAAGTCCGGCAACACCTGGCTGCACTTCGTCGAGGGCGGCGACGCCCCCGCCATCGGTGCGACCGTCACGCTCACCGTCGAGAAGGCCCGCCGCGATGCCATCCAGCGCCATCACACGGTCACGCACTTGCTGCACTGGGCCTTGCACGAGGTCGTGAGCCGGGAAGCCTCGCAGAAGGGTTCCTTCGTCGGCCCGGACAAATTGACCTTCGACTTCAACAGCGCCGCGCTCACGCCCGCGCAGGTTGCGGACATCGAGAAGCTCGTCAACGAGCGCATCGTCGAGAACGCCGGCGTCTCGTGGACCGAAGTCCCGCACGCTGACGTGAAGTCCCGCAAGGACGTGATGCAGTTCTTCGGCGACAAATACGGTGACACCGTCCGGGTGGTCCAAATCGGCGGCGGTGCGAACAAACTCGACGGTTATTCCATGGAACTCTGCGGTGGCACGCACACACGCGCGACCGGCGAGATCGGCCTCTTCCGCATCGTCGGCGAGAACGCGATTGCCGCCGGGGTGCGCCGCATCGAAGCCGTCGCCGGCCTCACCGCCTTCGACGCAATGCGCCTAGATCGAGAATTGATCCGCACCGTGGCCGGCAAAGTGAGTTCTCCCATCCATGAGCTGGACAAGAAGATCGAAGCGCTCCTCGCGCACCAGCGGGAATTGGAGAAATCCCTCAAGGCCGCGCAGCAGAAGGAAGCCGCCGGGAACGCGAGATCCCTCCTCGCCACCGCCGAGACTATCAACGGCACACCCGCCATCATCGCCCACATCCCCGGCGCAGACGGCGACACGCTCCAAACCATCGCCGATGCGCTGAAGAGCCACGGCTTCAAAGGCGTGACCGTCCTCGGCGGCGCGGCGAACGGCGCGGTGGCCTTGGTCGCCTCCGTCTCCGCCGAGTTCACCGCGAAAGCCCAGGCCGGCAAACTCATCCAAGCCATCGCGCCCATCGTCGGCGGCAAAGGCGGCGGCAAGCCCGACAACGCCCGCGGCGGCGGCAAGGACGCGAACAAGCTGGACGAGGCTTTGGCGAAGGTGAAGAGCTTGCTCGGCTAGCCCACGGAGCGCAGAGTCCAGCCATGCTAGCGGATGAGCAAACCAGTCCCGAGCAGTTCGCGGCTTACCGCCGGATGACGCCGGAGCGGCGGCTGGCTCAGGCCGAACAGCTTTACTGGACAGCGCGCGAGTTGAAAGCAACGTGGCTTCGCTCGCTGCACCCCGACTGGCCCGAGGAACAAGTGGCGCGGGAAGTCACCCGCATTTTCCTCCATGCCCGAAGCTGAACTCTCCCTGCTTTTCGTCCGCCCGTTGAATCAACTTGGCGTGCGTTACATCGTCGGGGGAAGTGTGGCGGCAATCCTCTACGGTGAACCACGACTGACACACGACGTGGACTTCATTGTTTTCCTCCGTTACGAGGATATCGCCCGGCTGCGGCAGGCTTTTCCCGCGCCGGAATTCTACGTGCCACCGACGGAGGTGATCGCCGCCGAGATTGCGCGTGAGCAGAAGGGGCACTTCAACGTGGTTCACGCCGACACCGGCTTCAAAGCCGATTTTTACACCACAGGTCGCGATGAGCTTCAGGCATGGGGGTTTCGCCATCTCCAGCGGAAAACTTTTCGCGGTGAACCCATCGCGGTCGCCCCACCCGAATATGTCATCGTCCGCAAGCTGGAATACTTCCGCGAGGGCGGCTCGGACAAGCACCTGCGGGACATCCGGGCTATCCTGAACGTGTCGGGCGAACTGCTGGACCGGAGCGCATTGCACGACTGGATCACCCGACGCGGAGTGGCGGCGGAATGGCGGAAGGTCTCAGCTTAACAAGAGGGATGAATGCCAAATCCGCACTGACCCTTGCTGGCTTCATCGGCTTGACGTTCCTCGCGCCGCTGGCAGGTGCGTGGGCGCCGCCTGGAGAGTGGTATCGCGGATTGGCCAAGCCCGCGTGGACGCCGCCCGGCTGGGTCTTCGGCCCGGCGTGGACTGTCCTCTACCTGCTCATGGCCACTGCTGCGTGGCGGGTCTGGCGACGAACCGGATGGACCACTCCGTTGCGCTGCTGGCTGGTGCAACTCGCGCTCAACGCCGCGTGGACGCCGCTCTTCTTCGGCCTGAAGCAGCCGGGCTGGGCCTGCGCTGAAATCGCGCTGCTGTGGCTGGCCATTGCGGTGACGCTCCGGCAGTTCTTCGTCGTCGAGCGCCGGGCGGGCTGGCTGCTCGTGCCGTATCTCCTGTGGGTCAGCTTCGCTGCCGCCTTGAATTTTGCCATTTGGCGACTCAATGCTTGAGCCACAAAGCAACGCTTCATGGACTGCAACCGTGCCCGCACCAAAGACCCTGGCGAATGGCTTCAGACGTGCCCGGACTTCTCCCAGCCGCTGGCGGAGCAGATGGTCGAGTGGTTCCTCAACTGGGAGCCGGACCTCGCTGAATCCATCAAGTGGAACATGCTCTGTTTCTCCGGGCGCAAGCTAGTGTGCGGCCTGAGCGCGTGCCGGAAGCATCTCGGCGTCACCTTCTTCCGAGGCACAGAACTGCCTGATCCCGCGAAGCTCTTCGGTCCCGGCGGTGAAAAGAACACCAACTTCCTTTCGATCCGCGTGACGGATCTCGCTGGTGTTAACCGCGTTGCATTGCGCGACTTGCTCCACGCTGCCGTCGCACTGGATGCGGACCCCACGATCCCGGCCGCGCCGAAGGTGAAGCGCAAACCATGGCCTGCGCCCGCCTTTTTTAAGCAAGCGCTGGCTGAGCCGCGCAACCGCGTCGCCGCCGCAGGGTTCAAGCAGCTTTCACCCACCTGTCAGCGTGAGTATCTCGTCTGGCTCGCGATGGCCAAGCGCCCGGAGACGCGCGACCGCCGGCTGACCGAGACGCTGGCGGCACTGACAACCGGCCGCAAGTGGGCGCAGCGCAAGCTCGCCAGCACGCCGCTGATGGCTGCTGCTTCCCGGGCGAACGCACCGCGCCGATGAACAGCCCTTCCTCCTCCCCGGCAGAACAGCCGGTCGCGGTGCGCATTCACCCGAGCCAGTTTCCGGCCGCCATCGAGGTGGCATTTTGCGAGTCGCTGCGCACGCGCCGGATGAACCACAAGTTCCACTACGACACCCCGAAGCAGGCGCTGCGCTGGCTGCGGGTGCATGAGGCTTTCTCGCCGGCTCGGCAGGATGTTTCATGTCAGGCCGCTTATCAGGAGGGCGCGCTGGCGGCGGCGGAACTCTGTGAGGATAGGGCGGTGGAACTCGTGAGTCTCGGCTGCGGGGGTGGACAGAAGGAGTTGGCACTCCTCCGGGCCTTGCGGGCGGCGCATCCCGCACGACCGGTGAGCTACGTGCCCACCGATGTCAGCCCGAGTCTCACGCTCATTGCGCGGGCGGCGGCGGTGACGGCCAAGCTGGTGGCGGCAGAGGATTGTGCGCCGCTGGTGCTCGATCTCGCGGCGACGGCGGACTGGCAGCAGGCTTTATCCACCGGGTTGCACCCTGGCGTCCGGCGCGTGGTGACGTTCTTCGGCATGATGCCGAATTTCACCCCCGGTCAGGTGTTGCCGAGACTTGCTGGTTTGCTGGCCCCCGGCGATGCCTTGCTGGTGAGCGCGAATCTTGCGCCCGGCAGCAATTACGCAGCCGGGGTGCGGCAGGTGCTCCCGCTTTACGACAACGTGCTGACGGCCGAGTGGTTGTTCTCCGTGCTGGCGGATCTCGGCGTGACGGGTGACGACGGGCGGATGGAGTTTCAGATCGCACCCTGTCCCGAAGGCTCGGGGCTGCTGCGCATTGAGGCGGACTTTGTCTTCGGTCGTGACGGTTCCGTGAACTATGCCGGGCAGGAATGGCGCTTCGCCGCTGGCGAGCGATTTGGGCTGTTCTACTCGTATCGCCACACCCCGGCGCAGGTGAAAATCCTCTTCGCCGGCCAGCAACTGACGCTCCGCGCGCAGTGGCTGAACGCGGCGGCAGATGAAGGGGTGTTTCTCCTCCAGCGCACCCTTCCCTCCGTCCCATGACCCGCCCGCTTTACGAACGGCTTGGCGGTCACGACGGCCTGCTGCGCTTGATCAAGCCGTTCTACGCAGACGTGCGCCAACATGCGGTGCTGGGCCCGATCTTCAAAGCGCACATCCAGGACTGGCCCGAGCATCTGGCGAAGATCGCGGAGTTCTGGGCCCTCCAGACCGGCGGGCCATCCGCTTACCGAGGCGGCTTCGCGGGAGCGCACCTGCGGCTGGGCATCGATCCGGAGCACTTCGGGCACTGGCTACAGTTGTGGGAGTTCAACTGCCGGCGTGCCCTGCCGGAACAAGAGGCGACGGAGATGATTGCCTTGGCCCATGAATTGGGCGCACGTCTGCGACGCGTGGTGGCGGGGCAAAGCGGAATTACGCTGGGCGGCAACCCTCCCGGCTGAGACGCCGGCCAGGCCCGTGCCGAGGTGGTCAGCGCGAGATGTCCGCCTGGCCGAGGACGTTGAACTGGTGGTTGCGCAGCGCCATTTCTGCGACTTCCCGGTCCTCCAAATGCAGCGCCAGCGCGGTGCGATCCTGCGACCGGGTCATGAAGGAGTAGATGTAGTGGATGTTGATCTCGGCTTCGAGCAGGGCGGCCAGCACATCCTTGAGCTGAGTTTCCGAGGCAATTTCCACGACCAGCAATTCGCTCTCGCTGAAGGGGAAATCGTGTTCCTTGAGCAGGTCGCGCCCGGCATCGGGATCATCCACCACGAGCCGGATGATGGAGCTGTCCGTGGTGTCGAGCACCGTGAGCGCGAGGATGTGGACGTTGCGCGAGGCCAGCAGCGTGGTGAGCGTGTGCAGCCGGCCCAGTCGGTTCGGCGTGAAGACCGAAAACTGTTTCACGGGTCCGCGCGGTCGCTGCCGCAGAGTGGTTTCGCCCATGGCCGCATTGTCCGCCGGGGCCGCCCGCAATTCAAGCACTGGGTGTGGGGCGCGGGCTGGGTGCTGCGCACACACCCGCGCTCCGGGGCAGCAAAAAGCCGCGCCTGTTTCCAGGCGCGGCCTTGGCAAAATCGTTCGGACTTACTTTGCGGCTTTCACCGAGAGCAGCTCGATCTCGAAGATGAGCGTCGAGTTCGGCCCGATGTCCTGCCCCGCGCCGCGCTCGCCGTAAGCGAGATCCGCCGGGATGAAGAGCTGCCACTTCGCGCCTTCCTTCATGAGCTGAAGCGCCTCGGTCCAGCCCTTAATGACGCCGTTCACCGGGAACTCGGCCGGCTCACCACGCTTGTAGGAGCTGTCGAACTCCTTGCCGCTGATCAACGTGCCCCGGTAGTGGGTGGACACGGTGTCGGTGGCCTTGGGCGTCTTGCCCTTGCCCTCGGTGATGACCTTGTATTGCAGGCCGCTGGCGGTGGTTTTCACGCCGGGCTTGGCCTTGTTGTCGGCCAGAAACTTCACGCCCTCGGCCTTGTTCTTGGTGAGGCCTTCTTCCTGCCCCTTCATGCGCTTGGCCATCATCTCCTTCTGAAAATTCTGCATCACCGTCTGGATCTCCTCGTCGGTGATCTGTTGCTTCACGCCGGAAAGCGCATCCCGGAGGCCGGCGGCGAGCGCGTCGGGGCTCACCTCTACCGAGTCATTCTTCATGCTGCGCCCGATGTTGAGACCGATGGCGTAGCTGACTTTATCTTTGTCGTCCTTGAGCGTCATTTTGGTATCGGCGGCTACCGCCTGGCTGGCGAGGAGACCCAAGGCCAGGGCGGCGGTGGTGATGGCTTTCATTGTATTTTAGGGTTGGTGCACGGATTTTCCGGGCACGAATTCCGCGAACCTAGCAGCGGGCTTTTTGGCAAAGCGAGGGAATTTTCCGCTCCCGGCTTTGCTTCAGCCAGGGTCGCCAGTAGAGTTCGGCCCTACTCGCAAAGCGAAATTTGGCACGCATGGCAACCGACTTCATCCGCATCGGCGGCGCGCGGCAGCACAACCTCAAGGCTGTTACGCTCGCCATTCCGCGCGGCAAACTCGTCGTCCTCACCGGCCTGTCCGGCTCCGGCAAGTCGTCGCTCGCGTTCGACACCATCTACGCCGAGGGCCAGCGCAAATATGTGGAAAGCCTCTCCGCCTACGCCCGCCAGTTCCTCGAACAGCTCCAGAAGCCGGACGCCGACTACATCGAAGGGCTCTCTCCAACCATCGCCATCGAGCAGCGCAGCTCCGGCTCGAACCCGCGCTCCATCATCGCGACTACGACCGAAATCTACGACTACCTGCGCCTGCTCTTCGCCCACATCGGGCAGCCGCACTGTCCCACGAGCGGCCAGCCCATCTCACGCCAGACCACGAGCGACATCGTGGATACCATCCTCAAGCTGCCGCTGCGCACGCGTGTGATGTTGCTCGCGCCGGTGGTGGAGAAGCAGAAGGGCGAGTTCCGTGATGTCATTGAGCGGCTGGCGCGCGACGGCTTCGTGCGCGCACGGGTGGACGGGGAACTGGTTGAACTCGCCGCGAACGTCCGCATCAAGCTAGACCCGAAGCAGGCGCACACTATCGAGGTTGTCGTGGACCGGCTGGTGGTGGATGACAAAATCCGCGTCCGCCTCGGCGACTCGGTGGAGACGGCTTTGAAGTGGGGGAATGGGAAACTGCTGTTGCTCTCGCAAGCGCCGGAAGTTGGTAGGGCCGACCTGCCGGTCGGCCAGATTCCCCCCGCGTCAGCGAGCGTAGCGAAGCGAGCGGGGACGGTGGTCGCCGAAGCCGTGCAGCAGCGCGGCCCTACTAGCGCGCCTTGGGACGAGCGGCTTCTCTCCAACCGGATGTATTCCCCCGCCACTGGCCAGACCTTCGACCCGCCGGAGCCGAAACACTTCTCCTTCAACTCGCCATTCGGCGCGTGCCCGACTTGCCACGGCCTCGGGCAGAAGATGGTCTTCGACCCCGCGCTCATCGTGCCCGACGCGGAGAAGTCGCTGGAGTCCGGCGCGGTGCTGCCGTGGCGGCGGGGCGGCAAGCGGATGGTGGTCTACTACAAAGCCCTACTGCGCGGCCTCGCGGCGCACTTCGAGCAGAATCTGGAGACGCCGTGGAAGTCGCTGCCGGAGGATTTCCGCCGCGTGGTGCTGCACGGCTCGGGCGAGACCGAAGTGAGCTTCAACTTCATGCGCGCCGGCAAGGTCAGCAAAATCTCGCGCCCCTTCGAGGGCGTGCTGAAGAACCTCGAACGCCTCTACGCCGAGAGCGAAAGCGAGTTCACCAAGAACCGACTGAAGGCGTTCATGGCCCCGGAACACTGCGATGCGTGCGGCGGGAAGCGGTTGAGGCCAGAAGTGTTGGCGGTGACGCTCGGTGGGGGAAGTAATCAGTGTTTAGTAATTAGTAATAAGTCGGGCGCGGAGAGGACGACGCCCGTCGAGCAACCCGCGCCCGCCGGACTAAACGCTCAATCACTATTTACTAATCACTCTCCCCGCCCCATCCCCGGCCTCAGCATTGCCGATGTCTGCGCACTCTCCGTGGACACAGCGGACCTCTTCTTCGCGTCGCTGCCGCTCACGGACTTTCAGCAGAAAATCGCGGGCGAGCTGGTGAAAGAGATTCGCGCGCGGCTGGGCTTCCTCAAGAACGTCGGCCTCGGCTACCTCACACTCGACCGCGAGTCGGGCACGCTCTCCGGCGGCGAGGCGCAGCGCATCCGGCTGGCGACGCAGATTGGCGCGGGCCTTGTCGGCGTCATCTACATCCTCGACGAACCGAGCATCGGCCTGCACCAGCGGGACAACGAGCGCCTCCTCAAAACCCTCGAAGGCCTCCGCGACCTCGGCAACTCCGTCCTCGTCGTCGAGCACGACGAAGACACCATCCGCCGCGCCGACCACGTCATTGACCTCGGCCCCGGTGCCGGCACGCACGGCGGCGAAGTCGTCGCGCAAGGCACCGTTGCCGAAGTCATGGCCAACCCGCGTTCGCTCACCGGCCGTTACCTGAGCGGCGACTTGAGCATCCCCGTCCCGCGCAAACGCATTTCCCCCGTGGGCAAAGCCGGCTGGCTGGAAATCACCGGCGCGCGGGAGAACAACTTGCAGAACGTCACCGCGCGCATTCCGCTCGGCACTCTGACGTGCGTCACCGGCGTGAGCGGCTCGGGCAAGAGCACGTTGATTTGCGACATCCTCCAGCGGCAGCTCTTCCGCACCTTCTTCGGGTCAAAGGAGCGGCCCGGCGCGCATCGCACCCTCACCGGCACCGAGCTGCTCGACAAGGTTGTGGTCATTGACCAAGCACCCATCGGCCGCACGCCGCGCAGCAACCCGGCGACTTACACCGGCATCTTCAACGCCATCCGCGACCTCTTCGCGCAGCTCCCGTCGGCGAAGATTCGCGGCTACGAGGCGGGCCGCTTCAGCTTCAACGTGAAGGGCGGTCGCTGCGAGAAGTGCCAGGGCGACGGGCTGCTGAAGATTGAGATGCACTTCCTCCCACCGGTCTATGTGACGTGCGAAAACTGCGCGGGCCGGCGCTATAACCGCGAGACTTTGGAAATCAATTTCAAGGGCATGAACATCGCCGACGTGCTCAACCTGACCGTGGACGAGGCGGTGACGTTCTTTCGTGCCGTGCCGAAGATTTACGAGCCGTGCCTGACGCTCGCCGAAGTCGGCCTCGGCTACCTGCGGCTCGGCCAGCAGGCCACGACGCTCTCCGGCGGCGAAGCGCAGCGAGTGAAGCTCGCCACCGAACTGTCGCGCCGCCAAACCGGCAAGACGCTCTACATCCTCGACGAGCCCACGACCGGCCTGCACTTCCACGACGTGGCCAAGCTGCTCGAAGTTTTCTTCAAGCTCCGCGCGCCGGGCAACACGCTCCTCGTCATCGAGCACAATCTCGACGTCATCAAGTGCGCCGACTGGATTATCGACATGGGCCCTGAAGGTGGCACCGGCGGCGGTCGCATCGTGGCGGAAGGCACGCCTGAGACGGTGGCGGCCACGCCGGGCAGTCACACGGGAGAATTTTTGAATCGAATCCTCCGCGCAGAGACGAATACTGCAACGAAGTGAGCAGCGTGCGAAAACTGGATGGCCAGAGTCTCTCCTCCCTCTCCTTTTGCGGAGCAAGGGGAGAGGGTTGGGGAGAGGGGTGCCGCGCGACAGCGTTGGCGGCCGCCCCCCTTATCCGGCCTCCGGCTACCTTCCCCCCTCGCTCCGTGAAGGGGAAAGCGATTTGCCGTCGGACACTGCGCAGTCCCGGTGTGGCTCGATGGCTCGCCCTGTTCTTTCTGCTTGTTGGCTGGTTGAACACCTCAGCCGCCGAGTTCGCGGACCCGTTGGAGGATCGGGATTTCACGGCGGCGGCGCGGGCCTTTCAGGACTTGAGCTACGAGCGGGCCGAGCGGGAATTCGGTGCGTTCGTCAAGGCTTGGACCAACTCGGCATTCAAGGCCGAGGCGTTGCTTCGCCAGGCTCAGGCTCGATACTTCCTGACCAACTCGGTCGGGGCGATGGAGCTGCTTACCGCCGGTTTGCCGCAGTCAGGAACACTGGCGGATCAATATCAGTTCTGGCTGGCGGAGTCCCAGTTTCAGGCGGGCAGGTATGCGGCTGCAGCGAATACTTACTCCTTGCTGGTGCGAGATTTTCCGAAATCACCACACCTCCTCGTGGCCGCACACAACGAGGCGCTGGCCCGCCATCGGCTCGGGGAACAGCGGGATAAGGTGGTGGCGCTCCTCCGGGCTCCCGACGGGGCGTTTCAGCGGGCGGCGCGGGCGGCCCCGACCAACACGCTCGTCGTCAGCGGCACCTTGCTGCTGGGCGAAGTCTTGCTGGCCGGCAAGGAGTTGGCAGCGGCCGAAAAGGCGGTGCGGGCGCTCGACAACCGCTCACTGCCCCCGGAGGTGGACTGGCAGCGGCGTTTTCTCCTCGGCCGAGTGCTGACGGCTGCGGGCCGTGATGCTGACGCCCTGCCGGTGATGACGAACCTGGTGCAACTGGCCGTCACGTTGAAGCAGCCCCTGCTTCAGGCTGAGTCCTTTGCGTTGCAGGGCACGGTGCTGGAAAAGCTGGGCGACCTGGCTGCCGCCGTCGCCTCGTTGACCAACAACTTTGCGACCAACGCCCCGGTAGAGCTGCGGCGGCGTGCGCTGACGAAGGCGGTCGAGCTGAGCCTGGCCCAGACCAACCGGGAGCCGGAGACCATCGCCATGCTCGAGTTGTTTTCCACGCAGTATCCCGCCGAGCCGGCACTGGATTTTGTGCAGCTCACGTTGGGCGAACTGCGGGTGAAGAACTATCATCTGCTCGCCAGCGGCACCAACGACGTTGCCTCCTTGACGAATCTGCTGCAGGCGGCGGTGACGAACCTTAACCGCGTGCTGCTCGAGCACACGAACAGCGCCTTTCTGGATCGCGCCCACTACCAGCGCGGCTGGTGCTTCTGGCATCAAGGTCGCTTCGCCGAATCAGCGGCGGACTTCACCGAGGCTGCGCGCCGGCTGCCCCGCTCCGAGGAGCAGGCGGTGGCGCGGTTCAAACTGGCCGAGGCCCAGGTGCAGCTCAAGGAGCACACGAACGCGATGCAGAACTTCGCGCTGCTGGTGGATCAATATGCCGATCTGCCCAAGGTGCGGGCCGCGTATCTGGATCAGGCGCTTTACCAGCTCGTGCGGTCGGCGCTGACCGTGGGCAGCCTCCCGGCGGCGGAGCGCGCTGTGCGCAAGATGGCGACCTGGTTTCCCCAGAGCCCGTTCAGTGATCGTGCGGCGTTTTCGCTGGGGTCGGAGTGGAACCGCCAAGGGAAACGGCCTGCAGCCCGCCAGGAGTTTCAGTGGCTGCTCAAGCAGTTCCCGCAATCCCCGCTGGCACCGCAGGTGCATCTGGCCATTGCGCGCACTTATCGGGAGGAATACGACACGGCCAACGCCGCCCGGACCTACGACGAATGGGTGCGGCTCTTTCCCACGAACAGCGCGCGGTCGGATGTGGAGTTCGAGCGGGCTTGGTCCAATTATCAGGCCGGGGCCACCAACGCCCTGCCGCTCTTCACCAACTTTGTGGCGAATTTCCCAGCGCACAGCAACGCCCCGCTCGCCCAGCTCTGGGTGGGTGATTTTTTCTTCAACCAAGGCCAGTTCGACAAGGCCGAGGAGAGCTACCAACGTCTGTTCCAAAACACCAACTGGAGCGTCACCGATCTGAAGTATCAGGCGCATCTGTCCGCCGGACGAGCGGCCTTCTACCGGCAGGATTACAAGGGGGCGACGAACTATTTTATTTCCCTGATCAACGACGATAAGGCGCCCCGCCCGCTTCAGGCCGAGGCCTTTTTCGCCTTGGGGGACACCTATCTGAACGCCGGCCAGGATGGGGTGCCCATTGCCACCGACCCGTTCGGTGACGCGATTATCGCCTACAGCCGCATCACAAATAATTTTCCTACGAACCGGCTTGCCGCACTGGCCATGGGTGCCATTGGCAACTGCCATCTGCAACGGGCGGAGAAACACAAGGATGCCAAGCAACTGGAGCTTGCTGCTGAAGCCTATCTGCGGGCGATGAGTTGGCCGGGGGCCGAGGCGGCGGCGCGCACGCTGGCGGAAGTGGCCTTGGGGGTCGTCCGCGAGAAACAGGGACGCGCCAAGGAGGCGGCGGAACACTGGGCCAATGTCCTGTATCAAAAGCAGTTGCGCCCCGGCGAAGCCCCGGATTTGCGGCAGGTGCAGGAGGCCGGCCGGCAGTTTGCCCGGTTGCGCGAGGAACAGCAGGACTGGGCGGGGGCGATTCTCATCTACCAGCGGATGCAGCAGATGTTCCCCTCCCGGCGGGCGGCCTTGGAGCAGCGCGTGGAGCGCGCCCGGCAGATGCTCAGCGGACCAAAGTGATGAAGGCCCGCACGTCCACCGCATCCATGCCCGCCGAACGGATGGAGGTCATGCCAAGGTCCGTGTCCTCGTAGCCCCGGCAAAACTGCGGCTCCACGCCGAGCCGCCGCGCGGCCTCTAGGAAAATATCCGGCTCCGGTTTCTGCCGGGTGACGTCCTCGCTTGTGACGATGGCCCCGAACCAGTGGTGAATCCCTAGGTGGTGCAGCACTTGTTCCACGACGCGCTTCTTGCCGCCGCTGGCCACGGCCATGGGCAGCTTGCCGTGATGCTCACGCGCGATGGCGACCACCTCGGGAATGCCCTGCACCGTTGGGATGAAGGGTAGGAAGGCATGCTCCTTCTCCACGGAGACCTCGTGATGGTCGTAGCTTAAGCCCTGTTCCTCACGGAGCATCTTGAGAATGTCGCGGGAGGGCACGCCGCCCAGCGCATAAAACCGCTCCTCGGTGAAGTGGATGCCATGGCGCTCGGAAATCACCCGCCAAGCGTGCCAGTGCAGCGGCATCGTGTCGGCCAGCGTGCCATCGCAGTCGAAGATCAAGGCGCGGGGAATCATGGGAAAGTGACTACTCTTGGCTCACGTCTGCACCGCCGACAGCTTTTGCTCCAGGTCGTCATTCATCAGCGGTCCGACGAGGTCATCCAGATCGCCCTCCAGCACGTTCGCGAGGTTGTAAAGCGTGAGTTCGATCCGATGGTCGGTTACCCGGTTCTGCGGAAAGTTGTAGGTGCGGATCTTCTCGCTGCGCTCGCCGGTGCCGACCTGCGAGCTGCGCTGCGCCTCATATTTGGCCTTCTCGTCGGCGATCTTGCGATTCAGCAGGCGCGAGCGGAGCACGATCATCGCCTTGGCCTTGTTCTTGTGCTGTGAACGCTCGTCTTGGCAGCGCACCTCGGTGCCAGTGGGCTTGTGAACGATGCGCACGGCGGAGTCGGTCGTGTTCACGCCCTGTCCGCCGTGGCCGCCTGCGCGACAGACCTGGATGTCGAGATCCTCAGGGCGGATTTCAACGTCCACCTCTTCGGCCTCCGGCAGCACGGCGACCGTGCAGGTGCTGGTGTGGACGCGGCCTTGCGCTTCGGTGGCCGGGACGCGCTGCACGCGATGGACCCCGCTCTCGTATTTGAGGTTCTTGTAAACGTCCTGCCCGTTCACGCCGAAGATGACTTCTTTGAAGCCGCCCAAGTCCGACGGGCTGGAATCCATGGGCTCAACTTTCCAGCCCTTGGTTTCAGCATAGCGGGTGAACATGCGGTAAAGGTCGGCGGCGAATAGCGCGGACTCCGCCCCGCCCGCGCCGGCGCGGATTTCCACAATCGTGTTGCGCGAGTCGGTGGGCTCGGGCGGCACCACGCCCCGCTGCACGTCGAGCGTGAGGCGTTTGAGGGCGTCGTTGAGTTGAGGAAGTTCCTCCTTGGCCATCGCCGCCAGCTCGGAATCCGCCGGCTCGCTGGTGATGAGAGCCTGGTTTTCCGCCAACTCGCGCTCCACCTTCAGGTAGGCCGTCCCCGTGGCGACGAGTTCCTTGAGGCGGGCGTATTCCCGGGAAAGCTCCTGCGCACGGGATGGGTTGTCGAAGACCTTCGGATCGCTCAACGACGCCTCCACCTCGGCGAAGCGGCGGCTGAACTTCTCGATGTGCGGGCGCAGGTTCATGGGGCACGGGTTTCCGGTTCGGCGGCCTGGCTTAAACTCAGCCCGCATAGCGCGGGCTCAACGGGCGGGATGAGGCCGGCAAAAAGCAATCGCCCGCCGGGCGTGGACCCGGCGGGCGATGGCGGTTCGGAAAGCTACTTCTTCTTCTTGCCGGTGGCCGCGGCGGCGGCCTGAGCAGCCTGCGTCTTGGCGAGGCGTTGTTGGAATTTGTCCACGCGGCCTGCGGTGTCCACAAACTTCTGCTGGCCCGTGTAGAACGGGTGGCAGACGTTGCAGATGCCCAGCAGGACGGTCTTGCGGGTGGAGCGGGTGGAAATCACGTTGCCACAGGCGCAACGGAACTCGGCAGCGTCGTATTTCGGATGGATGTCCGTTTTCATGTCAAAGGGCGGGCAGAATACTAATGGCCACCCGCTTAGCAAGCGCTGTTTTCAGGCTTGGATGTTCAGCGCTGCTTGCGCGGATAGCGCCGCAGCCCATTCTGAAACCACAGCCGCCACACCATGAAGAGCGCCTCCTTCACGATACCCTTGGACATCTTCGAGTTTCCCTGGAAGCGGTCGGTGAAGATGATCGGCACCTCGGCAATCCGCAGGCCCTGCCGCCAAATCTTGTGCGACATCTCAATCTGGAAGCTGTAGCCGTTGGATTGCACGGCATCGAGGTCCAGCGATTGCAGCGTGGCACGGCGGAAGCACTTGAAGCCGCCGGTCGGGTCGCTCAGGGGCAGGCCGGTGATGACGCGCACATACTTGGCCGCGCCCAGCGAGAGCACGAGGCGGTTGAGCGGCCAGTTGATGACGCGGATGCCGTTGCAGTAGCGCGACCCGATGACGAGGTCGGCACCCTCTGCGGCGGCGAGAAACTTATGGATGTCGTCCGGGTTGTGCGAGAAGTCGCCGTCCATCTCCATGATGAACTCGTAGTCGCGAGCGAGCGCCCACTTGAACCCGGCGATGTAGGCGCGGCCCAAGCCGTTCTTCTCCGCGCGGTGCAAAACGTGGATAGACGGATGCTTGGCGGCGAGTTCGTCGGCGAGCTTGCCGGTGCCATCCGGCGAGTTGTCATCCACTACGAGCAGGTCCACCGGGACAGGCAGTTTGAGAATGTGCGCGGCGAGCGGAGGGAGGTTCTCCCGCTCGTTGTAGGTCGGCACGATGACAAGGGCGCGGTGGCTCATGCTGCTTAGGCGGCAAGCGTCGAGGATGCGTCGCCCCAACTCAAGCCGGGATTCCCTGTAGCCGGCTCGTGGCTTCCCAAGGCGAATCCGGCGGCCTGCGCTGCGTCTGACAACGTGATGCCCGACGCGGAAAACACCTCCAAGCTCCAAGCTCCCAACCTCAAGCTCCGAAGCGTCCGCGCGCGCCTCGGCTTGGTGGTTGGAGCTTGGTGTTTCTTTGGGATATGGAGCTTGGGATATGGCGCATCCAGATCGGAGTTCGATTTCTTCGAGCGCCGCATCCGGCCGGTGCTCGTGCAGCAGTGCTACGAATGTCACAGCGCCGGAAGCAAATCACTCAAGGGCGGCCTGCATGTGGACACCCGCGACGGCCTTCGCCGCGGCGGCAACTCGGGCGAGCCAGCGGTCGTGCCCGGCGAGCCGGACAGCAGCCGGTTGCTCGCGGCCATCCGCCACTTGAGCGCGGACTTGCAGATGCCGCCGAAGAAGCAGCTTTCGCCGCCGCAAATCGCCGACTTCGAGCAGTGGATTCGCGCCGGTGCGCCGGACCCGCGTGAGGGTAAGCCTGACACGGCCGGCAACCAGCGGTCAGCGAAGCCACACTGGGCCTTCGTTCCACCGAAGGATCAGCCGCTGCCCAAGGTGAAGGACAAGGCTTGGCCGAAGTCGCCGATTGACCACTTCATTCTCGCGAAGCTGGAGGCCAGCGGTCTGAAGCCCTCGCCGCCCGCCGACCCGCGCACGTTGATTCGCCGCATGACTTACGATCTCACCGGCCTGCCGCCCAGCGCGGAAGAGGTCGAGGCGTTCGTCCGCGAGTGTTCCTCCATCGGCAGTCGCCAGGCGGCAATCGCAAATCTCGCCGACCGTCTCCTCGTTTCCCCGCACTACGGCGAGCGTTGGGCGCGGCACTGGCTCGATGTGGCGCGCTACGCGGACACGAAGGGCTATGTCTATGCCCGCGAGGAGCGTTTCTACGCGCATTCCTACGCCTACCGTGACTGGGTTGTCCGCGCACTGAACAACGACCTGCCTTACGATCGCTTTCTGATGCTCCAGATTGCGGGTGATCAGCTCGTGCCGGAGTTCAAAGTCGCCGAGGGGGCGCAAGCCACCAAGGCCAGCTCTCAACTTTCAACTTTCAACCCTCAACCGGCGCGCAGCGACCTGGCCGCCCTCGGTTTCCTGACGACTGGTCGCCGCTTCATCGGCGTGACGCACGAGATCATCGACGACCGCATCGACGTGGTGACACGCGGCACGATGGGCCTGACCGTCCAGTGCGCCCGCTGCCACGACCACAAATACGACCCCATCCCCACGGCCGACTACTACTCGCTCTACGGCGTATTCCAGAGCACGGCGGACGAGCTTGTGCAAATCGAGTTTCCGGAAAAGTCCGACGCCCTCGCCGCGTTCGAGAAAGAGTATCAAGTTCGCCTAGACAAGCTGAACTCCACCTTGGCCGCGCGCCGCGCCGAGACCGCCGCCCGCGCCCGCGCCCGGGTGACGGACTACCTGCTCGCGCAGTTTGAGCTGCACAAATATCCCGAGGAAGGCTTCGACCAAATCCTGACCGACAAGGATCTCATCCCCGCCACTGTCCGCCGCTGGCAGGCGTATCTGGACCAGGCGAATAAACGTGGCGACCCGGTCTGGGCGTTGTGGCATCAGCACGTCACCGCGCCGCAAGGCGCGGCCAAAGTAGGTCAGGCTTCCAGCCTGATTTCTAACATCAAATCTCCCGCTCAAGCGGCGCAGGTGGATGGAACGACAGGCGGGACGCCTGTCCTACTTTTGGAAGCCTTCGCTACGCCGCCGCAATCGCCGAGCGAAGTCGCCGAGCGCTACGGCAAGGTGCTTTCCACCATCGACCAGCAGTGGCAGGCCGCGCTTGCCGCCGCGAAGACGAACAATTTGCCGCCGCCCACGGCCCTGCCAGACCCACATGCCGAGGCGCTGCGCCAGGTCCTCTATTCTGCCAGCTCACCTGTCGTCGTCCCGGACGATGGCATAGTGAACACCGAACTGCTCTTCACCTCAAAACACACGGAGGAACTATGGAAGCTCCAAGGTGAGGTGGACCGCCACCTCATCCGCACACCAGCGTCCCCGGCGCACGCGCTCATTGTGAGTGATCGCCAGCCAACGCAGAACCCACGCGTCTTCCTGCGGGGCGACCCGAAGAACAAGGGCATCGAAGTCCCGCGCCAGTTCCTGCAAGCCGTCTCCGGTCCGCAGCGCCAGCCATTCACGCATGGCAGCGGACGCCTCGAACTCGCCCGCGCCATCGCCAGTCCGGACAACCCGCTCACCGCCCGTGTGATGGTGAACCGGCTGTGGCTGCATCATTTCGGCGCGGGCCTCGTGAAGACGCCCAGCGATTTCGGCCTGCGTGCCGAAGCACCGAGTCATCCTGAGCTGCTCGACTGGCTGGCGCGGCGCTTCGTCGCCGAGGGGTGGAGCTTGAAGGCGATGCACCGGTTGCTGCTCACGAGCGCGGCGTATCAGCAGAGCGGCGAGTATTCAGTGTCCAGTAATCAGCATTCAGTGAGGGCACCTGATTCCGGGCGACCCACTGCAAACTGGAAACTGAATACTGAACACTGGAAGCGCGCCGCTGCGCTCGACCCCGACAATCGCCTCCTCTGGCGTGCGAACCGCCAGCGGCTCGACTTCGAGGAACTGCGCGATTCGCTGCTCATGGCGAGCGGCGAACTCGACCGCGTCCCCGGCGGCAAGCCGGTGGACATCTTCACCAGCAAGCGCCGCAGCCTCTACGGCCTCGTGGACCGCCAGTATCTCCCCGGCGTTTTCCGCGTCTTCGACTTCGCCAACCCCGACCTCCACATTCCGCAGCGACACGAGACGACTGTTTCGCAGCAGGCGCTGTTCTTCCTCAACCATCCGTTCGTCGCCGCACGGGGCAAGGCGCTTGCCTCACGCGCCGATTTCACCAGCCTCGGCTCACCGGAGGAGAAAGTCCGCCTGCTCTACCGCGCCCTCTACCAGCGCGAGCCGACGTCTGCGCAAACCGCCGCCGCTGTGCGCTTCGTGGCCGAGGCGGAGGCGAACCAGCCTCAGGCGCCCAAGCCATCGCCGGAAAACCAGTGGCGCTATGGCTGGGGCGAATACGACGAGACCACGCGCAAGCTCAAGGGCTTCGCCGCGCTGCCGCACTTTACGGGCAAGGCCTGGCAAGGCGGTCCGAGCTGGCCCGATGCCAAGCTCGGCTGGGCGCAGCTCACCGCCGACGGCGGGCACACGGGCAATGACCTCCAGCACGCCGTCATTCGCCGCTGGATTGCACCGCGCGATTGTGGCGTGAGCATCGCGGGCCGCATCGCGCACGAGACCAGCGCGGGCGACGGCGTGCGCGCGTTCATCGTCAGCAGCTCGGCCGGCCAGCTCCGCACGGTGACTGTTCACAATTCGTCGGAGGAGCTGCGCGTGCCGACCACCGCCGTGAAAGCGGGGGACACCCTTGACTTCATTGTGGACTACCGCGCGAACCTGAACAGCGACGAGTTCAAGTGGTCGCCCATCATCACCGAGTTGAACACCGCCGCCGCTGCCGGCGCGGCCGTGCCCGTGAAGGAGTGGGATGCGAAGAAAGACTTCCGTGGCGTGGACGTGCCCGTCATGCCGGCGCTCAAGCCCTGGGAACAGCTCGTCCAAGTGCTGCTCTCGGCGAACGAGTTTCTGTTCGTGGACTAAGCGCGTGGCGGGGACACTCCTGCCCCTTTTCTGAACCGCTCCTTAGGCCGGCGCAAACTCTTCCGCGTGGTAGCTGCTCCTCACCATCGGTCCGCTGGCGACGTGGACAAAGCCCAGCGCCTCGGCCCGCGCCCCGAGCTCCGCAAACTTGTCCGGGTGGACGAACTCCACGACCGGCAGATGCTTCAGCGTCGGCTGGAGGTATTGGCCCAGCGTGAGGATGTCGCAGTTGGCCGCGCGCAAGTCCTCCATCGCCGTGAGCACTTCCGCCTCCGTCTCGCCGAGGCCGAGCATGATGCCGGACTTCGTGAAGACATCCGGGCGACGCGCCTTCACTTTCGCCAGCACCGAGAGCGAGCGGTCGTAAGTGGCGCGGTGCCGCACGCTCGGCGTGAGGCGGCGGACGGTTTCGAGGTTGTGGTTGTAGATCTCCGGGTTCGCGCCGAGCACCGTTTCGATGCAGTCGTCCTTGTCCAGAAAGTCCGGCACCAGCACTTCGATGACGATACCGGGGTTGGCTGCGCGAGTGGCCTCGATGGTCTGTCGGAAATGTCCCGCGCCCCCGTCCGCGAGGTCGTCGCGCGCCACCGCCGTGATGACGACGTGCTTGAGGCCCATGCGTTTCGTCGCCTCGGCCACGCGCTGCGGCTCATCGGCTTCGAGCGCGAGCGGCTTGGCGGTGGACACGGCGCAGAAGCCGCACGCGCGCGTGCAGCGGTCGCCGGCGATCATGAAGGTCGCCGTGCCCTTGCTCCAGCACTCCCAATGGTTCGGGCACTTGGCGCTCTCACAGACGGTGTGGAGGCGCAGGTCGTTGAGCAGTTCGCGCGTCTTCGTGAACGCGCTGCTGGTCGGCAGCGAGAGGCGGAGCCACTCGGGGAGGCGCGGGCGCGGGGCGGACTTAGGCGAGGCAAGCAAGGTTTCCATCGGCACAATCATTCCCAACCGTTCTTCTTCCACCATTTCTCGATCTCCGGCGGGCCGAAGTCGCCGAGCACCTGGCCATCCACCTCGATGGTCGGGGCGAGGGTCTGGCCGGAGAGGCGCTCCATCTCGTCGTAAGCCTTGTCGTCGGCCATGACGTTGAGGATCTCATACTCCACACCGCGCGCGTCGAGCCAGTCCTCGGCCTTGGAGCACCACGGGCAACAGGGTTTGATGAAGAGGCGGACGCGGGTGGGTTTCATGGGAAGTTACTTCAGCTTGCGGAAATCCACCTCCGAAACACCGAGTTGCTTCAGTATTTCGCGGAAGAGCCAGCCGCCGATTTCGGTGCTGGGATGAATCGGAATCGTCGTGGCGCGACCATCTTTGTGCTGCCAGCGGGCGTGGCTGCCCTTTTGCCGGGTCTGCACAAAGCCGAGTTGCGCGGCGGCGCGCATCAACTCCCTCGCCTTAGCGGGCATGGGCGACAGTGAGTTCCACGTCCTCGGGCAACGGCTGGCCGCGCTCGGCGAACTCCTCGACCATCATGTCGAAGACGTTGTGAAGCTCCTGCTGTGCGCCTTCCGGCGTGGAGCCGACTGCATGGCAGCCTGCAATAGCCGGCACGTAGGCGACGCAACTCCCGTTGTCGTCCCGATGGCAGACCACATGGTAGTCGAAGAGCGTTTTCACGATGGGAAACTAGCGCAGCGGTTGGGGAAACGGAAGCGGAATGCCGCGCGCGTTGAGCCAGGCCTCGGCCTTGGAGCACCACGGGCAATAGGGTTTGATGAAGAGGCGGACGCGGGTGGGTTTCAACTCAGGATTGACCGGCTGGCTTTGACTTGGAGAGGAATATACTGATGAGTTTGAAGAACAAATAGACAAGCGATGCGAACCATAGCGACACCGTAATGCTGAGAAGGAAATCAAAAGGGCGAACCCAAACACGAAAACCGGTTTCACCACCATCTCCGACGAGTCCTAGGTAGAGGCTGAATCCTTCGAAAGGAATGCCCAGAAGCCAGTATTGGCCACGGAGTCCGGAAATGTCAGCGCGCGGATAAAACAACAGCACAAGAGCGGTTAGCCCCCCTGCTATTCGAGCGAGGATTTCATCTCGCTTCTCTCGCGATCCACTCGGCAGCCTCAACACTTCTGGAATGACGACGCGCACAACCTATTCCGTGATGAACGTGTCCTGATGCTCGTAGCACGGCGCGCAGCAGCAGAGCAGGCGCAGCACCTCTGGGCCGGTGTTCCAGAGCTTGTGCTTCTGGCCCGGCGGGATGGCGACGGCGTCGCCCGCGCGGAGCTCGCGCTCCTCGGCCTCAATGCGCATCCGGCCCGTGCCGTGCGTGATGTAGTAAATCTCCTCCGACTCCGCGTGGTAGTGCTCCATCGTGCTGCCGCCCACCGGCACGCGCGCCTCGGCGAGGGACTGGTTGCGGATGCCGGAGTTGCGATACGCCAGCAGCTCGCGGATTTCGGAGCCGTCCTTGGTGGTAAAGGCCGGCACGGCATCGAGATTCGTCACGTCCATAACGGCGCAGACTATCCAACCGCAACGGCGCGAAGGCAATCCCGCGCGCGGCTGAGTGCTGGCTTGGGGCGGGATGCTTGACACCCCCCGGCCTTTGAAACAGCCTCCGCCGACTCGATAAACGTCCATTTTTAACCGCCATGTTCACGTCCCGATCCTTCCTCCTTGGCCTTGGTTCCGTCGCGCTGGGCGCGGTGTTGCTCACGGGTTGCGCCTCCTTGAACCGCGAGGCCGGTTTCCTGCCGCTCTTCGACGGCAAGACCCTGAATGGCTGGCAGTTGCTGGGCGGCAAGGGCGGTGGCTACGGCGTGAAGGACGGCGTGCTTTATTGCGCCAAGGGTGGTGGCGGCAACTTGCTCTCGGAGCGCGACTACAGCGACTTCATCTTCCGCTTCGAGTTCAAGCTGGAGGCCGGCTCCAACAACGGCATCGCCATCCGCGCGCCGTTTGCCGAGGGCAGCTTGGCCTACAGCGGCATGGAGGTGCAGATCCTCGACGACACCGACCCGAAATACGCCAAGCTCAAGCCCGCCCAATACCACGGTTCCGTCTATCTCATCGCCGCCGCCAAGCGCGGCGCTCTCCGCCCGGTCGGCGAATGGAACGAGGAGGAGATTTACTGCCGCGGCCGCCACATCCGCGTCACGCTTAACGGCAAGGTCATCGTGGACACGGACCTCAACACCGTGACCGACCCCGAGACGCTGCGGAAGCATCCCGGCATGTTGCGCGAGAAAGGCCGCATCGGCTTCCTGGGCCACAACGATTACGTTGAGTTCCGCAACCTGCGCCTGAAGGAGCTGCCCGTGGCCGAGGCACACAACATCCCGCCGCGTGGCTTTACCCGCCTCTTCAACGGCGTGGACCTGACGGGCTGGAAGGGCCTCGTGGCCGATCCGGTTAAGCGCGCCGCGATGTCCAAGGAGGAACTCGCCGCCGCACAGGCCAAGGCCGATGAGAACATGCTCGCCCACTGGGGCACGGCCGATGGCATGCTGATCTTCGACGGCAAGGGCCAGAACCTCTGCACCGCGCGCGACTACGGTGACTTTGAGATGCTATGCGACTGGAAGATTGGTCCGAAGGGGGACAGCGGCATCTACGTGCGGGGTTCGCCGCAGATTCAGATCTGGGAGCGTGAGACGCCGGCCAATCCCAAGCGCGTCGGTTCCGGCGGGCTTTACAACAACAAGACCCACCCCGCCGACCCGCTCAAGTGGGCCGACCACGCGCCGGGCTTGTGGAACCGCTTCCGCATCCTGTGCCTCGGCGACAAGGTGCATGTCTATCTCAACGGTGAACTGGTGGTGAACAACGTCACCATGGAGAACTACTGGGATCGCACCCAGCCGCTCTTCCCCACCGGCCAGATCGAGCTTCAGGCCCACGGCAGCGTGCTTTACTTCCGCAACCTCTACCTCCGCGAGATCACCCAGCCGCCCCCGCCCCCGGCCCCGAAAGCCAGCAAACCAGCGCCGCAGCCTTAGTTTCGGGCTTCCCATGCTTCGCGGTAGCACAAGCAGCGACCCGGGGCGAAACGCCCGTAGCACGGAGACGCGCGTTGATGCTGCCGACTGAGCCAGCGCCGAACCCGCAGCCGCTCACGTTCTGGCAGAAGTGGGGCGAGGTGTTCGGTTTTATCGGTCTGGTGATCGGAACGAGCGTCTGGATGTGGCAGCAGCCTGCCAGCACCCACCGTTACCTGCTCGGCGTGCTGTTCCTTGGCTGCCTGTTCGATGCCCTCTCGCTCTTCTACTACGCGCTAACGCTCATCAAGCGACGCTTCCACTCGGGGCTGCCGGGCGTGGGCTTCGTAATCTGTTTCTGGGCCTGGCTCGCCTACCCGCATCCAGTGCTGCTCGCGGGTGGCGAGGGCTTCTGGGGCACCGCTCTCGCGAAACTACCCGACTTGCTGGTGCTGGTCGTGGTTCAGCTCCTGGTTCATGTGCCGTTGCCGTGGTTCACGCGCGCGTGCCGGCCGGAGATACCTCCGGCAAATCCGCCCGAAACAGCCAACTCCCCGCCTAGCCAGTGAACCATTCCAACGGCGACGGTCGCCGGCCGCAGTCCAAATACGCCTCGCCAGCCAGCCGAGTCATCAACAGCATCGCCCGTTATGCAACGTCTCGCCTCCCTGCTTGCATCCCTTTGCGCTCTTTGCGGCCAAGCCTCCGCGCTCACGCTCACCGCGCCGCTCGACTACCAAGTCACCCAGCGCACTACGCGCACGGCTGGCAAATTCCTCGTGACGGGGCAGTTCGCAGCCGATGAGCGCGCGACTTCCCTCGAAGCCCGGCTCACCGGCCCCGGTGCAAGCGACCTTTGGCAGCCGATCGACTTCAAAGCCGGGGCCGACGCCTTCCGCGCTGAACTCGACGCGCCCGCCGGCGGCTGGTTCCGCCTCGAAGTCCGCACGCTCGCCGCTGGTAAAACACTCGCCGAAACCAATGTTGCGCACGTCGGCATTGGCGAAGTCTTCGTCATCGCGGGCCAGTCGAATTCCGCCAACCACGGTGAAGAGAAGCAGCAGACCAAGACCGGCCTCGTCACCACGTTTGATGGCAAGAGCTGGCGGCTCGCGAACGACCCGCAGCCCGGCGCAAGTGGCGGCGGCGGCAGTTTCCTCCCGCCCTTCGGCGACGCGCTTGCCGAGCGCTTGAAAGTCCCTGTCGGCATTGTCTCCACGGGCGTGGGTGCGACCAGCGTGCGCGAGTGGCTCCCCGCCGGCGCGCGCTTCCCGAACCCGCCCACGCTGCTCGGCAACGTCACGCAGCTCCCGTCCGGCGAGTGGGAGTGCAAGGGCCGCATCTACACGAACTTCGTCTCGCGCGTGAAGCAAATCGGCCCGCGCGGCTTCCGCGCCGTGCTCTGGCACCAAGGCGAATCCGACGCAAACCAGCGCGATGCCACGCGCACCTTGCCCGGCCCGCTCTACACGCAGTTCCTCACCCAACTCATCCGCGACTCCCGGCGCGAGCTGGGCTGGGACGCGCCGTGGTTTGTCGCGCAAGTCAGCTACCACGTCCCCGGCGACGAAGCATCGCCGGACATCCGCGCGGCGCAGGCTTCGCTCTGGAAGTCCGGCCTCACCCTCGAAGGTCCGGACAGCGACGCGCTGAAGGGCGACCTGCGCGAGCGCGGCGGCAAAGGCGTCCACTTCAGCGGCCCCGGCCTGCGCGCACACGCGGCGAAGTGGGTGGAGAAGGTCGTGCCTTGGGTGGAGTCGCAGCTCGCCAACCGGTGACAGTCAGCGCGGATTTCAGTTTGCGCATCCTGTGCCGAGGGGTGTCAAACTTCGCACCAGCCCATGGAGTGCTTTGGCCCCAGCCGGGGCTTTTATGATCCGCATCACGCAAACACACAGCGCCAACTCGCGTCGTCGCCGCACTCCACGAGCCACCCGTGGGGCTCTGCCACGAATCGCACCGCAAAGTGGGCAGTTCGAGTGCTGGGGCCGCAATCGCGGGGGACTCAGCGGGAGTTCGCCCGCAACTGGTATCAGAAATCCCAACCTTTGCGATAATCGCGCTTCACGAGTTTCGTGACATCCATGTTCTTGGCCTTCATCGCGGGGCCGTCCCATTCCACTTTCTTGCCGGTGCGCACGGCGAGGTTGCCCATGAGCACCATCTCGGTGAAGGGACCGGCGTAGTCGAGGCTGGCCATGCCCTTGAGCGCGTTGCCCCGGATGGCTTCGACGAACTCTTTGTGATGCCCGGGCGAACGGGCGAGGGTTTGGTCGGGCTTGGCGAATTCCTTGGTCTTGGAATCGGGCGTGAACTTCGGCGCGCCACCGTAGGTTTCGCACGTGATCTTGCCCTTCTCGCCGACGAAGAGAGAGCCGTTGTCGGGTGACTTGGCTTCGGGAGTAAGGCCCAGCAATTCGTTCGTCGGCTTCTTGCCCCCGTCATACCAAACGATTTTGACCGGGGGCAGTTCGCCGTGGTCGCTCTTGCGCCCCGGGAACTGGTAGGTGATGACGCAGGACTTGGGAGCCATTTCTGAAGTGGCTCCGTCGGAGACCGCCTCAACGCTGTCCGCGTGGCCGAGGTGCAGCGCCCAGAAAGCCGGGTCCATCAAGTGACAGGCCATGTCGCCGAGCGCCCCGGTGCCGAAGTCCCACCAACCGCGCCAGGCAAACGGATGATACACCGTGCCGCCACGGCGCTTCTTGCCATCCTTCGCATCCTCGTCGGGCCAGGTGGACTTGAACGGTCGCATCGGCGCGGGTCCGAGGAAGACATCCCAGTCCAGCGTGGCGGGCACGGCATCCTCGCCGGCGGGACGGTTGCGGCCCTGCGGCCAGATGGGGCGGTTGGTCCAGATGTGCGCCTCGCGGACCTTGCCGATGGCCCCGGCCCAGATGAGTTCGCAGAAGTTGCGCACGTCGTTGCCGGAGTGGCCCTGGTTGCCCATGAGCGTGGCGACCTTTTTCTCGCGGGCGATTTCCGCAAGGCGGCGGGCTTCCCACACCGAGTGCGTGAGCGGCTTCTGCACATACGCGCCCTTGCCCAGCTTCATCGCCAACGCGGCGGCCAGCGCGTGGTGGTGATCGGGCGTGCTCACTGAGACGCCGTCGAAATCCTTCTGGGTCTCAAACATCTTCCGGTAGTCGCGGTGCAACTGCGCCTTGGGATAGAGCGCGCTGGATTTCTTGAGCGTGCCTTCGTCCACATCGCACAAGGCCACGATGTCCGCGCCCGCATCAGCGATGCCCTTGATGTCGCTGGCTCCCTTGCCGCCCACGCCAATGCCGGCGATGGCCACGCGGCTGTTGAGGTTCTGGCCGCGCAGCAGCACCGGGGCGCTGGCGGCGGCGATGGCCGACGCGAGCAGCGAGCGGTTGAGGAAGTCACGACGTGTGACGGGAGCAGCGGAAGACGAGAGGGGGAGGAAATACGTTTTGGACATGCCGGAATGGCTACCGTTCTGTGACCGGGGCGACAAGCAGTTTCTCCCGTCGGCGGTATGAAAAAGTCTGAATTCGCCGTGGACGCTTGCCCCCCGCCCGCTTAAACCAGCGCCATGCCCACGCCCGCAATCTGTGCCCGCCGCCGGTTCTGCGCTCCGGCTGCGTGGCTCATGTTGGCCGCACTGGTGCTGGTCGCGAGCAGACTGACTGGACAGAGTCAGCACCTCGAACTTCCGCCCCGCCCCGCTGACGCACCGGGCGGCCGCGCCCTCGTGGAAGCGCTCTCCAGCATGGGGCCCGAAGCCCGCGAGGCCCGCATTGTGACCGAAGTGCTGCGCGGCAATGTGCCGGACTTCCTGCGCCGCCTCGTGCCGGTGAAGCTGACTCACGCGGTGGCTGGCCAGCCGCGCACGGTCACCGTCTTCGTCACGCCGGACTACCTGGCGGTCGGCAGCGACGCCGACTACTTCCTCACCCCGCTCACGCCCGCCGCTGCGCAGCGCATCGCGGGAGCAACCGACTGCCGGTTACCCACGCGGCGGATCGTGGACGCGATTCATGCCGCCGCCCCGCTCAAGCTTTCGCCGCAGCCGATTCCACCGAGCAAGGAAATGGTCACGCTCCCGGTCTTCGCGCGGCACAACGAACTTGTTTGGGGACAACGCCAAGCGCTCCTCGCGGAGCATCCGCTGGGCACACTTGTCGCTGGGCCGAAGAAGGACGTGGTGCTCACGCCGCAACTCGACGCCAAGCCCGGCAAGGCCGCCATCTATGGCTGGCACCGCCCGAATGGCGTCGCGATTCAACCGCTCTATCTCGGCCACGCGGACTCGTGGGTGGACTACAGCCACGGCGTCCGGCTCGTGTATCAAACCGCAAAGCTGGACGGCGTGGACAAGGCCGTGGCGGAGCTTCTGGCTGACGCAAAGTTGAGCGCGTTGTTGAGCGACGAAGGCCCGCTCCGTGCCGAGTGGCGCGCCAGTCCACACTTCGGCGAGCAGGTGATGGATCTCCGGCTGGAGCCCAGCGTGCGCGTCCACCTCAACGCCCCTTCGCCCACCCTTCTGGCCGCCTGCGCAAGACTACAGCTCGTCCTCTACGCGCTGCCCAATGGCAACACCATCGAGCAAACCGTTGGCAAGCAGCTTCAGCCCGGTGACGATTGGCGCTTCGACATCCAGCACATCGGCGCGCAGACCCGCTGGCTGCGCGAACGCGAGACGAACGCGGCGCTTGTGGTCGCCTATTTCGAGGCGGACGGCCTGAGCTGGCCGGCGTGGAAGCGGAAGCACGGAACGGACAAGCTGGGCGGCTTCGTGGAGCGGGTGCGCGCGTTGTTCCCGGGCCATGCAGTCACGCTCACGCTCAATGGGCACAGTGGTGGCGGTAGTTTTATCTTCGGCTACTTGGACAGCCACGAACGCATCCCGGCGTTCGTGGGGCGCATCGCATTTCTTGACAGCAACTACGGCTACGACGACGCCAAGCAGCACGCGAACAAGCTCCTTGGCTGGCTGAAAGACTCACCACGAAACCAGCTCTGCGTGCTCGCGTATCACGACGCCATCGCCTTGCTGAACGGCAAAACCTTCGTGAGCGAGGCAGGTGGAACGTGGGGCCGCAGCCACGCGATGAAAGCGGACTTCGCGAAGTCGCTGCCGTTCGAGTCCACGACGAAGGATGGCTTGCAGGCGCACACGGCGCTTGGCGGGCGCGTGAAGTTTTTTCTGAAGGAGAATCCGGAGCGGAAGATTCTGCACACGGTGCAGGTGGAGCGGAATGGCTTCATCCATTCGCTGCTCACCGGCACGGCGGCGGAAGCGCGCGGCTACGACTATCTTGGCGCGCGGGTTTACGATGGCTTCCGCGCGCCGTGAGGCTCACGCGGGCTGAAGCACGCGGAGTGTCACACCCTTGACGAATGCCTTCACCTTCACGCGGTAGTCCGCCATGTGCGGGGCTTTGAGATGGGCCTCCAACGCAGCGACATCCGCCCATTTCTCGATGACCATCACGGCGTCGTCGCCGAGTTGGCTCTGCACGGGGATGCTGGTCGGGCAATTTACGGCCGGTCCGTATTCAAGACAGCCGTGCTCGGCGAGCACCAGCGGCACGAGTGCGTGAAACTCCCGGAGGAACGCATCGCGCTGGCCAGGCTGGACTTCAATGGTCGCAAGGACATGAATCATCTGCGTATGAGCAGGGTTGGGCGGCTGGCAGTCAAGCCGTTCTCCACTCAAGACAGAAAAGCGGGCGGATCTCCGGGGCAGAGTCGGTAGTCTCACCTTTCCTCCCGCTGACCGGGGCTGGACGGGCGAGCAGCTTTGCCAGAGAATCACCCACGCACATGACCGCAACTCCCAGCGAGGCCGGGGCTCCGCGCGTTCTCCTTGTGGATGACGACGCCGGGCAACGCAGCCTGTTGCAGACTTTTCTGAGTCGCAACGGGTTCAAACCGCTGGTGGCCGACTCCGGCGAGGCCGCCCTGCAAATACTGCGGACAACTCCGGTGAGCATGATGATCTCGGATGTGCGCATGCCCGGCATGTCCGGCCTGGAAACGCTCCGGCAAGCCCGCCAATTTCACGCCCAACTGCCGGTCCTGCTGGTGACCGCGTATGCCGACATCCGCGAAGCCGTCGAGGCTATGCAGGACGGCGCGGTCAATTATCTGGCCAAGCCCATTGATCTCGACGAACTCCTCCAAACTGTCCGCAACGTCACCGGGCAGCCCAAAATGGCTGCCTCGACGGAGGACGAGACCCCGGCCTTGCCGGAGCATGTGGTCGCCCAAAGTCCCTTGATGCGGGCCCTCTTCCGGGACGTCGCGCTCATCGCCCGTTCGGAGAGCCGCGTGCTCATCACCGGCGAGAGCGGCGTCGGCAAGGAGGTGCTGGCTGATTTGCTCCACGCCTGGAGCCCGCGCGCGGGCGGGCCGCTGGTGAAGGTCAACTGTGCGGCGATTCCCGAGACGCTGCTGGAGAGCGAACTGTTCGGCCATGAGAAGGGCTCTTTCACCGGGGCTCACCAACAGCGCGCCGGCTGCTTTGAGCAGGCGCATGGCGGGACCATCTTTCTGGATGAAATCAGCGAGATGACGCCTCAGCTGCAGGCCAAGCTGCTGCGCGTCACGCAGGAAGGACGCTTTCGCCGCATCGGGGCGGTGCGGGAGCAGCAGACCGATGCCCGCCTGCTGGCGGCCACGAACCGCAATTTGGAGGCGCTCATCAAGGAGGGGCGCTTCCGCGAGGATCTCTTCTACCGGCTCGCCGTCGTCGAGTTGAACGTGCCGGCCTTGCGCGAGCGGCCGGAGGACATCCTGCCGCTGGCGGCGCGGTTTTTTGCGCAGTTCGGCGGCGACAAGGCGCGGTTCACTCCCGCTGTAACCGCGTGTCTGCAACGCTATGGCTGGCCGGGGAACGTGCGGGAGTTTCGCAATGCCATGGAACGGGCCGCGCTGCTTTCCCGGGGGGGCGTGGTCTTGCCGGAACACCTGCCCACCCGGGTGCGCAGTGGAGAGGACCCCGTCCCGGCCCTGACCCACACCGATCTCCAGCGCATGGAGGAAATCGAGCGGGAGGCCATCTTGCAGACGTTGAAGCGCCATGACTTCAACCGCACCGAGACCGCCAAAACCCTGGCCATCAGCCGCCGCGCTTTGACCTACAAGCTGCAACGCCTGCGGGAGCTGGGTTTCCCGGTCGATCCCTGAGCTGGCCGCTCCCTGCATTGACGCCTCGTCGGTCCGCCGCCATATTCGCGGGGTGAAGTTCGACATTTCGCGCCTGCTGGATGCTTGGGAATACAAACCCGGGCAGGTGCAGGTCCGCTTGCTGAAGGGAAAGGATGGCACCCACAGGCTCCAATTGCGGCTCGATCTGGGGATTTTGCAGATGAATGTCGAGGGGCGGCCGGACGGCAAACGGCCGCTGGGGCACGAATCGGTTTACCACCATTTCGTCAGCCAGTTGGAAAAGCACCGGGCGGCCCACGGGGGCAGCGACGAAGAGTTTGTCCTGACCCCCGATGACTGTTCGCGCCTTCAGCAGGAGGCCATCCAGTATCACCACCGCTACATCTGCTTCTACCAGCTTGGCGATTACGCGGCGGTTATTCGCGATGCCGACCGGAACATCGAGGTCTTCGATTTCGTGGACGAATTCGCTGAGACCGACGAGATGTCCTGGGCGTTGCAACAGTTTCGCCCGCAGCTCCTGCTCATGCTGACCCGGGCCAAGGGTATGACCGGCTTGGAGAAGAAGGAGTTTGCCGCCGCCGCCCGCGAGGTGGAAAACGGCATCGCCGCCCTGCGGGAGTTTTACACCGCCTTCGAGCGACCCGACCTGGCCGAGCAGTCCGGGGAGATTCATTCGCTGGAGCAATGGCTGGAAAACCTCCGCAACAACCGCGAGCGACGCGAGGAGAAGCCGGAAGGGGAACCGCTGCAACTCACCGAACGGCAAAAGCTGGAGCGGGCCTTGCAGGACGCGGTCTCGCGTGAAGACTACGAGCAGGCGGCGCGCGTGCGCGACGCGCTGAAGAATTTGAAGGCCCCCTGAAGTGCGGGGAGGGCCGCGTTTGGAATATGCCCTTCACCAGTGTCATCAAATTGCCCGCAGCAGATGGAAGCGCACATGCGTGTCCATGCTGCGGACAAAAAACCCTGCGAGAACGGGGAGGTTTTGAAATGTGCGGCGTGTGTGAGTGGGAGGATGACGGCCAGGATGACCACGACGCAGATGTTGTTCGCGGTGGTCCAAACGCCGACTTGAGTTTGACTGTGGCCCGAAAGCGATTTCGGCTGGGCCTCACGGAGAACAAACGCGGAATTCTTCCCCTACCATGAAAAGACACCTCGCATTTGTCCTGTTGTCGCTGCTGTTCACCGGCTGCCTCACCGTCCCCGAGACAGGCCGGAAACAAGTCATGCTCATCTCCTCCCAGCAGGAAATGCAGCTCGGCTTCAGCGCCTTCCAGCAGATGAAGAAAGAGACCCCCGTGAGCCGCGATGCCGCCATCAGCGCCATGGTCCAGCGGGTCGGCCGCCGCATCGCCGCCGTGGCGGAACTGCCCGGCGCGCAGTGGGAATTCATCGTCTTCGACAGCAAGGAGGCCAACGCCTTCTGCCTGCCCGGCGGCAAGGTGGGCATCTACACCGGCATCCTGCCCATCACCAAGGACGAGGCCGGCCTGGCCACCGTCATCGGCCACGAAATCGCGCACGCCGTGGCGCGGCACGGCGCGGAGCGGATGAGCGAAGGGCTCCTGCTGCAAACCGGCGGTGGACTGCTCGGCGCAGGGCTGGCCAATTCCGACCCGCGCACCCGCGTGCTGGTGCTCACGGCTTATGGACTCGGGGCCAAGGTGGGCCGGGAACTGCCGCATAGCCGGGCGCAGGAATCCGAGGCGGATCGCATCGGGCTGATTTACATGGCCCGCGCCGGCTACGATCCCGAGGCCGCCGTTGCTTTCTGGCAACGCTTTGGGGAGCACAACCGCCAGCAGGGCGGCGGCACGCCGGAATTTCTCCGCACCCACCCGCTGGACACGGTGCGCGTCCAGCAGCTCCAGCAATGGATGCCGGAGGCCAAGGCTAACTACCGCCCGCAGTAGGGGAAAAGCAGTCCCAAATTCCGAAGTGAAACGCCTGCCGCCCGGGCGGAGCGCGGCCTTCAGGCCGCAGAAACGTGCGTGGAACAATGGACTTCCAGTCGCACTTTGCCTGCCCAGCCTGCTCGGTGTGAACGCCGCGCGCCGGGACATTTGATCATACAAACTTTCCGGGATTCAGAATCCCGCGCGGGTCCAAAGCCCGCTTCACGGCGCGGTGCAATTGGCGGACATCCTCGTTCGCCGCGAGCGGCCACCACGGCTTCTTCGCCAAGCCAATGCCGTGTTCACCCGTGATGACCCCGCCCCACGCGAGAATCTGTTTGAAAAGATCATCCAAGGCCGCGTCGGCCCGCGCGCGATTGCCGGGCTGCGCGTAGTCCACCATCACGTTGACGTGGATGTTGCCGTCGCCCGCGTGGCCAAAGCAGGCCACCGGCAGCCCGTGCTGTTGCTGCAAGCGCACGGCGAAGCGGAACAGCTCCTCCAGTCGGCCGCGGGGCACGACGATGTCTTCGTTAAGTTTGGTCAGTCCGGTGTCCCGCAGGCTGTAGCTGAACTCACGGCGCAAGCCCCAGAGGGATTCGACCGCCGCGCCGCCGAACGCACGATTGATGAAGACCGGTTTTTGCGCGGCGACGAGTTGCTCCACATCGGCCAGCTCGGCGCGCACGGACCGTTCTTGACCGTCCAGTTCCACAAAGAGCATCGCCCGGCAACCGGCGAGCTGCTCGCTCTTCGTTCGCTTGTAGGCGGCCGCGAGCGTGAACTCATCAGCGATCTCCAGCGCGCATGGCAGGAAGCCGGCCTTGAATATGGCCGCCAACGACCTCGCCGCGCCACGCGTGGAGTCAAACCCAACCCCGATCAACGCGCGATAAGGCGGCAGCGGCAGGAGCTTGAGCGTGGCTTCGGTTACGATGCCGAGCAGCCCCTCGGAACCAACAAACATGCGGTGGAGGTCGAAGCCCGTCTTGTTCTTGTGGCAGCGGCTACCGAGGCGCACGAGGCGGCCATCGGCAAGGGCCACTTGCAAGCCGAGCACGTAGTCGCGCGTGACGCCGTATTTGAGGCAGCGGGGCCCGCCGGCGTTGGTGGCGATGTTGCCGCCGAGCGAACAATCGGCGCGGCTCGCCGGATCGGGTGGGTAGTAGAGCCCGCGTTTCTCGGCAGCGGCCTGCAGTTTGGCGGTGATGACGCCTGGCTCGACAACCGCCACGAAGTCGCGCGGGTTGATTTCCTTGATCCGGTTCATCCCCGCGACCGACAAGGCGATGCCGCCGCGCACCGGCACGCAGCCGCCCACGTAACCATAGCCCGCCCCACGCGGCGTCACCGGCACCCGGTGCTCATGCGCAATGCGCAGCACCGTGGCAACGGCCTCGGGGGTCTTGGGCAGGACGACGAGGTCCGGCGGATGGGCGGCAAACCACTTGTCCCCGGCGTGTGCTTGAAGGGTGGCGGCATCCAGACGGAGTTCGTCAGCGGCCAGCGCCAGACGGAGCTGGGAAAGGACTTTTCTGAGGCGAGCGTTCACGCGGCGGGCATTAAGATCAGGATTAACCGGAAGCGCAAGCGGGAGGCGCGGTGACAGGACAGCGCGGGCCGTCTTGCTGTGGTGCGAGGTGAAAGCGAAGTCGCACCGCACCGCCACGCTCCGCGCCTCATTCCGCCGTTCCACCATCGCGAATCAATTCCAATGCCGTTGCCGCGTCCACGTCCGGCACCTGCACGCGGATGCCGCCGGCCGCGAGCGCATAGCCGTCCATGCTCAGGGCAGCCAGCTCGTCGGCAACGAACGCACGCAGTCCGGCAGCTTCCAGCAGCGAGCGAATGAGCTGGGCCTCGGCCGGGTTGAAGGCAGTGAAGACAGTGACAAGTTGCATGCCTCAGGCCGCCGGGGCGGGATTGGTTCCCGGCACGACCTTGGGGTCGGCAAAGACCATCGTGCCCGTGGCGCTTTGCAACAGGCTGATGACCTGCACCTCAATCTGCTGACCCACGAACTTTTGCGCGTGGTTCACCACCACCATCGTCCCGTCGCTCAAGTAGCCGATGCCCTGGGTCCGGTCCTTGCCCTCGCGGGCGATTTTCAGGTTGAAGACCTCGCCGGGCAGGATCACCGGTTTCAGGGCGGCGGCCAGCTCGTTCAAGTTGACGTGCTTGACGGATTGAAGCTCGGCGATTTTGCCTAGGTTGTGGTCATTGCTGTAAATGCAGGCGCTGAGGACTTGGGCCAAGCGGATCAGCTTGGTGTCCGTCTCCTTCTCCTCGGGAAAATCGGCGTCGTGAATCTTCACCTCGTTCACCTTGTTACGCTGGAGGCGGGCGAGCATGTCCAGGCCGCGGCGGCCCCGCGCCCGGCGCAGCGGGTCGGCGGAGTCGGCGACCAACTGGAGCTCCTTGAGCACGAACCGGGGCACCACGACGATGCCTTCCACAAAGCGCGCCTCAATGAGGTCGGCAATCCGGCCATCAATGATGACGCTGGTGTCGAGCAGCAGCAGGTTCTCGGGTCGATTCTCGCGGGCGAACTTCACGTAGGGGATGATGAGGGAGAAATCCTCCTTGTTGCTGCGCATCGCCATGATCATGCCGATGTAGCCAAAGCTGATGAACAAGGCCATGCGCACCAAGGCGCGCGTGACTTCGTCCTCCTTGTCCACCCACATGAAGATCCCGGAGTTGTCGAACATCCACGCGACCAAGGTGCCCAGCAGCAGCCCGAACGTGGCCGCCGAGAAGGCCCGGAGGGAAAAGCCCTTCAGCATCTCGTCGAGCGCGATGAGGACCCCGCCGAGGCCAAAGCCGAGAAGGGTCCAGAAGCGACCCGCATCCAGCAGCTCCGGCCGGACCTGGCTCACGGCGAAGCCGCCGAGGGTGCAGAGGAACAAGAACAGGATTCGGATGGCCCAGATAGTCATGATGACTCGAGATCGGTCAGCGGGGCTGGGACTTCTGGCGCGGACTGAGCAGCGGCTGCGTCGGCGCGCTGTTCGTCGGCTTGGGCGGCTTGGGTTTGTAGAACAGGCCGTGCGCGTTGAGGTTGCTCAACAGCAGCGCTCCATTGCCTGCAAACACGCGGCCATCCCCGAGGAAGCTGTTCAAGTTGGTCATCACCAGATGTGCGTCCACGGCGAGGGAGTTGACGTTTGAGAGGGTGCTGTTGACCTGCCCACTGATGGCCGGCAAGTCAGTGGAGAGCTGCTTGAAATTGCGGGCCATGGCCTCATCCCGGAGCAGTGCGCCCACCAAGCCACGACCGGCGTTAACCTCACCCAGAAGGTTTGTCACCTGACCTGAAGCGGTTTCTAGGTTGCGCACGGCGGCTTGGATAGCTGGGCGGTTGCTTCCCACGGTGTCTTGAAGGTCTGCGCCGACCCTATTGAGCTGCTCCGAGAACCGCAACACATTGCTCACTGCCACCTGGATGGGGATGACATTGGTGGCCAGCAGCGCATCCACGCGGTCCAGCGCCCCGATGGCCTTGTTCTCCAGCACCAGCGCGCGGTCGGTGACCGCCCGGGTCTGGTCCGCCACCACGCGCAGGCTGCCTACCATCGCCGCGAAGTTGGTGAGCGTCTGCTCGGTGAGCAAGGTCTTGTTCACGCGGTCCACTGAGAGGTCCACCTTCTGCGCCATCTGATCGAGCCGCTGGATCAGCCCGAGCGCGTCGCGGGCGGCGTCCTGGATGTTGAAGGGCGCCCGGCACTCGCGCAGGGCGGAACCGTCCTTGGGCAAAGGCGGCAGGACATTTTGCGTCGGGGCGATGGAGACGAACTGGTCGCCAAGAAAGCCCTGCGCCTCGATGTTGAAGACGGCGTCGCCGGGAATGCTCCGCTGCTTCTCGATGCGGAGAAAAATGATGACGGACTTGCTGTCCGGGGAGAGTTCAACGTGGCTGACGTTGCCAATCGTCACCCCCGCCAGCAGCACGGCGGCCTTCTCCTTGATGCCACCGACGTTCGTGGTCTTGAGCCGCACGACATAGGTCGGCTTGATCAGCGACAAACCCTTCGAGAAGTTCAGAACAAGCAGTGCCATGAGCACGAGGCCCACGGCGACAAACCCGCCCACTTTCCATTCAACGCGCGACTGGCTCATATCAAAACGTGTGCTCCTTTTCGTCCGAGATACCCCGCACGAACCGGCTCACCACCGGGTCGGCCGAACTCATCATTTCCTGCGGTGTGCCGGTGGCGTAGATGCGGCCCTCATGCAACATCGCCACGCGCCGGCCCACGGTCTGCATGCTCCGCATGTCGTGCGTGACCACGATGGACGTGACCCGCAGGCGGTTGCACACCCGCAGGATCAGCTTGTCGATGCTGTCCGCCACCACCGGATCCAGTCCCGTGGTCGGCTCGTCGTAGAAGATGACTTCGGGCCGGTAAATGATGGCGCGGGCGAGACCGACCCGCTTGCGCATGCCGCCGGACAGCTCCGCGGGCTTCTTCTTCTGCGTGCCGGGCAGGTCCACCATCTCCAACGCCTCGGCCACCCGGCGGGTGATCTCCTCCGGCGTATGGTTGCGCTCCCGCGCTAGGACGAAGGCGATGTTTTCCTCCACGGTCAACGAATCGAAGAGCGCGGCACTCTGGAACAGCATCCCAAACTTGCGTCGCACCCCAAGCAGTTCGCGCTCGTCCAGTTGCGCGATGTCCTGCCCTTCCACCAGCACCTGCCCGGAGTCGGGATGCGTGAGGCCGACGAGATGCTTGAGCAGCACGCTCTTGCCTCCTCCGCTGCGCCCGATGATCACGAGCGACTCGCCCTGCTCAATGGTCAGGTCCACCCCATCCAGCACCTGCTGGTCGCCAAAGCGTTTGCGCAGCTGGCGGACCTCGATCATAGCAGCGCGAGCAGGCGGGTGAGCAGTAGGGTGAGGAAGAAGTTCGACATCAAAATCGCGATGGACGCATAGACCACCGCCTCGGTGGTCGAGTGGCCCACGCCTTCCGCCCCCTGGCCGCAGTGCATGCCCTTGTAACAGCCCGTGGTCGCAATGATGCCGCCGAAGATGAGCGACTTGATGAAACCCATCAGCACATCGCGATGATCGGTGAACCGCAGCATGTTCACGACGGAATAGCCCGGATCGATTTGCAGCAGATGAACGCCGACGAGATACGCCGACAGGATGCCCATGGCCACGCTTTCAGCCGTCAACAGCGGCACGGCCAGCACTGTTGCCACCACGCGCGGCACGACCAGGTAATCAATCGGATGGGCCGCCAGCGTCCGCAGCGCGTCCACCTGCTCCGTCACCTTCATCGTGCCCAGCTCTGCGGCCATGGACGCACCCACGCGGCCGGCCACCATCAACGCCGTCAGCACCGGCCCCAGCTCACCGCACATCGACACACTCACCACGGCGAGCGTCGCCGTATCCATCTTGACCTTGTGAAACTGAAAGTAGGTCTGCGCGCACAAGACCATGCCCGTAAAGGCCCCGGTCACGAGCACCACCGTCTGGGACTTCACCCCGATGAAATACATCTGCGCCACCAAATCCCGTCCAGACAGCCGCTGGGTCGCGAGGGAACGCACCACCTCCATCACCATGAGGCTGAACCGCCCCAGACCAGCCAGGACACCGCGAATTATTTGGACAGGAAGGTCGAGCATGCCGCGCTCATGTCGGTAACAGACGTGTGTGGGACTAGCGAGACTTCACTGCATCAGATTTTCGATCTGAGACAGATCAATTTGCTGATGACCCAGCACCGTGAGCACCACGCAGACCAGCGACCAACCAACGCTTACACGTTGAACTTGAAGAGCAGCACGTCTCCGTCTTTCACGACGTATTCCTTGCCTTCCATGCGATAGAGGCCCTTGTCCCGCGCCGCCGCCACCGAGCCGCAGTTCACCAGATCGTTGTAGGCAACGGTCTCTGCCTTGATGAAGCCGCGCTCGAAGTCGGAGTGGATGACGCCCGCCGCCTTGGGCGCGGTGTCGCCCGCGTGGATGGTCCACGCGCGGACTTCCTTCTCACCGGCCGTGAAGTAAGTGCGCAGGCCCAGCAGATGGTAGGTGCCTCGGATGAGCGCGCCCACGCCGCTCTCGTCCACGCCAAGCTCCTTCAGAAACGCCTTTGCCTCCTCGGGCGTGAGGTCAATCAAATCACTCTCGATCTGCGCGCTGATGACGACCGCCTCGCAGGCCAGATGCGTCTTGGTGTAGTCGCGGACCTTCTGGACGTAGGCGTTCGACTCGGCGGTGGCGAGATCGGACTCCTTCACGTTGCACGCGAAGATGGTGGGCTTGTCCGTCAGCAGCCAGAACGTGCGCGAGATGACCTTCTCCTCGGGCGTCAGCTCCACCGAGAGCGCCAGCTTGCCGGCGTCGAGCACGGGTTCGAACTTCGCGAGCACCGCGTCCTCGGCGAGGGCGGCCTTGTCGCCGCGCTTCACGTCACGGGCCACCTTCTCACGCCGCTTCTTCACGGAGTCGAGGTCGGCGAGGACCAGTTCGGTGTGGATGATCTCGATGTCGCGCACCGGGTCCACGTTGCCGGAGACGTGGTGGATGTCCGCATCCTCGAAGCAGCGCACCACCTGCACGATGGCGTCCACCTCGCGAATGTGCGTGAGGAACTTGTTGCCCAGGCCCTCGCCCGCGCTCGCGCCCTTCACGAGGCCGGCGATGTCCACAAACTCAACGGCGGCCGGGATGACGACGTTCGTCTTGGCAATCTTCTGGAGCACATACATCCGGTCGTCGGGGACGGTCACGACGCCGACGTTCGGGTCGATGGTGCAGAAGGGGTAATTGGCCGCCTCCGCCTTGCGGGTGCGGGTGACGGCGTTGAACAGGGTGGACTTGCCGACGTTGGGCAGTCCGACAATTCCAGCTTTGAGCATAAGAGGGCGCAGAGCGTGCGCGGCAGCGGAGGCTTTGCAAGCGCAAAGGCAGCGCACAAACAGCGTGACGGCCTGCGCGGTCTCGCCGCCGCTCTGCCGGGGTTGCGGGTTGACACACCATTGGTTTTCGCTCAAATGTGCAACTGTCACCCACCTAAAGGCCACCGACGTGGCTTTTGCATCACCCACACACAAACCTATCATCATGAAACGTAACTCAATCGTGCGGTTCAGTGCCGCCTTCACCTCCGCACTCGCGATCACGTACCTCTGGACGGCAAGCGCCACCGCTGGTGCCGAGGAGTCCGTGCGCCAGCAAAAGTTCGAGGTTTTCGGCGCAAGCCAGTGGACCACATCGGGAAAGATCAGCAACTTCCGGTTCTCAGACAACTTCGTGGGCGGCCTCGGCCTAGGCTACAACTTCACGGACCAGATCAACGTGAACACCGATGTGATGTTCTCTCGCGTGAACCTGGCCTCGCAGAGCACGGGAGTGAAGCTGGACGCCAACCACATCGCGGCCCATGTGAACCTCGACTACTACCTGTTCAAAAGCGCACTGACTCCATTCGTGACGGGCGGGGTCGGCGTGGACAGCTACGACGGCAGCCAAGGTCTCACCACGATTTCGAAGACGGAACTTTCCTACAAGGTGGGCGGCGGCCTGCGCTGGGATCTCACCAAGCACATTTTCGTGAAGGGCTTGTATCGCGCGGCGTGGGCGGACATCCGCAAAACCGACAGTGCCCATACCATCTCCCTGATGCTCGGCGTCAAGTTCTGAGCCGGAGCACAGCAGCCCTCCAGCACTAAAAAGGGCTTCGTGCGCAAAGGAAAAGCCGCTCCAGCTTCCCGGAGCGGCTTTTGAAGGAGTTCGCCTCGTGACTCGGGCGGCTTGCAGGGGAGGCAGCGCGGCAACGCGGCCCTACCGCGCTCAGATGAACTCGTTGATCAAGTTCTCGAGGTATTCCTGCCGGCCGCTTTCGAGTTCGGGCTCGCCTTGCTTGAGGGCGTGGGCTTCGAGCTGCTTGAAGCTGGTCTTGCCCTTCTCGATGTCCTTGCCGATGCCGGCATCCCAACTGCGGTAGCGGTTCTCCACGAAGTCGGCCAGCCGCCCGTCGGCGCGGATGGCGGCGGCGATCTTCAGCCCGCGAGCGAAGGCGTCCATGCCGCCGATGTGCGCGTGGAAGAGGTCGATGGGCTCAAAGCTCTCGCGGCGCACCTTGGCGTCGAAGTTTACGCCGCCCGTGGTGAAGCCGCCGTATTTGAGCATGCTGAGCATGCACTGCGTGGTGAGGTAGATGTCCGTCGGGAACTGGTCGGTGTCCCAGCCGAGCATGAGGTCGCCCGTGTTGGCGTCGATGGAGCCGAGCGCCCCGGCGGCACCGGCGACTTCCATCTCGTGCTGCATGGAGTGGCCGGCGAGCGTGGCGTGATTGGTCTCCAAGTTCAGCTTGAGGTGGTCGATCAGGTCGTATTCGCGGAGGAAGTTCAGGCACGCGGCGGCGTCGGAGTCGTATTGGTGCTTGGTGGGTTCCTTGGGCTTGGGCTCGATGTAGAACTGGCCCTTGAAGCCGATTTCCTTGGCGTAGGCGACGGCGAGGTGGAGGAACTTGGCGAGGTGCTCAAGCTCGCGCTTCATGTTGGTGTTCCAGAGGGTGCTGTAGCCTTCGCGGCCGCCCCAGAAGGTGTAGCCTTCGCCGCCCAGTTCGTGGGTGACTTCGAGGGCTTTCTTCACCTGCGCGGCGGCATAGGCAAAGACGTCCGCGCTGCAACTGGTGGCCGCGCCATGGGCGTAGCGGGGATGGGCGAAGAGCTGGGCGGTGCCCCAGAGGAGTTTCACGCCGGTCTTCTTCTGCTGCGCCTTCAGGAGCTTGGTGATGGTGTCGAGGTATTGGTTCGACTGCTTGAGGTTCTTGCCGTGGGGGGCGACATCGCGGTCGTGGAACGCGTAATAGGGCGCGCCAAGCTTCTCGCAAATCTCGAAGAACACCGGGACGCGGGCCTTGGCGAGATCAATGCCGCTGAGGCCGGCTTCCCAAGGCCGCTGGGCCGTGCCCCAGCCGAACATGTCCGTGCCGTTGCCACACATCGTGTGCCAATACACGACGGAGAAGCGCAGGTGATCGCGCATGCTCCTGCCCTCGACCAGCTCGTCGGCGTTGTAGTGCTTGAAGGCGAGCGGGTTCTTGGAGTGCGGGCCTTCGTAGGAGATTTTTGGAACAGCAGGAAACGCGGCGGGCATGGCTTCGGAATGTTGTTTGATTGTTTGACCGGGAACGCGGGTGCGCACCATGGCTCCAGCGTCGAGGGGTGGATTGCTAGTGGAATCGTTTTGCCCGCGCAAGCTTGGATTGGCGGGCAGGCCCAGCAGGCGCGGTTTGACCCGAATGCCAACGAACCGGGGCGCGGTTGTGTGCGGAGCACCAGCCGCAGCAAGTTGAATAGCTCTGCAGCGTCTGGGTTTGCCAGTGGTGCCGGGCCAGTGTGACCGCTGCGGCTGGTTTGCGACACAGCCGCGCCGCGGGAGCGGTATCCGAATGCGCCAATGCCTTGACGTGGCGAAATTGCTTGTCGGCTCTTTTTGTCACTGCGTAATGTGTCCTCGCTGAACGGCGGCACGCGCGTCAAGTGGCGCGGCGCAACCGGTGTTCGGCGGCGTCCGCCCTGTGGACGCGGTCAGCTTCGCTGGCATGGCTGTGTAGCTCAGTTGGTAGAGCAGCGGATTGAAAATCCGCGTGTCGCCGGTTCAATTCCGGCCGCAGCCACCACTTCCAATTTAACCCAATAAAATCAAGGTGTTTAAGCACTTTGAGGGTTTTCAAAAAGCCCCACTGCTAACGCCCACTGCTAACACTTCCACTGATTTCAGGGACGTTTAAGGGTGTCAACTAGGGCTGGCTCCTTCTTTCCTCCACCGACTCCCAAACAGCCCGCCACTCCGTCATTCTGCGACCACCGGCACGTCGATGGGATGCCCCTCGCCTTGCCGGCGGGCCGCCTCCCGGAGCTGCCCAATGAGCCCGATGACCACCAGCGGGCGCTCGGCAGGGGTCTCGTCCATCCGTAGCAGCTTTGTGCTGACTTGCACTGGGACCTGCCACGCGCTGATAAGTTCCTTCAACGCCTGCGTGTCATTCGCGGCCACGAGTTTCTTTGCCCGCTGGATTTGGTCCAGCCACCCTTCGGACTCATCCAGCATCCGCTCGCGCAGCCTCGTCGCCCGCTCGGCAAGGGTTTCGGCCTTGGCCGTGGTCAATTGGTCAAGCCGCTGGTCCAGCTTTTGGTCAAGTTGGGTCACGGCCAGCCGCCACTTCTCGCGCTTGCATCGGGAGGACACCGCGCCCGCACCCAGGCCGTGGCGCTTCGCCAGCTCCGCGCAACTGCCCAAGCCCTGCTGATACTCCTCCCGCACGCGCAGCCAGACAGACGTGGGCGTGCGCTGCTTCCTGCTCGGTGACGGATTCGCTAGATTTGCCATGCGCGAGTGTAGCGTCAATTCGGGCCGTGCGAAAGTCCGCCATCAGCAAACCCCGGCGGTTGCCTTGCCAGCCCCTCCGCTCCGGTGAAAGCATCGCTGTGCCTCAAAAGGACACGGCCCTTGTGGTGACACTTTCAAGGTGTTACTTTCCGTCCGTGAGCACCATCACGGCAAAGCAGTTGCACCAAGAGACGAAGGCCGTCCTTAACCAGCTTGAGCAGGGCGAGTCCTTGGTCATCACGCGCAATGGCCGCGCCATCGGGCGCATCGAGCCGATGACCGCCGCCGAGCAACCCGGCTGGAATGACATCATGGGCGAGGTGTGGCGGGCGCAGAAGACCATCAAGGTCGCCGACCGCGTGCCCAATCCCGTCTTGCAGGAGCGTCAACGCCGCCGCCGGTGAGAATCTACGCCGACACCTCCTCGCTGATTGCGTGGTTTCACCCGGCGGACGAGTTCGCTTTGGTGGTGACTTCGTGGTGCCGTGAGCGCTCGCCGGACTTCTGCTGGAATCCTCTGCTCCGCGTTGAACTGCGCCACAATCTCCGGCGGCTTTCGGGCAGCTACGCTGCGGCCGCATGGCACGCCTACCGGGCCAGCGAAACCACCCAGCGACTCAAGCTGGGCATCCATCGCCTCCCCGACCTGCTGGAATGGGGCGATGAGTTGAGCGCCCGCCACGCGCAGGCTGTGACCGCCGGCACTTGGGATTTTGTTCACGTCGCCGCCGCGCAGCATGCCCGCGCCGAGGTCTTCATCACCTGCGATGTCGCACAGGCGGAACTGGCCCGCCTCGCCGGCCTGTCAGATGTGCATCTCTTCAAGTAGGCGGAATGCGGTTCACCGGGCTGACAAAGTGAGCGTCGCGATGAGGCAATGCGGCGGCTCCGCCGAACCCGCCCCCCCAGCTTCGCCCGCAGCCGATTCTTGATGGCTTCTATCCGGGCTTGGCCCAACGCCGGCCCAGATCCTCGTCCTGCTGCTTGCGTTCGCTGGTTATTAGCTCCCGGCCTTCCGCACCGCAACAAGTGTCAGGTGGAAAAGATTTCTTGTCCGGCCCTTCCCTCCCCCAAAACCCCCGACCCCCCCCAAAAGGGTGCTTTCGGGGGTTTCGCCGCTTTTGGGGCGGGTTATCTGTCCGCGAGGCTCGCCAGCCTGAGGAATGGGCTGGGGCGTCCGCCGGTGTCTTCCTTCCGCTCCACGGTGAACCGCTCCGCGAACTGTACGGCAAGGGCGTGGACTTCCTCCGGTTGGAAGCCGTGGCTCTTGTCGAGGTTACGGAGCGTTTCCTTGCCGCCCGGCTTGCTGGCGATCAGGACGTGGAGTTCCTCCGCGCGCTTGGCTCGTTTCTGCATCCGGGCCGCGTTGGTGATTTGCAGAGCGGAGCGGGCGCACCAGCGCATGAGGTCCACCGCACGCGCGGCTTGCTCGCCGGTGAGTTCCTGAGCTTCAAGGTAGTCGGCCACGCATAGCCCGATGGCGAGGCGGATGGCGTTCTCGCGCCAGCGGCCAAGCTCCGCCTCCATGTCCCGAAACTCGCCGCGCCGGAGCCGCACGCCATCGTTGTGGAACTGCCCGAAGACTTCGCGGGCTTCGGGCGTGCAAACGATGCGGTGCGACTTCCCGGCAAGTGCTTCACGCCGCGCGAGGATGCTGCGAATGAGTTGGCTCCATGCGGCCTCCGCCGTCTCGCCCACGCGCTGCGCGATGCCGTCGTCTTCCTGCGGCTCCGTCTCCACGGTGAACGTGAGCAGCCGGGCCGTCATGCCGCGCTCGAAGGCTTCCTCGTTTCCCATGAGTTCGCGGAGGATGGACGGTTGCACCAGCAGGAGCATCGCGAGGCAGGGCGTGATCTGGCAGACGCCGCGCCCGATACGGTCGCTCCGCCACGGCTCCACGGTGTAGCCGGAGAGGTAAAGGTCGAGGTCCGCCTTGTCGTCTCCGCGATACTTGCCCAAGAGGACACGGACGGTTTCCCCGCCCTCCGCCGAGTAGCAGAACAGGCCGGGATTGTTCTGGGCAAACTGCGCGGCCATGGCCTCGCTCGTGGCGTTGCCCAGCCAATACGTCGGCAGCGCGGACAGCAGCGGTTCAATCTCCGCGAGCCGCTCGTGAGCCTGTTCCAGTTCGCGCCGGGTTTCCGCCCTCTCCGGTTCGCCCATCGTCTTCTTGTCCCTGCCCCGGCCGGTCTGGCCGGTGGCGAGTTCGTTCACCAGCACGCCCACGCGCTTTTCGAGGATGGCCTTGTCCGTCTTCAAGCCGGGGAGCTGGTGCTGCTTGAAGGCCGCTTCGAGTTCGGCGGAGGCTTCGAGCAAGGGGCGCACGATCGCGTTCGCCACGCTGCACTTGCCGGAGGACTTCGGGGCGGCGGGAATGATGTAGAGGTTCCCGTGGCAGTCTTTGCCGTCCACCGCTCCGGTGAGCGTGTAGGCGTTGCCTAGCGCGCCGCTGACGATGCCCACGGCGCACATGGCCGGTAACTGCACCGGGACACGGTGGACGTTTGCCAGGTCCGCCGCGATGGCGCGGAGGGACGGACTGAGCGCGTGCAGGGGAAACTTGCCCGGCTCCAAGTCCGGCGGGCCACTGTCCGCTTGCGCCGGGGTGGCGCGTGTGGTTATTTTTGCGCTGTGAACATTCGGTGTCTCGCGCGGTGTGGCTGGCAGGCCGCCCGCGCTTTTCGTTTTCAAGGGTAGGGTTTTCATCCGGGAATCAGGTCTTCCAGTTGGGATTGGTCTTCGGGGCGGAGGCGGGTGCAGTCGTTCAAGTCCTTCACGGGGGCACCGTCGGCCATGAGCAGGCCGGTGAAGTCGGCGGCGTCCACGGTCGCACCCACGCCTTCAAGTTGTGCTGCCGTGCGCCAGGGTCCGGACACGCTTGCCGGCAAAGAGCGGCAGAGCGTCGGCAGGGATGGAGTTGCCCGCCCCCAGCATGGCGACGGCGGCGGTGTCAGCCGCGCGCCCGTGGGCGTAAATGAAGTGGTGGGCGGCGATCAAGTCGGGTCCGCCCTCACAAAGGAGGACAAAGTGCAACGGCAGGCTTTCCCGTGCGCCGATGGGCCATGCCGCGCGCGAGCCGGGGAGCGTCTGCGCCTTGGCGCCGATGCCGGGCCACGGCTTGCCGTCCATCCGGCGCGATTGGGCGTTCACCCGCGCGCCGTCTGCGACCATCCACGCGGGCGAATCCTTCCAGCCGGCAAACCAGAGCAGGCCGCGCCCGGCCATGAGCTTGACGCCTTCAAGGGAGACATAGCGGAGCTTCGCCAGCGTGCCCATTTCGTGCTCGTGCTCGAATGGGCTTTCGAGCAAGGGCCAAGTCTGGCGTTGCTCCGCCTTCGCCGCGTCCACGTCGGCGGGCTTGGGCCGGGGTGGTCGTGGTGTGGATGCTACCGGCGAGCCGCCGGCAAGGGCGATGAACGCACAAAGGGCTTTGGCGTGCGGGAGGCCGCTGGCGAGCGTGTAGAAATCCACGGCGTCGCCTCCTCCGCAACCGGCGAAGCAATTCCAGAGCGCGCCGTCCGCCGTGATGGAGCAGGACGCGCTGCGGTCTTCGTGGAACGGGCAGCGGCAGGACTTGGACGGCTCGCCTGCGAATCCGAAGTGCCGCCAGAGGTCGTGAAGCGTGAGCCGTGCCTTGGCTTCGGTGAGGTTTACTCCGCGCCCTCCGCCTCGGCGTTCGCGCTCGCCTCGCACATGGCCACGAAATCTCAATTCGAGCCGAGGTGGAAAAGTCTTACTCCTTTCACCTGTCCAGGCTCACGGATGGACACGCTCCGAATTTTCCCTTCGCCGGCCATCTGGTAGAGCTTCGCGCGGGTGAACCCGGTGTAATGCTCCGGTCCGGCCTTGGGGGAGCGAATCCAGACGGGCAATTGCCCTTGGCGCTCCGCCATGAGTTCGGCGGCGGTGGTGGCGAGTTTGCGACGAACTGCCGGGGTCGCTTCCGGGGCCACGATTGTTCCGCCGTGGCTGCGGGTGTTCAGGTCAGTCTTCATAGATGTCAGCTATCAACGCTGAACATCTAATCAGTGCTTCAAAGGACAGCCCCCCGTTTCTAAGAGCGGTGGGGCCGTCCACCTGTCGCCACTTCCCCCGGAGTCAGCCAGCGGCCACCAGCACGAATCGGGAGCCATCGAAGCGGGTCTTGCCTTGCTGGATGGACCTTCGGGACATTGTGGTGAGTGCTTCGAGGCGGACCTCGACCACGACTTTTCTCTTGGCCGAGCGCAGGCGCATTCGTTGCCTAGTCTTGCTAGCGTAAGACCGCCAGTCCTCTGATCGCACTCCCCTGAAAACCACTTCAAGCAGTTCTCCGATTGCTTGGTCAGTAAAGAGGCATAGCTGCGGCCCCAGCCCATCTTCTGTCAGCCACCAATCCAAGAGGAATTTTTCGCGCGGTGAAGGCTCGGGCAGCAGAGGGAGGCGCGACAGGCTCTTGCTTTTGCCGTTGATACGGGCCTTCCGTGCTTTCCTAGCTCGTTCGAACGCCCTGCCCAGCCTTAAGAAAAAGGCGTCGTCCTTCGCCCAGAGCGCCGGTGTGACAGCCGTCTCCACCAATGCGTGATGCTCGCGCTCAAAGATAACTCCACTGCCGTCCTGCGCCAACTTGAGCACACCCTCTCTGAGTTTGGGGTCACTCTGCCTCTGGTTCCATTCTTCAATCAGCTCCTCCAAATCGCGCCCGTCGACCTTGATGTTGAGATGCTGCTCTCGGAGCTGGCCTGCTTGGGCGCGTAGCAACAGCGGCGCATACACCACATCGTTAAATTTCCACCGTCTCTTCTCCAGCACTGCTTTTGAGCGCTCCAACTTGTTTCTTCCGATTTCAAGCCCGTCGAACATAGAAGCAAGAATGCGTTGTTCTTCACCCAGTTGAATCGCCTCCCGCGCTTCAAGCACCTCTGGTGGTATTACCAACACAACCTCGCCACCCTCCTGGCGCTTCAGCTTGAATTCTAGGGACTCGCAAACCTGATATGCACCCGCCACCTGGCTGCCGGTTGACTCAGACGAGCGCACCCAAAGCAGCGCGCCACTCGAATCGTATTTTGCCAAGAACAGTGACGACTCCCCGCTAAATGCGGAGCCCGAAATGCTTGTGACCCCGAAAAGTGCTGGCGACCCGATGTAGCCGGCAACGAACATGTTCCCGCTCGAATCGAGGGCCACAGCATTTGCCTCGTCAGGCCTTGACCAAGAAGGGCGCGGCAATTGATTGCCTCCGGCTGTATTCAGCCAGAGCAAGTTCGACTGAACACCATAGCAAGCGACAAACACGTCGAGGCTATCTCCCGCCGTCACGTTGCTCGGGCCGAAGTTGCCGATTCCACTGAATGCACCGACCACCACAAAGCCGTCCCCCGGTGTCGTTGCCATGCACAGAACGGTTCCGTTCCCAATGTTCTGCGCCTGAATGAAGCGAGGAGTTTCGAGGGCCGGAGCCGCGCCTCCGGTGAACAGTGTGAGGGCGAAGAGAGCGATTGCGGCGAGACAACGCGGCAGTTCAGCCAAGAAAGCTGTCCTCAAGTAAGAGGAAGATGGTGAGTCTCGCATGGTCGTTCCCGGCTTCTTTCTCCCTGTTGACTGGAAAAACTCCCCCGGTCAAGTCATAGATGTCACCAGCATTCTACCGTGTCCGACACGCACCGCGCGCCGCCGCTGCGCGCGGGGTAATTGCACGCTCTCCTACTGCTACTGCAAAGGTCGCTCGCTTGAGCCGGTGAAACCAGCAAGTCCCGGCACGTTCCTGCGGGTCGCTGACCTTGTCTCGCCGCGTCCATTTCCTCTCTACTGGGTGGACAAACTCCCCGTCGGCGCGGGGAGAAGCGGGAAAAGGAGCGGCCGGGATGCGCCCAGGACTCGCACCTGGGTTCGCCGCGCTAAGTCGAGACTGGGAGAGCCTTTTCGCTCTTGGGTGGGATTTCACCAGTGCCCGCGGTGTTAGCAGTTTCGTTCCCGGCTGGAGGCACGCAAGGCGAGGGGCGATGCCGCGCGCAAGTGGAAGCCAAAGCGGGAAGAGGCTCATGGCTACCGGCAGCGAGCCCGTCAGAACCTGGCCTCGCGGAGTTGTTGCTCGGCACGGACGGCGTGCCGGAGGTCGCGGACGGTCTTCTTGTCGCCCCCGCCTTGCTTCCACGGCTTGCACAGGCCGCACGCGGACGCCTTGTGCGCCTAATCTGGCGTTGGGTGAGTTTGGTCTTCACGGGTGCTGGCAATCAGTTTCACCGCCGCTCGGCGCTCGCGCTTGGCGACGCGGCGCTTGTTCATGGGCCGCAGGTGCCGCCACCATTCCGGCGGGGCGGTCAACGTGTCTTGGCGGGTGTGGGCCATCGGCGGAGAGCGGGTTTCGCTGGTCAGGGCTTCACCCTCAAGCCCTCGGTGATGGCGAGCTTGCGTTGGTTGGTGTCGAACGTAAGGAATTCCCGCGCCTTCAGATGCAGCGCCGTAGCGACGTGAAGCACGTCGAGGCTGCGGTGTCCGCCTGCCGCCGTGTGGCGCTTGGAAAGGACTTCGGCCCGCCCATGCACATCCGCCCATTCCGCAGTCACGAGCACGACCGCACCGGTATCCAAATCGGTTTGCAGGTCTGCCAAGGCACGGTCGCAATCGGCTTGGGGATAGCCCTTGGTTTTGTCCCGCGAGTGGAGCCAGACTTGAAAGCGGACGCTCTGACGGAACTCGTAGAGCAGCAGGCCGGAGACGTGCAACGGCTCTGCCATGGCCTTGAAATACGCCGCCGCCGCCGGGGAGTTGTCCTGCCGCCGGTAGATGGCGCACAGGAAGGATGTGTCGGGGAAGGCGTTCATCCTTCCTCACCGTCCAGTTCAGCGGCGCGCATCGCGGCGACTTCCTTGGTGGAGAATACACGGTCGCCCCACGTCTCTTTGAGCCGCGCCATGATGTCGGGCTTCACGAGTTTGGCCGTCTTGGCGGGCAGGGCCGGCACGAGGCGGGCGAAGAGCTTGCCCGCCTTGGTGATGCCGACTTCCTCGCCGTCCTCTATCCACGCGGCGACGCGGGGGAACTGGTTTCGCAAATCTCTGACAGTGGCCTTTTTCATCGTGCTACAAGATTGTCTCACACGTCCACGGGTGTCAACCGTGTGCGGGTTACGCCTTGGCGAGGGTCTTCACACAATAGCTGTTCAGGCTTTCGCCTTCGGCAAGGGCTTTGAGCACGAGGCGCCGGTGCATGGTCGGCTCCACGCGGAGGACAAACTTGCCGCTGTAGTTGCGGCGGTCGGACGTGGCTTCGGGCAGGGGTTTCCCGTCAGTTTCCAAAAGCTCAATCCACTCTTCGACAATTCGGCAAAGGTCCGCATAGACCTTGGCCTCGTCGTCACCGTGGCAGCAGGGGCCGATAATGGGGGGCGCGCTGCCGACAAAGCAGCCGTCTTCCTTGCTCCATTCCACGAGTTTCGTGTAACGGGCGGACTTGGCTTTGAGTTCGTTTGGTTTCATGGCTGGCTCGCTTCGATTTTCCGCCGCACTTCTTTCTCCTGATAGGGCTTCGCATCATCACCGGAGCCGCCGCTAAGGGTCGCCCGGACGCCCTTCGGATGAACGAAGTTGCGGTGGCTGCCCTTGCCGCCCCGGTTCACGAAGCCGGCTCGTTCCAAATCGGTGATGAGCTGGCGAAGCTTGCGTGGCATTCAGTATCAAAGGAGTATCACTGACGTTCGCCGGTGTCAAACGCGGTTGCCGATGTTCAAGCCCGGCAGCTTGGCGATGGCGGCGCGGAGGGTTCCAAGCTCGTGGTGCGTCGCTCAGGACGGCGGTTGGGGTGTTCCAAGGTTTGCCATCTCGCGGGCGGCACAGGCCTGACAGATGCCGTGCGTCAGTGAAATGCGTGGGTGACGTGCGAAAAATTCATCCACTCCTTGCCAGTAGCCATCATCGTCACGAACCTTGCCGCACCAGCCACAAACCGGGATCAAGTTGCGCAGCTTGTCGATTTCGGCGCGAGCGGCGACCAGTTCCGTGACATCGCGGAGGATGACGCACGCATACCGGCGTCCACCAGCGGACAGTTGCGCGATGCTGGCCTCGGCGGGAAACTCATGCCCATCGGCGCGCAATGCCCAGATCATCGAACGCGAACCCATCGGGCGGGAGGTTGTTCCACTTGCCGCGAAGCGCTGCATGTGTGCCCGGTGTCCCGCCCGGAACCGTTCCGGCATCAAGGCTTCCAAGCTCAGCTCGCTGACGGCTGCCAGAGTGTGTCCGAAGATGCGCTCGGCTCCGCCGTTGAAGAACAGGATTCGGGAATCCTCATCCACCACGATGATGCCATCGTCTGCGATCTGGGCCAAGGCGTTGAGGCATGTTCCTAACCCTGCTTCGGAGCCCTGAAAATCGTCAAGCCCGGCAGCTTGCCGACAGCGGTGCGGAGGGTTTCAAGTTCGTGGTGCGTGTAGCCGGCGTGGACGGCCTCGCTCTTGTGGCCGGTGAGCTTCATCCGCAGTTCCGGCCCAACGCCCGCGTTCGCCAGTGCGCTCGTAAACGAGTGGCAAAGAACTGGCAGCGCGGGGCAAAAACCAGCGGCCATCAGCGGCGCTTCCGCGCGCCGAAGAAGTAGCCGCTGCCGACGCGCGACATCTGGACCTTGCGCTCGTAGGGCTTGGGGGCGTTGGCTTTCTGGGCCTCGAACAACGCGGTGTAGCGGTAGTTGAAGCCTTCGAGCTTCTCGCGGGGAATCTGCTGGCTGATGTAGCGCTCAATGGAGAAGACGTGCATGGCGTCCTCGGCGATCATGAGGGTGAAGGCGTCGCCGGTGTTCTCCGCGCGCCCGGTGCGGCCGATGCGGTGGACGTAGTCCTCCGGGTGCTGCGGCACGTCGAAGTTCACGACGTGGCTGACGTTGGCGATGTCTAGGCCGCGCGCGGCGATGTCGGTGGCGACGAGGACTTCAAACTTGCCTTGCCGGAAGCCGTCGAGGGCCTGCTCGCGTTCGCGCTGGGTGCGGTTGGAATGGAGGACGGCCACGGCGTGGTTGTCGCGCTTGAGGACGCTGGCCACGCGGTCGGCCCCGTGTTTGGTGCGGCAGAAGACGATGACGGAGTCGTAGTTCACACGCTTGAGCAATTCCAGCAGCAGGTCGGTCTTCTGCATGTCGCTCACGGGGTAGATGACGTGCTTGACCGTCTCGGCGGGGGAGCGGCGCGCGCCGATCTCGATGGTCTCGGGATTCCGCATGGCCCATTGGATGAGCGTTTCAATCGCGGGCGGAATGGTGGCGGAGAAGAGCATGGATTGCCGCTCGGTCGGGCATTTCTGAAGGATGCGCTTAACGTCCGGTAGGAAGCCCATGTCCAGCATGCGGTCAGCCTCGTCGAGCACGAGGTGCTGCACGTAGCCGAGGTTGCAATTGCCCTGCTCCATGTGGTCGAGCAGACGGCCGGGTGTGGCCACGATCACGTCCACGCCGCTGCCGCTCTTGAGCGCGTCAATTTGCTTTTGATAGCCGACGCCGCCATAGACGACCGCGACGGTCAGGTCAGTGAACCGGGCGTAGTCGCGGAAGGCCGTCTCCACCTGCGCTGCCAGTTCGCGGGTGGGCTCCAAAATCAGCGCCCGGGTCACATGTTCGTGCTGCTTGAGTTTCGAGAGGATGGGGAGGGCGAATGCGGCGGTTTTTCCGGTTCCGGTCTGCGCGCTGCCGATGAGGTCGCGGCCTTCAAGGACGAGGGGAATGGCGCGGAGCTGAATGGGGGTGGGCTCGGTGTAGCCCATGGCTTTCACGCCCTCAAGAACGTTGGGGGTAAGGCCCAGTTTGGTAAACGACATGCCCTGACATTGCCGCAGCTGGGCCAAGAAGGGAAGCGGTCAATGCGGCGAGGAAAACGCCCGGGGCGCGGCTGTGTGCGTAGCATCCAGCCAGAGCATGTGGCCTTGGCTCCGCATCGTCCGACTTGCCAGCGGTGTCGGGCTGGCGTGGCCGCTGCGGTTGGTTGCGACACAGCCGCGCTCTGGGGCAGTGCGGGCAGCCAAACTGGCGGTTGTTTTCCGTCCGCCAAACGGCTACATCACCGGGCACATGACTTGGACCCCCAACCGCCGAATGGCGTTGCTCGCCGTGGTGACGCTGGTGCTCGACCAGTTGACCAAATTCGGCGTGCTGCGGTTCCTAGGCTACGCCCAAGAGCGGGTGGTGCTGGAAGGCTTCTTCAAGTTCGTCCACTGGGGCAACACCGGCGCGGCCTGGAGCATGTTCCATGGCAACAATGAGATGTTGACCATTGTGGCGCTGCTGGCCCTGCTCGTCTTGTTCCTGACCCGCCACCACTTCGGCATCGAACAGCCGCTCGGCCAGTGGGCGCTCGGATTCATGTTCGGCGGCATCGCCGGCAACATCGTGGACCGGATCGTGCATGGGCACGTGGTGGACTTCATCTACTTCCACGTCCGCACCCGCAACGGCGCGGAGGCGGGCTTCCCCGCGTTCAACGTGGCGGACAGCGGCATCTGCATCGGCGTTGGCCTCATGTTCCTGCTGTCGTGGCTGATGGATGCGAAGAAGCCAGAAGAGCCAGCCGCTGCTCCGGCGGAAACTGTCTCCAAGGAATCCGCCCCCGCTGCGTCGAAGGAAGCATGATGCGACCACCCCAGTCCTGCGAACGCGCCGGCTTTGCTATCCTCTCTCTTATATCCGCTCTTCTCTCCCTCCCCGCCGCCGAACCGTCCGCTGCCGCAATCATCTCCCCCTTCTTCGCCCCGCCCGCCGAACACGCCGGCCAGCTTGGCAACTACCGTTCTCCGCTGCTCTTCAACGATGGCTCGCGCGTTAAATCCGCCGCCGACTGGCCGCGCCGCCGCACGGAGATTCTCGCGCAATGGCATGGACTGATGGGCACATGGCCGCCCGTGCTGGAGCAACCGAAGCTCGAATACCTCGCGCAGAGCCAGCGCGACAATTTCACCCAGCACCGCGTCCGCGTGGAGCTGGCACCCGGCGTCTCCGGCGAGGCGTGGCTGCTGATTCCCGATGGCAAAGGACCGTTCCCCGCCGTGCTCGTGCCGTTCTACGAGCCGGAAACCAGCATTGGCCTGGGCAAGAGTCCGCAGCGCGATTTCGCCCTGCAACTCACGCGCAAAGGCTTTGTTTCCCTGAGCATCGGCTCGCCCGGCGGCGACGCCCGCAAGCCCGAATCCGGCCGTGAGGTGTGGCAACCGCTCTCCTTCCTCGGCTACATCGGCGCGAACTGCTGGCACGCGCTGGCGAATCTGCCGCAGGTGGATTCCAAGCGCATCGGCGTGGCCGGCCACAGCTACGGCGGCAAGTGGGCGATGTTCGCCTCGTGCTTCTACGACAAGTTCGCCGCCGCCGCGTGGAGCGATCCCGGCATCGTCTTCGACGAGTCTCGCTCGAATGTGAACTACTGGGAGCCGTGGTATCTGGGCCGCGACCCGCAGCTCACGCGCAAGCCCGGCCTCATCCGCCCCGAGAACCCGCGCACCGGCGCTTACAAGAAGATGATGGAACAAGGCCGCGACCTGCACGAAGTCCACGCGCTCATGGCCCCGCGCCCGTTCTTCGTGAGCGGCGGCAGCGAAGACCCGCCCAGCCGGTGGATTCCGCTGAACCACACCATCGCCGTGAACGACCTGCTCGGGGTGAAGCACCGCGTGGCGATGACGAACCGGAAGGAGCACTCGCCCAACGAGGAGTCCAACGCCGCGCTCGTCGCCTTCTTCGAGCACTTCCTGAAGCCAACAAAATGACTGTAGCGGCGCTCTGTGAGCGCCGGGTTGCGGTCACGGCGGTCACAGACCGCCGCTACAGACTCACTTCAGCGGCACCTGTTCCTTGCCACGCAGATAGGCGATCAAGTTCCGCACCTCATCCTCGGGCAGCGCCTGGAGCAAGCCCTCCGGCATCATGGACAATTCGCTCTGCTTCAGCTTCGCGATGTCTGTGCGCGCAATGGTGAGCGACTCGTTGGGCGTGACAATGGTGACGGCGGTCGCGTCCTGCCGCGCCATGATGCCGGAGATGCTGCGGTCATCCTTCGTGTCGAGGTTCCACGTGCGGTAGTCGTTCGGGATCTCGGCGTTCGGGTCGAGGATGTTGTGCAGCAAGTAGTCGAGGTCCGCGCGGTTTGAGCCGGTGATGTCCGGTCCCACCTTGCCGCCGACGCCGTAGAGCAGATGGCACTGTCCACAGGTCTTCGCGAACACGGTCCGCCCCTTGCCCAAGTCGTCCTTCTGCGCGCCGGCCTTCGCGAGGAGCGCCTTGTAGCGTTCCATCTCGGCCTTCTTGTCCGCCGTGCTTTCGCGCGCGGCGCCCCAGTGCTGGTCCAAGGCGGCATTGAGATCGGCCTGCTGGTAGTTGCGGAGCTGTCGCACGAGGTCGGCGGGCAAATCCTTCGCCGCAAGCTTGCCGGCCACGAGCGCGGCCACAAGCGGACGGGCGAAGGAAAGGCGCGACGCCAGCGTGCCCAGCGCGTCGCGCTTCTCGGCAGCGGTGAGGGTGGCCAGCAGTTCGAGAATGGCCGGCGGCGTCTTCCCATCGTCGTAGGCCGCCAGCCCGCGCAAAGCCGCCCCGCGCAGCGCCGGCTCTTTGAGCAACTGCCGCAGCGGTTCGGTCAGCGACGCGTCCTTTGCTGCCACGAGCGCTTCCAGAGCGGCGAGCCTTTGCGTTGTGGAAGTCTTCGGGTCGAGCAACTGCTTTCGCATGTCCGCGAGCGCGCTCGCGCTGCCGAAGACGAGGGAAAGCTGCTGCACAAGTTCCTTCACCTGCGCGTTGCCACTCGCGCCGAGCTTGGTCGCGACCGCATCCCAGCCCGCCGGAGGCTTCACGCCGCGCCGGCCCTTGAGGCCGTCGGCCATGCCCTTGAGGATGTCGAACTGCACCTGCGCATCGTCGGCGGACTGGAGCACCTGCACGAGGATCGGCAGCGCGTCATCGGACTGCGCGCGCAGGGAGGCCAGCGGCAGACAGGTTGCGAGGAACAGCAGGCAAAGGCGTTTCACGCGCGCACTTTGGGAAAGCTTCGGCGTGGCGGCAAGCGCACTTTGGCTGCGAATGGAGCCCGACCTCCGAACCGGCGCGAACTTCGCACTCCAGGCAGGCACGCCGGGTCGGAGACTGGCGCTCCGCTATGGCAACCGCACGAAGCGCTCCCACGCCGCGTTCCACTGCGCAGTATCGCACGGCTCGTAGCGCACAGTCTCGAACGAGGCTCCGACTAGTTCGCGACCCGCAGCCAGCGACGGCAGGTGGCCGAGGGCGATGGCTTGCACAAGGATGTTGCCGATGGCCGTGGCCTCCGTGGGACCAGCCAAGACTGGCAGGCCGACCGCGCTGGCCGCGAACTGGTTCAGCAACGCGTTCTTACTCCCGCCCCCGACGATGTGGAGCTGCTCGACTTGGATGCCAGCCAGTTCCTCCGCCTGGCGCAAGGTCCGGCGATATTCCAGCGAGAGACTTTCCAGCACGCAGCGGACGAACTGCCCCGGCGTCTCAGGCACGGGCTGGCCACTCGCGCGACACGCGGTCGCAATGCGCTCCGGCATCGCGTCCGGGGCGAGGAAGCGCGGGTCGGCGGGGTTGATGAGCGAACGGAATGGCTCGGCCTCGGCAGCAAACTGGGTGAGCGTGGCGTAGTCGAAATCCTGCCCCGCACGCGCCCACTCGCGACGGCACTCCTGCACCAGCCAGAGGCCGACGATGTTCTTGAGCAGCCGCACGGTGTTGCCGAAGCCAATCTCGTTCGTGAAGTTCAGCTCGCGACAGCGGTCGGTGAGAATCGGCGCGGTGAGTTCCAGACCGAGCAGCGACCAGGTGCCGGAGCTGAGATAGGCCCACTTCGCGACGCTGGATGCCGGATGCTGGATGCCGGCGGGAACACCGGTCACCGCCGCGCCGGTGTCATGCGTGCAGGTGGCGATGACCGCCACGTCCGCGCTCAACCCCGACTCGCTCGCGACTTGCGGCTTCAATTGGCCCAGCTTGGTGCCCGGCTCGACGAGCGGCGGAAACTTCTCCGGCGCGAGGCCGAGCGCGTCCAACAGCGGTTTGGACCACGTCCGCGTGCGCGGGTTATAGAGCTGCGTGGTGCTGGCCAGCGAGACCTCCGCGCGGGCGACGCCGCTGAGGAAGTAGTTGAAGACATCGCCGAGCGGAACGATTTGCGCCGCGCGGGCCAGCCGTTCCGGCGTTTCGGCGGCGAGATGGTAAAGGTGGTTGATGGGCATGAACTGGATGCCCGTCTCCGCGAAGACTTGCGCCCACGGCACTTTCGCGAAGACCGCCTTTACCCCACGCTCGGTGCGCGGATCGCGATAGTGAAACACCGGCCCAATCACTTCGCCGCGCGCGTCGAGGAGCACGCAGTCGAGGCCCCACGAGTCCACGCTGACGCTGGCGACGGGGACGTTGCGCTGCGCGACTTGCCGCAGGCCTTCCTGGATGCCGGACCAGAGGGCGGGCAAGTCCCAGTGCCACGAACCCGCGCTGCGGAGCGGCGGGTTGGCGAACCGGTGAATCTCCTCCAGCGTGAGCCGCCCGTCCGCCAGCGAGCCCAGCATCACGCGCCCGCTCTCCGCGCCGAGGTCGATGCCGATGTAGTGCGTGGCCATGCGAGCAGGAACATTCACCGAGCGGGCGGAGGACGGGCAACAGAGAATTGGCGGAAAGGCGGCCGGCGCACGATTGGCACGCGCTGCAACTGCCGGCTGGCCGCCTTGACTCGTTTCCAGCCGCTCCCTAGAGTCGCGAACATGATTCTACGGAATTTTCGCGCAGCCCTCTGGTTGGCGGGCCTGCTGGCGTTTCCGCACCTGAGCCCCGCACCGCTGATCTACAAGGCGGGCGAGGGCTGGTCCTACGAGACCTACGGCAGCTCGGGCAGTTGGCAGAAGACGCGTGCCAAGGATCAGCTCGAAGTGGCGGAACAAGCCTTCGAGAAGAAGGATTACGATCTCGCCCTCAAGGCCGCCCGGCACACGGTGAAGAAGTGGCCGCTCTCCGACTACGCGCCCAAGGCTCAGTTCTTCGTGGGGCGCAGCTTGGAAGAGCAGAAGAAGGACGAAGAGGCCTTCAAGGCCTACCAAACGCTGTTGGAGAAGTATCCCAAGGTGGAAAACTATCAGGAGGTGCTCAAGCGCCAGTTCGAGATCACCAACCGCTATCTCGACGGCCAGTGGTTCAAGCTCTGGGGCGTTGTTCCCTTCTTCCCCTCGATGGAAAAGACCACGAAGATGTATGAGAAGGTCATTGCCAACGGCCCATACAGCGATGTCGCTCCGCTGGCCCAGATGAACATCGGCTCGGCGCAGGAGAAGCGGAAGGAGTTCCCCGACGCGGTGAAGGCCTATGAGAAGGCTGCCGACAAGTATCACGATCAGAAGAACCTCGCCGCCGATGCGCTCTTCAAGGCGGGCCAGACCTATCTCAAGCAGGCCAGCGGGGCCGAATACGATCAAGGCATCGCGGCCAAGGCCATCGCCGCCTTCACGGACTTCATCGCCCTCTATCCGGAGGACAAACGCGTGGCGGACGCCCGTAAAAACATCGATGGCCTCAAAACCGAGCAGGCCCGGGGCGCTCTAAAGATCGCGGAGTTCTACGAGAAGAAGCGCCAGTGGAGCGGGGCCATGGTCTATTACAATGAAGTCATCATCAAGGACCCGGACGCGCCTGCCGCCGCCTTGGCGAAGCAACGGATTGAATTTCTCAAGACGCTGACCGGCACCGTCACCCCGCCAGCGACCCCAGCCACCACCAACGCCGCGCCCGCTGCGGTCAAGCCGTGATGCACCTGCCCGCCCTCCGTGCCCTCGGCCTCGTCGGCTTGCTGGCCGGCCTCACCGGTTGCGCCAGCTACAAGCTCGGCCCCACGGCTGCCTTTCCCGCCGGCCAGCACAGCATCCAGGTTGCCTCCATCAGCAACCGGACCGACGAGCCGCGCCTCATTGAGGCCGTGAACAACGCCCTGCGCAAGCGCCTTCAGCAGGACGGCACCTACAAGCTGGACACGCGCGGTGAATCCGATGTGGTGCTCACCGGGGTGATCACTCATTTCAACCGTTCCGCCTTGAGCTTCCAGCCCGGAGACATCCTCACGGCACGGGATTACGCACTCGGTGTAACTGCCCAGCTCACCCTGAAAGAACGCGGCACCGGCAAGGTGCTCTTCGACCGGGCAGTCAACGGACGGACCACCATTCGGGCTGGCAGCGACCTCGCCAGCGCCGAACGGCAGGCGGTGTCCTTGTTGGCTGAAGATCTGGCCCGCAATGCGACTTCCCTGATCGTGGACGGGGCCTGGTAAAGCGGGGCGCTCGTGGTCCGTGCCACCTTCATTCGCCCTCAGGGCTGCCGCAAGATCCACTCCGCCGCCGCCGACACATCATCCACCACCACCGCTTGGGCAGCTCTCTCCGCTAGTTTCTTCTCCACCTCTGCGCCGTAGCCGGTGCGCACCAGGATGCTTTGCTGCACGCCGGCGTTCCAGCCGCACTCCAAGTCGATCACCTTGTCCCCCACCATGAAGCTGCGTGACAGGTCCACCGCCAAATCATCCCGAGCGGCAAAGAGAAACGCCGGCGAGGGTTTGCGCCCGACGCTGGGCTGCTCCGGCGCTTCCGGGGAATAGTAAATCTTGGTCAGCCGCACCCCCAGCGGTGACAGCATGTTGATCAGCCGCCGGTTCACGGCGTGCATGTTCTCCTCGGTGTAATAGCCGCGCCCGATGCCGGACTGGTTGGTGACGATGATGAGCAGGAAGTCCGCGTCTTGCAGACGCTTCAGCGCCGGTCCTACGCCGGGGATCAGCTCCAACTGCTCCGGGTCGCTCAAGTATCGTTTTTCAACGTTGAGCGTCCCGTCACGATCGAGAAAGACAGCGCGTTTCATCCTTCGCGGCGGAAAATTTCCGTTAACTCCTCGGGTGAAACGGTCGCCGTTCCCACCTTGCCCACCACGACTCCGGCCGCGTGATTGGAGAAAATCGCCGCCTCCACGGGCGACGCCCCGGCAGCGACGGCCAGCGTGAAGGAAGCAATCACCGTGTCGCCCGCCCCGGACACGTCGAAGACTTCGCGCGCCACGGTGGGAATGTGAAACGGCTTTTGCCCGCGCTGGCAGAGCAACATGCCCTGATCCCCAAGGGTGATGAGCAGCAATGCAGGACTCAACTCGGTCAGGAGCGTCTCGGCCACGCGCTGGAGGCCCGGGTCTTTCAGCGGGTCCACGTTGCGCGAACCGTCGGGCACCCCGGCGAGTTCAAACGCCTCCTTCCGGTTGGGCGTGAGCAGGGACAAGCCCGTGAGACTGAGCGCATGCACGGGCTTGGGATCGAAACTCAACCAGACTCCGCGCGCCCGGCAGAGCTGGCGGATGGCGTCCACCAAGGCCTGGGTCACCACGCCCTTGCCGTAGTCGCAGATGACCACCGCAGCCGCACCCGGAAGTCGCTTTTCCAAGGCGGCGAGGAGCTGGCGCTGGCTGCGCTCGTCCACTTCGCCGCGCGTCTCGCGATCCACACGCACGACTTGCTGCTGATGAGCGATGATGCGGGTTTTGACGCTGGTTGTGCGCTTGGGGCCGGACAGCAAGCCAGCGCAGCCGATGCCCTGATCGGCCAGCAGAGCACGCAGCCGCTGGGCGGCCTCGTCCTTGCCAATCAGCCCGAGCAATTCCGTGTTGGCGCCCAAGGCATGAATGTTTCGCGCCACATTGGCCGCGCCGCCGGGCATCCAGCTCTCGCGATCGAACTCCACCACGGGCACCGGGGCTTCCGGCGAGATGCGGCCGACATGACCCCAAATGTATTGATCGAGCATCACATCGCCGATGACGAGGACACGGGCCGCCGCCGAACCGCGAATGAGTTCTTCAAGCCGGCTTGCCGGAATGGTGGGGGATTTCATGGAGTAGTGCGGAGCAACTGGATGAAAGCTAATCCAAAAACGCCGTGAGCGGACTGGTCGGGCTGGCCGCAGTCTGCACGGGGCCAAGGCCAATTTCAAAGGCCGCCCGCCCTGCTTCCACCGCCTGCTTGAAGGCCACGGCCATCCGGTTCGCATCGCTGGCGATGGCGATGGCGGTGTTGACGAGCACGGCGTCCGCGCCGAGTTCCATCGCCTCCGCCGCGTGGCTGGGCGCACCGATGCCGGCATCCACCACCACGGGCACGATGGCCTGCTCGATGATGATGCGGAGCTGGTCGCGGGTCTGGAGACCGCGGTTCGAGCCGATCGGCGATCCGAGCGGCATCACGGTCGCGCAACCGGCCTCCTGCAAGCGCTTGGCCAGCACGGGGTCGGCGTTGATGTAGGGCAGCACGGTAAAACCTTCGCGCACGAGCACTTCAGCGGCCTTGAGCGTTTCGATGGGGTCGGGCAGCAAGTAGCGCGGGTCGGGATGGATTTCGAGCTTCACCCACTTGGGCAGCCCGGCGGCGACGGCAAGGCGCGCGAGACGGATGGCTTCTTCCGCGTTCATCGCGCCGCTGGTGTTCGGGAGCAGCAGATATTTCTGCGGGTCAATGAATTCGAGGATGTTGGCGAAGGGATCCTTCTGCCCGCTCAGGTCCGCGCGCCGCAGCGCCACCGTCACCATTTCGGTGCCGCTGGCCGCCAAGGCATCACGCATCGCGACGGGCGAAGGGAACTTGCCGGTGCCGAGGATGAGTCGGGATCGGAAGGTTCGCCCGGCGATGACCAACGGACGGTGCGCCAGATTCATGCGCGGGGAAAATAGGCGGTGCAATCCGGCGCGTCCAGCGTGCTCGCGTCCACCGACAACGCATTGCCCGGCGGGAAGGTTTCCATTACACTTCTCGCACCATGTCCGCTCCGCACATCCTCGCCGTCATTGGCAGCCTCCATCAAAAGTCCGTCACCCGCGTCGTGCTGCTGCACCTCGCCGACACGCTCCGCGCGGAGGGAGCCACCGTGGATGTGCTGGACTTCGCCCAAACGCCGCTGCCGCTGTTCAACGCCGACACGGCCTGGGCGCAGCCGGGCTTTGCCGAACTGAAAGCCCGGGTTGATCGCGCAGAAGTGCTGCTGTTGGGCACGCCGGATTACCACGGCAGCGTGAGCAGCGCGCTGAAGAACTTCCTCGATCATTTCTGGAAGGAATTTGCCGGCCGGCTCTTCGCCACCGTCGTCGCCTCGCATGAGAAGGGACTCACGGTGCATGACCAACTCCGCACCATCGCGCGGCAATGCAACGCCTGGGCGCTGCCCTACGGGGTTTCGTTCGCGGAGAAGGAGGACGTGCGGGACGGCACGGTGGTCAGCGATGCCTTCCGCCAGCGGCTGGCGATGCTGACCCGCGACGTGCGGGTGTATGGTGGCTTGCTGGCGGAGCAGCGCCGCGCGGACCTCGCCGGGACCGACCCAGGTTTCCTCGCCCGCCTGCGGAAGTGATCCAAATCGGCTGCCGGATCGACGCCTGAATTCCTGCTTCCACCGCCCCGTCCGTTTGGGGCAATTTTCCGCCTATGAAGACACCTTGCCTGTATGCCATCGCCGTGCTCGGCACCCTGCTCCAAGCCGCCAGCGCGCAAACCCCCGAATGGATCTGGCACGCCAACGGCGGCAAGCCCCCCGGCAACAACGAGCGCCGCTTCTTCCGCAAGACCTTCACCCTCACCGCCAAGCCGACCAAAGCCACGCTCGCTGCCTCCGTGGACAACGAGGGCACCGCCTTCCTCAACGCCAAATCCGTCGGCACCATCGTCTCGTGGGAGCAGCCCGTCACCGTGGACGTCACCGCCGAACTCAAAGTCGGCGAAAACATCTTCGGCCTGCGCGGCATCAATCACGGCGGGTCCGCCGGCGTCGTGGCCCGTTTGGAGATGACCTTCGCCGACGGCAAGAAGACGGCCATCGTCACCGACACGACCTGGCTCGCGCACAACGAAGATGTTGTCGGCTGGCAGACGGCGGAGTTCAAGCCGCTGGGCTGGGGGAAGCCCGTATCCGTCGCCAAGCTCGGCGCGGGACCATGGGGCGACATCCTCGCCGGTGGCGGCGCGAAGGGCGCGCCCAGAGCCGCCGGCGGCAAGCGCGAGGCCACGCCCGCCGATGCGCTCTATACGTTGCCCGGCTTCAAGACAGAGTTGCTCATCAGCGGTGAGCCGGAGGAAGGCTCGTGGGTCAACCTGTGCAAGGACAACCAGGGCCGGCTCATCCTCAGCCCGCAGTATCGCGCGAACAATCCCGACGGCGGCCTGCTCCGCGTCACGCTCGGCGCGGATGGCAAGGTCGCCAAGCGTGAGCTCATCGCCAAGCCGCTCTACGACGCGCAGGGCATGGTCTTCGCCAACGGCGCGCTCTGGGTCGTGGTGAACAAGTATTCCACCAAGTTTGAGTCCGGCCTCTACCGCATCACCGACGATGGCAGTGACACGTGGAGCAAGATTGAACTCGTGAAGAAACTCCCCGGCGGCGGCGAGCACGGCCCGCACGCGGTGGAGCTTGGCCCGGACGGAAATCTCTACGTCATGGCCGGCAACCACTCCAAGCCGCCCACCGAGTTGGAACCCCACCCCCAGTATCGCAACTATGGCGAAGACCACGTCCTCCCGCGCCAGTGGGACGGCAACGGCCACGCCACCGGCATCCTCGCGCCGGGCGGCTACGTGCTGCGCGCCAAGCCGGACGGCACGAAGTTCGAGTTCTTCTGCGGCGGCTTCCGCAACCAATACGACTTCGCCTTCAACGTGGACGGCGAGCTGTTCACCTACGACTCCGACATGGAGTGGGACTGGGGCATGCCCTGGTATGTGCCCACGCGCGTGAACCACGCCGTCTCTGGCGGCGATTACGGCTGGCGCTCCGGCACGGGCCGCTGGCCGGACTATTACGCGGACAGCCTCGGCGCAGTGCCCGACATCGGCGTGGGCTGCCCGACCGGCGTGGGCAACGGCAAGGGCGCGAAGTTCCCGGCCAAGTATCAGCGCGCCATCTACATCATGGACTGGACCTACGGACGGCTCATGGCAGTCCATCTCAAGCCCGATGGCGCGAGCTACACCGCGACGTGGGAGAACTTCGTCGCGCCCGCCGGCCTCATGGACAAAAGCAAGGGCAAGTCCCCGCTGAACGTGACCGACCTCGTCATTGGCGACGACGGCGCGATGTATTTCACCATTGGCGGACGCGGCACCGCTTCGGGCCTCTATCGCGTGAGCTACACCGGCAAGGAATCCACAGCGCCCGCTTGGACGCCGAACACCGAAGGCGCGGAAGCCCGCGCGCTGCGCCGCAAGCTGGAGGCTTACCACGGCAAGGCCGACCCGAAGGCCCTCGACTTCATCTGGCCGCACTTGAACAGCGCCGACCGGTCCATTCGCTTCGCCGCACGCGTCGCGCTGGAAGCGCAGCCGGTCACCACGTGGCAGGCCCGCGCGCTGGAAGAGAAGTCTGCTGACGGCGGCCTCACCGCGTTGCTCGCGCTCGCCCGCCTCGGCGGGAAGTCCGCGCAGGATGAGTGCCTCCGCGCGCTCGGCAAGTGGCCGCTCGCCACGCTCCCGGAGCGCCAGCAGTTGGACAAGATTCGCGTCATCCAGGTGAGCATCGCCCGCAACGGCCTGCCTTCGACTGACGTGGTGAAGCTCGCCACCGAGAAGCTCTCCACCAGCTACCCGAACAAGAGCACCTTTGTGAACCGCGAGCTGGCGCAGGTGCTCATCGCCCTCGGCGCGCCCGATGTGGTGGACAAAACCCTCACCCTGATGGCCGCCGCCCCCACGCAAGAGGACATGATTCACTACCTCTTCCACCTGCGCACCGCCAAGCGCTGGACGGCAGACCAACGCCGCGAGTATTTCAGCTATTGGACCAAGGACCGCTCCGGCTACGCGCATCAGGGCGACACCGTGAAGTGGTTCCAAGAAGCAGGCCGGCCCTACGGTGACGGCTCCAGCTTCAACAACTTCTTCAAGAACTTCCTCAAGGAGGCGACCGCAAACCTGACCGACGCCGAGAAGGGCGAATTCGGCCCGTTGCTCGCCAGCATCGCGTCTGGCGCGCCCGCCGGTCGCAAGGGCGCGAGTGACTTTCCCAAACCGGCGACCCGCAGTTTTGTGAAGGCGTGGACGATGGCTGACTTCGATCAGGATCTCGACAAGGTCGGCAAGGGCCGGAGCTTCGAGAAGGGCAGGCAGGCGTTCGTGGATGCGCAATGTCTCGCCTGTCACCGCTTCGGCCTGGAAGGCGGCGGGGTTGGACCCGACCTGACGGCGGTGAGCGCGCGCTTCAGCCGCCGCGACATGTTGGAAAGCATCATTGACCCGAGCAAAGTCGTCTCCGAACAGTTCCAGAACACGACCGTCTGGCTCAAGAGTGGCGACGACCACACGGGGCGGCTCGTGGAAGAAACCACCGACAAGCTCGTGCTCGTCCCGAACCAGCTCCAACCGGACACGAAGATCACGGTGAAGAAGGCCGAGGTGGCCCGCCGCAGCTTCAGCAAGATCTCCCCCATGCCCGGCAACCTCGCCGACGGCCTGACGAAGGACGATATCCTCGATATGCTCGCCTTCATCGAAAGCTCCGGCCGCAAGAACCACAGCGCCTTCGCGAAGTAGTTGCTCACCGGGGCGCGGCCTTCAGGCCGCCTCCGCGTGCGACCAACCGAAAGCGCGCCAGCACGGGGCAGCGGGCGCTTGAAGCAGAGGCCGTCGCCGCCTACGCTTCGCGCGTGTTCCGGCCCTGCATTGATCTCCACGACGGCAAGGTGAAGCAAATCGTCGGCGGCTCGCTGCAAGACGGCGGGGCCGGCCTGCGCACCAACTTCGTGAGCGAGCGGCCCGCGTCGTGGTTCGCAGAACTCTACCAGCGCGACGGCCTCACGGGCGGGCACGTCATCCAGCTCGGTTCCGGCAACGAATCAGCAGCGCGTGAAGCGCTCGCGGCGTTCCCTGGCGGCCTGCACCTTGGCGGCGGTGTGAACCTCGACAACGCGCGTGGCTGGCTCAATGCCGGTGCGTCGCACGTCATCGTCACGTCGTGGGTCTTCCGCGATGGCCAGCTCGACCTCGACCGCGTGCGCGCACTCGTGGCGGCGATTGGCAAGGAGCAGCTCGTGCTCGACCTGAGCTGCCGCGTGCGCGAGGGCGAGTATTGGGTGGTGACGGACCGCTGGCAGAAGTTCACCGAGTTCACCGTGAGCGAAGTCGCCTTGGCCCAACTCGCTGGGTATTGCGCGGAATTTCTCGTCCACGCAGTGGATGTCGAGGGACTGTGCCAGGGGGTGGATTTGGCGCTGGTGGAGAAGCTCGCCCGCTGGTCGCCCATCCCCGTCACTTACGCGGGCGGCGCGCGGTCACTGGCGGACTTGGAAGCGGTGTCGCGCGCGGGCTTGGGTCGGGTGGACCTGACCATCGGCTCGGCGCTGGACATCTTCGGCGGTAGCGGCGTGCGCTACGCGGACGTCGTGGCGTTCAACCAGAAGCAAGCCGCCGGTGGATAACTCCACATTGCCGACCGGCTTGCTCCCCGTTAGGTTCCGCCCATGAAGTGGCTCACGCGGCAGGAGCAGACAGTTTTGTTGGCAGTCCTGTCGCTCGTGTTGCTTGGGCTCGCGGTGAAGACCTATCGAACGGCCACCGCCGAGCCTCGCGCTAACGTGCCGGCCACCGCCACTCGCTGATATGCAACCGTCGCTCAACGTCGAGGAAGTCCTCGAAACCATTCTCGCCAAGGACAACCGCTATCATCGCGACGCCTATTACTTCGTCCGCGACGCGCTCGACGTGGCGCAGCGGAAGTTCAGCAAGGCCGCCAAGGGCAAGCCCGCGCACGTCAGCGGCCAGCAGTTGCTCGAAGGCATTCGTGAGCACTCGCTCGAACAGTTTGGCCCGCTGACGATGATGGTGCTGGAAGAGTGGGGCGTGCGCCGCTGCGAGGACTTCGGCGAACTGGTCTTCAACATGGTGGAAAGCTCGCTGCTCGGGAAGACCGACAAGGACAGCCGCGAGGACTTCAAGGGCGGATATGAGTTCTTCGAGGCGTTCCGGAAGCCGTATTTGCCGAAGGCCAAAGCGCAGGTAGTCAAACCGGTAGCACCGGTGAGCTAGCCGTTGGGCACCTGATTGCATGGAGACCGCATCACCAATTGCGCGGCCGAAACCCAAATGGCGCGTTAAGTTCGTCGGATTTGGAGGATTTGGCTTGTTGCTGGGATGGCTTCTGGCGTGGGTTGCCGAAGCGAACGGAGTGCTCTTTGGTGGGGTCGATGTGGTCTTTGTCACCTTGATTTCCGGCTGCTGCTGCGGCTTCGTGACAACGATCACTGCCGCGATACTCGAACGAAGAGGCGGGAATCTTACTTGGCAAGCTGGCTTTCTAGGAGCTGTGGCGTTGTCGGTCGCCACAATCAGCTTGTGGTCGTTCTTCTGCACCCGGAAAAATCTGGAAATCCTAATAAGCCCCATGCAGGTGCCAGCCGACTTGCGCGTTCAAAGAGGGCACGGGTTTCTGCACAGCATGCACGTCCACCTCACTGGATCGCCTGCCACCATCTCCGCGCTGATTCGAGCGAAGCAGTTGGTGGAGGTTCCAGCCGCTCTTCCCGATGTCGGCGAGCCCGATATCGCTAGCTTTTCGGCTCGACGGCAATCCGCTGAAGAGTGGGACTGGTGGCGTCCGGCCTCGATGCCGGGAGCGAAGTTCTACTACCTTCACCACAAGAGTCAGGCCATCCAAGGCTGGGCTGAAGGCTGGTGGGTCAATGGCGCGACGAACGAGGCCTACGCGTTCATCGGTGGCTAGTCACGACGGACGAAAGCTCGCCACGTCGCTTGCAGTTTCCTTGCCCCTTTCGTTGCACAGTCTTGGAGCAACCGCTACCTTCCGCGCCCTGACTATGCCTGTCGCCCGCGCATCTCATCGCTCTTCGAGTTCCTCCGCCTCCCTCCCCGCCATCCCGCCCGGCACCACCGTCACCACGCTCGACAATGGCCTGACCGTTATCTTGCGCGAGGACCGCAGCGCGCCGGTTGTGTCCGCGCAGGCGTGGGCGCAGACGGGCAGTGTGCATGAAGGCCGCTGGCTCGGTGCGGGCTTGAGCCATGTGCTCGAGCACATGCTCTTCAAGGGCACGGCCACGCGTCCGCCGGGGCAGATTGACCGCGAGGTTCAGGACGTCGGCGGCTACATGAACGCCTACACGAGCTTCGACCGCACGGTGTATCACATCGACGCCCCGAACACCGGCGCGCGCGTCGCCGTGGACGTGCTCTGCGACATCATGCAGCACGCCGCGTTGCCCGACGACGAGCTGAAGAAGGAACTCGACGTCATCCGCCGCGAGATGGACATGGGCCACGACGACCCCGGTCGCCGCGCGGGCCGCCGGCTGTTCGAGACGGCTTACACGCGCAGCCCGTATCGCTTCACCGTCATCGGCTACCGCGACATCTTCGACACGCTCCAGCGCGAGGACATCGTCAGTTACTACCGTGAGCGTTACGCGCCGAACAACGTCTTCTTCCTCGTCGTGGGCGACATCATCGCCGCCGACGTGCTGGCACAAATCAAAACGGCGTGGGCCAAGTCCCCTTCCCGCGCGATTCCGCCTATGGTCCTGCCCGAGGAGCCGTCGCAAGCCGCCGCGCGCGAAGTCATCGAGGAAGCGCCCATCGAACTCGGCCACTTCCATTTCTCCTGGCACATCCCCGATGTGCGCCACGCGGACATTCCCGCGCTCGACGTGCTCGCCACGTTGCTCGGCAACGGTCGCAGCTCGCGCCTGTTCCAAAACGTCCGCGAGAAGAAAGCCCTCGCCCACTCCGCCGACGCGTGGACTTACAACCCCGGCCTGCCCGGACTCTTCGGCATGAGCGGCGTGGTGGACGCCGACAAATTCACCGCCGCCCGCGCCGCGATGCTCGCCGAGGTCGAGAAGATGAAGGCCAAGCCCGTGCCCAAGGCCGAGCTGTCCAAGGCCGTGAAGCAGTTCACCGCCGGCACGCTCGCCACGCGCAAGACGATGGCCGGCCAGGCAGCAGACCTCGGCGGCAACTGGCTGGCCGCGAGCGACCTGAACTTCTCGCAGCGCTTCCTCGCCGCCGTGCGCCGTCTCAAACCCGCCGACCTCCAGCGCGTCGCGCGCAAGTATCTCACGCCGGAGAACCGCACGCTCTACGCGCTCTTGCCCGAGGGCACCGCGCCGAAGTGCACGTCGAGCGTCGAGGTCAGCACGCACAACGACACCCGCAAGTTCACCTTGCCGAACGGCCTGCGCCTGCTCGTGAAGGAAGACCATCGCCTGCCCTTCGTTCATTTCCGCGCCGGCCTGCGCGGCGGCGTGCTGGCCGAGACGGCGGCGAACTGCGGCGCAAGTTCCATGCTCGCAAAGGTGATGATGAAGGGCACCAAGACCCGCACCGCCGAGCAGCTCGCGACGGAAATCGAGAGCGTCGGCGGCAGCCTCGACACCTACAGCGGCAACAACAGCTTCGGCGTCACGGCGGAAGTCTTGCGCGAAGATTTCGCCCTCGGCCTCGAACTCGTGACGGAAGTGCTGCTGCACCCGTCCTTCCCCAAAGCCGAGCTGGAGCGCGAGCGAGAGATTCAGCTCGGCAACCTCCGCCACCAGCGCGACGAGTTGCTCTCCAGTTGCTTCAAGCTCATGAAGCGAACGCTCTTCGGAGACACCGCCTATGGCCTGGATTCCCTCGGCACCGAAGAGACGGTGAAGCGGATGCAAGTCGCCGATCTGGCCGCCCTGCACCGGCAGCTCGTCACGCCCGACAACTGCGTCCTCGCCATCTACGGCGCGGTGGAGACGAAGAAGGTTGAAGCCGCAGTGAAGAATGCCTTCGCGAAGTGGCGAACTGCCACCCGCGCAAACCCCATCCGCCAGACGCCAGACCCAATCTCCTCACAATCCCGCCGCGCCTCCGACACCCGCGACAAAAAGCAGGCCGTCCTTGCCATCGGCTTCCCCGGCACCACGATGCACCATGCGGACCGCTACGCGCTCGACCTCATTCAAGAGGCGTGTAGCGACATGGGCTCCCGGCTTTTCACGCGCATTCGCGAGAAGCTCGGCCTCGCCTACTACGTCGGTGCGCAGCACTTGGCGGGACTCGTGCCCGGCTACTTCGCGTTCTACTGCGGCACGTCCCCGGAGAAGGCTGCACTCGTGGAGGCGGAACTCTTGGCCGAAGCCGAGTTGCTCCGCACCGACGGGCTGACCGAAGAAGAGCTGAAGCGCGCGAAGGCCAAAATCATCGGCCAGAAGAAAATCTCCCGCCAAGACCTCGGCGGTCAGGCGATGCTCCACGCCCTCGACGAACTCTACGGCCTCGGCTACGCGCACCATGGGGCAGACGACGCACACTACCAAGCCGTGACTCTCGCCGAAGTGAAGGCCGTTGCTGCCCGCTACTTCCTTCCGGAAGCCAGCGCGGTTGCCGTCATCAGCGGGCCGGTGGCGTAACGGAAGGCGAGAACGCTCGCCGCCCCAGCGCAACTGCGCCGGTTTTCTGATTGAATGTGTCGGACGGCGGCGGATACTCCGCCTCCAACACTTGACCAGAACGGACTAACAGTTGGGGCAAACGCACCGCGTGCATGAGTAAAGAGTCCTATTTGAAAGCCCCGTGCGCCCATTGCAACGGGCGCATTTCATTCCCCGCCAGCGCGCGCGGAATGACCGTGGCCTGCCCCCATTGCGGTGGCCAAACCGTCCTTGATGCTGGGGCCGCCGCTGGCGAAGCAGTTCAAGCCGATCCGGTCGCCGAAGCGGCCCCGCCTGAGCCCGAACCCGCCGCCCCGCCTGAACCGGCCCGCCCCAAAGCCACACCAGTCGCCCGCCCCGCGGCAACCGCTCAAGGTGCCGGCGCGATCGGCAAGCCGTTGACAGCGGTGCAGCAAGCCGCCATCGCCGCCGCTCGGGCATCGGCCCGCAGCGGGGCATCGGCGGTCAGTCGTCCGGGAGCCAAGCCCGGCGACAAAAAACCAGCCGTCCTGAAACCCGCTTGGACTGATGAAGACGCAGGGGAAACGGACGCCAAACCGGTGCGCTGCGACTTCTGCGGCGCCAAGGTTCCGCGCGGCGAACCCCGTTGTCCCGATTGCGGCACCGTCGTGCTGGCCAAGGTCGAGGCCCCCGCGAAGCCAAATTGGTTTCGGCGAGTGGGTTACACTTTGGTGTTCCTGCTGGCCATCGGCGCGGCGGTCGAGTGGGGCAGATATTACATGTCGGTCCGGCCCAAGGTCGGCAAGGATGGCAAGCCGTTGAAGGAGGGCGTGGAGTTGTTGAATCACGCGATGCAGGCACAACCGGGCACCGCGCTGTTCTATGTCCGCGGCAACGTGACCAACCACTCGGACGTCGCTTATTTCTCTGTGAAGGTGGAGTGCGAACTGCTCGACAAAACCGGCGCGCCACTCGGCAAGGTGTCGGACACCCGCATGGTGCTCGACCCGCACAAGCTTTTCCCGTTCAGCGTCGCGGTGCTGGACCCCGACGCGAAAAGCTACACTAACATCACCGTCTCCGCGCAGCGTTGATGCCCGGCGGCCACCCGCACCTGCCCATGACCGCCCCCGCTTTTCCCACCTACCGCCCGCGCCGCCTGCGCCAGTCGCCCGTGTTGCGCCGCATGGTGGCGGAAACCCAGTTGTCCGCCCAGCAGCTTGTGATGCCGCTCTTCGCCCGTCCCGGACGCAAGGAACGCCGCCCCATCGGTTCGATGCCGGGGGTGTGCCAACTCAGCGTGGACGAAGTGTTGAAGGACGCGACCGCCGCCTTTGCTGCGGGTGTGCCGGCGGTGTTGCTCTTCGGGATCCCCGACATCAAGGATGAGAAAGCCTCCGGGGCTTACGCTCGCAATGGCATTGTGCAGCAAGCCGTCCGCGCGCTGAAAAAGGAGCTCCCCGAACTGCTGGTCATCACGGATGTCTGCCTCTGCGAATACATGAGCCACGGCCATTGTGGTATTGTGCATCGGGCAGCCGGGAAGATTCTGAATGACCCTAGCCTCAAACTGCTGGCCCGCACCGCCGTCAGCCATGCCGAGGCTGGGGCCGATGTGGTCGCCCCTAGTGACATGATGGACGGCCGGGTGCGGGCGATCCGCGCGGCGCTGGACGTGGGCGGCTTCACGGACACGCCCATCCTAGCCTACGCTGCCAAGTATGCGTCCGCTTTTTATGGTCCATTCCGCGAGGCAGCCGAATCCGCCCCGCAGTTCGGCGACCGCCGCAGCTACCAGATGAACCCTGCCAACGCGGAGGAGGCGCTGCGCGAGGTGGCCTTGGACATTGCGGAAGGGGCGGACATGGTGATGGTCAAGCCCGCGCTCGCGTATCTGGACATTCTGCACCGGGTGAAGACGACGTTTGGCTACCCCACGGCGGCCTACGCCGTCAGCGGCGAGTATTCGATGATCAAAGCCGCCGCAGCGAAAGGCTGGATTGACGAGCGCGCGGTCACGCTGGAAGCCCTGCTGGGAATGCGCCGAGCCGGGGCAGACATCCTCATCACCTACTCGGCGAAGGACGTGTGTGGCTGGCTGAAAGGCTGAAGGCTCTCTTGGCCGACCTACTTATCGGCAAAGACCACGAACACCAGCACGGCGATAAACACCACCGCGAGGAGGATGCCAATCCCGATGAACACCCATTTGGTGGTGTTGCTCTTCTTCTTGAACGGCGAGTTCTTGTCGAAAGTCGTGAGTTTCTGGGTGCCCTGCTCCAGTTCATTGAGCTTCACGCCCTGAGGCAGCACGGCCGTTTTGTCCAAAACCCTCTTGCCGGTGGCCCCGGTCGGTGCCGACGCCTCAAGTCGGGCCTCGATGGAACCGAAGCGGACGACCTGGCCGATGGGCAGCGCCATCTCTGTGACCTGCTCCCCATTGATGAAGGTGCCATTGGTCGAGTCGAGATCCTTGACGATCACGTCGTTGCCCTTGAGGAGGATTTCGCAGTGGTGACTGGAAACCGACGGTGCCGGAATCTGGAAATTGTTGTCCTCCAACCGTCCGACCGTGGAGCGATCCGTCTTCAATTCGAAGGACCTGCCGGTGAATCCTTCGGTGAGTAGAACAAGTCGCGGCATACGTCGTTTGGTTTCGGCTGATTATTGTCAGGGCGAAATCCAAGTCAACCGGTTTCGGGTCCGCAGATTCCGTCCGCTCGCTTCAGAATCAGGGGTTTTCACCCTAGTTACAGCCCATTTCATTGGGGTCCGACACCCTGCATGCAGGAATCCCCCAAGCCCGAATCAGGGGATTCGCACCTCCACCAAAGTCCCATCCGCGGCCGTCCTCACAACGCAGAAGTCCGCCGGTTGCCCCGGCACGAGGTCATCCCGCAATCCCATCAACTCCGCTGGGCGCTGGGAGAAGTGCGGCCAGACTTCGCGCCAGGACTTGCCCAGCATCTGCGCGGCGCGCGTGATGCCGTCAATGGGCTTGAGCGCGGACCCGGCGAAGTTGGGCTTGCCCGGCTGGCGCACGATCTGGTCCGCGCCGACTTCCAGTTCGATGCTGCCAATCGTGTAACGGCCCGGTGGCGCGCCGGCGGCGGACATCGCGTCGGTCGTGTAGTAGATGCGCTCCGGCGGAAGGGCGCGGTGCATGTGCCGGAAAAGCATTGGTGAAACATGGTAGGTGTCGGGAATCAGGCTGGGCACCAGCCCAGGCGTGTCAAACACCCGCCAGAGAACGTTGTCGTGCCGGTCAAGCTGTTGCGGAATCCCATTCCCAAGGTGGGTGAAGCCACGGGCACCGGCCGCCACCGCCGCCTGCATCGTCTCAACCGGAGCATTCGTGTGGCCCAAGCTCACCACCATGCCCAGCGAGACTGCCAGGCGGATCGCCTCCAAGGCCCCGCCGCGCTCCGGGGCTACGGTGATCAACACCGGGTCGTTACCGGTGGCGGCGCGTAGCTCCCGGATGTCCGACTCGGTGGCGTCACGCATGACGGCGGGATTGTGCGCGCCTTTGAAACCGATCTCGGGCGACAGAAACGGGCCTTCAATGTGCCAGCCCGCCATGGCCGCGCGCAGCTCGGAGTTCGCGTCGCGCAGGGCCTTCGCCCGCCGCACGCGGGCCATGAGCTTGGGCCACTCGTCGGTGATGAGCGTGAAGAAGAAACGTCCGCAACCATCCCGGCGCATCTGGCGCGCGGCGGAGAGCAGCAGCTCCTCGGTCAGATGATCGTCACGTTGGAAGTCCACCCCGCCGTAGCCGTTGATTTGAAGGTCGAACAGCGTTGGTGCGAGCCAAGTGTCGTCCGGCGCGGCGGCAGCGGGGGTGACTTCTGAAATGATGCCGTTGTTCCACGTCACGCGCAGCGCTTGGCCGTTGGCGAAGTGACGCCCGACAATTTCTCCGTGATGCATGGCCGATTCCTAGCGCGGGCGACGGTGCGGAACGAGCAAAATTGCTCCGCGCCTCACGCCGGCTGGCCGCTCGCGCTTCTTTGCAACTGCCGGCGATACTCACGCGGCGTTTGCCGCGTGATTTCGCGGAAGCGGCGGTTGAAGTTGGGCAGGTTGCGGAAGCCGCAATCTAGCGCTACATCCGTCACCTTCCGGTTTTCATCGGCGAGCAGCCGGCACGCGCGCCCCACTCGCAGCTCGTTCACGTATTCTGGCAGCGTCTTGCCCGTCCGGAGCTTGAAGAAGCGGCTGAACGCGCCTGCGCTCAGGTGCGCCGCCCGCGCCACCGTGGTCCGGTCAATCTCACCGGTGAGGTGGGCGTGGATGTGGGCGATGACCCGCTCCATCCGGCCCTGATCCTCGCTGGCCAGACTGGGCACGAAGCCCGCGCTGGCGATGGGCTCCAGCTCCCGCGAATGCGCCAGGGTTTCCAGCACCCCGAGCAGCTCCGTTATGCGTCTCAATCCCTTCGCCGTCGCGAGCCGGAGAACTCCCGCCGCCGCCATATCCCGGGTCTGGCCGGTGACGCGTAATCCTCGGCCCGCCCCCCGCAGCAGTCGCTTGACCGCCGCCGCCTCGGGGATTTCCAAGAAGTCCCGCCCCAGCGACGTGTCGAGGAACCGCACGACGATGGCGTGGACCACCGTGCGTCCGCCTTCCGGGTCCTGCTGCCAGACGTGGGGGAGGTTCGAGCCGACCAGCACGAGGTCGCCGGGCGCGAGCGGCGTAATGTTGTCGCCCACCAGCCGGTAACCGGTGCTTTTGAGGACAAGGGTGATTTGGAACTCCGGGTGGAAGTGCCACGTCGCTCCGTAGCCCGGCCCACGCACCTCCTCGCAGTGGAACGACTCCCACTGCCGCTGTGGCGTCTGCTCGAAGACCGGTTTCACGCGCGCACTGTAGCCGTCGCCGGGAGATGGCGGAAGGTGGAAGAACCTGACGACTTGGTGGGAGCATGTCCACCACCTCCCAAGCCTGGCACGGAAGTATCTGAACCCGTGACGAACGGCGGGGCATCTGGCAACGTCTGCCGCAAACACTGCTCCCATGGAACACACAATTAAAATCGCCCTCGTCGGCGCCGGCATGTTCGGCGGCGATGTCCACCTCCGCGCCTACGCCGA
>CAMCFN010000009.1 GCA_945874145.1 Akkermansia muciniphila
CCACCACCGCGTAGGTCAGTGCCGACGCTGCGGTCTCCGCGTCGCTGAAGATCGCTGTCAGGTTCGTCACCACGTTCCCCGCATCCTCGCTCACCGCAAAGTCCGCAACCGGCAGCACCACCACCGGCGCGTCGTTCACCGCCGTCACCGTCACCACAAAGCTGTTCGTCACCGCCAGGCCCCCCGCGTCCGTCACGCTCACGCTGATCCGACTCGTCCCGTTCCCGTTCGTCACGAACGCCAGCATCAGGTTCGTCCCTTGCGTGATGCTGGCCGTGATGAGCGCTGTGTTCGTGTTCCCCACCACCCCATACGTCAGGTTCGTTGCCGCTGTCTCCACGTCCGCGAATATCGTCGCCAGGTTCGTCACCACGTTCCCCGCGTCCTCATTCACCGTGAAGTCCGCCACCGGCAGCACTACCACCGGTGCGTCGTTCACGGCGCTCACCGTCACCACGAACCTGTTCGTCACCGCGAGCCCCCCCGCATCCGTCGCGCTCACGCTGATCCGGCTCGTCCCGTTCCCGTTCGTCGCGAACGCCAGCGTCAGGTTCGTCCCTTGCGTGATGCTGGCCGTGATGAGCGCTGTGTTCGTGTTCCCCACCACCGCATACGTCAGGTTAGTCGCCGCCGTTTCCACGTCCGCGAAGATCGTCGTCAGGTTCGTCACCACGTTCCCCGCCTCCTCGCTCACCACAAAGTCCGCCACCGGCAGCACCACCACCGGCGCGTCGTTTACCGCGCTCACCGTCACCACGAAACTGTTCGTCACGGACAACCCACTCGGGTCCGCCGCGCTCACGGAAACCAGGCTGGTGCCGTTGCTGTTCGCCGCGAACACCAGCGTCAGGTTCGTCCCCTGCGTGATCGTCGCCGTCATCAAGGCGCTGTTCGTGTTCCCCACCACTGCATAGGTCAGCGCCGTCCCCGCCGTCTCCGCATCGCTGAAGATCGCCGTCAGGTTCGTCACCACGTTCCCCGCGTCCTCGTTCACCGAGAAGTCCGCGATGGGCAGGATGACCACCGGCGCGTCGTTCACCGCCGTCACGGTGATGGTGAAAGTTTGCGCGGCGCTCGTATCCACGCCGCTGTTGGCTGTGCTGCCGTTGTCTAGCGCGATGACGGTCACCGTAGCCGTGCCGTTGGAGTTGGCTGCCGGCGTGAAGGTGAGCGTGCCCGCCGCGTTGATCGCGGGCTGACTGCTGAAGAGGGCGTTGTTGTTGTTCGTGACCGTGAAGCTCACCGTCTGCGCAACCTCGTCGGCTGGGCCGGCAGAGATCGAAGTGACGAAGTTGTTCGTCGTGAATAGTCCGGAGTCTTCCGCCACCATCAGGGTATAGGGGTCGGCCAAGTCACCCGTGTAAACCACCCCGGGATAACCGCCCGATACCACCTTTGTCCCGTTCGCCGACGACGCCACCGCATACCAGTCCTGACTGGGTCCGCTTGGCGTCCACGACACGCCCGCATCCGCCGAGGTGTAAAATTGGCCGTTAGACACCACTGCTACCAGCCGGTTTCCATCCGCCGACGAAGCCACAGAATACCAGCCGCGATTACTTTCCCGCGCTGTCCACGCCACTCCGGCATTCGTTGAGGTGTAGAGCTGCCCACCGTTCGCGGCTGCTAGGAGCCGGTTTCCATCCGCCGACGAAGCCACAGAATACCAGCCGCGACTACTTTCCCGCGCTGTCCATGTGACTCCTGAGTCCGCTGAAGTGTAAAGCTGGCCTCCCGCTGGAGCCGCGACGAGCTTGGTTCCGTCAGCGGAGGATGCGACGCCAATCCAAAACAGGCTGGGTGATCCCGCCTGCGCTGTCCACGTGGTCCCCGAATCTACCGAGGTGTAAATCGGGCCGTTCTCGAAGACTGCCACCAGCTTGGTTCCGTCAGCGGAGGACGCGACGTGTCGCCATTGCCGACTATTTTCCCGAGCCGTCCAGTTCGTCCCGGAATCAGTCGATGTGTAGATTTGTCCCCCGATGACCGCCGCCACGAGCTTGGTCCCGTCGGCCGAAGACGCGATGGAAATCCAATCGTGGCTGCCGGAACCTGCCTGCGCCGTCCATGTGGCCCCGCTATCGCTGGAAGTGTAAATGGGACCACCACTCGGTGCCGCCGCCAGCTTGTTACCATCGTCGGAGGAGGCGAAGGCACGCCAATAAAAGCTGCCCGGCTGCGGATGTGCCGTCCAGATGGTTTGGCCGGGAATCCTGAAACTTGGTGGGTCGTTCACCGCCGTGAGGGTCATCGTCACCGTGGCTGCGGCGGAAGAAAGGCTGCCATCAGAGGCCGTCACGGTGAAGGTCTTGGCCCCGATCTCATTCGTCGCCGGTGAGTAGGTCAAGTTGCCCAAGTTAGCCGCCAAGATCACCTGATTGGCCGTCACCGCAGTGCCGGACAGTTTCAGCGTGCCGGTCGCGGGCAGGGTTGCCACCGCGATGCTCGCCAGAGCGGTGTTCTCCACGTCGCTGTAGGCACCGGTGAAATTTGCCGCCGTGAAGGTCAGTGTGGTGTCTTCCGTGCCGCTCACTCCAATCGCAGCCAGCGTCGGCGCGTCATTCACCGCTGTCACGGTGATCGTGAAGGTCTGCGGCGCACTCGCGTTTGTCCCACCGTTGGCGACACCGCCGTTATCTTGGGCGATGACCGTCACCGTAGCCGTGCCGTTGGAGTTAGCTGCCGGGGTGAAGGTGAGTGTGCCCGATGCGCTGACCGCCGGCTGGACACTAAACAGCCCGTTGCTGTTGTTCGTAACGGTGAAGCTCACAGTCTGCGTCGACTCATCCACAGGACCAGCGGAGATGCTCGTGGCGAAGTTCGCCACCGATTGCGCTCCGGCATCCTCCGTCAAGCTGAGGTCGTAGGCTGAGACGAGGCCAGCCGAGGTGTAGATCTGAACGCCATCAAGGCCCGCCACCAGCTTCGACCCGTCCGCCGAGGAGGCAACGGACCTCCAGTTGCGGTTATTGTCCCGCTCGGTCCATGTCACCCCAGAATCCGTCGAGGTGACGATCAGGCTGTTCTGGGGCACCGCCACCAGTTTCGTCCCATCTGCCGAGGATGCGATTCCTTTCCAAACCCGGGCGGTTTCTCGCGTAGTCCAAGTGACACCGGAGTCCGTCGACGTGGCAAGCTTGCCGGTATCGGTTCCTGCCACCACCAGCTTGGTCCCGTCCGCAGAAGACGCAATGCCACGATAATAACCGAAGAAGGCCCCTGCTTGCTCAGTCCACGTCACACCGGAATCCGTCGAGGTCCAGACCTTGCCCTCATTGACTGCTGCCGCCATTTTCGTTCCGTCCGCCGAGGTCGCCATGCCCTGCCAGCTCAAACTGCTCGCCCGCTGCGTCCACGTCACCCCGGAGTCCGTTGACGTGTAGATGAAACCGTTGTCAACTCCTGCCACCAACGTGCTGCCGTCCGCCGAAGAGGCGAGTGAAAACCATTTGCGGTTGTTCTCACGTGCCGTCCACGTCACTCCAGAATCCGTCGAAGTGTAAATCTGGCCGTTGTAAACGGCCGCCACCAGCTTCGCTCCGTCCGATGACGAAGCGATGTTGTTCCAGTTTCTGCTGGCATCGCGTGCCGTCCATGTGACCCCGGAGTCGGTCGAAGTGTAGATCTGTTCGTTTTGGGCGGCTGCTGCGAGCTTCGTCCCATCTGCGGAGGATGCGATTGAAGCCCATTGGCGGCTCCCTGCCCCTGCTTGTGCCGTCCAGATCAAACCGGACGGGCCAGTAGGCCCCGCCGGCAACGCGAAGCTCGGCGGGTCGTTCACCGGCGTGAGGGTCATTGTCACCGTGGCTGCGGCGGAGGAGAGGCTGCCGTCGGAGGCCGTGACCGTAAAAGTCTTGGCTCCAACTTCGTTCGTCGCCGGCGAGTAAGTCAGGTTCGCGAGGTTTGCCGCTGGGATGACTTGATTGGCCGTCACCGCCGTGCCGGACAGTTTCAACGTGCCGGTCGCAGGCAGGGTCACCACCGTGATGCTAGCCGGCACATCGTTTTCCAAGTCGCTGTATGCGCCAGTGAAGTTCGCGGCCGTGAACGTCAGCGTCGTGTCCTCCGTGCCGCTTACTCCGATGGCAGCTAACGTCGGCGCGTCGTTCACCGGCGTCACCGTGATGGTGAAGGTCTGCGCGGCGCTCGTGTCCACACCGCTGTTGGCCGTGCCGCCGTTGTCCTGAGCAATTACGGTCACGGTGGCCGTGCCGTTGGAGTTCGCTGCCGGGGTAAAAGTGAGCATGCCCGCCGCGCTAATCGCCGGCTGCACACTGAAGAACGCGTTGTTGTTGTTCGTAACCGTGAAGCTCACCGTCTGCGCCAACTCATCCACCGGACCGGCGGAAATGCTGGTGACGAAGCTGGCTACGGATTGAGCTCCGGCGTCCTCCAGCACGCTGAGGTCGTAGGGTGCCACCGCTCCGACAGAGGTGTAGATCTGGCCGGTTTCAATTCCAGCCACCAGTTTCGAGCCGTCGGCGGAGGACGCGATGGACCACCAACCCCGCACGCTGTCTCGGGCCGTCCACGTGACCCCGGAGTCTGTCGAGGTATAAACAAAGTTGTTCTTGGCTGTTGCGGCCAGTCTCGTCCCATCATCGGAAGATGTGACACTGACCCAGAACTGATTGCTGGCCCGGGCCGTCCACGTCACTCCGGAGTCAGTCGAAGTGTAAATTTGACCATTTATTGCCACGGCTACCAGCTTGGTGCCGTCGGCCGACGAAGCGGCGTGATACCATACGCGATTGCTTTCCCGGGCCGTCCAACTGACTCCGGAGTCTGTGGAGGTGTAAAGCTGGCCTCCACCTTCTCCTGCCACCAGTTTTGTTCCGTCCGACGAAGAGGCAATGGGATACCAGGTGCGACTGCTCTCTCTCGCCGTCCAATTGGTCCCGGAGTCGGTCGAGGTGTAGATGAAGCCAAGTTCAGAGGTCGCCACCAGTTTGCTTCCATCCGAAGAAGTGGCGATTCCATGCCACTTGCGGTTGCTCTCCCGCGCGGTCCACGTCACGCCGGAGTCGGTCGATGTGTAGATCTGGCCATTAAAGACCGTGGCCGCGAGCTTCGTTCCATCGGCGGAGGAGGCCAAGTTTTCCCACGCCCGGCTGCCCGATCCGGCTTGAGCGGTCCATGTCACCCCGGCGTCGGCCGAAGTGTAGATCAGCCCGCCCGAGTCACCCGCCACCAGTTTCATCCCATCTGCCGAAGAGGCCATGGCATACCAAGTGCGACTGCTTTCGCGTGCAGTCCAACTCACGCCAGATGGGCCGACCGTGCCTGCGGGCAACGAGAAGCTCGGCGCGACGTTCGCCGCAGCCGCCCGCTGCGCGGAAACGCCGAGCACGGCGAGAAGCGCAATGAGTGTGGCCAGAAGTTTTGTCATGCGAGTCAAAAGGGAAAGGGATGGAATCGTGCGGGGCATGCTCGGTCAGGGAGTCGGAGTTCCCGCCAGCAGCGTCGGTTCGCGTTGCTCGCCGTCGGGGTAAAAGTGCCGGGTCACGACTTCGCCGTGCTTCATCAGGGCTTCCGCCTTGAGACACCCGCTGGGGTGCCACGCGCGGGAAATGCCGTGCGGCTTGCCGTCCTTGAACTCTGCCTCTGCCGCCAAGGTCCCCTGCTCGGTCCACTGACGGTAAGTGCCCTGCTGCTGCCCGGCGACGAGCCGGCCTTCAGAACGCTTCTTTCCGTTCGGGTGCCAGGTCGTGCGGGTTCCGTCAGGCAGTCCGTGCGAAAAATGTTCACTGACTTCAACGACTCCGTTGGTGAACCGGCCTTCCGATAGGCCGTGCAATTGTCCGTAAACCACCGCCGACCGCAGGCTCACCGCGCCGCCTTTGAAGTGATCTGTCACCCAGCCGGTAAAAGGGGCCGCCACATGCGGGCGATAGAACCGTCCAACGCGCTGCTCCAGTCGGAACCGCGCCACGGACGGTGGAGCGGTCTCCGTCGCCTCCGCATCGGCCACCGCTCGCGTGGAGGCGTGCGTCACCACGGCCACCGTGATGGTCAGCGCCAACGTCCACAGCAGTGGGCGCATCCGCGAGACAGGCACCGTGGTTTGAGGGAGGGACGGGTTCATTACAGCAACCTATTGCAACATGAGCCGGAAGTAGGTGGGCGGCAGGTCCGTGGCTGGAGCTGCGGCTTCCAACTGCACTTTCTTCACGGCGTCAGTCTGGTAGCTCTCCCGCGCTGCGGCGGTGGCACCTTCGGCGGGAACGCGGAAGGGCAGCGGCTTCCAGGTCTTCAAATCAGTGGACCCGAGTAGCGTATAGCTGCGGCCGTTGACGGCGATGAACTCCAGCCGCGCCGCTCCGTTGGTGAAGCCGATGATGCTCAGGGAAAAGCCGTTCTTCGGATCAATCGCATAGGTGCCGGCGTAGTAGGTCTGCAGGTAGTTCAACCCGTTGCTCGCGTCGCCAGTGGGCTTGACCTTGGTGAGGTCGGCGTTGATGAGCCGCTGCCATGCGTCGGGCAGGCCGTCGCCGTTGCTGTCCTCGCCCAAGGTGAGGTTGAGCCGGGTGCGCTGGCCGGGTTGGCCGAGTTGGGCGTAATCGCCCTTCATCTCGATGGGCAGGTAAGTCACACCGCCGACGCGCACCTTGATGCGGAAGGGCACCGTGGGCTGGAGCGCCGACGGCTGATAAGGCGCGGCCATCAGGCCCGTGTCCATGGGCACCTCAAGGCGGTAATTCGCGCCGGTCTCAATGCCGGGGTTCACCACGGTCTTGACCTGCACGCCGCTGGACGTTTCCAAGATAACCTCGGCCCCGGAGGAGATGGGCGTGCCGTATTCGTCGCGCAGCATCCCGTAGAAAAGATGGAACGGCGCGGGAGGGTAGGCGGAAGTGATGAAGGACGAGGTGTGAAGGATGAAGGAGCAGAGCAGCAGCAGGAGCCATTGCGCCGGGCGCGCGCCAAACTGCTTTCCGTGGCCTGCTGCTGGAATCGTGATTGGGTTCATCGCAGTTGGCTTTGAGGGTCAGTTGCCCGAGTAGGAGTAGGTGGTGAAGTAGAGCTTGATGTCCGTCACCGTCTGGATGAGGCGTGAGAGGCCTTCTTTCGGGTCGGCGAGCAAGGTGTCGCCGGGGATGACCAGCTTCCACTGGCTGTTCCAGACCGAACGCCCGATGAGGCGGCGGTTGGTGTATTGGGAGAACTGCATGGACGTGGTGTTGTATACGTCGAAGGTGAAAGGCTCGATGGAGTCCGTCGGCCGGAAGGCCTGGTGCTTGCGGGCGGTGAACAGCGGCTCGGTCAACGAATCGGCTGCCTGATAGAAGTTCTTCGTCGAGAAGCCGGAGCCGCCGATGTTGAACGGCAGCGGAATGGCAATGTCGTCCACCTTCCAGGTCCGCAACTGGCTGGCGTCTCCCAAGGGCGGACTGCGCATGGTGTCCACGCCCACCGGGATCAGATAGACGTAGGGATTGGCCGCCAACGCGCGCGGGTCCAAGAAGGCCAGATTGGGATCGGCGGTGCTGTTGTGTCCCGGATAGTTCATGCCGATGTAGCCCTCCAGCGCGACGCCGACGGAATGAATCTTGGTGGCGAAATAGCTGCGATGGAATGAGCTGTCCCCGGCGGCCAACGGTTTGCCGAACAAACTTTCGCCCGGATTGATGGAGGTGCTGAAGGTGATCACGATGCCCGGCACAGGCAGGCCCGTCCCCGGATCCACCTGCTGGCAGTAGCGGCGCACGTCGGCATCCTCCAGAATGTTCTCCATGCGACTCTGCTGAAGGTAGTCCTGCCACGCCGGCAGACCCGTGTCCGGCCCCGGCGCAATGGTGATCCCGTTCGCCACAACTTCGACTGGCGTGGGCAGGATGCGCAGGTTGCCGGAGCGCAGCGACGCCAGCGTGTTGTAGGCGTCAGGTGCGTTGAAACCGAGCCGCCCCTTGAGCACGTCGAAGTCCGCCTTCATCTCGGCCAAGGCGCTGGAGATGCCGGGATCCCCCGTGTTGCTGCCGGCGAATTGCGGTTCGCCATCGCGCACCACGCCCAAGGCGCGACTGCTCACGATGCGGTTGACGAAAGAGCGGCCCTTCTCCGTGCCCAGCAAGCCGGTGTCGTAGTCGTAGGCATTGGCCGCGAGAAAGGCGTAGCGCGAGGCAAGATCGAAGAGCGTCTTGTAGCGCTCCAGCTTCTCGTTGCGGAAAATGCGGAAGGCCGCGTCACCGGTGCGGTAGCCCTGGATCATTGCAGCTGCCCGCTGGCGGGTGATTTCGCGCTCGGCTTGCAACCGCTCGCCGCGCGCGACGAGTGAACTGAGGGCGCGCTGGGCGTCATCGTAAGACTGCAAGGCCTGGTTGATGTCGTTGGCCTGCGCTTGCAAGTCTGTCAGCGCGTTGGCCAACTCGTTCAGCGCTGCAACTCGTTCCTGAGTTCGCTCGGTGGGGCGGATGTTGTTGAAATCAGCATTCACCGCCTTGCTATCTTGTGCCGTGCGGATCGCGGCGGAGATGACCGTTCGCGCGTAGTTTGCTAGGTTCAGGGCTGTAATTAGGAGATTTCCGGTGAATTGGAGGGCACCTCGTATTGGAGCCGTGAGATCTCCACCGACGGCCAGGCCGGCGAGCAGTGATCTGGGGACACCCTCAAGCGCGGCATCGGTTGCACCGAGAATCCCATCCTTCGCGAGCATCTGTCCTTCCGTGAAAGCGGCCGTGAACCGCTCAACCGCTGCGGTAGCCAGTTCGGCATCGCTTACAGCACGTTCGTAACCGGTAACCTTGTCCTGCGCCGCCTGGCCCGCCTTGAACACCCTCACCATTCCATCGAGACTGGTCTTGGTAGCCTGGGCAGTATCCATCGCCTGAAACACCGCAGCCCGGCCTTTGATCACATCCGAGATCGCCTGTTGAATCTCGCCCGGGCTGTGACGCCGGCCAGTCCATGCGGCGGGTTTTTCAAAGTAGCCGTGCGAGGCCAAGGTGTAGGAGATGGAAGTGGCTCCGTTCGTTCCGAGATTCAGGAAATCAAAGCCGTCCTTGCCGCTCGTCTGCCCGCCCACGAATCCCGAGGGGAAGTTCTGCACGTCCAGCTGGAAGGTGACGGACTTGGTGGGATTCAGAATGCCGCCGAAGTTCAGCTCCGGAGTTTCCACGTAGGCGTAGTGGAACAGGTCCGGCCCGGCATAGCCCTGCTTGTAGGTCTTGCCCGCTCCGACATCATCGGGATAGGGCGTGCCATAGATTTCGATCAGCGCGTTGGTGAACGCCAATTCCTGTTGTGCCAGCGTGGACCGGAGGTCGAGCAGTGAGTCTTCCTGCGAGCGCAAAATTCGGGTCACGTCTTTAGCGTCGTCGAACGCGGACACTGCGTTGTTGAGAGCGATTTTAGTGCGCTCATACACTTGCTCGAAGTGCGGCTTCGGTTCATCGCCCACCAGCAAGTTGGGGTTCAGGTCAAAGGCGATGCTGCCCTCCGTCACTCCCAGCGGCGTGAGCCGGCTTTCCGCATTGTCCGAGGCCGCCTGCAAATCCGAGGCCGTGGCCACCAACTCGCGCAGCTCCGGCACCGTGGTGCGGTCCACTTTTTGGATGCCTTCGTGACTCGGATCCGGGTCCACCTCGGGCAGCATGGTATTTCCGACCACCCAGTTGAGCAAGGCACCCTGCCCCGTTCGCGATGCCCATTGGTCCATGCCCCAGTGCCGGACGATGTTGGTCGTCGTCGTCCCATTGAGCACGGTCCGAGACGAGACACGGTCGGCGGAGAAGGATTCCCAGCCGCTCGTCCGGCCCGGCGTGTAATCCTTCCGCCAACTGAGGTCGAAAATCTGCCGGCCCGTGCGCGCCACTGACATGGCGGCAGTGGCGAATTTGCGCTCATCCAAGTAATCCACGCTCACCGGCTGGCCCAGCACCGTCACGGCTTCCACGCGCGGCACCCAGTCGAAGTTCGGGTTCGTGAGCAGGGTGTAGTAGCCCTTCAACGCCGTGAGGTAGTGGCCGTAGGCGTCACCGTGGCCTTGGGGAAAAAGCTTGGCGGCATCGGTGGCGTCGGCTTTGCCGTCGGTGTTCTGGTCCAAGATGTTGTAGTTCAGCGCGTAGATCACCTCGCCCGCATCAATGCCCCGGGTGAAGTTCCACACCAGCCGGTTATAGACCGGCGCGATCTGCACACCGGGCAGCGCCACGTCATCACGGCCCCGGAGCAGCGACAGCTCTTCATCCAGCAGGGAGGCGGTCTGTCCCTTGAACGCAAAGAGCGCGGTGGTGATGTCACCGTAACCCTGGCCCGATTCACTATCCTTTTGGCCGATGCCGATGGTGGGGTTTGCGGCGTCCGCGTAAGCCTCGTTGCCCACGAGCATGTAGAGATCGTTCAGGTAGCCGGCGGCCAGCAAGAGCGCGTCATTGGCCGGGCCGAAGTTGATCGGAACGCTGGCGTCAATGCTCAGGTCGCGCCCGCGCTTAAGCACGGTTTCGTAAATCTCGATGAGGCCGTAGTTGTTGATGTTATCCATGTTCAACGCGATGTCGCCTTCGTAGCGCTTGCCCGCCTGGGTGAGCAGGCTCACATCCGTGTTCACGCTGTTGTTGTAGAGATCGGTGACGCGCTGCCCGAAGGGGTTGATCCCGGCCAACACCCGCTTGATCCAGCCCTCGGCCAGTTGCGGCGCGCTCCAGTCCGACCACTGGTTCAGTAGGGGATGCGCGAGGTTCTTAGGCCGGTAGCGCATGACGATCCAGTTGTCCACGAGAGTCTGGATGCCGCTGCCGCCGAGAGTGTAGCGCTTGATGTCCGTGCCGTTGGTGAGCGCCTGATAGCGGCTCATGGTCGCATCCGTCACGGGCGGGAAGCCGTCCACCGGCGGATTGATCTTCCACTCGTATTCGTATTCGTCGAACTTGCCGCCCAAATCCGCCGTGTGCTCGAAGGTGATCAGCTCGTTCAGCGGGTTCGCGGACGGCAGCACCTTGATCTCGCCGCGATAGAGCGAGCCGGTGACGCGCAGGACATACATGGAGACCGGCTCGCCCGCCGGTGTGAAGGCCTCGCCATCGCCCACGATAACCGAGACATATCCCTGGCCCGGGCCGGCGGCGCTCAAGGCGTAGCTGTCCACCGCCGTGTTGTCGTTGGTGATCGCTATCAGCTCGCCCACGCTACGAGTCACCGTCATCACCGGGTTGACAATGAACTGCTTGAGCACACTCGGGTTCTCGTAGAACGTCTCCACCGAGGCGACCAGGCGATCGATGGCCGTATCCCACAACTGCTTATCGGCCGGCGGCGAGGCCGGGCAAAGGCTTTGCACCGTGGCGAGGTCCGAGCCGGCGAGCACGTTCAGCAGGAGGTATTTCTCGCCGAACAGCTCGTTCTTGAATTCACCCTTGAAGACCAGGCTGCCCTTCGGCCCGCGCACGGGGTCGAAGAAGAAACGCTCGGCCAGGTGCGGCGGCAGGTTCGGGAAGAAGGTCTTGCCCTGATAACTCTCGGTGCGGACGGTGGCGGGCAGCTTGGCGAGGAACGCGTCATTGGTTCCCAACCCAAAGACCCTCTCCCGCGTCGGGTCGTGCAGGATGACGGCGGCGTTGGCCACCGTGATGTTGGTCGCGATGGACTGCTGGTAGAGCACCTTGGCGCTGGTCTGGCCGCGGATGGCGGGCCGGCCGGCGTTCGCCTCAGTGAGCGTCTCACCAAACGCGACCACCGGTGCGTTGGCCAGCCAGACGGGGCGGTAAACAATGTCCAAGGCCGCGTCGCTCGAACTCTTGCCGTTGCCCGTGAAGCCGTCGCCCACCCGGGTGCGGAGGTAGGGAACAATCGTCCCATCCTTCGGACGAGTGACCTCGTTCTCGTTCGGCCACGCAAAGCCCTCCTGCGTCTTGTAGTAGAACCGCATCTTGAAAGCGTTCGTCCCCGCAACGGCTTCCGCCAGTTGCGGCGGCCGGCCGATCAGCTTGTTCACGTTCAGCGCGGCCTGCGGGCTGGTGGTGGAGTTGAGCGTGAGGTTGACCAAGGTGGTGGCCCCATCCGCGTCCGTGACGATGAGCGTGTAAGTGCCGCTGTTGGCGGTCAGCTTGCCATAAACTGCCAAGCCGTCCTTGAGCGGTCCGAACACAAGTCCGACGGGCAGCGGCGTGGTGGCGGAAACGGTTGCCAGCAAGGAACCGATGCGCCGCGAGGTGTGGATGTAGTTGGTGAACGCGATCCCGACCGCCCCACCCGCCGTCACGTTGGCGACGAAGGTGTTCTGGTTCGTGTTGTAAGTTCCCGCCGCCAACGTCGGGAGACCCGCGTGCAGACCACGCAGCACCCAGAAGCCTTGATTGCGGTCGCGGTAGGTGAAGCGGCTGTAGTTGGTGTAATCCGCCTTTTGACTGTCCGACAGATTGGCCCAGTTGACCGGCAGGTCTCCTGCCGCGGCCGAGGTCTCGAAGTTGTAGTTGGTCGTGTAACTCGTCTTGTCGCCATTGGCGGCAGTGACCGTGATGACTTCCACCGGTGACGGGAGGAACGGCAGGGGCATGGGAGCCTGAAGCTGCTTGCCCGCCTCGACCACGGAATCAAACACGATCCCTTTCGTCGCATCCTCGCGCGACACCTTGAAGGCGCGCACCGCCGGGCGGCCGTCTTCCGCCGTGTAGTCCAGCAACACGTAGGGCATGGAGGAATAGGTTTCGCCGCTGGTGATGTTCAGGTCATCCCGCAGCGCGTAGGCCTGTCCACCGATCATCACGGCGTGTTCCTCGTTCGGGTTGTAACCCGACAGTTCACGGTCGTTCTGCGTGTAGATGGTTCCCTTGGCTTGCTGACTGGTGAGCGCGCCGCTGCCCGCATTGCTCGCGAGGATGATCTCGCTACTCGTGATTTCTGGATAGCCCAGCTTGTAGCGCCCGATCACGGCCGGCCAGTAGATGGGCTTGAAACCGTTCTCGGCGTTCTTCACCGCATTTGTCCCGTTCTTGCGGAACCACCAGACTTCCAAAATGCTTTTGTCCTCAAACGCGTTGACCGGGATGATCGCGCCGCCCTTCGCCGCCTCGAAGCCGGCGGCGAACGGGTCCTGATAGGCCACGGGATGAAATAAAGTCCCGCTGGCTTGCAGGATGTAGCCGGCCAGATCGCCTTGTTCACCCGTCGGCGGATTGATGCGGTCGCCCACGTAGGCGGTGGCCTGCACGTAGCGCGGGTAAGCGGACTGGCTGACCGCGCCGGGAGACGCGGGATTCCCTGTGGTCAAGGAGCCGGCGGCCAGCGAGCTCAAGTCTCGATCCCCTTTGCCACTCGTGTTGTAAGCCAGCGTGCCGACTTCGTTGAAACTGTATTGAAGCTCCAAATCGCTCGTGCCGGCGAGGTAGCTGCGGTTGAGCCCCGCTTGAATCTGGCTGGCGGGTTGGGCCACCGACCAGAGGCGGAACTCGTCCAGCGCCAGGCCAGCGGAGCCGAGGGTGCCAGCGGTCACCGTCCCGTTGTTGGCGATTGCAGCCGATGCCTCACCCACTTGCTCGCCGTTCAAGTAGAGGATCCTGCGCGTGACATCGCCCACCAGCGCCACGTGCACCCATTGGTTCGGCGGCAGCGACAGGCTCGCGGTTCCCGCAGGCCGGGCCAGCGAGCCGCTCGCGATGGCAAAGCCGGTCAGCGAGGCGGCCTTCGCGGTGCCGCTGGCCTGCGAGTTGTTGCTGATGAAGTTGACGTTGTTGTTCGCATAGCCACCGCTGGCCTTGGTGAACGTGTAGAACGGCGTCGTGGCATGGTTCGCATAAACCTCAATCTTGGTGCTGCCCACGCCATCAAAGGGATTGCCGTCCGCCGGGTCGCTACAGACAACGTCTATGTGTCCGCTGGTCAGCGCAGTGGACGACCAACTGCCAACCGCGCTCTGACCTGAACTCCCATCGAAAGCCTGAGCGGTGCCATCTTTCGAGAACCAGATCCCAAAGTGCTCGGCCGCGCCATTGACGGAAGCGCTCCGGTTGGCGAACGCCAGGCCCAGGTTAATGGCCACCCACTGGCCCGCAGCGTCCGGGTTACTCTCAAAATCAAAGCTGATGACCAAGCCGCCTTGGGATTTCAGACTGTTAAAACTCCCCAGCGACTGGGCCGAAGAAACAGGCAAGGCGATTTTCGCGCTGTTGTTGGTCAGCACGACCGGGAACGTGGCCACTGGAGCGGCCACTTGAGCCGTCAGGTCCATGGCGATGCGCTGGCCTGCCACAGTGAAGTCGAAGAGCCGGGCCAAGTTCGTTTGGAGATACACCCACGACTCCACGGTGAAGCCCTGGCTGTTAAACAAAAGCCCCGTGGGCAACGCCGCCCCGCCGTTGATCAGGTTGAGGAACGCGGCCCGGCGCGTAGCCAGGACCGGCACGCTCAAGTCCAGCGGCCCCGCAATGTCATGCGGCGGCTTGATCTTGGCATCCAGCATGGAGAGGACCCTCTCAAAGGCCACCCGCTCGCCCGCGTTGAACCGCAGCAGCGCGCGATGCACGGGCTGGCCCGCTTCCAGGAAGGTGTAGAACTGCGAGCGCTCGTTGAGGAAACCGCGCGGTTTGTCCAAGGGGTCTTGATATTGCAGCGCCGGGGCGTTGTCCGCCGGAAGTGCGACCGCGGTATTGGCCGCCTCCGCTTGCGTCGGCACCGCCGGGCGCACGTAGTGGCTGTAGCGGTCAGAACTCTCCGGCCAGACCTGGGCGTAGCGGTTGAAGAGGAGCGGCCAGCGCAAGCTCTCGACGCCCTCCTCCAGCCAGTGCACGAGCACGTCGTTCCTATTTTGCGTTTCCTTGACCGCGTAGTAGTCCGTGCGGCCATTGCTGCCCAGCGGATCCTGATACAGAAAACTGTCCCCTACCCCGACCAGCACCGGCGATGGATCCAAGTCCAAGTCCGACCGGCCATCCGCGTAGGCGGAGATTTTCTCCCCTAGCTCGGCGCTGAGGTCCACCGGCACGGGCTGCTTGAGCACGTCTAGGATTTCGTAGCCCAGGTGCCGGCGGACGTTGTCTCCGGTCGGGTCGCCGAGCAGTTCCAGGAACACGCGGCCTTCCTTGTTGTAGGCGAGGATCAAGCCCTGGCCGTTGTCATACCAAGCGGTGCGCCGCTCCTCGAGCGTGGCATTGCCGTTGCCTTCGTTGGCGCTGGAGCTGCCAATCTCGACGAACTCAGAGTCGGTCGTCCGGGGGAAGGCCGAGTTGTAATGGAAGTAAACCGCGCCCACCCGGGCCGTCGGCACCGACACCGGCTTGCCCGTCGCGCGGAACGTCTTCTCCGTCCAGTAGAGCTTCCGGGGCGTCTTGGACGCCACGCCAGACACGATGTAGCTCGCGTTGGTCAACGCATAGTCGAGGCCACCGATCCTGACTTTGTTGTCCCCGCTCAAGGTGCCGGTGGCTGACTCCGCCTTACGCCACACCACCTGGATAGGCCCGGGCTGCGTGGCGAAAACTGCCTGCGCGTGCGGGCTGTAGTAATACCCTGCCGGGGTGATGGTCGCGCCGATAAACACATGGCCGTTGGTCGAATACGGCTCCGCTGCCCAGTAGGTATTGGGCTGCGACAGCAAGTTGCCGCCCTCATCCGTGAGCGGCGGCGAGATGATGGCCCCGAAGTTGAAAACCGACAGCCGCCCGAAAGTGGGCGCTCCCGCCTGCGAGGCGCGCAGGACGTAGAGGATCGTACCATTGCCGTCATTCCCCCGAGGCAGGTTCAGTTTCGCAGCTGCGGCGTTCTGCTCGAAGTTGCCCGACAACGGCCCCTCCTGTGTCGCCTTTTTGGGAACCACCACCGCGCCGTAGGTCACGATGCCCCGAAACTGGTTGAGCGTGGCCGTCTCCGTCTGATTATTCACGCGCCCATCGGTGCCAGCGACGAAGTTGCTTTTGGAGCCGGGGTTGCCCCGCTGCGAATTGTAGTTCACCCCGCGCTCCGTGCCGTCGGCGGAATAGAGCTCCTGCGAGAGATCCAGCAGCACTTGCGCCGGCGCAGCAAGGGCCAAGCACACGAGCATAAGCCAGCAGACGGCGAGGGGTGGAGGGCGGGAAAGCCGTTTCATAGGTTCATCCGGTTCAACTGGCGATAAGTTCAGGGCCTTGGCCGTGCCGCGTCAGCACGGCGGGGGTGATTAACGATTGATCCCAGCCTTGATCACGCTGGTGGTGGCCACGGTGGTGGGGCGCTCGGCCAGCCGCGCCAGCAGCTTCCTCATCTCCGCCAGCTCGCCTTCCAGCCCGGCCAGCTTGGAGACTTTCTGCTCCAACGCGGCCACCCGCGCCTCGCTCCGGCGAAGGGCCTCGGCCTGCTGGTCCGCCTGCTTGGCCAGTTCCTGCATGGCGCTGATGCCCGTGGTGAAGACTCGGTTGTAATCCACGGACAGGAAGTCATCCACCTGCTTGCCGTAAACAAACAGCCGGCCCGGCGCATTCGTCATGCTGACGACAAAGTTCGTGGCCGTTGGGGCAGCCAAAACCTTCAGGTCCAATTTCTCCGTGTCCGTGACGAGGCGGACGACTTCGCCCGCCTTCAGATCGTGGGCGTTGGTCATGGTCACCGAGAGGGTGCTCTGTGCTTGGTCGAACTGCGAGGAGGCCGGCCGAGAATAGATCGTGGGAACAATGGCCCGGCTCTGACTGACCGCGCCGGGGATCAACGCTTTGACTTCTTGCGCGATGAGGCCCTTATGAACTTTCCAGCCATTCTCCCGCCTGTCCACCATGCGGTAATCCGTCACCGCCAACTGCCGGATGACCTTCAGATCGTCAGTCGTGTCAGAGTGTCTTACGACTTCCTTGATCCGCCGGTCGGAGAAGACAATCACACCTTGTCCTGCAAAATATTTGTCTGCGTAAACCGAAACGCCTTGGTTGGCACCGGAGAGCGTGAACGATGCAACACCATTGCCGCTGCCCAAGGTCCCGTCGGCATTCAGCGGCTTGACTCCACGACTATCGAAAACATCCATCCCTTGGCCAGTTGTGCCATTGAGATTTCCAGTTTCGGGAAGGGTGTTTGTCGTTGACGACCCAACGATGTGGAGCGGATAAGCTGGGGTCGTCGTGCCGATGCCAATGTAGCCGTCATTCGAGATTGTCATTCGTTTTTGAGTCTTAGTCCAGAAGCTCAAGCCGAGGGATTCACCACCAGTGGTGCGCTTCGAAGAGATGCCCTCACCGCTGGCGGCACCGCCTAACAGCAGCGTTCGGCTGCCGGTAGCGGCACCACCGAAAAATGTGCCGTCATTCGCGCTGCCACTATCAACAATCACATTACCAGTCAAAGTGACGGTGCCGGCGCTGAAGTGCCCGCTCCCATCCCGTGCGACAATGGCATTCGCCGCGTTGGCGCTGGTGGCGGTGGTGGCGGAGTTGGCCACCTTGAGCGCCGTGCTGATCGTCGCCAGCTTCGTGTCCGCAATGGCGGCATTGGCGGAGATGTCAGCATTGGCAATCGAGCCATCCGCAATCTGGGCCGTTCCGACTGTGCCGCCGGTGATGTTCGCACCGTTGAGCGCGGTCAGGTTCGCCCCGTTGCCGCTGAAGCTGGTCGCCGTGATGGCACCAGCAGCAAGGTTGCCGCTGGTCGTGAGGCTGGTCGCCGTGATGGCACCGGCAGAGAGGTTGCCGCTGGTCGTGAAGCTGGTCCCCGTGATGGCACCAGCAGCGAGGGTGCCGGTTGTCGTGAAGTTGGTTCCCGTGATGCCACCGGCAGAGAGGTTGCCAATGGTCGTGAAGCTGCCGCCGCTGATCGTGAGCGAACTGAGCCCCGTATCAGGATCCACCAATTGCGTGGCGGTGCGGGCATGCACGGCATAAGGCGCGGGCAGGAAGCGCAGACGCGGGGCGATGTTCACCCCGTCCACGGTCAACTGAAGATACCGGTCGGAGACGTCGCCGCTCCCGGAGAAGACAGAGGTGAGGTCGTCCTTGAAAAGAGACTGCCCCTCCGGCCCCGCACTGCCCTCGCCCAGCAGCACGCTGAAGTGGCCCTTGTCCAGCGTCACGACCTGTTGCGAGCTCCACTTGATGGTGCCGGCGGTCGCCGCATCGTAAATGCGGAAGATGATGGTCTGGTTGGTCGGGGTGGTGTTGCCCAGCGGCTGACCATTACGATCCGTGAGGAAGCCCTGGTAGGTGAGCTGCGTGGGCGGCTTGCCATCGGCGGCCTGGGCCAGACGGCCCGGTGCTAGGCAAAGCAGCACGGTGCAGAGCACGACGAGGATGCAGGGCGGGTATGTTTTCATTTTGGTGGTCTTGGCTGGGCTGAAGAGCCGCCGGCCGGAAAAAGAGTTCATGGCGTGATTTTTTATTGAGTGGTGAGAGCGGAAACCGGGCTGATGAGCTGGAGACTGAAGGTGCCGGAGAGCCGGTATTCGCGGATGGCCCCGGCCCGGGCTGTCACGGTAATGGTCTCCTCATACGTGCCGGAGCGGCCCTGCGCGCTGCTGGTGAGGGAACGGAAGTCGCTGCCCGCCGCGCTGAAGGTGAGCTTGAGGGTCCGGGTCACGCCGTAGGATTCCTCGCCTTGCGACCGGACGCGCTGGAACTTGGGGTCGAGGTTGTCATGGTCCGGGTGGAAGGTGTGGAGGAACGGGTTGCTGGCGTGGTCGTTGTAATCGAGAGGAACGGCGAGGACGACGACGGTGCCGGGATTGAAGTTGCCGCTGGCGCTCCAAAGGGTGTTCGTCAGCGAGAAAGGCAGGTGCGTGGAGCTGATCCGGCGGGCGTTCGCGATTTGCGTGGCGTCTAGCAAGGCCTCGCGATTGGCCACGATGGTGTTCGTGGTGCTGGCTCCCTTGCCGATGTAGGCGCGCTGCAACAGGTTGATTTTGTTGGCGGTGGCGTCGTTGTGCAGAATGAGCCGCATGGGGAAGGCACTGGCCACCTTGGCCATGCTCGTGTTCACGCCGGAGGAGACGTAGAGGCCGTCCTGATCGCGGATCAGCCCGGTGCTCGCATCCACCACGTAGTCCGCGAACCGGCGGCTCAAGGTGTAGATCCGGCCCGGGTTGCTCGTGGTCGTGCTGTTGACGACAGTCACGAGCCGGGTGGCATCTCCAGAAGAGGCGATGGCGCTCCAAGCCCGGCTCGATTCTTGCGCTTCCCAAGTCACGCCCGCGTCACGGGAGGTGTAGATCAGTCCGCTGGTAACCGTGGCACTGAGCCGCTGGCCGTCGCTGGACGAGGCCACCGCGGTCCAAGCCCGGCTGGTTTCACGGGCGGTCCAGCTCACGCCCGCATCAATCGAGGTGTAGATCTGGCCGGCGTTGACGGTGGCGACGAGCTTGGATCCATCATCCGAGGAGGCGGCCGCACTCCAAGCCCGGCTGCTGTCTCGCGCCGTCCAAGTGACTCCAGAGTCGGCCGAAGTGTAAAGCTGGCCGGGGTTCACTCCGGCCACCAGCTTGGACCCGTCAGCGGACATGGCGATGCTGGACCAGTTGAGGACCTCTCCGCGCGGCTTCCAAGTGAGCCCTTTGTCATAAGAGATTTGAAGCCGCGCCCCTCCCGGCGCGGCAGCGAGTATCTTCGCGTCCGCTGAACATGCGATAGCCTTCCACGCCCTGCTACTCTCGTTAGTCGTCCAAGTGGCTCCTGTGTCGATGGAGACGAAGATGTTGGTGTTGTTCCCTACGGCGGCAACCACTGTGCCATCCGTCGAGCACGTCACGGCTGTCCACGGGCGGGCGAGGAACTGTGGGCTCCAGTTGGTGCCGAAGTCCGAGGAGAAATAGAGCTGGCCACCGGTCGGTGCGGCTACCAGCCGCTTGCCATCGAGCGAAGCGGCCACTCCCGCATAGGCGCGGGAGCTGGTCGTCTCCCGGACCACCCATGTGGCACCCGGAATCACCGCGCCCTGCTGCGGCCGGCCCACCGCCGTCAGTTGAGCAGCAATGTCTGTGGCCGCAGTCACCTTGGAGTATTGCTTGATGTATTGCCCGACGCGATCCACGACCGCCTGCCCCACCCACAGGCCTGAAGCATTGGGCACCGTGGCCGTCACCGGCACGTCAATCTGCTGCAACCCGCCGGAGTCCGTGATGCGCAGGATGCCCGCGTAGAGCGAGCCGGCCACCGCCGTCATGGTCGAGCGGTTCAACCCCAGCACAACCTCCTGCTCCGAACCCACCTCGCCTGCCGCCGAAAGCGTGAACGACTGAGCCGCGAGCACGGCGTGAGCGTAAGTCAGCGTCGTCCCACTCAGCGCACCGCGCACAAGCAACTCCGGCTTTGCGGTGATGGCGGGCAGACCTACAGGGGCAGTCGGGACCGGGTCGGAACTCAGCAGGCTGAACGTCACCGTGCGGATCGTGGTGGTGAGGTTCTTGAGGCGGATGCTGTAAGTGCCCAGCGTGTCGCCGTAGTGAATCCCGGCGGTGTTTTGCAACACCACTTCCACCGGGCCGTAGTAACGGTTGTAGTAATTGGTGCTGCCGCGCACCCAGAAGGCCTCGCCGCGCTTCACTGTGGTGGTGGAAGCGGTGCCGCTCAAGACCTCGACCGGATTCGTCGTCCCGAGGTTGCCGCCGGGGTAACGGAAGACCCGCACTGAGTTCACGAGGGTTTGCGACAAATCCAAACCCGGTGCGGGGGCGAAGTAATTGGCGAAGCTCGGCGGTGAATTCGTTGGCGTGGGGAAGCCAACGAAGTTTAGCCCGGTGGTGGTCCACTGGTAGCTGGGCGGGACGGGCTTGCCCTTCACGGTCCAGATGTAGTCGGTGGCAGTCCCATTTTTAACGAGGTAAGCCCCGTTGGCCACGAGCTTCACGAGGGTGTCCGTGTCGCCGCGAGCACTGGTCCAAACCGCCCACCGGCTGTCCGTAAGCGAGTTGGTGGCCGGGTTGTCCACGAACTGGAGCGTGGAAAGCCGGGGCCGCCAGAGCCAGACCTCCGTGACCGGGCCGGTTGCGCTGGGAATCAGCTCATCGAGCGTCTGGTGCGAGGCATCCACATGGAGGAACACGGCGTTCCAGCCCGGCTTCAGGGTGAAAGACTGCGAGAGCCATTGCGCCTGCGCACCAGTGGCCGAGAGCATCAGGCCGAGTAATAGCAGCCACCGGGCGGGTCGGGCGCGGGGAAGAAATGAGAGCTGGTCGTTTGCGAAGAAGAGTGCTCGGATTCCCGTTGCCAAAGGCATTTACCATATAGCGCAGCATTTGCGCCGGTTGGAAATGCGTCTAAACACCTATTTATAGGCATAATCTTTCAGCCTCCTCCAGCATCGTTCAACCACAACCCCCAATCGTGACTCATCCGGCCACCCATCGTGCTGAACGCCTACCTCACCAACTCCGCGGGTGAACGCTTTGAGCTGACGGGCAGCTCGATCCTCGGGAGAAGCCCTGAGTGCACTGTCGCTTTGGCGGGACGGCAGGTCTCCGGACAGCATTGCCTGATCGTCCGGTTATCCTCGGGTTGCGACCTCTTGGTGGACCTTAACAGCACCGAAGGCACCCAACTCAACCACGCACGGATGCTCCTCCCCACTTTGTTGGAAGGGGGCGATGTCATCCAAGTCGGTCGGCACGTCCTCGCCTATGACAGCAAAAGCGCGGAGTCGACCATAACCGCCTTGGCGGCCCTCGCCGCTGCTGCGCCGGTTGCTACGCAACTCAACGGCACCGGTGTCATTGCCTTCAGCCTGGATGGATTGACGATCCCATGGGCCAGCGAGCGGGCAAAAACCTTGCTACCCATATACTTTCCCCTCGAGCCGGACCGGCAGGTTCCGCGCAGCATCACGGACTGGCTGGCAAAGATAGTTCACCAAACACTCCCGGAGACACTCCGCCGCAGCCAGGGAATCCGGCAACTGGTGCTGCATCTGATTGAGTGTGCGGAGTCGCACAACCTCGTCGTCGTCAGCGAGGAAGAAGTGTTCGACGCTGCCGGAATCGCGCGGCAGTTGCACCTGAGCAGAAGAGAAGGCGAGGTTCTCTATTGGGTCGCCGCAGGCAATGATCGGGAAAGCGTCGGGCGAATCCTCTTCATCAGCAAGCGCACCGTGGACAAGCACTGCGAAAACATTTTCATCAAGCTCGGGGTCACCGATCGCGCCGCCGCCGTCCGGCTCGTGGTGGCGCTGCCCGGCTTCGCGGTGCCGTGAAGCGACGGCTCAGCGGAAGCAGGGGTGCCTTTGCACCCCCAGAATACCCGACGCTCTTCAGGCGAACCAATCCTCTGGCCGCCACCATGCGCGTATGCTCGAAGGCGCTGGCGTAGGTGTCCAGAGTGGATGCCTTGATGAGCAACTGTCGTCCGGTTTTGCGCCGGCCGGAAACCGTTGTAAAAACTGCCCGAAGAATCTTCTTCAACTCGGTGGCCTTGAGACCAAAGCGTGGCCCGGCAGGCCAACGCACTTGCTCCAGATAGGCGCGACAGGCGGCTTCGTCCGCAGACCAAGCGCGCTAACTCACGGACCGTCTCAGGATAGTCGGCTATGCTGAAACACTACCAGTGGTGGTCGCGGTAACAATGTAAACAGCCCTATTTCCCTTTTGTTCGCACGTGCTGTAGCCCTTGATCTCACCACGACAATCACTCGGCGATAGGCCATGTGAACCTGGTTCGAGATTGCGTAGCGGCGCGACAATTTGGAGAATGTTTCAGATGCCGCAAACCCTGAAGAACCTTCGTTGCCTGAGGCAGTCGCTCCACTAGCTCTGCTTCCTCTTTGAGGTGCTGGCCTCAACGCCCCTCCGGCACGCCGGATCGGCCGGTGGGCGTTGGTGGCCCCTTTCCGGGCAGGAAGACGCGCAGGGATTGTCCATACGAGAGTCGGCTCGCCACGCGGGCGTTGATGACGAGTTGCAGGCGCTGGCGCGAGTCCACCGGTTGCGATGAGGATACCGCCGCCCCAAAGGGCTTGGCCCCGTCCGCCGGTGTCACGGTCGCCACGTCGCCCGGCTTGAACTCCTTCGCCCGCGCCGCGCTGCTCCAGGCGACGGTGGCGGTCAGCGACCCGGTGAGCACTTCCAAGTCGGTCACATAGGCGGGCAGCCCGAGCCGTTCCTCGGCCTCCCGATGCCGTGCATCCTGCGCGGCGCGAATCGCGTCGTCTCCCTTGCGGTCCACAATCTCGACGGCGACGAGTTTGCCTTCCTGTTCGAGCTGTTGCTGGATGACCTCATCCCCAACCACCAGGCCCTCAATGCCCGTGGGGGTCACGCCTTTCCAGACCTTCACCGTGGCCGTGAAATGGTATTCCTTGTTCTCGACCTTGGTGACTTTGCCTTCCTTGTTCCTCTCCTCCCTATGGGTCGAGTAGGTGCGCTGGGCGCGATCAATCTTTGTCACCGTGGCGAACCAGCCATGCCGCGCTGAGACGTGCAGATCGTCCTGCACCGCCCGTGGGTAGGTCCAGTTCTTGTCCTCGTCCACATACATGAAGAGCATGACGTGCTGGCCGGGAAAGTAATCTTCCAGCTCGCCCCAGGAATCCCGGAAATGCAGCTCGGTGTCGTCCTTGATGGGCACGCGCACCCGCTGACCGTCGCGGTCGCGTTTGACGACGAGTGCTCGCGCCTGGGTGTCCACTTCGAGAATCACACAGAAGGCCCGGGCCATTTCGCCGAAGAAGTCACCCTGAAACTGGGGCCTGGGCAGCTTGGTTTGAGCGGGCGTGCTGGTGGCCAATGCCAGAGCCAGAAGCAGGGCCAGACGAAGCGAAGATTGCATGGCCTGCGAGACTGGCGAATTCGCTCCCAAGGGCAAAGCAGTTTTCCGAGTGGGCGTTTGACGGCACTCCGAAAGAATCCGCGCCCGGTTCTCCTCGGCCGAGGTAGGGATTTCGAAGGTGCAGTGAGTGGTGGGTGGTTCGTCGCTGATTGGCTTGAGATGCTGCCGGGATTGGTGACACTTGGGCAGCCGTCCACCGCCTTATGAAACATGAACCCCAAGCAAACTGGCCAACAACCCGGTGCGCCGCTCTCACTAGGCAGTGCACTTGGCTCGGGGCGCTGGCCTTGCTGGCGCTGGGGCTCGTTGCCCCTTCAGCCATCGCCCAAGAGAAGGACAGCGAGTTGCAGACCACCCGCGCCAATGCCGGCGAAATCCCTGTTCTGGTCATCGCACCAAAGGAGACCAAAGGGCGTCCGCTGGTGATCTGGCTCACCGGTTTCAGCGGCCAGAAGGAATCCGTGGAAGCACCGCTCCGGGAGCTGGCCAACCGTGGTTTCGTGGCGTTGAGCTTTGACCCTTACCAGCACGGCGAGCGGCGCATCGAAGCCAGGGAGCAGCTGGTCAAGCGCGTGCGCGGCAACATCCGCCGATACTTCTGGCCGATCCTGGCCCGCACTGCGGAGGAAACGCCCCAGGTCATTGACTGGGCCATCAAGGCACTCGGGGTGCGCCCGGAGGTGGGGATGGGCGGTATCTCCATGGGCGGGGACATCGCGGTGGCCGCCGCCGGGGTGGATCACCGTATCACAGTGGTGTCCGCCTGTGTCGCCACGCCGGACTGGCTACGCCCCGGCTCCTTTGAACCGCCCGGTGAGCCGGACGATGCGGCACAAGCCGACTACGAACGGCGAAACCCGCTCACCCACCTGAAGCTCTACGCCCACCGGCCGGCCATCGCCTTTCAGAGCGGAGCGGCGGACAAACAGGTTCCGCCGGATGGCGCGACGCGGTTCGTGGCAGCCCTCAAGCCCCATTACGGTGAAGCGGCCGATCGGCTCCTCGTGGACCTGGAGCCGGATGTGCCCCACCGCTTCACCCCGCGCATGTTGGAGAACTCCATCCAGTGGTTTACGAAGCACTTGAAGCCGTGAGGCAGTTGCCTCGTTGTCGTCATGGGACGTGAATCCCGCCGGTGGAACATCTGACCGGGAGCAGCGCAGGTGGACTACTTACCCTTCACCTTCGCAGTGACGGGCCGGGCCGGCGCGGTTGGATCCTCCGTGGGGCTGCCGTGCCAGAGCGGCGCAACGTGGTGCGTGTTCCACTCGTCCCAGGCCCAGCTGAGTTGCGCGACGCCCTGCGGGTGCGCAGCGCGACGTTGGCCGAGCAGGCTTCGCCGTGGTGCGGGAGAAGCGTGCGTGGCGCGGTCGTGGTGAGCGTGTGAACCGGTGAGCGGAATGGCCGACTGACCGTTGACCACAGCCTTGGCCAGCCCAAAACTTCCGCAGTGAACCCGCATACCTGGTCCGGCAGACTGCGCACACCCGCACGGTGGCTCCTGGCGGCGTTCTTCACGCTGGCCGGGCTGAATCACTTCCTGAATCCCGGCCCTTATCTCGGCATGATGCCCGCGTATCTCCCGTGGCACCGGGAGTTGATTCTGGCCAGCGGCGCGGCGGAGATGGCTGGCGGTCTGGCAATCCTGGTTCCGAGATTACGCACCGCAGACGTGCCGATAAAAATGTTGTCTGCGGCGAGTCGTTGCGCCATCCGCCTGAGTTCGGTCCTTATTTCCGGTTCGGCTTGCGCGAAGAGGTCGAGCACGTCGGCACTCTTACCACTCACATGTCGCCGCAGCCATCCGGTTCTGAGCGGGGGTGCTGCCACGCCGGCAAGGACACCCTCGGATTGACTCTCGCACTACGTGGCTAGCGCGTTCGGCTCCTCCGGTGCCCTGTAATTCGTTCCGTCGGCACCCTTCGAACAAATCTCAAAAAAAAGTCGATGCAGCCTAGCTCTAGTCTGATGAGCGCGTCGCTCCGAAAGAAGGGCGCGCACTCCAGAAACTTGTGAACAAAAAACCACCGACGAGTATCCGTCGCCTGCCCTTAAGCGACCTCCCAAGCCGTCCCCTTTCCAGTGGAGTGGGCACTAAAAATACGCGTCCACGATACGCGCCGCAAGCAATGCAACCAAAGGCAGGATAACATGTTACAATAACGCATAAAACAATGGGTTACATTGCGACAACATTACGACACTGCTGTCGCCTCAGCCGACGTTGACCTCCACCTCGACTGGATACGCCTCAATGCCTTGCACGGCGGCGGAGCAAACCTTGGCTAAGATGCGGCCACTCTGCCGAATCCCGCCCCGGCGTTCCAAGGGGAAAACGCGGACGGACAAGCACCGCATGGTCGGAAGCCGCTCTACGATCTACCTCCCCCCTTTGGCCTGCCATTCAGTGCGCCAGTCATTGCAAGGCACGGTTGCACACAGCCGGCCGCGAAGGACGTGTGCTCAACGTGGTGGATTTGCAATGGTCGAAAGCAGTCGCCGTGATGTCCTGGCAAATGGACGCGCGGTGCGGTGATACCGCGTTTTGTGCGACGGAGGAATGCCAGTCTTGGCTGGGCCACGCCCAAGGGTGGCGCAACCGCAGCGACCTTGGTTTGGGCCACGAAAGCCTGTGCGCGTGGCACGAAGCGCAGGGCGGGCGACCGCACTGGCTGTTTCGGCTCAAGGTTGCGGCCAGCGTGAAACGGGCCCTCGCCGCCGTGCTGCGGAAAGACTGGCAGGGCCCGGCGCGACCGGGCGTGCTGCCAGTGGCCGAGGTGAAGCTGCGCTGCCGGACTGGAGCGCGCCGCAGCGCGTGGTGATGGGCCGGCGCTGCCTGGGCGAAGTGAGCAAGACCAGTGGCCGGTGATCGAGCTGTATCGGCAGCGGGCGGACGCGGAGAACGTGTTCGACGAACTCAAACACTCGTGGGCCTCAACGGGTTCGGCGGCCACCAACGCAACGCGACCGCGCTGGCCGTGCGGCTGGGGTTGCTGATCTACAACCTGTGGCAGCTGTTACTGCGATTGTTGGAGCCGGGCCCACACGTGGAGAGCGCAGGTGGAAGGCGGTGGTTTCTGCCAATCGCAGCGCGCTTGGTGCAAAGCGGCCGGCAGAAGACGCTGCAAGTGAGTGTGAGCGGGCAGTGGTGGGAGGAATTCCGAGCCGGCTACCAGCGGGTGTGCGCGTGGCTGGCGGCAGCTGCGCCACAGTTGAAAACCGAACTACTGGCCGTGCCCATTCCACCACAAACCGGCCTCAACCTCGCATGAAAACTTAACCTCCAACTGCGGAAAGTAAGTAAGAAAGTTTTCCGTCTAAGTGCTCTGCGCCCTTTCGCAGCTACAGATACTTCTTCGGAATCTCCGCCCCCGCCACGTAGTTCAGCTTCCCGATGTTGCACATCTGATACACGTTGATGCGGAAGTCCGGGCAGGTGCTCACCAGGCAGTAGGCGTCCGACGGCGTAAAGTTGTGCTCACGGATGAGCCAGTCCATCAGGTGGAACGTCGCCGTCTTCACCGCCTCCTCCAGCGGCTTGGCGGCGTGGAGGGCGACGAGCGCGTCGGGCTTCTCGATGCGCATCCACGGGAGCTTCTTTCCCTTCAGCACCTCGAAGCGCAGCCGCACCGTCGAGCACGTCTCCGCCGCCGTGCCGGTGAACTCCGTGTCGCCCTGGCTCGCGTGAACATCGCCGAGGTAGAACCGCGCGCCGGCGTGATGCACCGGCAGGAAAATCTTGTTCCCCACCGCCACGTCGCGGATGTCGAGGTTGCCGCCCCACTCGCCCTGCCCGTCAATGCTCGTGCAGACCTCGCGGTCCGGCGCGGTGCCCAGCGTGCCGATGAACGGCGTGACCGGCCACGAAATGCGGTCGCTGAAATGCACCGTGCCATCGCGCATCGTGCCGCTCGGGCCGGGCGTGTGGCGAAGAATCTTGGTCGTGTATTCCCCGCTCAACTCCGGCCAGCGGGTGGACTCGCCCAACGGCCCGCGCCGCGGCCCGATGGCAATCCACGAATAATCCGCGACCAGAATCTCCTCTATGTGGACCACGAGCGTGTCACCCCGCTCCGCGCCCTCGACATACACCGGCCCGCCGACGGGATTCGCCATCGCCGGGATACGGTCAAAGCCCGGGCGGTTGCCGGGGATGGCCTTGTCCGCCTCGGTCTTGAAGAAGCCGCTGGAGGCGTCCCACGTCTCGATTTCAAACGCCTCGCCCGGCTGGACGCGGAGCTGCGGTTCCTCGCGCCAGTCGAGCGCGAACTTGCGGGCTTGGTCACGGAGGATGCGTTGCATGACAGGTAAATGTTGAGGTGAATGCCCGTGAACAAGCTGGCGAGTTAATAATCCGCTTTCTTGAAGAAGTCCGCCCGTTTCGTCTCCGCGCTTGGTCCCCAAATCTTGATGCTCGTCACCATGCCAACGTCGTCGAAGGAGCCGAAGCCGATGTGGCCCTTCAAGAAATTCCTGTCCTCTGCGAGCATGATCGGCTTGGAGAAGTCGTCGAAGAAAACCTTGTAAGTGCCCGCCTTGGTGTCGCGCTCGGCGCGGATTTTGTGCCACTCGCGCTCGCCCCAGGTGATGCCCTTGGTTGTTTCCTTCGCGAAGTTCTTCCTCGGCGCGTTGTTCACGATGAAGACATTGTGCGCGTTTGGGTCGGCGGCCACGGCGATGTGGTTGTAGTAGTAGCCCATCGGCCCGGTAAATCCGAAGAAGAGGCACATGTCCTGGTGGCCGTAGGGCTTCTTCGTCGAGAGCAGCTCGACCTCCAGCACGAAATCGCCAAACACCTTGTCCGCGATGAGCGCGATGTTCAGCGGCGAACGGTGCTCGGGCTTGTAGGCGCTCTGCTTGTGCAACTCCAGCGCGGGCTTGTCCTTCTCCTTCGCCAGCCGCCATGCAGATGGGTCGGTAAAGGCGAAGTCCTTAAGCGCATCGGGCTTGGTGAAGTCCTGCTCGTAAAGCAGCTTGTAGCCGGCGGGAAGCTTCGGCGCATCTGCGGCGCGAGTGGTGAGTGCGGCGGTCAGGGCAAGCGTGCCAATGAGGAGTTGTCGGATGTTCATAGGGTTGGAGATTGTTTGGGCTGCATCACACCAAGGACAAGGACTTCACTTCGCCTCGACGTGACTCGCCGCTGGGATGCGGTAGCGCTCTAGGATGCGCTTGGTCGCCTCATCCATCATGCCAGCGTCGAGAACGATGCGGCGGAGGTTGTCGCCACGCAGGAACTCAACGGTGTGGAAACCATCTTGCGGCTTTTGCAGCGCAGCCTGCACGTCCGCGAGGCGGCTGATCTTCTGGCCGTTGATGGCGTCCACCACGAGCAGACGCGCGTCCTGATAGCCGAGCACATAGGGGTCGGGCAGCACGCTGCTGAGGACCACCAAGCCGGAGCGCGTGGCACTGGGGGCCTCGCCCGCGAAATAAGTGAGGCGGAACGGAGCGCGGCGCTTCCAGTCATCGCCGAAACCGCGCAGCAGAGGAATGTTCAGCGGTTGGAAGACGAGGCCGCCGGCGATGAGATACTCCGGAGCCTGATCGAAGGCTTGCTCCGCCAGCAGCTTCACAGAGTAGTCGAGCTTGGGCAGCCGGTAGTCCAAGTCCATCTGCGCGCCGTCCCGCCAGATTTTCAACTTCACCACGTCGGCGGCGAACTTCCGGCGCGAACCGAGGTTCTCGACGATGAGCTGCCCGTAGTCGGGATCCTTGTAATAGCCCTGGTTGTCCACGTCGAAGCCGTCCACGGAGAGAATCAGGTCGCGTGGCTTGAGGTTCGCTTCAAGGACAGGGGCCGCGGGCACATCAACCACCAGCGCGCCGCGTGGGTCGCCGGGGAGTTTCAAGAACTTGAAGGTCGAAGGATTTTCCACCGGCGTCCAAGTGAACGGAAAGTAGCCGAGGCCGGGATACTTGCCGGCCTTGCGCGCGCTGAGAATCGGCTCGATGAAGGACGCGGGGAGGAACCGCGCATTATTGCCGCCCTGTCCGGTCGCGAGCCCGGCGACCTTGCCGTTCACCACCAACGGTTCGGCCCAACCCACGCCCTGCATCTCGGTGCTGGCTTCGAGTTGGAGGTGCTGGATGAACGAGAGGCGGGCGTCCTCGACGAGGAACTGATTGAATTCAGCCTTGCGCGATTCGAGGTTGCCGGAACGCCAGCGGACGATTTGCAGGCCCTCCTTGGGCAGCTTGCCGGTGGTGAAGGTCGCCGGTTTCAAGCCCTGCCAGAGCGTGGCGTCTGCTGCGGTGAGCACCGCGAGGTTGGCGTGATAGTCAATCCAAGTTACCTCGGCATTCCACCACTTGCCGCGCCCGCCCTTCTGCACGCGGACGAGCGTGCGGTCGGAAAGCTCCTCCGCCGTCGTGAGAATTTCCCGTGCACCGATGATGAGGCCGTTTTTCTGCACCGTGCGCGACTTGGGCGTCCACGGTTGGAAGACCTCGTAAGTCTTGCGTGTGACTTCGAGATAAACGAGGGAGTTCTCCCAGTCGGAGGCGGCGGCGGCGGGCAACAGCGCCGTTGAGGCCAGCAGAAAAAAGGAAAGGAGCAGCAGGTGCATGGGGGAAAATCGCTTGGTCATTGGTTGGGCGGGTTCTCGCGTGGCACCGCCTTCACAGCCGCCGGTCCCGCTGGATGCCATACGTCTTGAGAATGTTCGCGTTCGCCTTGTCGGCACTTTCACGTTCGAGGCACTCGAAGGTGTTCTTCGGCAGGAACTCAATGAAATGCTGGCCGTTGGTAGGTTGCTCAAACGCGCGAATCACGTCCTCTAAGCGCTCGATGCGCACGCCGTTAATCTTGTCCACCAGTGCGCGGCCCCGGGTGCGCAGGTTCGCGTTCACTTCGTCAGCCAGCACCGTGGAGAGCACTATTGGTTCGGCGCGCACGGTCTTGGGCGATTCGTGGCGGCGGTAGAAAAGTTCATAGGTCAACTCGGCCCCAGCGGTGTCCGACCAGCCACGCCCAAAGGTCTTCAAGTAATCGAGGCTCATCGGCGTGAAGACCAGCCCGGCATACACGAAGTAGCGTGGTGGCACATCGTATTGGTTGCCGAGCACCTTGTCGGTGGCGCTCACTTCCACGGGCACGGCGACGGTCTGCTCCTTGCCGTCGCGCCAGATTTTCAGCGGCATGCTCTGGCCGTGCTGCGCCTCCTGCACCGCCATGGCCAGCGCCATGCGGTTGCCCTCATAAACGATGGACCCGTCACTGCCTACCGGGTAGCTGCCGACCTGCAAGACCACATCGTCAGGCCGCAGCACCTTCTCGGCGGGCGTGCCGGGCACGATGGAATCCACGCGCACGCCCTTGTCGTTGTCGGGCAGCTTGAGCTTGCGGCGATAGGCGGCGTTTTGCAGCGGTGCGGTGCGGATGCCGGCACTGGGGAAGCCATCGTATTTGCCGTCCTGAATATCCTCGAGAAAGTGCTGAATGACCGGGGGCGGGATGAAGAAGCCAGCATTTTCGAGGCCGGGCATGCCCTGAAACGCAACGCCGATGACCTTGTCGTCCTGAATCACCGGCCCGCCAGAGTTGCCGGGGTTGATGGCCGCATCGGTCTGCACACCAAGCAATGAGCGGTTGCCGATGTGCGCGTAGGTCTGCAACTCGATGCGCGAGACGACGCCGCGCGTGTAGGAAATCTGCTCACCGCCCGCCGGGTAGCCGTAGGTGACGACAGTGGAACGGACCTTCGGCAGCGTCCCAAACTCCAACGGATCGACGCCGTTGTAGAACTGAGAGTCTTCAACCTCCAGTAGCGCGAGGTCGCAGTCGTGGCCGACGAAGACGACGCGTGCGAGGTAGGGTCGTGGATCCTGGTAGCGCTTTACCATGAGCTGCCGCGCCCAGCTCACGACGTGGGCGTTGGTCATGATGCGGCGGCCCTTGATGATGAAGCCGGTGCCGCTGCTGCGGCGAAGTTGTTCAAACTTCCACGGCTCGTCCCAGTCCGCACCCTGGCTGAAGGTGAAAATTTGGACGACCGCTTTTTCTGGGTCCGCCGCGAGCGCGGCGAGGGAGGAAAGCGCGAGCGCCGTAAGCAGGCAGCAAATGGACTTCATGGGCACGGCGCGAAAAGTGGCGGCGGGTGCGGGGAGGGTCAAGCACGGAGCGCGAACTTCCGTCCGCCGCAATACGATTCGACCGAAGGGATTCACCGTGCCCCAGAGCTCTCTCCATTAAGCCTGTAGCGGGCTGAAGTCAGCGCTCCACCGAGACTTCACCAGCCCAACTCGACAATGGCCGCGTGGATGGTGTCCAACAACCAACCGGGGGCGCAGCCGAGTAGAATCACCGCCGCTGCTAGCAGCACCACGACGGCATGAACGAGGAAAGGCACGGCCAGCGGGCGGGCGTTCGCGTCCGCTTCCACAACGAAGACCTGCTTCAACACTTGCAGGTAGTAGTAGAGCGAGACGCAGCTCATCGCGATGCCGAAGATGACGAGCCAGAGGAAGGGCAGGCTCTGCGCGTCATTCGTGAGCGCAGCGGCGAAGAGGTAGAACTTGCCGAAGAACCCAGCCAGCGGCGGGATGCCCGCGAGCGATAGGAGAAAAACCATCAAACAGCCCGCCAGCACCGGAGCGCGGCGTGAGAGACCGGCAAAATCCTTGAGTTGGTCCCCGCCGGCTTGCGACTCAACCACGCCCAGCACACCAAACGCCCCAACGGTTGTGAGCGCGTAAGTCGTGACGTAGAAAATGAGCGACCCGAAGGCTTCGCCACCCAGCGCGAGGAAGCCGATGAGCATATAACCCGCGTGCGCGATAGCGGAATAGGCCAGCAGGCGGCGAACGCTGGTTTGGCGGATCGCCGCGAGGTTGCCAAGGAACATCGAGAGCGCGGCGATGATGGAGATGAGCGGCATCCAGCCGCCCGTCGCCGTCTCATCATTGCCCCAGCCCAGTTGGCTGAAGCCGAGCAGCAACACCTTGGCGAAGACGAAGAAGCTCGCGACTTTCGAGCCGCTGGCGATGAACGCCGCGCTGGGCAGCGGCGCGCCCTGATAGGCATCCGGCGACCATAGGTGAAACGGCACGGCCGCGACCTTAAAGCCAAAGCCGATCACCACCATGACCAGCGCGACACTCAGCAGCGGATCTGCGCCAAGGGTGATGAGCTTCTGAGCAATCTTTGTAAGATTCGTGCTGCCGGACAGCCCGTAAAGCAGGCTGAAGCCGAACAGCAGGAACGCTGCGCTCATGCCACCGAAGAGGAAGTATTTCATAGCCGCCTCGGCGGACTGGCGGCTGGACTTGTCGAAGGCAACGAGGATGTAGAGCGACAGGCTGACCAGTTCCAGCGACGCGAAAATCATCAGCAAGTCCTCAGTGCTCGCGAGGAACATCATGCCGACGGTCGCCAGCAGCAGGAGGGCGAAATATTCGCCAACATGGCGCGTGAACTTGCAGTCCACGGAGAGCATCGCCGTCAGCACTGTGAGCAGCAGGATGACCGCCTTGACGGTTTCGTTCAGCGGGTCAATGACGAGCATTCCGCCATGCCAATTGCCTACCATCGGATTCATGAACATCCAACCCACCGCCCCGGCGCAGCCGAGGGTGGTCAGACCCGCCGCGATGCTCATGCGGTAGGAGCGCGGCGTATCCTGCAAGCCGATGAGGTCCACGGCCAGAATTAGCAGCGCCGTGCAAACGACGATGACTTCCGGCGCGAGCACACTGAGGAGCTGGAGGTAATCGGCAGTGTTCACAGGCCCGCCACCTTTCTCAGCCCGTCGAAGAGGGGTGATTTGAAACTGGGCGCAATGATGTCGAGGAGCAGCCGCGGGTGCAGGCCGATGATGAGCGTGCAGACAATCAGCAGCGCTGCGCCAAGGCGCTCCGGCACCGAGATGGGTTCCAGCGGATGGTCGTGCGCGTCGGATTCAGCCGGCGCCGGTTTGTCGGAGAAAAAAACCTGGGCGGCAGTCTTGAGCGTGTAAACCACGCCTATCACGATGCCGACGCCCGCGACAATGGCGAGCTTCGGGAACGCCTGCCATGCGCCGATAAGCACCTGCAGCTCCGCGATGAAGCCGCTGAAGCCGGGCATGCCCATGGAGGCGAAGCCCGCGATGACAAACGTCACCGCCGCGAAGGGCAACTTGCGGGCGAGGCTCATGCCTTCGAGCACGTCCAGTTCGCGCGTGTGCGCACGGTCATAGACCATCCGGCCCACCACGCCGAACAGCAGCCCCGCGATGACGCCATGCGAGAACATCTGCAACACCGCGCCGCTCCAGCCGATTTCGTTCAGCGTCACAAGACCGAGCAGCACGAAGCCCATGTGGCTAACGCTCGAATAACCGATGACGAACTTGAAATCCTTCTGCACCAGCGCGACGAGCGCGCCATACACAATGCCCGTGACCGCCAGCGCAGCGAGTTCGTGCTGCCACATCTTGAGACCCTCGGGGAAAAGCGTCATCGCCACGCGCAGGCAGCCGTAAGCGCCGAGCTTCATCACCACGCCGGCCAGCAGCATCGAAGCGGCGGTCGGCGCGGCCGAGTGGCCGGTCGGCGCCCAAGTGTGGAAAGGCCACATGCCGGCGAGAATCGCGAAGCCCACGAACACCAGCGGGAAGGCCCAGCGCTGAAACTCCGGTGCGAAGGAATGTTGTGCGAGCGTCTGCAAATCGAAGCTCGCGAGGCCGGACACAGCGTAGGCCGCGAGCATTCCGATGAGCACCATGCCGCTGCCGATGAACGAGTAGAGCGCCAGCTTCATCGCGGCGTAGTCGCGCCGGGTCGAACCCCAGATGGCGATGAGGAAGTATTTCGGGACGATGGCGATTTCGTAGAACACGAAGAGCAGAAAGAGGTCGAGGCTCAGGAACACACCATACACCCCGCCGATAAGCGCGAAGAAGAAGGCGAAGAACTCGTTGGTGCGGTGCTCGATGTTCCATGAGAAGAGCACGCCCGCCAGCGCCGCGATGCCGGTGAGCAGCACGAGCGTTACGCTGATGCCGTCCGCTGCGAGCGAGAAGTCAATGCCCAGCGCCGGAATCCAGCGGACGTTCGTGATGATTTCGAGGCCGTTCTCTGGCTTGAACTGCACCGCGCCCATCAAGCCGCAGAGCAGTCCGGCCAGCGCCGTGCCGAGCGCCACCGCCCGCGTCGCGCGCGGGTTGGCGCGCGGCGTCAGCAGGCACGCGAGCGCGCCAGCGAAGGAGAGGTAAATGGTCCAGGCGAGCATGGCTCAGAAGGGCAACTGCCGCACCCAGTGCGCGACGGTCGGGTTGATAACTGCGATGATGAACTGCGGCCACACGCCGAGCACGAACATCAGCAGCGTCGCGGGGAAGACCACCGCGCCCTCGTTGTAGGTCAGGTCGGCGAAGCCCGCCCACTTCTCGTTGAGCGGGCCGCACCAGACCTTCTGGATGAGGGTCAGGATGAAGATGGCGGTGACGAGCAGGCCCGGCAGCACGAGCACCGCCGCCCACGGCACGAGCGGGAAGACGCCCTTGAAGATGAGGAACTCGCCGATGAAGCCGTTCAAGCCGGGCAAGCCCAGCGATGAGAACAGCGCGAGGCCCATCAGCCCGCAGAAAACCGGCGCGACCTTGCGCAAGCCGCCGAAGTCGTCGAGGCCGCGCGCGCCTTCGCTGCGGTCTTCAAGGAAGGCGACGAAGCAGAAGAGCAGGCTCGCGGTGATGCCGTGGTTGAACATCTGGAGCACCACGCCGTTGAGCGCCGCCGTGCGGTCGAGCGCGGTGCCGGTGGCGCTCGCCGCCGCGAAGACGCCGAGCAGACAGTAGCCGAGGTGGTTGATGGACGAGTAGGCGAGGATGCGCTTGAGGTCGCGTTGCGCGAGCGCGGCGAAGGCGGAGAGGACGATGGTCGCGACCGCCAGCCAGAGCAGCGGCGTGAGCAGGGCCTGCATCGGCTCGGGGAAAATCGGCAGCAGCAGCCGCACGAAGCCATACACGCCGAGCTTGGACATCACGCCGGTCAGCGCCATCGAGACGGGCGTGGGCGCTTCCGCGTAGGTCAGCGGCAGCCAAGTGTGGAAGGGCCACAGCGGCACCTTCACCGCGAAGCCCAGCAGCGCGCCGATGAACAAGACGAGATACGCCTTGCCCGCGCCCCAACCGAGCCACGCGAACTTCGCCTCGACCGCCGGGCCGAGGGCCTTGGTGCGCGCCAGTTCGGCGAGCTTGAGGAAATCGAACGTGCCGGTGGCGAGGAACAGCGCGAGGAACGCCAGCAGCAGCGCGATGCTGCCCACCATCGTGTAAACGAAGAACTGGAGCGCCGCCTCCGACCGCTGCGGGCCGCCCCAGAGCTTGATGAGGAAGAAGGCGGGGATGAGGCTGAGTTCCCAGAACAGGAACCAGTGGAAGAAGTTCAGCGCCGTGAACGCGCCGAATAGGCCGCCTTGCAGGAAGAGGAAGAGGCCGCAGTAGAGCGGGACGTTCTCCTGAATCTTGTCCGAGGCCAGCACCGCCATCGGGATGACGAGCGCGGCGAGCATCAGCATCACCAGCCCGAGGCCGTCGAGGCCGACGTGATACTCGATGCCGAGCGTGGGAATCCAAACGTGCCGCTCCGAGAACTGCATTCCGCCTTCGGCGGGATTGGTGTTAACCCACAGCGCGGCCACCAGCGCCAGCGCGAGGATGTTGACCGCCAGCGTGAGTCCGCGCGCGAGTTGCCGGCGCTCGCGGTCCACGCCGAAGACGAGCGCGGCCCCTACCAGCGGCAGGAAGGTCAGAATCGAGATGAGCGGCAGGCCGTTCACTTGTTGCACCCCACGGCGAGAATGAAGACGAAGAGGATGAGCGCCACGCCGATGCTGCGCAGGTATTGGTGAATCTGCCCGCCCTGCAATTCCGAGGCCGCCTCCGCGCCGCGCCGGACTTCACCACAGCCGGCATCGAAGAGCTTGTTCACCACGAACTCATCAAACAGCTTCGCGAGGACCGCGCAACCAGTGGTCGCCCATCCGACGACGGACACGAGCAGGTCGAGCACGCGACGGTCGAGGTCGTGGCACAGCTCGCCGAGGCGGGCGTTCCAGCGGACGAAGGTCGCGGCATACAGCTCATCCACGAAGAACTTCCCGCGCGACCAGGCGAACTGCTCGGGGAACTGCTGCTCCAGCGGGTCTTGCTCATCGGGCTTCTCGGCGGGAAGCAATCCGTAGAACCACCAGCCCAAGCCGATGCCGCCGGCGACCACCACACCGGAGACCACAATCAGTGTGAGCGTCCCGGCGTTGAAGAGCTTGCCCGTGTTCCAGTGCGCGGCCTCGCCAACGAGATACTCCGGCAGCCACGGCCAGAGCGGCGTGCTGATAAGCGTGAGCAGCACGGTGCAGGCGGCGAGGATTTGCAGCGGGAGCGTCATCACCGCCGGGCTTTCGTGCGGGTCGTGCGCGTGGCCGTGGCCACCTTCGTGAGAAGGTGGGTGACTGTCGTGCGCGTCAGCCACGCTCTCATGAGCATGGCCACGGTATTTGCCCGCGAAGACGAAGCACATTTGCCGGGTCATGTAGAACGCAGTCAGGAACGCGCCGCCGAGGCCGAGGAAGAACGGAATTTTGCTCGGCTGATAAAGCCACGCGGCGTGGAGAATCTCGTCCTTCGACCAGAAGCCGCAGAAGACGAGCGGCACGCCCGACAGCGCCATCATGCCGATGGCGTAGGTCGCGAAGGTTACGGGCATGAATTTTCGGATGCCGCCCATGCGCCGGATGTCCTGCTCCTCGTGGCAGCCGTGGATGATGGAGCCGGAGCCGAGGAAGAGCAGCGCCTTGAAGAACGCGTGCGTGAGCAGGTGGAACATCCCGACCGCCACACCGCCGATGCCCAGGCCCATCATCATGTAGCCGAGCTGCGACACGGTGGAGTAGGCGAGGATGCGCTTGATGTCCGTCTGCGACACGGCGACGAGCGCGCCGAAGATGGCCGTGAGCGCGCCAATCCACGTCACGGCGGTGAGCGGAATAGGTTCGGACACGCCGGCTTGCTGCATCTCCATGAGTGGATACACGCGGGCCACGAGGAAGACGCCGGCGGCCACCATCGTCGCCGCGTGGATGAGCGCGCTGACGGGCGTGGGGCCTTCCATCGCGTCGGGCAGCCAGACGTGGAGCGGGAGCTGGCCGGACTTGCCAATCGCGCCGCAGAAGAGGAGCAGGCCAATCGCCGAGCTGGCCGCGAGGCCGCCGATGGTGGTGTGGGCGACCATCTTGGCCAGCGCGTCCTGTTCGAGGCAGCCGCGCCCGCTGTCGTAGAAGAGCAGCGTGCCGGTCTCGGAGTAGAGCCACACGATGCCGAGGAAGAAGAACACGTCGCCGATGCGCGTGGTGATGAAGGCCTTCTTGGCCGCCGCCGCCGCGCTGGGCTTGTGAAACCAAAAGCCGATGAGCAGGTAGCTCGCGAGGCCCACCAGCTCCCAGCACATGAAGAGCAGCAGCAGGTTGTTCGCGATGATTAGGCCAAGCATCGCGGCGGCGAACAGCGACAGGAAACAGAAGAACCGCGTGAAGTTCTCGTCGTGCGCCATGTAGCCGACGCTGAAGATGAAGATAAGCGAGCCGACAAAGGTAATCATCACCACCATCGCCGCCGTGAGCGGGTCCAGCACCCAGCCGAGCCGCACCACGGTGTCGCCGAGGGCGAACCAGTCGAAGTTGTGGACTTGCCGCGAGGCCGCACCGTGCTTGCCGAGCGTCGCCGCGAAGGCCACGAGCGAGAGCAGGAACGACGTGCCCAGCGCCCCGATGGCAAGGCCGGCCGAGCGCGAGCGGTTCGGACGCTTCAGCAACGCGCTGATGCCCGCCGCCAGCAGCGGCAGCACAGGTATGAGCCAGAGGTTTTGGAGAATCCAACTCATCCCTTCATCTCCTCCACCTTGTCCACGTTCGCGGTGCGGAAGTGGCGGTAAATCGTGATGATGAGCGCCAGGCCGACAGCGGCTTCGGCGGCGGCGATGGCGATGCTAAACAGCGCGAACATCAGGCCGGTCTGCGTCTCCGGCGTCTCGCTGAAGCGCCAGAAGGCGATGAAGTTCAGGTTCGCGGAGTTGAGCATCAGTTCGATGCCGATGAGCACCATGATGGCATTGCGCCGCGTTAGCGCGCCCGCGAGGCCGATGCAGAAGAGCAGCGCGGAGACCGTGAGGTAGCACCAAAGCGGGCTCATGCTGGTCTCCTTTCGGTCGCGGAGAGAGGATAGAAGATAGAGGATAGAAGGTAGCGAAGGCGGGCCACGGAGGCGGCTCTATCCTCTATCTGCTCTCTTCTATTCTCTCGCTTCATTTTCCCTCCTTCTCGCGCATCGCGATGATGACCGCGCCGAGCATCGCAGCCGTGAGCAGCAAGGCCATGACTTCCAGCGGGAGGACGTAATCGGTCATCAGCTTCTGGCCGAGCGTCTTGACGGAGACTTCGGGGGCCGGGGCGGCGATGCGCTTGCCCACAGGGCTGGCGAGGACGGCGAGGGCCATCGTGAGGAACGCACCCACCGCCACTGAGATGCCAACCCACGGGGTGACGGTGGACGGCTCGTCCTTCGGCTCCGTGCTGCGCGTGAGCAGGATAGCGAAGACGATGAGAATCGAGACCGCGCCGACATAGACGAGGATTTGCGTGAGGCCGACAAACTCGGCGTTGAGCTGAAGATAAAGCCCGGCCAGGCCCGCGAACGTCAGCACCAAGCTCAGCGCGCAATGCACCATGTTCCGCAGCGACATCGCCGCGACGGCGCTGCCGACAGTCAGACCGGCGATGATGGCGAAGGGCAAAGTCATGCGGAAACCACAAATGAACACGAATGAACACGAATCAGAGCACAGACTTGAGTCCGCTTCGACGAAAGCAGGGAAGCAGCACTGGAAAATTCGGACGCGTCTGGACTGGGGACGTTGAAGCGGGCTGAAGCCCGCGCTCCGTTCCATTCGTGTCTGTGCGTGTTCATTCGTGGTTAAGAATCAGTTGGCGAAGCGGTATTCGCGCTTGGTGAACTTGGCCTCGAAGCCCCGGCCCAGCAGCCAGTAGGGAATCGCGAGCATAGCGAAGCAGAGGGGCCAGCGGGCGACGAGCGGGATGCTGTTGGCCGACAGGTGCCACAGCGCGGCGACGACGAGGTTGATGAGGGTCATCGGCAGGAGGAATTTCCACGCGAAGCCCATGAGCTGGTCGGTGCGCAGGCGGGGCAGCGTGCCGCGCAGCCAGATGAAGAGGACGATGAGCGCGCTGAGTTTGCCGAGGAACCAGCACCATGAGGGAACCCAGGTAAACGGAGCGAGCTTCACCGGAGGGAGCCAGCCGCCGAGGAACAACGTGATGCCCAGCCCGCACATGGCAAAGAGGCCGAGGTATTCGGCGAGGAAGAAGATGGCGAACTTGAAGCCGGAGTATTCCGTGAAATAGCCGGCGATGATTTCCGACTCGGCTTCCGGCAGGTCGAACGGCGTGCGGTTCGCCTCGGCGGCGGCGGCGGTGAGGAAGAGAAAGAAGCCGACGAGGCCCCACGGGGTGAAGAGGTGCCAGGTGTAAAGAAAGCCAAACTTGAGCTCGGTCTGACTTTCCACGATGCCCGGTAGCGACAGCGTCCCGGCAATCATCACGACCGTCAGCGCGGAGAGGATGAGCGGGATTTCGTAGGAGACCATTTGTGCGATGGCGCGCATCGCGCCGAGGAGGGAATACTTGTTACGACTCGACCAGCCGGCCATGAACACGCTGAGTTCCGTGCTCGCGCCGACGGCGAAGAAGAACAGGAGGCCCGTCTGCGGCAAGTCGAGCGGGACCATGTTCTTGCCAAACGGCAGCACGGAGTAGGTCAGCAATACCGGGATAAGCAGCGCGATGGGCGCGAGGAAGTGGACGACCTTGTCCGCCGCGCGCGGGACGACGTCCTCCTTGATGAGCGACTTGATGCCGTCGGCGATGAACTGGCCGAAGCCGAAGAGGCGGATGTCCGTGAGCGGGATGCCCACGCGGTTCGGCCCAATGCGGTTTTGGATGCGGCCGAGCCCCTTGCGCTCGATGACGGTCGTGAGCGCAAACATCAGCGGGAAGACGGCGAGAATCGGTGTGATGGACAACACCGCCGAAACCACCGCGACCAGCCACTCCGGCGTGGCTCCGGGCAGCAAGCCCAAGAGCAGATGCTTCAGCGTGACGGGAAGTGCGTCGAGTTTGGCGAACAGCTCGGCCATGACTATGCGGCGGGAGCCGCAGCGGGGGAAGAGGGTTTGGGCGCAGGAGCCGACGCGGGCGCGCCAACAGGGCCTGCGGCAGCGGCGGCTTCAGCCTTGGTTTTCGCCTCTGCAGCGGCCTTGGCCTTCGCTTCCACGTCGGCCTTTGCCTTGGCTTGGGCCTTCGCGACTTCAACGGCGAGCGCGGCGTCGGACGCGGCGGCTTCCGTCGGGTGAATCTTGCGATAGTGCTCGTTGGACTTGGCGAGCTGGTGCTTGTTGACGAGCAAGCCGCCGAAGCGGTCGGTGTTCGACAGCTCGAACTCGGTGTCCATCTTGATGGACTCGAACGGGCAGACCTCGACGCAAATCTGGCAGCTCATGCAGACCGACAGGTCGATGTCGAAGGTCGCCGGATAGAACTGCATCTGGCCCTTGTAGTCCGCGCGCTTGTCCTTGCTCTTGACGATGTAAATGCACTGCGGTGGGCACTCCTTCTCGCAAATCTGGCAGGCCACGCAGCGCAGGCCCTTCATCGGGTCTTCGGTGTCATGAACCAAGAAGGGAAACTGCCGCGCGTTCTCCTTCGAGGCAATGCGCTGCTCGGGATACTCGACGGTCGTGAGCCGCTCGGGGTCGTGGTAGCTGCCGGCGAAGTTCTTCGCCGTCTCCACCATGCCTTTGAGTATTCCGGTGCCGAGCATTTAGGTGAGTTTCAGGATTCGCGCTGCGGGATGCAAGATTTCACCGGTCTACCTCGCCGAGAACAATATCCACACTCCCCAGCGTGATGACCGCATCCGCGATGGTCTGGCCGAGGCACATGTCTTCAAGGATGGTGAGGTTGATGAGGCTCGGCGGGCGGACGCGGTAACGATACGGGTTCGGACTGCCGTCGCTGATGAGGTAGAAACCCAGCTCCCCCTTGGGCGTCTCGATGCGACCGTAGGCCTCACCCGCTTTCGGGCGGAAGCCGCGCAGCTTCGCCTTCGGGTCCACCACGGGGCCTTCGGGGATGTCCTTCAGCGCCGGTTCCAGAATCTTCAGCGACTCGCGCATCTCCAGCATTCGAATCATGTAGCGGTCGTAAACATCGCCGTGGTCGCCGAGCGGGACGCGGAACGGGTAGCGGCTGTAGATGCCGTAATTGTCCACCTTGCGCAGGTCATAGTCCACGCCGCTGGCGCGCAGCATCGGGCCGGTGATGCCAGCGTTGATGGCGAGTTCGGCGGAGAGCTTCCCGACGCCCTGCGTGCGGGCCATGAGGATTTCGTTGCCGGAGAGCAGCGCGTCGAACTCATCGAGAAACTTCGGATACTCGGCCACGACTTTCTTCGCCGCGTCCAACCAGCCCGCCGGCAAATCGCAGCGGCAGCCGCCGAACCTCATGTAGTTGCACATCATCCGCGCGCCGGTGAGCGACTCGATGAGATCGAGAATCTTCTCGCGCTCGCGGAAGGCATACATCAGCGGCGTGCCCAGCGCGCCCATGTCTTGGAGCAGGAAGCCCGCGAGACAGGTGTGGTTCAGCACGCGCGTCAGCTCGGCGGTGATGAGGCGGATGTATTCGGCGCGCTCGGGGACTTGCAGGCCGGCGAGCTTCTCGACGGACAACGCGTAAGCCCAGTTGTTCGTCAGCGAACAGAAGTAATCCAGCCGGTCCGTGTAGGGCATCGAGCCGAGATAGCTCGTGTTCTCGGCAATCTTCTCGTGGTTGCGGTGCAGGTAGCCAAAGACCGGCTTGAGCTTCACCACCGTCTCGCCGTCGAGCACCACGTCCATGCGGAAGACGCCGTGCGTGGATGGGTGCTGCGGCCCCATCGCGACTTCGAGCAACTCCCCTTCCCTCCCCTGCCCCACCGGCTGCGCCTTGCGGTGGAAGTCCGTCTTCCCTGCGTCGTAGGCGAGGTCGTGGAACGTCATGAACTGCGTTCCATCCACAGGTGCTTCAGGGTCAGTGCTCACGCCTTCACCTCCTGTGCCGCGCGATGCGCCTTAGCCTTCTCCAGCACGTCGTCATGCGGCGTCGGCTCGTATTCGTAATCATCCGGCTCCACATAGTCCTTGCGCATCGGGTAGTCCTTGAAGCCGTCCCACATCAGGATGCGGCGCAGGTCGGGATGGCCGTCGAAAAGCACACCGTAGAGGTCGAACACCTCGCGCTCCTGAAACTCGCAGCTCCGCCAAAGCGGCGTGAGCGACGTGACCTTCACCGGGTCCGCGCGGCCCGGCGTGCGCTGGCGGAGGATGACCGGCCCGTGCTTCATCGACATCGAGTAGAGGTGATAGACCACTTCGAGGTAGCCAGCGCGCTTCGTCTTCTTCACTTCCTCGACCTCCTTCTCCACGCCGTCCACGACCTTCTTGACCTTCACCTTCTCGGACAGCTCGGCGTCCAGGAAATCAACCCCGGTTACGTTCGAGCAATAGTCGAGACGGAGCTGCGGGTCATCCCGGAGAAACTGGGCAACGGCGTAGGCGTGCTCCACATCCACGAGCAACGAATGCTGCGCGCATGGGCTGTCGTTCTTCACGACGCTCAACTGCGCGCCGGGCACGGCGGCCTCGGCACGGGCTTTGATTTGCTCAGGAGTTTCGAGCGGCACGCGGGGGTTTGTAGTCGGCAGACAAGGGTTTGACAAAGAGTTTGTGAGCCAGATTTCCCCGGCGGCCAACGTTCCGCCAGACCGAAAAAGGCGGTGCCGGAAAGACCCTCCGGTTGAGCGGCCTACTTGATGGGAATGCTGATGACGAGGCCGGCAACGCGCGGGGTTTGGGACTTCGACTGCCCGCGAAACATGCCCGTGTGGCAACTGAGACAGCCCTCGCCCAGCGGGATCGCCCGGACGCTGCGCAAGTAGCCCGCCTCGACCAACTCGAACTTCTCCTGCCCGCCGGCAAGGGCAGCTGCCGCCTGCTTCTCGTAGCCTGCGCGCGGCTCATGGTGAACGCTCATGGGTCGCGTGTTCACCGAGATCCAGCGACCCTCGACCTTGGATTGCTCGGCCACTTCAGCGAACACCTCCTCCATCGCCCTGGCCGGCAGCACGGCCTGACCTTTGCGGAAATAGTAGCGATGAATGATCTCCAGTGTGCTCGCATAAATCAGGTGCGCCATCTCGGCCCGGTCGCGCGCCACGGCCAAAGTGACCGGCGGCATTTCGCCTGAAGGTCCTTCAGAAACCGCGCCGGGCTTCGCACCGCCTGGCTCGGCCGCGCGAGCGGTGGGAGCGGACGGCAGGAATAAATTCCATCCGAGGAGCCCGGCGGCTGTCATGGCGAAGCCGGCTCGAAATAGCCAGCGGGGGATATTAGGGAGATTCACCCCAGTTCGACGTGGTGGAAGAGCGGGAAATTTAGCTCCATCTGAAGCCCAGAAAGCAGTTAGCATCCGCCAACTTAAACATCCAGCACCCCCATGTCTCCACTCACTTGCCGGGTTTTGCTCTGCCTGATCGCCAGCAGTCTCGCCGCCTTCGCCGAGGTGAAGGCGGGTCATTACAACCTCGCGGAGGTGCGCGATGCGGCCACGCTCGAAACGCGCGTGGTGGAGGACTGGCAGCCGTGGGGAGCCGACGCGAAGCTACGGCGGAAGCTGGTCGAGATCACCGTGTGCGAATGGTGGCCGGGGCAGAAGGTGCGGCTGCCGGTCACGCTCCTCGCGCCCGCCGCCGGCGCAACGCGGAACGTCATCATCGGCAACACGGGCGTGCAGTTGAAAGCGGCGGCTCCGACCGGCGCGATGCTGCGGCTGCTGCGCGACCACGGCGTTGGCATCCTGCTCATCGGCATGACTTCGATCGATCTGATGGAGCCGGCCGGCAAGCTGGACGTGGGGATGAAAGCAAATTTCCTCCAGACCAAGGACGCGCGTTACACGCCGGCCTGGATCTGGGGCATGAGCGACATGCGCGCGCTGACGGCCGCACTGGCGGATACGAATGTTTTCCAGCCGGGCAAGGTTCTGGCTACGGGTGGCTCCAAGCGCGGTGTCGGAGCGGCTGCTGCCGGCATCGCGGACGACCGTTTCACGGCCATCCTGCCAGTCGTGGCCCCGATCATTGACAGTCCGGGCGGTCCGTATGTCGAAGGCATGATGCCGGCGGAGGTCACGCGCGCGAACGAACAGTTCCTCGCCGATTTGCTGGCGGACAAGGTGCCCAACGCCCCCGCCTCCGCACGCACGCCGTTGATCAGCCGACAGAAGGCGCGTGCGGACGAACGCATCACCGTGCGCGAAGCGCGCGACGCCGGCTGGAGCGAAGCTGAGATGAAGGCTGCTTGCACCGTGGCGTGGGAGGTCTGCCGCACGACGAGCTATCTGCCGGCGTTGCGGAGGCGCGGGTTGGAAATCTTTTACAACCAAGGCTCGAACGACGCGGTCAGTCCGGGCCTACGCGAGTTGGGCCGGCGTTTTCCAGACTTTCCCATCTACGTCGTGCCCGGCGGCCATCACGGCGCGGCAAAGGAGACGGGCATGAAGAAACAGGTCGGCTCACTGCCCGAGGTGGACGAAAACCTCTACGCCTTCTCCGTGCACCATTTCTTCGGCACGCGGCCGATGGTCGCACCGCCAAAGGTGACGAGCCAGTGGGACGCCCTCACGCGCCGCCTGCAAGTAACCGTGCGCTTCCCCGACGGCGCGGAACCGCAGCAGAACGACCTATGGTGGGCCGTGAACCGCCACCCCGACTACACGCTCGCGATGGAATACGACGCTTGGGAGTCCGTGCCGATGAAGCGCACTGGAGCGGCAATGTTCAGCGGCGAAGCGACCATGAGCGCCAAGCCCCGGACGCTGGACTTCCTCACCGTCCATCAGCACGCAGCCAACGGCTCCACGCTGACGCTATCGAGTCCGCTGCTGTTCCTTGAAGTGCGGTGAAGTGCTGCCGCTTTCTTGCGCCACTCGGGGTGGAGTTGAGGGCAAAGGGCGAAGCAGGACAGCGCGTGCCGCCTGTGCTTCCATTTTCAAATTCCGCTCACGCGGGGAGTTATAGATGGATGCCAGACTGGAAGCACTGACCTACTTCCCCTTCGCCTTCCGATCGCGCAGCATCGGCGCGAGAAATTTCACCGTCTCGTCGCCGATGACGTGGTAGCCGGCGAGGTTGGGGTGCCGGTCCCCATACCAGCCGGGCAGGTGCCCGAAGTGCGCGTCGAGGCGGTTGTCCATCACCACGACCGTGGGCGGCGTGCCGCTGGCGAAGGGCTTGGCGAACTCGTGAAACTTCTCGGGGATCTTCGCGAGCGGGAAGCGCCGGTAGTTGAGCATGTTCGGCCCCTTCTCCAACTCAGCGGCGTAGCGCGGGTAGATGTCGAAGAGCCGGAGCTTCTCCTTCTCCGCGACCTGGCGGATGAGGTTGTTGATGCGCTCGCTACCGGCGGCGTCAGCGTAGGGAATCACCGTCATGGGAATGAGCATCGCCGCCGGATGGTCCTTCCGCAGCAGGGCCAGCAACGCGTGGAAGTCCTTCGGGAAGTTGTTCGTGAAGTCCTCGCGGCGCGCATTGTCGTTCAGGCCGTAGCGGACGAAGATGTAGTCAAGTCCAGGCAGCTTCGACGCAAGTTTCTCGTAACGGCCCGAGTCCACGAGGCGCTGAATGTATTCGCCGCTGAGGGCGAGGTTGATGACGTTGCAAGGCGGCAGGTCGCCCTCGGCGGCGAGGAGTTGGCGGATGATGTCCTCGAGGTGCGGGCCTTCCTTCACGAGCTTGCGCGGGACGCTGCCCTCGGCCGTGCTGTCGCCGAGGATGAGGATTTGCACCTTGCCCTCGTGCTCGGCGCGCAACGCAGTCGACCCGAGGAAGGTCAGCGCAAGAAAGGCGGTCAGTCGGAGGATGCGGGACAACGTGGTCATGCGCCGAGCTTGGCCGACCAACATGGCGCGTCAACGGCGGACTGCCCCCGCCCGCCCGCCTTGCCTTCCCGCCGCTCCGGTGTTTAATCGCTCCCATGACCACCGCACACCGCGCATCTCGCCGCGACTTCCTCACCACTGTGGCCGCCGGTCTGTCGTGTGCCGCGAGCGGCCTGCCCGCCCTCGCCGCTTCCGCCGCCCAGCGCCCGAGGCGCCTCGCCGTCGTCACCACCGAATGGCGCTACCACTCGCACGCGTGGCACATGGCCGAGCGCTTCCTCAACGGCTACCCAGTGAAAGGCCGCTGGCACCGCCCGCCCCTCGAAGTCGTCTCCGCCTACGTGGACCAGACGCCGGAGAAAGACCTCAGCCGCGACCGCGCCAAGGAGTTCGGCTTCACGATTTACCCAACCGTCGCCGAGGCGTTGCGCTGCGGCGGCAAGCAGCTCGCCGTGGACGCCGTGCTCCTCATCGGCGAACACGGCAATTACCCGAAGAACGAACTCGGCCAGACCCAATACCCGCGCTACGAGCTGTTCAAACAAATCACCGACGTCTTCCGCGCCGACGGCCGCACCGCGCCCGTCTTCAACGACAAGCACCTCTCGTGGAAATGGGAGTGGGCGCAGGAGATGGTCGCCATTTCGCGCGAGCTGAAGTTCCCCTTCCTCGCCGGCTCGTCGCTGCCCGTCACCTGGCGCATGCCCGCCGTCGAGATGCCCAGCGGGGCCGACGTGCAGGAAGTCATGTCCGTGGCGATGGGCGGCGTGGACAGCTACGACTTCCACGCCCTCGAAGTCATCCAGTGCATGGCCGAGCGGCGACGCGGCGGGGAAACCGGCGTGCGGGCCGTCCAAGCCCTGCGCGGCGACGCCGTCTGGGCGGCGATGGAGAAACCCACTTGGGCCGCCGGCGGCTGGGACCCCACGCTCTTCGCCGCGTGCCTCGCGCGCAGCCACACGCTCGCGCAGCCGCCCAACGGCAGCCACCGCCACCCCACGCCCGCGCAGATGCGCGCCTTCGTCAAGGACCCGGCCGCCTACCGCATCGAGTATGTGGACGGCCTCCGCGCCACGATGTTTCTCCTCAACGGCCTCGTCGGCGACTTCACCTTTGCCGCGCGGCTGCGGGGGCAGGCCGAGCCGCTTTCCACACTGTTTTATCTGCCGCCGAATCCGAACGTCGTCTATTCCGCCGCGCTCATGGCGCAGGCCGAGCGGATGTTTGTGACCGGCAAGGCCCCGTATCCCATCGAACGCACGCTGCTCACCAGCGGCATCCTCGCCGCCGCGCTGCAAAGCCGGGGAGCCGACGGCCAACGCCTCGAAACGCCCCACCTCGCCGTGGAGTATCAGGCCCCGCAGGAATCGCTCTTCTGGAAGGAGTAAACTCAATCTCTAACTGCGGAAAGCAGGTTGATGCGGCAAGTCTGGGCCGCCAAAGAGCGCGGAATGCAATGGATCGCCGAGCATTACTCGGCCTGAACGCCACCATCCGCCAAAGCCGAGGGATGTTCGGCGCTCCGGCTCAATCCCCCGGCAGTTTCCACCGCCCCAGCAGGCGTAGATCATCCACCAGAAACTCCTGCGCCCCTGCCCCGCTGAACTCGATGGTGAACCAGTCAGCGCTCACATGTGGGAAATTTGGAAAGGAGCTGAAGGACAATTCCACCCGCTGCCATTTGTCATCCAGCACGGCCTCGATGAGCGACCCGACGGACACCGCTTGCGGGCTGTGCGCATAAGCATGGAGCGTGAATCGCGCCTTGCCGGTCCCGCCCGGCGCACGCAGCCAAAGTCGCAGCCCGGTGGCGAGTTGGTGTGAGTAATGCCAGCCTCGCACCCGCGGCGTTCCGACCGTCACGGCCCGCTGCCCAGCCGGCAAAGGGACCAGCAAGGCGGCGTTGCCATCATGCGCCTGCGTGGACGGCTTCAGTGGTGGAACATCGGCTGACGCGGATTCCAGCATCCATCCGGAAACGCCTTCTTCAAAACCATCCAAGAACGGCCAGAAGAGGCGCGTGGGTTTCTCCACGCCGGTGAGCCGAGGAACCACCGCCCGCATCGGCGAGAGCCGGCGGGAGCCTTCGCCCCCACTCACGAAATAAACAATGGGAACGTCGAGCTCCTCCACCGGCAAGCTCGCCTCCCACACCGCGCCGCGCTGCACCATCGGCAGCCCACGCCAGTCGCGCGCCGGCCAGTGACCCGGAGCATCCACGCTGAAGTGCAGTGTGACCGGGGATGCCGCCGCCGCCGCACCCGGCTGCCACTTCACCTTGAGCTGTTCCGCCAAATGCTCCGCCCGCAGGGACTCAAAGCCAGCGCCCAGATCATTGGTGGTGAAGCCGCGAGGATAGGCAGTCACGCCACTGACCCAGGCATCCGCCGCCAGCCGGGATTGTGCCGGCGCCGTTGGGCGCAGGCATAAACCAAGCAGGAGGAAAAGCGCGACGCGCAGCACGATCACTTGCCAGATTTGCCACCGGAACCGCCGCTGCTGGCCTTGCCGCCGCCAGCAGTCAGGATGGTGCCGGTCAAAACGCCCACGGCAAAGAAGGCGAAATACATCAGCGCGGAAGGCAGCGTCACCTTGGTGGGCAACACCGGCTTGAGGGCGAACTCCACGGTGCCCCGGTTCTCCATCCCCATCAGCACGAGGAACAACAGGACGACGATCAGGAAGACAGTTTTCAACAGCAGCTTGGCGCTCATAAATAAAATCCGGGCGGACGCTAGCAACGGAGCCGCGCGTTGTCAGCAGACAGTTGTCGCGGTTCTCCTTTGGTTCGTCATCCTGCTCCTTCAATACGGAGTGAAGCGGAGCAGGATTGCGAGCAGCAGGAAATCACCGGAGCGCACTTGCGCTTAGCGCGGGCCACCCTACTTTGCCCGCGCATGAGCATAGCAACCAAGACCGGCGACCGGGGCACGACGGGCCTGATGTATAACCGCCGCGTGTCTAAGTGCCACCCGCGCGTGGAGGCTTACGGCACGGTGGATGAGCTGAACGCGGCGCTCGGCTGGGCGCGGGCGTCGGCGCAGCATGAGTTTGTCAGCGGCGGCCTGCTCGCCATCCAGCGCGATCTGGTGACGTTGATGGGCGAACTCGCGACGGGAACGGAGGATCTGCCGCGCTACGCGAAGGACGGCTTCACCCTCGTGAGTGCTGAACTGACCGTGAAGCTGGACAAGCTCGTGCTGGAAATCGAAGCTCAGAGCATCACCTTCAAGGGTTGGGCCACGCCGGGGGCGACGACGAACAGCGCCGCCTTGGACGTGGCGCGCACGGTCTGCCGGCGAGCCGAACGGCGTGTGTGCGCCCTGCACGAAGCCGGCCAGCTTCTCAACGCCGAGATCATCATTTACCTCAACCGGCTGGCGGATTTGCTGTGGCTCTTCGCGCGCTGGGTGGAGACTAAGGCGGGGATTGAGTGATTAATTTCAGCACGGAGTCGGCCTCGGACGCAGTTGCAATATCTTGGATGCATGGCTGTTGTGGACTCAAGGCTGATGCGCGTCGTCAGCGGCTTCGTGCGGCAGCGCGTTGGTTAGCGCGGCGGAAGACGCAGAACAACTCGTCGCCGACGCGCTTCGTGGAGGTGAGCCGCATTTGAAATGCGTCGCTCAAACCTGGAAAGCCAACGCCATCCGCAATCGTGGGCGCAGCGCGTCCTCCGATGATGCGCGGGCAAATGGTGAGATGCAGTTCGTCCACCAATCCGGCGCGGAAGAGCGCGTCATTTAGTTCGCCGCCGCCTTCGCAAAGCAGCCGTCTCACCTGCCACTCAGCCCACAGCCAGCGCAGTGCGACAGCGAAGTCCACGCCATCCGCGCCTGCAACTTTCACCGCGTCCGCAACTGCGTTGAGTTTTTTCAACGCCGCAGCCGGGGCGCGTTCACTCGCGAGCACGATGATGGGGGAACACCGTTCGCGGAAGCAGGCGGCCTGAGGGTTCAACGAACCGGAGCCGGTGACAACGATGCGGAGGTGACAGTCGGCCAGCCCACGCCGGCGGCGAAGCTGACGGAAACATTCCGCACCGGGGCCGAGGGTGTAGTCGTGCAAGTCCACCGTGCGCGCGCCGCTCATCACGGCGTCGGCAGTGGCGCGGAGCTCGTAGAGATGCTCGTGATCGCGCACGCTGCCAAAGGTGCCGCTTGTGCGGTTCGCCGTGGCGATCTTGCCGTCGGCGGACATCGCCATGTTCACCAGCACGAAGGGGCGCGCGGAGGAGTCGGACTTGGGGTTTAGGGGTTCGAACTGGTGGCGCTGACTCATGACCGCAGCAACTAGAAACCCGAATCGAAAAACTCGAAACTCGAAACTTACAAGAGGAGCATCGCGTCGCCGTAGCTGAAGAACCGATAGCGCTCGCGCACCGCTTCAGCATAGGTGGCGAGCATGAGTTCACGGCCGCGCACTTCACCCGGCATGGCGAAGGCGCTCACGAGCATCAGCAGCGTGGACTCCGGAAGATGGAAGTTCGTCAGGAGAGCATCCACGATGCGAAACGTGAAAGGCGGGTGGATGAAGATGCGCGTCCGGCTGGTGACGGGGGTAAGCGGACTACCCGCAGCAGACAAGGCCGCAGCGGATTCGAGAACGCGCACCGTGGTGGTGCCGACGGCGATCACCCGCCGGCGGTCGCGTTTCGCCGCGTTGATAGCATCGGCGGTCGGGGCGGGTAATTCAAAGCGCTCCTCGTGCATGATATGACTGGCCAACTCCGCAGCTTTCACAGGCGTAAACGTGCCGAGGCCAACATGGAGCGTGACGAAGTGAATTTGCACACCGCGCGCGCGCAATGCATCCAGAACTTCCGGGGTGAAGTGCAGCCCGGCAGTCGGGGCCGCCACGGAACCGGCGGGTGCCGCAAAAACGGTCTGATAGCGCGAGTCGTCCTCGCTTCCGGCAGTCCGTGCGATGTAGGGCGGAAGGGGAATTTCACCGTGACTTTCCAGCTCATCAAGGATGTTCGCCGTGCCATGAAAGCACACGCGGCAGTGGCCTTCCGCATTCTTCTCCAAAACAACCGCACTCACTGATGACCTAACACCTTGGTTATCAATTAGTTGGATTTCAGTTCCAGCTCGCACTCGCCGTCCCGGGCGGAGCATGGTCCACCACTCATTCCGCGTAATTTCTTCCACGAGCAAGAGTTCTATGTGCCCACCAGTCAAAGGTTTATGCCCACGAAGCCGGGCGCGGAGCACGCGTGAATTGTTTAAGACCAGCACATCGCCAGAGCGCACGAAGTCCAGCAAGTCGCGGAATTGGCGATGCTCGATGCGTTCGTGGCCCCGGTGCAGCACCAATAAGCGCGAACCATCACGGGTCAAAGCAGGTGCCTGCGCAATCAGTTCGGGAGGAAGCGGGTAAACGAAGTCAGCAGTCAGCACAGAGGGGTATTTCGAAGCAATTGCGGGCTTAAATCCGAATATATTACGATTATCAATTAAGTTTCCGTTAAAGTGACTGCTTCTTTCCTGCCTTGTCCATAATCCACTTTGGAAAGCGCCGAAGTAGTGATAAAAAAATCCTTCGCATCTCTTTGTAAATCAACAGGTAAAGGATAATGGAAACTTTTCAAAGGCTTACCTGTTGACCGATTTGGGGGGAAATGGGTAAAACTGGGGCGCTCTGGGGCTATCTGGGTTGAAATAGTGGCATCGGAGCAGGGTAAATGTCTGAAAACACCAACAACACGCGGCTAAACTTCCAAGGAACATACGAGTTCTTGGCGGACGCTGGTGGTCGGGTGCAGTTCCCGGCGAAATGGCGCCCAGCCGAGGAAGTCACGCTCTCGGTGATGTATTGGAAAGACGAAGGCCAAGTGCATCCCTCCCTGTTGGTCTTGCAGAGACACACGGTGCAGAAGATGGAAGACAAACTGGAAAGCATGTCCTTCAGCGACCCTAAAGCGCAATCCCTCCGCCGGCTTCTGGGTGGAGACTCGGACGATTTGCGGCTGGATCCGACTGGGCGCATTCGATTACCTGAGAGATTGGCCACGAAGGCGAAGCTTGGCAAGGGGGTCGTGCTGGTCGGGATGTTTGACCGTTTTCAGATCTGGAGCGCCGAACTTTACAAAGACATCCAGGCCGTTGACGAAGTGCTGCGTCCCGAAGCGGTCAAACTTATCTAGCCATGGGCCTGCTCAAACTCCTCAACACTGGCAAAAGCCTCGTTGGGCTCACGGACAAACTGGTTACCAGAGTCCCGCTGGGCGAAGTTGTGCCGAACTTCAACAACCGGCCGGGGGCGGTGAGTCGCGCGGTTTCGGCAGTGCGCGGACGCAGGCGTGAGACTTTCGCAGGAGAAGGCAAACCGACGGCGCGCGCGGGCGGCCCCAAGATCCGCAGCACGGTAGAACCTGATCCCAAGCTCCCGAAAAACCCTTTCACCAAACCGCTGCCTAAACGCCGCCAGCCCAAGACCGATGCGGCGCTGGAAGTGCAGGCGGAACCCGTGGTCGTCGTGGCCTTAGCCCCCGCGTTTGTTCCCCCGTCGGCAGCAAAGAGCTGGGCCGCCCGGCTACGCGCGGTGCGGGACACCGTGAAGCGTCCAGTCGCCCGCAAGCTCAAGGTGCCGGCGCGGCTGGTCAAAGTCTTTGGCGAGAAGGCAGCGGCGGCACGGCGGCGGGTGCCACGTGGACCGCTGGCGGCGCGACAACTAGCGACGGCGTAAGACCGGCCCATGAACCGTGACAAACTTCATCCACAACCCGGTGATGGTGGAGGAAGTGTTGGCCGCCCTCAGCCCCAGACCGGGCGGGGCGTTCGCCGACGGCACGCTGGGTTCGGCTGGGCACGCGGTGGCGATACTGAAGGCCAGCGCACCGACTGGATCGCTCTTTGGCTGCGATCGCGATGGCGACGCCCTTGAGGCGGCGCGGGTGCGACTGGCGGCGGACTTTGCGGGCCGGTTCGAACTGCGCCGAGGAAATTTTGCGGAGCTGGCAGAGTGGTTGCCGGCGGGCAGTTGCGACGGGGTGCTGCTGGATTTGGGCGTAAGTTCGCCCCAATTGGATCGTGCGGAACGCGGGTTCAGCTTCCAGCAGGACGGTCCGCTGGACATGCGGATGGATGCGCGCCAGTTGCTGACGGCGGCAGAGTTGGTCAACACCGCCAGCGCGGATGAACTGGTGAAGATTTTCCGGGAATACGGTGATGAACCTGAGGCGCGGCGGATGGCGCGGGCCATCGAGCAGGATCGGCAGGCGAAGCGGTTTGAGACGACGCGGCAGCTCGCGGGGCTGATGGAACGAATCTCCCCCCGGCATGGACGCAAGGCACATCCGGCCACGCGGGTGTTTCAGGCGCTGCGCATCGCGGTGAACGACGAAATCGGCGCTTTGCAGCGCGGACTCGCGGGCGCGGTGCGACTCCTGAAGCCGGGTGGGCGGCTCGCGGTGATCACGTTTCACTCGCTCGAGGATCGCGTGGTGAAGACGTTCGGACGGGAGCTCGCACGGGACTACGTCGTGCCGGGCGAAGTGGATGTGCCGGAACTCCGGCAGCCGCGAGCACCGGTGCTGCGGTTGGTGACGCGGAGGGCGCTTTGCGCCGGCGAAGCGGAAGTGGCGGCGAACCCGCGGGCGCGCAGCGCGCAACTGCGGGTGATGGAAAAAATTTGAGCGAAGCGTGAGGGCGATGATGGGCAGCGCAGACAACGACAGTCACGGCACAACGTGCGGCAAGGATTTGCCCGTTGACCTTGGCTGATTAAAGCACATGGCAAAGAACCGTAAAATTCAGTCGGGCACCAGCGTCCGTTTGGGGCCGGCGGTGAAGGTGTTTTTCATCTGCCTCCTGATTGCCTCGCTTGGCATCACGTTCGTCTGGCAAAAGCGACAGCTCTACACGCTGGGCGTGAACAAAGACAAACTGGAGAAGCAATTGGTCCTGCTCAAACGCGAGAACGAACTGCGCCGCCAGCAGACGGCCATGATCCAGTCCCTGCCCTACCTGGATGCGCGCGTGAAGGAACTTAAACTCGGCCTCGGCGTGCCCACGCCCGACCAGATCCTCACGCTCGTCGAGGGGGCCGTCACCCGCGTCACCCCACGCAACCCGGCCCACCCCGTCGTCAGCGCGATAACCATGCCAGTCGACAAGACTTACCTCGCCTGGGCCACCAAACCTTTGCCGCCCACCAACCGCAAACGCTGAACGCAACCCCCTCCATGAACCCCACCCCCGTCCGCCACGAAGACGAGTCCGAGTTCGAAATGAGCTTTGCCGCCTGATGTCCGCCCGGCTCACAACTCAGCCCGCCACGCTGCAACCGTTCCAATATCGGCGGTTGGCAACGATGGCATTTCTGTTGTTGCTGGCCTTCTGCGGGCTGGGCTACCGCCTCGTGGATCTGCAAGTGATCCAGCACGAGGCGCTAAAGGCCAAGGCCCTCGCCCAAGTGCGCAAGACCCAGATGCTGGAACCCCGGCGCGGGGACATTCGTGACAGCCGCGGAAACTTGCTGGCCACGAGCCGCCCGGTGAAGGACGTCTTCGCCGATCCCGTGCTGATCGGCGACCGCCAAGCCGTCATCGCCCGCGCATTGGCCCCCATTTTTCAAGTCCCCGAAGCCGAACTGCACCAGCGGCTGCTGCCACAGATTACGCTTCGCACCAACCCCGTTGCCCTGCTGGACGGCAAGTTGCTGACCAACCGTCACATCGTGGTGGTGGATGGCTACGTGACCACGCCGCAAGGCGCGCTGCACACCAACCGCCTCACCGCCCTCCTCAACGGCGGCATCACCACGAATTACTACGCCGTCGCCACCAACCGGCCGCTGGTCCTCAGCAACAGCTACGTCGTCATCACCAACCGGCTGTTCTTCACCACCAACCGCCATGTGGTCCTCGCGCACAAGGTGCCCTTGGAACAGTGGGCGCAAATCAGCGCCACCATGTCCAAGCTCCCCTTCGGCCTGACCTTGGAGGAGGAGAAAAAGAAATTGTCGCGCAAGGAGCGCGCCTTCAACCGCGAGCTGCGCGCCAAGGCCATCAACTGCGACCCCGTGGAGGATCAGATTCGCATCTACCCCAACCAATCCCTCGCCGCGCACGTGCTCGGGTTCATGGGGCCGGCCAGCCGCACCAATGCTAACACCGGAACCGTCCGCATCGAGACCGTCGGCCTCGACGGCGTGGAGCGCACGCTCGATGCACAACTCCGGGGTGCCCGCGGCTGGCGCGAGATGGAGATGGGCGGTCGCGGGGCCGAACTGGTGATGAACCGCCAGCAGGAGGTCGATCCGCAGGACGGCCTCAACGCCGTGCTCACCATCGACGCGGCGATGCAGCACATCCTAGAGACGGAGCTAGCAAAAATCATGGTTCGATTCAACCCCGTCAGCGCCTCCGGCATCGTGCTTCGCCCCCGCACTGGCGAGATTCTCGCGATGGGTTCGCATCCGACTTATGATCCAAACCAGCCGGGAAAAACCCCCATCACCGCGCTTAAAAACCGCATGATCGTGGACAACTACGAGCCCGGATCCACCGCTAAAATCATCTCCATCGGAGCCGCGCTGAATGCTGGCCTCACCACCTTGGGCGAACGGGTTGACTGCGAACGCGGCCGCTGGCTCTACAAGGGCATTCCGCTCCGTGACCACGACCCGCTGGGCATCCTCTCGGTCGAAGAAGTGATGATGAAATCCTCGAACATCGGCTCCGCCAAAATCGGAATCCGGCTGGGCGATCAAGGGTTATTCAACTACCTCACCGGCTTCGGCTTTGGCCAACGCAGTGGCATCATGCTCCCGGGCGAGTCGCGCGGACTTTTGATTCCAGTCAACAAATGGGACGGCATCACCGGCTCCCGCGTGTCCATCGGCCATTCTGCCGCCGCGACGCCCTTGCAGATGGCTCTGGCCATGGCCGCCATCGCCAACGGCGGCAAGCTCATGCGCCCGCTGCTGGTGGACCGGCTCGAAGATTCCGAACATCGCGTCGTGTTCAAGAATCAACCACAAGTCGTGCGCCAGGTGCTCAAGCCCGAAGTCGCGCGACAAGTCGCCACGACGCTTAAGCGCGTCGTCTCGACCGACGGCACCGCCGAGAAGGCCCGCCTCGGCTATTACACCGCTGCAGGCAAGACCGGCACCGCGCAGAAGCTTGAAAACGGCCAATACAGCCACAGCAAATACTTCTCGTCATTCATTGGATTTTTCCCGGCGGATAATCCCGAACTGCTCATTTACGTCTGCGTGGATGAACCCGAAAAGTCCAAGGGCTTCTATGGCGGGCAAGTCGCCGCTCCGGCCTTCCGCGACATCGCCCTCAACTCCGCCGCCTACCTGAACATCCGACCCGAGAGCGCCGTGGGCGAGCCCGTGACCGGTGTCGCAGAGGGACCACAAACCACGAACCGGACGAATTGAACTCAAGCCCGTGATCGCCACCCAAACCATCACCACCACCGCAACGCTCGCAAGCCCGGCGCTGCCGGAGGCTGGAGGTCACACTCCGGCCGCGCTGCGCTGCGCGCCCGCCCGGGCGCTCGTCCTCTCGCAAAGCTGGGTGCCCTTCCGGGGCGCGCACCACGAACATTCTGATCTGCGGCGAAGCACCCTGCGGGCCGCCCGGGCATTTTCACTTCTCTCGAGCCAGCTCGCCACCCGTCGTGGCGGGGAACCGTCGTCAACCAACTGACCCGATGCTCTTGAAACAACTTGTAGAGGGCCTTTCGATGCTGCGTTGCGAAGGCCCGCTTGAGCGAACGGTGGCGGGGGTTACCGCTGACTCCCGCCACTTGTCGCCGGGCATGGTGTTCGTGGCCATGCCGGGTGAGCGGCACGACGGGCACGACTTCATCAGCATGGCGATTGATCGTGGCGCAGCGGCCATCATCTGTGAACGCAATGGTTTTTCTTCGGGTCGCGCCACCAAGATTCTGGTCCCCGATGCGCGCGTGGCGCTGGCGGTCTTGGCGGCGAATTTCCATGGCCACCCGAGCCGGAAGCTCAAGGTCATCGGCGTCACCGGCACCAACGGCAAGACGACCGTCAGCTTCATGGTGAAGCACATTCTGGAGGCGGCCGGCATTCACACTGGGTTGCTCGGCACCATCCGCTACGAAATCGGGGACCGCGTGCTCCCCGCGCAACGCACCACGCCGGAAGCGTCCGACACGCAACAGTTCCTGGCGCAAATGGTGCGCGCCGGCTGCGGTGCATGTGTGATGGAGGTAAGTTCGCACGCACTCGCGCAAAAGCGTGTGCACGGCGTCCAGTTCGACCTTGGCATTTTCACGAACCTCACGCAGGACCACCTCGATTTCCACGGGGACATGGAGAGCTACTACGAAGCCAAGAAACAGCTCTTCACCAGCATTCAGGAGGGGACCAAACCGGGTGCGGCGATTCTGAATATTGACGATGCTGCGGGAGCCCGGATCGCGCACGAAACCAGTGCAGAGGTGCAGCTCACCTACGGCCTCGACGAGTCGGCCAAGTTGCGCGCCACCGAATTCCAGCTCGGCCACGGCGAGACGAGCTTCACGGCGGAAACCCCAGCTGGCCGCTTCGCGGTGCGGATGCCGCTCATCGGACGGCACAACATTTACAACGCGCTGGCCGCCATTGGGGCCGCGCTGGCGCTGCGCCTGCCCATCCCGAAGATTCAGTCGGCGCTGCGCACCATGCCGCCCGTTCCCGGCCGGCTGGAACGGGTGCTCGCGGGGCAGCCGTTCAGTGTTTTCGTGGACTACGCGCACACCGAGGACGCGCTCCAGCACGTCCTCCGCACCGTGCGTGAAATCACGTCGGGCCGGGTGCTGCTCACGTTCGGTTGTGGCGGTGCGCGCGACACGGACAAGCGCGCCAAGATGGGCAAGGTAGCCGCCCTGCTCGCGGACCAGACCATCATCACCAGCGACAACCCACGCCGCGAATCTCCGGCCGCCATCGCCGCGCAGATTGAAGCCGGTTTCCGCTCAGTGCGCCCGGACCAGTTCACGGTGGAGCTGGATCGCGCTCAGGCCATCCGCGCCTTGCTCTGCCAAGCACGCCCCGGTGACACGGTCCTCATCGCCGGCAAAGGCCACGAGACGTATCAGGAATTTGAAGACACCGTGGTCCCGTTCGACGACTGCGTGCACGCCCAAGAAGCGTTGGAAGAGCTCGGCTACTACGAACCTCAACTGGCCAAAGCCGCCTGAACCATGGCCCGGAACGCCACCGAAGAAATCAACTGGAAGCCGCGCAACCTGCGTAAGCGGGACGCCCGGGCGCGCATGGCGCAATTGCAAAGAAGCCTGCCGTTCGGGGTGCATGAATTGTTCGCCACCGAACCCGCGCGGGTGGAATCAGCTGCCGACCCGGGCAGCGGAGCCAGACCCAAACGCACCGAACCAGCCGTGCTGCTGTGGGAACCGCGCCCGCAAGGAGGCGGCTGCTAGCATGAAGCCCCTCCCGCCCAGATTCGGCGAGTTGACGAACCCGATCCTCCGCACCGGAGCTTCCGCAACCCGGCAGTCTCGATCCGGAAAGCCCAGTGCTGCCCCCCCTTCAGGCCGAGCCGAATTCTGCCGGGGCACCGCTCGATTTGATTGGATCACCAAAGCCAAAACCACAACCCCATGAACCCCATCAACTCGCCCCAGGCCCCCCGCCCTGCCCTGCGCAATGTTGATTTGTGCCGGCAGCTCAACGCGTTGCGCCAGCCCCCGGCCGCCACCGCGCCGCCCATCTTTCCCGACGCCGATGCCGCGCCGGCCGCACTCAACGCGGAGGCCGGTCTGCGCCAGCTCTTCCGCCGTCCCGTGACCGTGCCGTGGCTGGCCCAGTCCGAAGCGTTCCGCACCTTGGCTGAGTAAATGGACCCGCGCCCGCTCCAATTCATTGCCGCTGCGACTGCCGGAGAAATTCTCCGTGGCAGCTCGGACATCCTTGTCCGCCGCATCTGCACGGATTCGCGGCAGGCCCAGCCTGGTGACCTCTTCATCGCGCTCACGGGTGTGCAATTTGACGGGCACAAGTTCATCGCTGAAGTCATCGCTAAAGGCGTCGCTGCGGTGATGGTGGAGAAAAACCGTGCCGGCGACTTGCAGTCGCCGGCCCTGATCGCCGTCGCGAATACGCGAACTGCCTACGCCCAGCTCGCCGCACGTTACCGTCAAGATTTTGACCTGCCCGTCATCGCCGTGGGCGGCTCGAACGGGAAGACGACCACGAAGGAACTGATCGCCGCCGTGCTGCGCGAGCGGGGGCCAGCCCTCTGGAGCGAGGCCAGTTTCAACAACGACATCGGCGTGCCGCACACGCTGCTTCGCCTGGAAGCGCAGCACACCAGCGCGGTGCTGGAAGTGGGCACGAATCATCCAGGTGAACTGGCCCCGTTGGTTCGAGTCATCCAGCCACACATCGGCGTGATTACCAGCATCGGGCGCGAGCACTTGGAGTTTTTCGGCGACTTGGAAGGCGTCGCCCAAGAAGAAGGCTGGCTGGCCGAACTGCTGCCCGCCAACGGAATTCTTTTCGTGAATGGTGATTGTCCCGAAATGGCCGCCATCGCGCAGCGCACGCAGGCGCGGGTGGTGCGCGTGGGCTTTGGCCCGGGCAACGACTGGCGGGCCAGCGAGGTGCGGTGCGATGAGCACGGCGTCACGTTCCAAGTCACCTGCCCCTACCCCGCCAGCACCGGTGCCTATCGCATCGGGTTGCTCGGACGGCACCAAGTTTTAAATGCTCTGCTCGCCGCGGCGGTAGGAACCGAGGTCGGTCTGACCGGCGAGCAAGTCAGGCGCGCTTTGGCGGGATGCACCCCGCCAAAGATGCGTCTGCAACTTTGGGAGGCGAACGGCGTGCGCGTGCTCGACGACGCCTACAACGCCAATGCCGATTCGATGCTGGCCGCGCTCCAAACCTTGCATGATCTGCCCTGCGCGGGCCGGCGCGTGGCGGTGCTCGGCGACATGGCCGAACTCGGCACGCACAGCATTGCCGCACATGTGGAGATCGGGCGACGCGCAGTGGAGCTGGGCGTGAACCGGCTCTTCGCCGTGGGCAGCATGGCCGGCCACCTGGCGGGCGCAGCCCGGGCCGCCGGGTTGGCGGCCGTCACCGAAATCTCCGAGGTCGCCACGGCCGGCGAGACCGTTCGCAGCGAATTGCTGCCCGGGGACGTGGTGCTGCTCAAAGCCTCCCGCTCGGCGCGTTTGGAGCGTGTGGCGGACGTGCTGCGGCAGCGCATTCTCCCCGTCGCAAGCCCGGACTCGCAGGCCGAAGCCAGCGACTACAAGCCCGGCATGAACTGACCCACGATGAATGTGAAGCGCGACCAACAGCAACTACGCCGGGCGAAGCAACTCGCCCGCGAATTGCAGACCCATTTGCGGGCCCCCGGCGTGCTGCTGCGGCTGTGCCGCTGGGAGCAACGGCACCAACGCTTCCCGTCAATCGCCCGCCATTACCAGCAAGACTGAATGAGCCCGCATCAGCCAACCTCATGCACCAACTCCCTGCGCTGCCACCGGGCCGAGCGCCGGTCGTGCCCCGGATCAGGCAGGATGCTGATTCGCGCTTCACTCCCTGTGAGTCTGATGCTCACCCCGCTTTCTTGAATGCTCCTCTACCTCAGCCAATGGATTCAGGATCAGGCCGCCGGCACGGCCTGGGCCGATCCCTTGTCAGCGCTGCGAGTGTTCCGCTACATCACCGTGCGGAGCGCAGGGGCGGCGCTGTCGGCCTTGGCACTGAGTCTCTGGCTGGGGCCGTTGGTCATTGCGTGGCTCAAGGATCTCAAGTTCGGCCAGGAGTATCTGGACAAGGCGCAGGAGGCGGGCACGGACAAGAATCAGCCCTTCACCAAGAAAGGGGTTCCAGGCATGGGCGGCATTCTGATCGTGCTGGTGGTGGATCTGACCACGTTGCTGTGGGCGCAGTGGAACGAGTTTATCGTCCTGACGCTGGTGTCGCTGCTGGTGCTGGCAGCCTTGGGTTTCTACGACGACTACAAGAAACTGACCGAGCAGAAACCTGCGGGTGCCGCCGAAAGCCTGAAGCTCGTGGTGCAATTCGGACTGGCCGGGTGCATTGCCCTTTCGCTCTGGATGCTGCCGGAAACCCGCCCGCTCATCTCCGAGATCCAGATCCCCTTCCTGAAGCACGCCGTGCTTTCGGACGCCGCGTGGGTGGGCGGCCTCATCACGGTGCTTGCCATCGTCGGCAGCAGCAACGCCGTGAACATCACGGACGGGCTCGATGGGCTGGCGATTGGCTGCACGCTCATCGTGACGGCGGTCTTCCTCATCTTCACCTACATTGCGGGCAATGCGATCCTCGCCCGCTATCTGTTCGTGCCCTTCGTGCCGGGCGCGGGCGAACTCACCGTGTTCTGCGCCGCGCTGATCGGTGCGAGCCTCGGGTTTCTCTGGTTCAATTGTCATCCCGCGCAGGTCTTCATGGGCGACACGGGCTCGCTCGCGCTAGGCGGGGTGCTGGGCATCATGGCGGTGCTGATTCACCAGCCGTTCGTGCTGGTGATCGCGGGCGGGGTGTTCGTGTTGGAAATCGTCTCGGTGATGATCCAGCGCGGCTGGTTCAAATACACCCGACGGCTCTACGGCAAGGGCAACGAGCGCCGCGTGTTTCTCATGGCCCCACTGCACCATCACTTTCAGAAGCTCGGCTGGTATGAATCACAAATCGTCGCCCGTTTTTACATCCTGTGCCTCCTGTGCGCGGTGATCGCCCTGGCCACGTTGAAACTGCGTTAAGCAATCACGGCTGAAGAAAAATGTTTCGGCTCCAAGACAAAGACGTATTGGTCATCGGCCTCGGCCTCAGCGGGGCGGCCGCAGCGCGCCTGCTCGCGGCTCGCGGGGCGCGCGTGACCGCGATGGACAACTCGGACACGCCCGGCCTGCGGCACGAAGCCGTGGAGCTGCGCGACCTCGGCGTGCGAGTGGAACTGGATCTCCGGCTGCCGCCAGCGGGACGGTTTGACTTCGCGGTGATCAGCCCCGGCGTGCCCATGGACTCGGCCTTGGTCAAAGAGCTTCGCCAGCGGGAAATCCCCATTATCGGCGAGCTGGAACTCGGCTGGCAGCAAGCCGTCTGCCTGAACATCTCAGTCACCGGAACCAATGGCAAAACCACGACGACCGAACTGATCGAACACCTCCTGACGCATTGCCACAAACGCACCCTGGCGGCGGGCAACATCGGCAAACCCGTGTGTTCCATCACGGAGGAAACCCGCCAACTCGACTACCTCACGCTGGAGGTCAGTTCCTTTCAACTGGAGACGATCCGCTTCTTCCGTCCGGCCATCGCGGTGCTGTTGAACATCACGCCCGACCATCTTGATCGCCACCACTCGATGGCCGACTACGCACGCGTCAAGGCACGCCTATTCGAGAACCAGCAACCGTTCGACTGGGCCATTGTGCAAACCGAGGCGCTGGCCATGCTGCGCACACTGGGTGTGAACGTTCCCTCCAAGCTCATCACCTTCAGCGCGCACAATCGTCGCGCTGACATCCATCTCGACCGTTCGCTGCTCATCAGCCGCATCGAGGGCTGGGTCGGCCCGCTGATCGATCTGGAGAAAACCAACCTGCGTGGCACCCACAATGCCGAGAACGTCATGGCCGCGCTCGCCGTTGGCCGAGTCCTGCGCCTGCCGCTGGAGGAGATGGTCGCGGCCATCGCGAGCTTCAAACCCGGGGCCCACCGCTGCGAGTTCGTGGCCGAGATTAAAGGCATCCAGTTCGTCAACGACTCGAAGGCCACCAACCTCGACGCCGTGGCCAAGGCGATCCAAACCATGCCGGCCGCGCAGCCCGGGGAACCCAATGTTTTGCTGATCGCCGGTGGGCGGGACAAAGGGCTGGATTATCACGACTTGGGACCACTCCTGGCCCAGCGCGTGAAGCACGCGGTCCTGCTCGGCGAGACGCGTGAAAAGCTCCGCGCCTCGTGGAGCCTCTTTACCCCTTGCACGCTGGTGGATTCATTGTTAGAAGCGGTCAACGAAGCCGTCAGAATCGCGGCGCCTGGTGATATTGTTTTGCTCTCCCCGGCCTGTTCGAGCTTCGATCTGTTCCGTGATTATCGCCACCGGGGTGAAGTGTTTCGTCAGACGGTCGCGCAACTGCAACGCACAACTAATGGCGCTGCCACTGCGGATGGCCCCATGAATGGAGGCACCGTTCAGTCCGCGGGCAGATGATTTTGTTGAACCGTGTCCGAACCAAAATTTATTTACTGATTTAACAAGAATTTCGCCGGGGCCTGGCCAGCTCTGGCGAGCCGAACCAAGCCGCCACCAAGCATCACGCAAGCACCATCATGAGCACTCAAAATCCGTTACCACCCCAGGGCTCGCTCCTTGAGCAAAAAGCCAAACGCAAAACAAACCTCCCGCTTGTCGTCGGGATCTTCCTCGGCATCCATGCCGTGGTCCTCGGCGGCATCTTGATGGCAGGCTGCAAACGCGAAGATCCCCCGGTCGCACGGCGGGCTCCCGAGCCGGCGTTGCCGCTCATTAATCCGCCGGACCCCGGCTCCCCCGTGACTCCCGCGCCGGCGCCGCCCGCCGTGCTAGGTGGGACCGGTGCGCTGGCCCCGATCACCTCCCTGCCGCCCGCCGGGACACCGGTCACGCCGGTGCCAAGTCCGGTTCCCCCGGTGCCGGTCACGCCAGCCCCCATTCCGCCGGTGCCAGCGGTGCCCGTTGCCCCGGCTCCCACGCCCATTCCTGAGCCCGCCCCGGCTGCACCCGCAGGCGAAGCGAAGGTCCATGTCGTGGAGAAAAATGACTCCTTCTACACCATGTCCAAGAAATACGGCGTGGGCATGAAGGCCATCGAAGCCGCCAATCCGGGCGTGAATTCCGCCCGCTTGAAAATTGGCCAGAAAATCAACATCCCCCCGGCCGCGCCGAAAGCCGCCGCGCCAACCGCCGCAGGCAAGTCAGCGCCCACCGCTACGGACAGCGGCAGCTACACCGTCAAGTCCGGCGACAACCTCGGCAAGATTGCCAAGAACCACGGCACCACGGTCGCCAAGATCCGCGAGGCCAACGGGCTCAAGACCGACCAAATCAAAGTGGGTCAGAAGCTTAAGTTGCCGACCAGTGGCAGCAGCAAAAAGGCGACGGAACCAGCCGCTGCGCCGCCGGCCGTCCGGGCTGAACCCGTGCCACTGACGCCGCCGTCCCTCCCACCGCTGGGCGAACCTCCGGCTCCGAAAGCGCCAGGCCAGCTCTGAGCTGAGTTGCTGGCACGGCCAAACCCAATCCCACCATGCACTGGCTGACGGGCGACGACGGGCGAAAGGTGCGCGAGGCAAGGCCTCTCTGCACCCGCCCGTCGCCCGCCCGCGCCGGGGTGGCCCCATCCTGCCCGCGCTGCGCGCCCGGCAGCCCGTTTTTCCGCCCATGAAACGCACCGCCACCATCTTCACGATCTGCGTCGCCAGCCTCCTTGGCCTCGGATTGGTGATGCTCTACAGCGCGAGCATGACCCAACAGGGCGAGGAGTTGCTGAAGAAGCAATCGCTGTTCGCGGCCATCGGGGTGGCGGCCTGCTTCACGATGGCGGCGATTGATTACCGCCGCATCCGGCAGTTTGTCTGGGTGGGACTGTTCGTTTCGTGCGTGCTGCTCGCCTTTGCGGCTTGGAAAGGCGAGGAGATTAACGGCGCACGCCGCTGGATCAAGATCGCCGGCCAGGGCTTTCAACCTTCCGAATTGGCCAAGCTCGTCGTGGTCGCCCTGCTGGCGCACTACGCCAGCCGTTACCGTGATCGAATGCACGAGTTTGGCCGCGGCTTGGTCCTTCCGGGAGTGCTCGCCGGGTTGGTGCTGGGGCTGGTGCTGGCGGGCAAGGATTTCGGCTCGACCATGCTGCTAGGCTTGGTCACTTGGATCATGCTCTTGGTTGCTGGCGCACGCTTGAGGTATCTCCTCCCGCTCGGCCTCATCGCTTGCGCTGCCATTTTCTTGCTGCTCAAGAGCAACGAAAACCGCTGGACGCGCATCGACGCATGGCTGCATCCGGAGAAATACACCAGAACCGTCGCCCTCCAGCAAATACAGGCGAAATATGCGCTCGGCGTCGGCGGCACCACCGGGCTGGGCCTGGGTGACGGCCGCCAGAAAACCGGCTTTGTGCCCGAGCACCACACCGACTTCATATTCTCCATCATTGGCGAGGAATTTGGCCTCGTCGCCACCTTGGGCCTGTTGGTGACCTACGGCGTGCTATGCTGGTGCGCCCTGACGATTGCCTGGCGCGCGAGCGACCTCTTCGGCCAGTTGCTCGTGATTGGCCTGACCTTCCTGATTGGCATCCAAGCCTTCATCAACATCGGCGTGGTCACCATGGTCCTGCCCAACAAAGGCCTGTCTCTGCCCTTCATCAGCTACGGCGGCTCCAATCTGGTCATGCTGCTGGCTTCCGCCGGCGTGATCCTCAGCGTCGCCCGCCGTGCGGTCCAAACTCCGCTCGTGACCGCCGCATCGTTCGAGGACAACCCCTTCTCCGCCCTGCCCCACACCACCTGATGCATCCGGCCCCGCAACTGCCCCTCGTCGCCATCGCCTGCGGTGGCACCGGCGGTCATCTGTTTCCCGGGCTGGCCGTCGCGGAGGAATTACAGCGTCGCAACTGCGATGTGCTGCTGCTCGTCTCGCCGAAAGAAGTGGATCAGCAAGCAGTCCGCGCCACCTCCGGCCTCCAGATTGCCACGCTTCCGGCCGTTGCCCTGCAAGGCAATCTTTTCGCCTTCGCCCGCGCTTCCCACGCCTCGTATCAAGCCGCGAAACAGCTCTTCGCCGCCCGCCCGCCGCGCGGTGTGCTGGCGATGGGCGGCTTCACCAGCGCGCCGCCCGTGCTGGCTGGAAGGAAGTTTGGTGCAAAAACCTTCCTCCACGAATCAAACACCATTCCCGGTCGCGCAAACCGCTGGCTCGCGCACTTCGTGGACGAGGCGTTTGTCGGCTTTCCACAGGCGGCGCATCGGCTTTGGATTCAACGTCACGCCGTCACCGGCACGCCGGTGCGCGAGCAGTTCGTGCCCGCCGACGCGGCAAGCTGCCGCATGGCCCTCGGCCTTGACCCGAAGCGGCCCACGCTCGTCATCACCGGTGGCAGCCAAGGTGCGAGCGGCTTGAACAATCTGGTCCTTGGCGCTTTGCCCGAGTTGACCGCGCGGCATCCTGAACTCCAGTTCATTCACCTCACGGGCGCGAACGATGTCGAGAAAACACGTGGGGCCTACACCCAGCTCGCAGCGCAAAACCCGAAACATAAAACCCGCTTTCTCGTTCAGCCGTTCCTGACCGAAATGGAACTCGCCCTCGGTGCCGCGACGCTTGTCGTCAGCCGCGCCGGCGCTTCCTCGCTGGCGGAACTCGCCGCGATGCGCCTGCCAGCCGCGCTGGTCCCGCTGCCCACGTCAGCGGACAACCACCAGCATTTCAACGCCCGCGCCTTCGCCGACACCGGCGCGGCCCGACTGCTGAACCAGCGCACGACCTCACCCGCACAGTTCGCCGCGCTCGTCTCCGACCTGCTCGCGAACACGACTGCACGCACGCAGATGCAGATCGCGCTTGCGCAATGGCACCAACCGACGGCCGCCGCCGACATCGCCGAGCGCATTCTCCGGGCGTGTGATTTGCCAGTGTCCGTCCCCGACTCCACTGAAGCCGCATGGCAACCACCCGCGCGCTTCGCAAAGTCCGTCGCGCAGCGCAACTCGGAAGCCCATTCGGACGCCGCCAACTCGCTTCAATCCGCAATTGCCAACCGCCGATCGGCAATCCCATGACCGCCCTCGCTCCAGCGCCAGTCATGACCGCCGCCGACCTCGCGGCGGAGCTCGGCGCGTTGCTTGCGCCTGCGAGCGTGCTGCGGCGGAACGAGCCGCTCGCCAAACGCACCACGCTGCGCGTCGGCGGCCCGGCGGAGCTTTACGTCGAACCGGCGGACGAAGCCGAACTGGCGCAGGTGCTGCGTTTCTGCCACGAGCACGATGTGTCGTTCTTCCTGCTCGGGCGCGGCTCGAACCTGCTCATCCGCGACGGCGGCATTCGCGGCATTGTCATCCATCTCGGCGCACCAGCCTTCTCGCACATCGAAGTGGACGGCGAGCAACTCCGCTGCGGTGCGGGCGCGAAATTAAAGGACATCGCACTCACCGCGAAACGCCACAGCCTCGGTGGGCTGGAGTTTCTCGAAGGCATCCCCGGCAATCTCGGCGGCGCGCTCCGCATGAACGCCGGCGCGATGAACGGCTGGACCTTCGAGGCCGTCGAGTCGCTCCGCTTCATGGACTACACCGGCGTCGCCCACGAGCGTGCCGCCCGTGACGTGGAGACGACCTATCGAAGCTGCCCGCTGCTCAAGTCCGCCGTCGCCCTCGGCGCGGTGCTGCAGGGTCGTCCGGCTCCGCGCGAGCAAATCGAAGCAAAGCTCGCCGAGTGCCAGCAGAGGCGCTGGACTTCGCAACCCAAGGAACCGAGCGCCGGCTGCATCTTTAAGAACACGAAGGCCGCGCCCGCCGGCAAGCTCGTGGATGAACTCGGCCTTAAAGGCACGCGCGTCGGCGGCGCGGTCGTGTCCGGCATTCACGGCAACTTCATCATCAACGACGGCACCGCCACCGCACGCGACGTGCTGGCGCTCATCGAAGTCATCCGCACCGCTGCCCGTGCCGCGCGTGGCATCGAACTGGAAACCGAAGTGGAAATTGTCGGGGAGGATTAAGCCATGTCTAGCAAGCTGAACATCACCGTCATGCTCGGCGGCCCCTCCGCCGAGCGCGAAGTCTCCCTCCGCACCGGCGCAGCGGTCGCCAGCGCCTTGCGCTCACGCGGCCACACCGTTCACGAACTCGACCCCAAGGGGCCGGGCCAGTGGACCCTGCCCGTCGGAACGGAAGTCGTATTCCTCGCGCTCCACGGCACCTACGGCGAGGACGGCACGGTGCAGCGCGAACTCGAAGCGATGCGTGTGCCTTACACGGGCTGCGACCCGGAGGCGAGCCGGTTGGCTTTCGACAAGGTGCTTACCAAGCAGAAGTGCGTGGCGTGCGGCGCACCGACGGCGAAGTTCATGACCTTCCAGTCAGCGGATGCGCAGTGGCCCGATGGCTGGCAGACGCCCGTCGTGCTCAAGCCCGTGCGCCAAGGCAGCAGCGTGGGCTTGCAGTTTGTCGATTCACCCGCCGAGTTTCCCGCGAAGCTCGCCGAGGCGCTCAAGTTCGACACCGGGGTGCTGATGGAGGAGCGCATCATTGGGCGTGAGACGACGGTGGGTATCCTCGCGGGCCGCGCGCTGCCGGTTGTCGAAGTGCGCCCGAAGCAGGGCAGCTACGACTACAAAAACAAATACACCGCTGGCGCGACGGAATACTTCTGCCCGGCGGACTTCGATGCGACGACGACCGCGCGCATCCAGGACGCGGCCTACGCGGCGTTCAACGCCATCGGTGGCCGCGATTACGCCCGCGTGGACGTGATGGTGCGCGCGAACGGGGAACCGATTGTGCTCGAAGTCAACACGCTGCCCGGCATGACCGAAACGAGCCTCCTGCCCAAGGCCGCAGCCGCTGGCGGCCTGAGTTACGCGGAACTGTGCGAGATGATGGTGGACCTCGCCGTCCGGCGCGGGACGCAGCCGCATTGAGAAACTCATTCCCCATGTTCAAGCAATTCAGACGCATCTTCCGAGTCGGCAACCGCCGGCTGAACCGCGAGAACGCTAACGTGCTGCGCGTCCGGCTGCGCACCGACGAGCTGCGCCGCGCCCGCACCCGCTTTGCGGCACAGGTGCTCACGGTGCTCTTCAGCGGGGCGGCGCTGCTCTTCATCGGCTGGCGCGGCGTGGACTGGGCGGTGAAGGAATTTGTCACGGAGAACCCGGCCTTCATCACAAAGACGATTGATCTCCAAACCGATGGCGCGCTCACCGCCGAGGCGCTCCGCCGCTGGGCTGGGGTTCACATCGGCGAGAACCTCATGCGCTTTGATCTCACCCGGATCAAGCGCGACCTCGAACTCGTGCCGCTCATCCAGTCCGTAGCGGTGGAGCGCGCCCTGCCGGACACGCTGCGCATCCGCGTCACCGAGCGCGTGCCAATGGCCCAGGTGCCCGTGCTCCGGCCTCGCGCGGGCGGCGGCTACACCCCCGTGCTCCACCTCCTCGATGCGACGGGTCATGTGATGCTGCCGCCGGACCGCACGATGGTCGCGGACCCGAAGTCACTCCAGCTCGACTGGCTCACGGAGTTGCGCGGCGTCAACGACGTGGATCTCCGGCTGGGTCGCCCCGTCGAATCCACCCAGGTGCGGGCCGCGCTGAAGCTGCTGGCCCACTTTGAACGCTCGGGAATGTTCAGCCGGGCGGACATTCGTCGCGTGGATGTTTCCAACGCGGAAGTCCTGATCGCCACCACGTCCACCGGCAGCGAGATCACCTTTGCCGCACACAAGGACTTTGACACGCAACTCCGCCGCTGGCGTGCGGTGCTGGACGTGGCCACCCAGCAGGGCAAAGTCATTGCCACGCTCGACGTCTCCATCGCCCAGAATCTGCCCGCTCGCTGGGTCGAGGCAGCCAGCGTCCCGGCCGCGCCCACCAAGCCCGTCAAACCCGCACCCTATCGGAGGAAAAATGCTTAACCTGTTCTTCCCTGAGAAAACCTCGGTCATCGTCGGCCTCGACATCGGCACCTCCAAGGTGAGCGTCGTCGTCGGCGAGGTGAACGAGGCTGGCACGCTCAACATCATCGGCCTGGGCAATTGTCCCTCCCGGGGCGTGCGCAAAGGCGAAATCGTGAACCACGATCAAGCCGCCGAGGATGTTCGCAACGCCATCGTCGAGGCGGAGAAGTCCGCCGACGTCGAGATCGCCAGCGTGTATCTCGGCGTGACCGGGGCTCATCTCTCCAGCTTGAATACGCGCGGCGTCTTCACCTCGGCCTCGTTCGATCACGAGATTTCCCCGCAAGACGTGAAGGAAGTCGTTGCCAATGCCAAGGTCTTCAACCGGCCCTCGGAGAATTCCATGCTCCAAAGCGTGCGCGGCCACTTCACCGTGAATGGCCAAGCCGGCATCCCCAATCCCATCGGCATGCTCGGTGAGCGGCTGGAGGTGGACATGCACGTGGTTCACGGCGTCACCACCCGCCTGCAAAACCACATGCGCGTTTTGGGCGGGCTGAACGTGGAGATTGATGACTTGGTCTTCAGCGGCCTCTGTTCCGCGCTGGCCATGACCGACCACGATCAGAAGCAGATGGGCGTCCTCGTCGTGGACATTGGGGCGGGCACCACGGAATACGTCGTGTATGCGGACGGCGTGATCCAGCACAGCGCGGTCATCGCCGTCGGCGGGGCTCACATCACCAACGATCTGTCCCACGGGCTGCGCATGGCCCCGGCCCGCGCCGAACTGCTGAAGCGCGAACACGGCGCGGCAAATCTCGAAGGGGCCCTCGGGCACACCTTCAGCCTGCCCAACGAAAACGGCCTCGCGGACCGCCACGTCAACGTCGAGCACCTCCGGCGCATCATGACCGCGCGGCTGGACGAGCTGTGCCAACTCATTAGCGACGACATCGGGGAGCGTGGCTTCCACGCCCAGTTGCGCGCCGGAGTGAAGCTTTGCGGCGGCGGCGCCCGCATCCCCGGCATCGACAAGCTGGCCGAGGGAGTCTTTGAACTGCCAACCCGCATCGGCCGGGTGGACGCGGTTGGCGGCATGAAGTCCGCCACCGATGATCCCGAGCTGGCCACGGCGGTGGGCTTGGTAAAATACGGAGCCATCCGCCAAAAGGGCCAGCAGCGCGGCGGCTTGATGAACCGGATGAAACACTTGGCCGGCGCGTTGAAATTGTTTTGATAACCCCCTCCCTGCCATGACCAGCCCTGACTCCCTCACCCTCCCCCCCGTGGCCAAGAAGCAACTGTCCATCAAGGTCCTCGGCGTCGGCGGCTGCGGCGGCAACATCGTCGCTCAGATGCACCGCGCGGGGTTCGCAGGCGCGCAGTTGATCTCGCTGAACACCGATTCCCAGGCGCTGGCCCAGTCGCCGCTGCCGCACAAGTTCAACCTCGGCCTCCAGCTCAACGGCGGCCTCGGTGCCGGGGGTGATCCCGAGCGCGGCCGCGCGGCCGCGCAGCAGGATGAGGCCCGGTTGCGAGATCTATGCACCGGCGTGGACATGGTGTTCATTTGCGCTGGTTTGGGTGGCGGCACCGGCACCGGCGCCGGGCCGGTCGCGGGACGCATTGCGAAGGAGTGCGGCGCTCTCACGCTGGCCTTTGTCACGCTGCCCTTTGATTGCGAAGGGACGCGCCGGATGCAGCAGGCGCGGCAGGGACTTGATGAGTTCAAGGCGGCCGTGGACGGCGTCATCTGCCTGCCGAACCAAAAGGTCTTCAAGCTGATTGACGAGCACACGAGCGTTATCGAGACCTTTGCCGTGACCAATGATCTCCTTGCCCAGGGCGTGCGCGGGATCTGGCAGTTGGTGACCCGGCCCGGCTTTATCAACCTCGACTTCGCCGATCTCTGCTCCGTGGTCCGTGACCGCCATTCGGAAAGCTCCTTCGCCAGCGCGGATGCCAGCGGTCCGCATCGTGCCCGCGAAGTCATGGAAAAGCTGCTGGCCAACCCGTTGCTCGACGGCGGCACCGCCTTGAGCGAGGCCGACGCCATTCTCGTGAGCCTGATGAGCGGCCCCAACCTGAGCATGGCCGAAGTCAATCGGGTGATGGATCCAATCAACCGGCAGTGCAAAAACGCCCGGCTCACTATGGGCGCGGCGATTGAAGAATCCATGGGGGACCGCCTCATGGTGACCCTCGTGGCCTCCCGCCAGCCGGTGCCACCAGCGGAGTTGCCCCGCATGGCAACAACCGAACTGCCAGAACCGCCGGCCGTGCCACGCGAGGGCTCCGACTTCGACCTGCTGGGAGCGGCGGTCGCGACCAAGCCCGTCGCCCGCACTGCCGCCGGCCAGCCAGAACCACAGCCGCTGCCCACCGCCACCCCCTCGGCACTGGTCGTGCCCCCGCCGCCGGCGACGCTTTCCCGCTCGTGGCGCTCGCGCAAAAAGACCAAGTCCACACACCCCGAACTGCAGCTCGAAATCGTCACCAAAGGCCCGTTTGAAGCCAGCGAACCCACCGTCCACAACGGCGTGGACCTCGACGTGCCGACTTTCGTGCGCCGCGGGATGCAGTTGAACTGAAGCCGCAGCCCGAGGCCGGCTGGCCACCAACCGCATGGAGCGCGGCCTTCAGGCCGCTTCAGCATCCGAGCGCCGCTGGTCAAACGCTTGGCCGGTGGACGTGCGAACGCTGAAGCGGCGTTCACGCCGCACTCCGGCTTCGCCCAACCAACCCCGCCGCTGCCCTGCGTTGACGCGTCACCCGCCGGCAGATTTACTGTCGGTGTGAAACCCGTCCTCCGCTTCCTGTCCATCGCTTTGCTTACGTGCGGGTTCCTACACGTTGCGTCGGCGCAAGTCGTCAACCGCCCGCCGGTCCCGGAGTGGATTTCGGTCGCCGGCGCGGGCACGAACCAGCCGGTGTTCTTCCGCCGCGACTTTCTCGCACCGCCGCAGTTGCTCAAGTCCGTCCTGCTCGTCGCTGCGGAAGGCAACGGGGAAATCTATCTCAATGGCCAGCGCATCGGCGAAGTCCTCGGAGCCGCGAAAGCCACCGGGCTGGACCTCAGCGGCCGCCTCAAGCCCGGCGTGACCAACCACCTTGCCTTCTACGTGCTGAACTCCACGAACACTGCCGCGCTCGCCGTGCTGCTCGAACTCAACGCCGACCTCGCCCGCCAGAGCTGGCTCATCTCGGACGCCACCTGGAGCGCCTCCACGCTCACGGACCCACTGTGGCTCACGCTCGGCACTCCGCCGAAATGGCCGACCGCCGGGAGCCGTGGCCGCGCTGACTCACGGGCGAGCAATCCCTTCGACCCCGGCAAAGCGTTCGATGCCTACAACAGTTGGAAACTCGCCTCCGGCGCGGGGCAGGCAACCGACCCCGCCACCTTCACGCTCCCGCCGGGCTTCAAGGCCGAGCTGGTGCGCAGCGCGCTGCCGGAGGAAGGCTCTTGGATTGCATTGGCCTTCGATCCGCAGGGCCGGCTCACGCTGGCGCGCGAGAAGAAGGGATTGCTCCGGTTGTCACTCGACTCGGCTGGTGTCTCGAAGGTCGAAGTCATCAACGACACCCTCCTCGAATGCCGCGGACTGCTCTACGCCCACGGCGCGCTCTACGCGAACGCGAACAACTCCAAGACCCTCGTCCGCCTGCGCGACAAGAAGGAGCCCGGCCCGGCCGGCATCCCTATACTCGATACGAAGGGCAACAGTCGGTTTGACGAGATCACCGAACTGCTCAAGACCGAGGGCGGCGTCGGCCACGGACGCAACCACCTGAAGCTCGGGCCGGACGGCTGGCTGTGGATTGCGCACGGCAACAACGTTCACCTGCCCAGGAACCTCTCCACCAACTCGCCGCTGCGGAACTTCGCGCACGACCGCCTCATCCCGTGCCCGTGGGACGCGGGCATGTTCGACGGCGACGTGACTTTGCCCGCCGGCCACATCCTCCGCATGAAGCCGGACGGCAGCGAGGTGCAGCTCTGGGCCGGCGGCCTGCGCAACCCGCTTGATGTCGCCTTCAACGAGCACGGCGACCTCTTCACCTTCGATGCCGACATGGAGTGGGACGTGGGCTGCCCGTGGTATATGCCCAATCGCGTGCTCCACATCGTGCCCGGCGCGGACTACGGCTGGCGGCGCGGCACCGGGCGCTGGCCCGCGTGGTATCCCGACACTCTGCCCAGCGTGGTGGACATCGGCCTCGCGTCGCCCACGGCCGTCACCTTCGGCCACGGTGCGAAGTTCCCGGCGAGGTATCAAAAGGCGTTTTACATCTGCGACTGGGCCTACGGACGCATCCTCGCGGTCCACATGACGCTGCAAGGCTCGAGCTACACCGGCACGAGCGAACCCTTCGTCGGTGGCCGCCCGCTGAACGTGACCGACGCGTGCATCGGCCCGGATGGAGCGATGTGGTTCACGACGGGCGGACGCGGGACGCAGTCGGGGTTGTATCGGGTGACGGCAGTTGGACAGGAGCAGGTGGCTGTCGCCAAAGCGCCGACGCCTGAAGCCATCAAGCGGCGCCAAGCGTTGGAGCGAATGCCGCTGATGAGTTGGGAGGCATACAAGCGCGATACAAAGGAACCAAAGGAGCTGCCCGGGCTACTCATTGATGCGTTGGGAGAGGACTCGCCTTGGATGAAGCACACCGTGCGAATCATCCTCCAGCGGCAGCTTGAGAGATTTCACACTGAACACCCTCCTGAAGACCACTTTCGCGCCGTCCCAGACGAGTTGGTGTATGACGTTTCCAATACAGGCTTGCTCACGAAGCGCTTTCACATCTCCGAACCTGCATGGTTCGCACACCTCACGCACATGAGCCGTCCAGAGGTGGTCGGTGATCGCTCCTGGCACGCTCTCCAAATTGTGATGGGACTTGGGGTGACGAAAACGAACGCTGTTTATCCCACTTTCACCGAGGGGCAGTTAATTGCGACGCTTCGGTTGCTTTCTCTCAGCTTCATTCGCTTCACTGCGCCGAACGAAGCCCAGCGCCAAGCCAGCTTGCAATGGCTGGAACCGCTCTACCCGAACGCCAGCCCGCGCGTGAACCAGATGCTCGTCGAGCTGCTGGTCAATCTGCGCTCGCCGCAGGTCATCGCCAAAACCGTTCCGTTGCTGCGCGCCGCGACCGCGAGCGAGGACTTGCTGCTCTACCCCTTCTACCTCCGCTACGCCCGCGACGGCTGGACGCCCGACGCGCGCCGCGCCGTCTTCGACGCGCTCGACCGCGCCGAGCGCCTGCCCGGCGGGCGCACCTACTTCACGTCCATCGCGAACGTCCGCAAGGAACTCCTCGCCGCGCTCACGCCGGAGGAGCGCACCGCGCTCGGTCGGAGCGCGGGTGTCCCACCCGCAGCAGGCTCGAAAGCAAATTTGCCGTCCGTTCCTCCGCCGCGCTTCGTGAAAGACTGGAAGCTCGCCGACCTCGAACCCCGCCTCGCCGAAGTCGGCAAGGGCCGCAGCTACGAGGGCGCGCGCACCGCGCTGCTCACCGCGCAGTGCGTCCACTGCCACCGCGTGAGCAACGACCCCGCGTTTCCGAACAGCGTCATCGGCCCGGAACTGCTCGCCGTTGGGGCGCGCTTCAGCCGACGGGATTTGCTCCTGCACATCATCGAGCCGAGCGCGGTGATTGATGAGAAGTTTCGCCAGACGCGCCTGTTCCTGAAGGACGGCGACGACGTGAGCGGCATGGTGGAACGCGAGGCGGACAACAAGCTCTTCGTCCGCCCCAGCCCGCTGGAGGAGAAGCTCATCGAAGTCGCCGTGACGAACGTCCGCGAGCGCCGCCTCTCCGAAGTCTCGCCCATGCCCAGCGGCCTGCTCAACAGCCTGCGCCTCGAACAAATCCTCGACCTCCTCGCCTACCTCGAAGCCGGCGGCGACCCAAAGCACCGAAACTTCCAGCCGTAGTCGCAACCTTCAGGTTGCGCGGCACCCTGTAACGGCGCTCTGCGAGCGCCGAGTTGCGCAGACGGCGGTCACAGGCCGCCGCTACAGACTGAAGCGCAGGCTGGCCGTATCTACCTTTTCCTTGCCATGCCTCCGCCGCCTTTCCACTCTCTGCCCGTCACCGCACACGCCATGAACACCGATTCATCCTTCTCCCGCCGTTCCTTTCTCACCGCTGCTGCCACCACCGTCGCGGGCGTCGCCGCCGCTGCGGAGCGTGATTGGACCGGCAAGATTCCCACGCGCTACCCAGACCCGGACATCATCTCACTCGACAAGCGTTTCAAGGCCAAGCTCGGCAACACGCCAATCCAGCGGATTTATCACAGCGCGAACACGATGTGGACCGAAGGCCCGGCGTGGAATGCCGTGGGCCGCTACCTGCTTTGGAGCGACATCCCGAACAACATCCAGCAGCGCTGGATCGAGGACGACGGCCACGTCAGCACCTTCCGCAACCCGGTGAACAACACCAACGGCAACACCTTCGACCACGAGGGCCGCCAGCTTTCCTGCGAGCATCTCACCCGCCGCGTCGTGCGCCACGAGCACAACGGCACTGTCTCAGTGCTGGCGGACAAGTTCGGCGGGAAGCCCTTCAACGCGCCGAACGATGTGGTGGTGCATCCGAACGGCGACATCTGGTTCACCGACCCCGGCTACGGCGGCTTGATGAACTACGAGGGCGAGCGCGTGAAGTCCGCAACCGTCCAGCCGAACCAGAAGGAGGCCGTGTATGTGATTGATGGCAAGTCCGGCAAGCTGGACAAGGTCACGGACGAAATCTTCAAGCCCAACGGCCTGTGCTTCTCGCCCGACTACAAGAAGCTCTACGTGGCCGACACCGGCGCGAGCCATTACGACAATGCGCCCAAGAACATCAAGGTGTGGGACGTGGATGGGAAGAAACTCAAGGGCGGGCGCGAGTTCACTTCGATGAAGCTCAAGTTCAAGCGCGACGGGAAGGACGTGGAGGACGCGGGCTTCGCCGACGGCATCCGCTGCGACACCGAGGGGAACATCTGGGCCAGCGCCGGCTGGGTGGGCGCGGGCTACGACGGCGTCCACATCTTCGCCGGCACGGACGGGCAGCGCATCGGGCAGATTCTGCTGCCGGAGATTTGCTCGAACGTCTGCTTCGGCGGCGCAAAGCGGAACCGCCTCTTCATGACCGCCAGCACCTCGGTCTATGCGGTCTATGTCGAGACCCAGGGCGCGCACATCACGTAGCCCGTGCCGGCGGCTTCCAGCCGCCGCCTTTCCTCCGATAGCCAACTGGCAGTCCCGCACGGTGAAAGCGTCGCTGAAGCGACCGCAGTCTAGACGCTTCGCGAGGCCAAGGGTCACTGGTAATGCGCGCCAGCGTTTGGACTGCGGTGGCTTTAGCACCGCTTTTGGGCGCACGCACAAGACGCGCTCACAGCACGCTCGGAGGCTTCGTTCTCCACGCCCCGTGCCGGCGGCTTCCAAACGCCGTGCTGTGCGTTCGGAGTCAAGGGACGGCGACTGGAAGTCGCCGGCACAAGGCCTTACTTAAACATCGCGTGCTTCGCGTCGCCGCCACTGAGGACGTAGGCGACGAGGTCGAGGATTTCGTCCTGCTTGAGCATGTTGATGAGGCCCTCGGGCATCGGCGAAATCTTCGAATGCTCCATCTTCACGACCTGCTTGCGGTCCACGCCGATGCGTTGGTTCGGGTCGGTCAGATCGGTGTTCACCTGCACGCTGTCGTTGGCGAGGTTCACGATGATGCCGGTGACGGTCTCGCCGTCGGTCTTGGTCAGCACCACGGGGACGAACTGCTCGTTGATTTCCTTGCTCGGGTTGATGACTTGGTCGAGGAAGTCGCGCGCGTTGTAGCGGCCGCCCGCGCCGGTGAGGTCCGGGCCCGTCATGCCGCCCTCGTTGCCGAAGCGGTGGCAGGCGAAGCACGCGGCGGCCCCGAACATCTTTCGCCCGTTCTCGTAGCTGCGGCCTTTGAGGCCCTTGTCGGCGACGGCGGCCAACTCGTCGAGCTTCCATTCCTTCACGTAGGAACGGCCCGCGAAGGCTTCGGCCAGTGCTTCGAGCGGTGACTTCTTCACGGGCTTCTTGGCGAGCAGGTCGGCGAGCGTGGTCTTCTCCGCGTCGGTCAGCGTGGCCTCGGCTCCGGTGCGGATGAACTCGATGAACTTCTCGAAGCTCGCGCCGCCCCGGTAGTTCGCGGCGCGCAGGAACCAGTTGAACTGGTCGGTGCGCAGTGCTGTGGTCCAGCCGGCCTTGAGCATCCGCAGGGAGCGCGCGTATTCCATCTGCTCCTCCTGACCGGGCGCATTCTTCAGTGCGGCGATGCCCTTTGCGGCGATGGTCGGCGACTGGAGCGCGACAAGCGTTTCGCACAGCACCCAGTTGAGCGGGAAGTTCTCGGCGGGGAACAGCGGGTCGAGCTTGGCAATGGCGCGCTGGCGCGTGGTTTCGTCGGGTTGGCCGAAGCGGACAAGGCTGATGGAGTAAGTGCGGACGAAGGCGAGGCGTTGCTCTTGGTTCAGCTTCTTCCAATCCACCTTGTCGAGCGCGGCGTAAATTTTCGCGGCCATCGCGGTGTCCACGGGCGGGTCCGTCGGCTTGCGGTGCTGCGGGTCAATGCCCGTCAGGCGCGCGAGGCCGAGGAGGGCTTCGACCTGTTTGCCGCTATCCTTCTCGGTGAGCGCCTTGTCGGCCCACGTCGCGGCGGGCTGCCATTCGAGCGCGGTGCGCGCGGCCCAGCGGAGATATCGGTCGCTGCTGGTGAGGTGCGGCCACGCGGCGGCGATGGCCTTCGGGTCGGGCTTACCGTGGAAGGCTTCGAGCGAGCGGCGGAGTTCGCGGGCCTTCGCGGCGACGGCGTCGGTCGTGGGCTTCGACGGCGCGGTGGATTCCTTGCCCGTGTAAGTCACGCGGTAGAGGCCGGACTGCACCTTGCGCCCGCCGATGGCGAAATACATCGCGCCATCCTGCGGGTGGATGATGGCGTCGGTCAGCGGCAGCGGCGCGCCGGAGAGGAATTCCTCGCGCGTGGCGGTGTAGCTGGAGCCGTCGGGCTTGAGGTGGACGGCATAGAGTTTGCCCCAACTCCAGTCGAGGATGAAGAGCGCCTCCTGATACTTGGCCGGGAACTTCGCGCCGTAGCCGAAGGTCACGCCGGTGGGTGAGCCGGGGCCGATGTTGACGACCGCGCCGAGGTTGTCGGGATACCACTCGGGGCGTTTGCCCGCGCCGTTGCGCCAGCCGTATTCGGAGCCACTGGTGACGTGGTTCACGCGCGTGGGGCGATACCACGGCGTGTTGAAATCGTATTCCATGTCCGCGTCGTAGGTGAACAGCTCGCCGTCGCGGTTCATGGCTCCGTCGAAGATGTTGCGGTAGCCGGAGGAGTAGGCCTCGAAGTTTTTTCCATCGAGCGACACGCGGTAGATGATGCCGCCGGGGCCGAGCACCTCGCGCATGAAGCCGCGACCGTCGGGCATGCGCGGCAGGACATGGTCTTCGCCCCAGGTGAGCGGGACGCGCGAGGAACTGAACGCGGTGGGCTTCGTCCCGTTGCCGGTGATGAGGAAGAGCGACTTCGCGTCCGGCGCGAGCACGATGGCGTGAACGCCGTGGTCGCCGCGCGCCTGCATGTCACGAAGAAGTTCGACCTTGTCGAGGACGTCATCGTTCTTCGAGGAGGTGACGCGGTAGAGGCCGCTGGGAATCTTGTTCTCGTAGTCATTCACCGCGCAGTAGAGGCCGTTGTTGAACCAGAGCAGCCCGTTCACCGCGCGGATGGCAGCGGGGACTTTCTCGATCTTCGCCGGGTCCAGCGGCTGGCCGGGCGCGGGCGGCGCGAAGCGGAACAGCCCGCCGTATTGGTCGCTGGCGATGATGCGGCCTTTGCCGTCGGTGCAAAGGTTGACCCACGAGCCTTGCTCGCCGATGGGCACGGAGTGGAGCAGTTCGACCTTGAAGTCCTTGAGCACCTTGATGCGTTCGAGGGGCGTGGCCTTGTTTTCATTGATGGCCTGACCGGCACCGGGCGCGGGGGCTTTCTTGGCCGGCTGTTTCTTCTTGGTGTCCTGAGCGACGGCGGAGGCGAGGCCCAGCGCGAGGACGAGGGTGGAGCAACGGAACAAATGTTTCATAACGCGTGCGGGCGATTAGAGCAGAAGGCAGGACGACCACCAACCGGGAATTATCAAGGCTGTCGGAGGGTGAGATAAATGGCGCGGACATCCATCACGCTCGCGCCGGGGATTTCGAGCGCGCGCAACGTGAGCGCACCCCTGCCCTTCTCCAGCCGGATGGTGCCGAAGTTCAGAGGGCGGAACTCCTTCATCGTGGACTCGGCAGGCGGACGGGCGACCGTGTCTTGGTTCGTGTAGAGCGGCGGGTTCCAGACAACGGGAACTTTGCCGGTGAGCCTGCTGCCGTTATGGCTCAGCTCAATCGTCGCCCCCGCATCGGCGGCGGTGTGGTGAATGACGACTTCGTAGTTGCCCGCCGTGACCACATCCACGTCCCAGGTGATTTTGTCTTCGGTCGTTTTCCAGTTCACGAAGTAGGAACAGTTCGGCGCGTTGGCGCTGCGCTTGATGCCGCCGTGGGCGATGCCGTCGCGCGCGGGGAGCGGCGTGATGGGGAACTTCGCGCCACCGGCACCGACGGGATACGGACGGTCGTCGGGCGGGAGGCCGCCGCCCTTGCCTTTGCCCTTCGCGTTAGGCGCAGGCGCGGCGGTGCGACCGAGAACGTCACGCCGCCAGTCGGCAACGGCGCTGGCGAACTTCGCAGCGACCTCGGGCTTCTCCGCCGCGATGTTCTTCGACTGGCCGGGGTCGGCGACCATGTCGAACAGTTCACCGGTATTGCTGAAGCGGTATTGCTGCGAGCGCGCGCTGACGTTGCCGTTCTGGTGGGAGAAGATGGTGCGGTCGGGCCAGCCGCGCCGTTGCGCGCCGGTGAGAAGGTTCGCAAGATTCATCCCATCAAGCGGCTTGTCGCCGACACGCTTCACCCCGGCCATCGCGGTGAGCGTGGGCAGCAGGTCAATCGCGCCAGCAATCTCCTTCACCACGGTCCCGGGCTGAATGCCGCCGCCGGGCCAGCGGATGAAGAACGTCGAGCGCACGCCGCCTTCGTCGGTTGAGCCTTTGCGCGCCTTCATGCCGCCGTTCCAGCGAAAGCTATTGGGGCCGTTGTCGGAGAAGTAGATGACGATGGTGTTGTCGGCGAGCTTGAGTTCGTCGAGGCGCTTGAGCACGCGACCGACGTTCCAATCGATGTTCTCGACCATCGCGAGCGCGCAACGGGTGTGGTCCAGCTCCTCCGGGTCGCCCGGCTTCGCACGGAGCTTGATGGGATCGTTCTTGAAGCGCTGCCAATACTCCTGCGGCACGGCCCACGGCGAGTGCGGCGTGTTGTAGGGCACGTAGCAGAAGAACGGCTTGGCCTTGTTCTTCTCGATGAACTCGATGGCCTTGCCGGTGAGGTCGTCGGCCACGAAGCCTTTGCCGCGCACCGGCTTTCCGTTGTGCTCCAGCGGCGGGTCGAAGTATTCGCCCCAGTGGCCGGAGGTGAAGCCGTAGTATTCGTCGAAGCCGCGCGCGTTGGGATGGAACGGCCACTGGCTGCCGTTGTGCCACTTGCCGAACGCGCCGGTCGCGTAGCCAGCGGCTCGGAAGGCGTCGGCGATCGTCTGTTCGTCCACATTCAACCGCTCCTGACCATTCGAGACCCCGCGCACGCCGCCGCGCGGATGGTAGCGGCCGGTGAGGAACTCGGCGCGCGTCGGCGCACACACCGAGCAGACGTAGAAACGGTCGAGCACCGCGCCGTTGCGCCCGATAGAGTCAATGTTGGGTGTGCGGATGTTCGTGTTACCGTTGAGCGAGTAGTCGCCCCACCCGGAATCATCCGCGAGGAAGATAAGGATGTTGGGCGGTGGCGCGGCGGAGGCAACGCTGAGGCTGCCCAGCGCGCACAGAATGGCAAACAAGCGGGCGAGGTGTTTCATCGGGCTGGAATCGACTGTCAAAATCCCGTCAAACACTGCTATTTTGCGGCCGTTGTCGCTTTCTCGACCGACCAGACCTTCACGTCCGCCAGCCGCAGCGACTCGCCGCGCATCACGAAGCGGTAGCCGGTCTTGTCCACATCGAGTTCCGGATGGCTGCCGGCGAGCTTCACGCCATTGTCGGTCTGCACCGAGACCTTGGCACCCTGAATCTCGACGAGCACCGTGTGCCACTTGCCCGCCTCGAACTTGCCCGCCGCCTTGCCGAGCGCGACGGCCTTCGACGCCGGGTCTTTCTTGTCCTTGTCCTTGTTCAGCGTCAGGCCGTCCTCCGCGATGCCGATGCGGAAAAGATGCCCCTTCGCGTGGTTCCAGCTCACGTTGAAGCCCTTCGCACCATCGAGCCGGAAGGAGAAGCGCAGAATCGAATCGCGATTGGGCTGGCCGAGCGTGAGCACGGCGGCGTGTTCGTCCGAAGCCTTTTCCTTGCCGATGACCACGCCGTCGCGCACCTGCCAGTCGCCCTTGTTCGCGGTCCAAGCCTTGCCCAAGGCCGCGCCGGCGAAGGCCTCGTCCACGACGGGCTTGCCAGCCTGGGCATGAAGGGGCTTGAGGTCGGCGTTCTTCTCCGCGAGGCAGAGGGCGGTGGAAGCGGCTAAGACGGAGAGAACGACGAGGAGTTGGGAGCGCATGGTGAGTTGTTCGGACAATGTTCGAGCAGACAGACGACGCAACCCGCGTGAAGGTTGCCAGACTCTGCGCCCCCGTCGGTGCCAACACCTCCGCCATCCGCGAACCCGTTTCAACGCAAAGGCGCAAAGACGCGAAGCCACAACCCAAGTTCGACCACAGAGACACGAAGAACACAGAGAAATGCCACTGCGGGGAAGCCTCTGTGTCCATCGTGTCTCTGTGGTTCAAATCGGTTCGTCGGTTTGATTGCGCCTCTGCGCCTTGGCGTCCTTGCGTTCATTCTCCCGACCCGACACGCCTGTGACGGCACTGCTACCGTCTGCGTCGGCACTGTTACGCCCTGCCAAACCACTGTTATTGGCTGGGAAGGCGCTGACGCGGCTTGGGCCGGGGGTGACACGGCATGGGCGGCCGGTGTTGCCGCCTCGGGGTGGACTGTTACCGGTTAAGAGGGCGGTGTTACGCCTTGGGGACATGGTGCTGCCGCCTGAGAGGCCACTGTTACGCCTTGGGGCACCACTGTTATCGCCTGGGGACGCACTGTTATGGACTACAAGTGCCTTCCTAGAAGGTTGTTACGTGGTTTTAGCCGATTCGGGTCAAAAGTCAGGCCGTCCGTGGTCAAAAGCAGACAGTTGGAGGGGTGAAGCCTCGCGCGGCGACGGCCCTACCACATGCAAAAACCGCCGCCCCAGCTTGGCCGGGGCGGCGGTTCGTAGCTTGGCATCCAACGCGGGCGCTGGACTGGCGCAAGGCAGGCAGCTTACTTGCCCTGGCTCTTGGGCACGGTGACCGTCACTGTCTTGGTGCTCGTGTTGCCCGAAGCGTCGCTGGCCTCGAACAGGATGGTGTAGATGCGCCCGTTGCCCTTGCCGGAACGTTCGGCGCGGAGGCTCACGGTGCCGGGGCTGGTGATGACGATGTCACCCGCCGTGTCGCCGTCGCCAAGGCCGTTGTCCGGCTCGTTGCTGGTGACGGAGAGGATGCTGCCGGTCACTTCGCTGACCGCCTCGGTTGCCGCGCCGCTGACGCTGACGGAGACCATCTTGTGGTTGGGCGGCCAGAGCACAGCGGAGGAGACGCTGAGGCTGGTGATGACGGGCGCGGTCGTGTCGCGCACGGTCACGGTGAAGCTGCCGTAGGCGGCGTTGCCCGCAGCATCCGTGGCGCTGGCGTTCACCGTGGTGGTGCCGAGCGGGAAGGTGCTGCCGGAGGCGGGATTTAAGGTCACAGCCACGCTGCCATCCACGTCATCCGTGGCGGAGGCGGTGTAGGTGACCGTGGCCCCGGCCGGGCTGGTGGCTTCGACCACGAGGTCGCCCGGCAGTGAGAGCACGGGTGCGGTGATGTCGTTGTTGACTAGGCTCAGGCGGAACACGGTGCCGTAGGCACTGCTGCCGCCCATGGAGGCGGTGCCGTAGAGTGCGCCGTCCGTCCCCTGCACCAGCCCGCCGGAGGGGTTACCGCCGGTGGTGTGGTAGTCGAAGTTCTGGAGCTTGGTGGAGCCGGTCCCGTCCGCATTCAGCTTGAACACGGTGCCGTAGCCAAAGTAACCGCCTCTGGAGGTGGTGCCGTAGAGGGTGCCGTCGGCCCCCTGCACGAGCCCGCCTTCGGGGTTAGCGCCGGTGGTGGGATAGTCGAAGTTATGGAGCACGGTGAAGTCACTTCCGTCCGCATTCAGCTTGAACACGGTGCCAACGCCACTGCTGCCGCCTTCGGGGGTGGTGCCGTAGAGCGCGCCGGCGGTCCCCTGCACTAGCCCGGCCCGGGGGTTAGCGCCGGTGGCGGAAGAAGTGAAGTGCCGGAGCACGGTGAAGCCACTCCCGTCCGCATTCAGCTTGAACACGGTGCCGAGACCACCGCTGCCGCCGGAGGGGGCGGTGCCGTAGAGCGCGCCGTCCGCTCCCTGCACCAGCCCCGCCTGGGGGTAAGCGCCGGTGGTGGATCCGTTGAAGTTATGGAGCACGGTGAAGCCACTCCCGTCCGCATTTAGCTTGAACACGGTGCCAACGCTACTGCTGCCGCCTTGGTAGGTGGTGCCGTAGAGCGCGCCGTCAGCCCCTTGCACCAACCGGCCGAAGGGGTAAGCGCCGGTAGTGGAACCGTTGAAGTTTCGGAGCACGGTGAAGCCACTCCCATCCACATTCAGCTTGAACACGGTGCCTTTGCCACTGCTGCCGCCGGATAGGGCGGTGCCGTAGAGCGCGCCGTCCGCCCCCTGCACCAGCCCCGCCTGGGGGTTAGCGCCGGTTACAGGAGAGTTGAAGTTATGGAGCACGGTGAAGCCACTCCCGTCCGCATTCAGCTTGAACACGGTGCCAACGCCACTGCTGCCGCCGGAAGCGACGGTGCCGTAGAGCGCGCCGTCGGCCCCCTGCACCAGCCCGGCGCGGAGGTTAGCGCCGCTGGTGTAATAGTCGAAGTTCTTGAGCACCTGGAAAGTTGGCGCGGCAGCGATGGCCGCCGGTGCCAGCGCGAGCGTCAGCGCGGCGGCGGCGGTGAGGGTGAGTTGTTTCAACCGTCGGAAGACGACAGCACAATGGGACTGGGATGTGGACTTCATAAATTCCTTGGAACCAACCTGGCCTGGCGTCCGCCGCTCAACAGAGCGATCATTGACGCCACCCGATGCGAAGAGGCTGACCGACGGGCGGGAGCGTGTCCAAGCAATTGGGCGAACGGACGTTAGGGAGTTTCCTGAGGAAGGACGGAGGTTTCCTGCTCCGAAACCAAATCGTAACCGGGACACGCACCGCGCGATGGTGTGCCAGCAGCGACGCGGAGTAGCTCGACATTCCAATTTCGAGAGTCGCGTGAGCTGCGAACGCTTCCGCACTCGACATTGGAATGTCGAGCTAGACGCTCACTTCGCTGCCTTGCCCTGCTTGACCTGCTTGGCGGGTGCGACGGGTTCGGAGCCGTCGTTGTCGGCACAGCGGCGAGGGGTAGAACTGTGTTCAGTAACCCGTGTTCACAGTTAGAAGACGGGACGGCACGTGCATGACGAAAGGCTAACTGACCCGGCACTGAATACTGAACACTGAAAACTGACTACTTCTTCGCCTTCCCCTTGCCCGGAGGGCGGTCACGCAGCGGCCAGTCGGGGTGCTCGGTGCGGGCGGACTTGAAGATGCCTTCGGCCTTGGCGACCAGCTCGGGCTTGGTGGCGGCGAGGTCGGTCTTTTCACCGGCGTCGGTTTTCAGGTCGTAGAGTTCGGTCTTCGCGCTGAGGCCGTTCTTGACCGCCTTCCAGTCGCCGAAGCGCGCGGCTTGGAGCGATGCGCCCTCGTGCAGTTCCCAGTAGAAGTAATCGCGCGCCGGAGCCGCGCCGCCTTTGAGGAAACTCACGAGGGAAAGGCCGTCGGGCTTGAAGCCCGCGGGCAGCTTCGCCCCGGCCAGTTCCGTCGCGGTGGGGAGGAAATCCCAGAAGGCCCACGGCTCGTGGCTCACGCGACCGGCCGGCACGGTGCCGGGCCAGCGCGCGAGGGCCGCCTGACGCAACGCGCCTTCGTAGAGGCCGCGTTTGAAGCCGCGCAGGCCGTTGCTGGCCTGCTCGAAGAGCTTGCCCTGCGGCGACTGTGGATCGAAGGACGAGCCGTTGTCGCCCGCGAGCATCACGAGCGTCTTGTCGTCGAGGTTCAGTTCCTTCAGCAGCGCCAGCAGCCGGCCCACGTCGGCGTCGAGGCGCGTGACCATCGCGGCGTAGTTCTTCTGCACCTCGGTCCACGGCTTGTCCCGGTAGATGCCCTGGTCATCAATCTGAAACGTCCCATGCGGGAGCGTGATGGAGTAGTAGAGGAAGAACGGCTTCTCCCGGTTCGCGCGCACGAACTTCAGCGTCTCATCGGCGATGAGGTTTTGCGCGTAAGTAGCCCCCTTGCCCTCGGCCTTGGTGTTGCCGTCGTTGCCGGGCAGGTCGAAGCGTTGGTCGTCGCGATAGAGGTATTTCGGGAAGTAACTGTGCGCGTGGCGCTGGCAGTTGTAGCCGAAGAAGTGGTCGAAGCCGTGCTTCAGCGGGCTGCCCGTGGTGTCGAACATGCCCATGCCCCACTTGCCCACGCACGCGGTGGCGTAACCGGCGGACTTGAGAATCTGCGCGACCGTGACGGTGCCGGCAGGCAGCGGCTTCTGGCCCTCGGGCTGCACCTCGCGGTTCGCGCGGATGGGCGAGTGGCCCATGTGCAGGCCGGTCATCAGCGAGGTGCGGCTCGGCGCGCAGACGCTGGTGCCGCAATAGCCCTGCGTGTAGCGCGTGCCCTCGCGCGCCATCCGGTCGAGGTGCGACGTCGCGATGAGCTTTTGCCCGTAGCAGCCGAGGTCGCCCTGCGCGAGATCGTCGCTGAGGATGAAGATGAGGTTGGGCTTGCCGGCGGCGGCAAGCTGGCCGGAAAGAAAACACAGCAAGGCGAGGCGAGTGAGCCAAGTTTTCATCGTGGGGCGGGGGCTTGATCGGGGCGGCCGGTTCAGCGGACAGCGGGGACTATTGCCCACGGATTCGCACCAGCAAGGCCTCCATCTCCTTGAGCTTGGCGGCGTCGGTGGCAGCCAGGTTTTTGGCTTCGGCAGGGTCGGTCGCGAGGTTGTAGAGCTGCGGCAGCAGGGGGGCTTTCGCCTTGGCCTCGGCCTTGGGTGCCTTGCCGTAGCCGCTCGGTCCCGGCGAGATATATTTCCACTGCCCCGCACGCACGCCAAAGGCTCCCTTGGTCCCGCCTATGTGGGAAACAAAGTCTTTGCGAGCGGAGGTCTTGGTTTCACCCAGCAGCGCGGGCAGGACATTGACGCTGTCTTCGCACTGGCCAGCGGGGATTTTTGCGCCAACGAGCGCGGTGAAAGTCGCCGGCATGTCCAGATGCGCCAGCAAGGCCGCCGACTCTGAACCGGCCTTGATCTTGCCCGGCCAGCGCGCGATGAACGGCACGCGATTTCCTCCTTCAAAGAGCGTTCCCTTGGTGCCACGCCAAGGTGCGTTGGGGTGGTAATCAAACTTACCCACATCCTCGTAGCCATCGTCCATGACCCCGCCGTTGTCGCTCGTGAAGATGACCAGCGTCCGATCCGTGAGCTTCAGCGCATCGAGCTTGGCAAGCACCTGGCCAACGGCGTCGTCCAGCTCGTGGATCGCATCACCGCGCGTGCCGACGGGGCTGGTGCCTTTGAAGCGTGGGTGCGGCACGCGCGGCACATGGATGCCGTGCGTGGCAAAGTAGAGGAAGAACGGCGCGCCCTTGCTCTGCTCGATGAACTTCACCGCCCGGCCGGCAAAAGTGTCGGACATGTCCTCATCCTTCCAGCGCGCTGCCTGACCGCCCGTCATCCACCCGATGCGCCCGACGCCATTGACGATGGTCATGTCGTGGCCGTGCGTGTGCTTGAGCTTGAGCAATTCGGGGTTCTCTTTGCCCGTTGGCTCGGTGCCGACCTTGCCCTTGTAACTCACGGCAATCGGATCTTTCGCGTCCAACCCGACGATGCGGCGGTTTTCGATGTAAACGGTCGGCACGCGGTCGCCCGTGGCCGCCATGATGAACGAGGAGTCGAAGCCGAGATCGTTCGGGCTGGGCTTGATGTCGGCGTTCCAATCCGGCCCGCCCTCGGGGCCGAGGCCGAGATGCCACTTGCCAACGATGCCAGTGCGGTAGCCGGCGGACTTCAGCAGCGAGGCCACGGTGCTGGTGCCGGGCGTAATCGTTATCGCCGCGTCCCCGGGGGCAATGCTGGAACCGGGCTGCTGCCGCCACGAATAAACTCCGGTGAGCAACGCGCGGCGGGTGGGGGTGCAAGTCGACGCGGGGGAATGCGCGTCCGTAAACTTGCAACCTTGGGCGGCTAGGCGGTCCAAGTTCGGCGTCTTCGCATGCTTCGCGCCGTAGCACGAGAGGTCCGCGTAGCCGATGTCGTCGGCGAGGATGAACACGATGTTGGGCCGGTCAGCCGAATGAGCCGACGGCACGAGTGCCGCTAGCGTCACAGCCGTGCAGGCGGCCAGAGTGGAGGAGAGCTTCATACAGGGGGATAGTCGGTGAGTGAGGGGCGCAGGTTACTGGTGTCCCGTGGTTTCCTGTTGAAGATTCGTGCATTTAAGCGCCGGAACGCAGCGGGAACGCCACGTTCCAGGGTAGTGCGTGAATACGCCCGAGCATCCAAAGGGCAAATTTGGTGATTGTCGGGATTTAATCGTGGGGATTAGATACCCGACGAACGCCTTCCGTCGTATCCGCCCGGGGACCTTTACCCATGAAATCCATACTGAGTGCCTGGCCGGAAACTCGTGTTTTTGGAAGTGGTGAGAGGTGCCAAGGGTGGCGGCGGGGTGGAGTGCGGCTGATTTTCCCAAGGGCTGCGTCATCAGGGAGCAAATTCTTCGCTCGTGCCGACACTGCTCCTGTCGGGCTTCGCG
>CAMCFN010000010.1 GCA_945874145.1 Akkermansia muciniphila
ACGGCCAGCGGGAACGAGGGCGCGGCGTGGAGGTCGAGCACCTCACCCCGCGGGTGAGCTGCGACCGGGGCGATTTGCATTGGCATACCCCATTCCAACAGCCATTTGCCACCGCTGGCAACTCACCCAACTGCTTTTTCTAGGTTCAAGTAAAGCAACGCACATTTCGAGTGCGATGCCACGCAGTCGATGAGCCTCCTGGTGTTTCAAGCTGAGTAGCATTTCGGATTACGCCCCAACCATCATCCCAGCGCATCAGTGCGCACGAAAAACGGCCTGCGCTGTGCAGGTCTCGGCCACGACCACTTCCGTGAGCATTGGCAAACCGGGCTTCAAGCGCTCCCAAATCCACACGGCGACATTCTCGCTGGTCGGGTTTTCGAGGCCGGGAATCTCGTTCAAGTAATGGTGGTCGAGCTGCTCCCAAAGCGGTTTGAACGCGGCCTTGATGTCCGCGTAGTCCATCAGCCAGCCCAGCTTGGGATCGCACTCCCCAGCGATGACGATTTCAACCTTGAAGCTGTGCCCGTGCAGACGACGGCACTTGTGCGCCTCGGGCAGCAGCGGGAGGAGGTGGGCGGCTTCGAATTGAAAGGATTTGCGGAGTTCCATCTTCATGAGTTCAGAAAGTGATTAGTAATTAGTGTTTAGTGGCAGGAGCGATGACTGGTGGTTTGGACTAATCACTAAGCACTAATCACTTCCAGTTCATTGTTCCCAGTCAGTCCATCTCACCAAGTCACCCATCAACGGTCTTCCGTCGTGCCGCCAGGTCAGTGGCGGGTTTTGCATCTGGCCCAGCGGGCATAAGCGCGACGCACCCCAGCGGGCGAATTGTTTCGCGAGGGCCTCCAGTTCGTGCTCCTGAGCGCCCAGCCCCACAGTAGAGATATGATCGCGCACCGGGTCCGCCCCGCGTAGCGCCTCGGCCACATCCAGCACGGGCTTCACGTAAATGAAGCGGTTCAAGCAGGACAGCGCGAACCGCGCCTCGGCCTCATAAATCACGGTCCACGCGGTCGAGTTCGGACTGCACCAATGGCGCGTCTGGTCCGGCGCGTGCGCGGTGCGAACCTCGTAGATGGCCCGGCGCGCGGCAATGTGCGCGGCGGTCTCGGTGGAAATCTTGCCGCGCGGCTCGCTGGCTTCACGGCGGGCCAGTTCCTCGGCAAGCTGGCCAGCGAACTGCAAGGCCGTCCCCGTGCCGTTGTCCTCGACGTAGAACACGTGCGGCGACAAGCACCCAAGCTGATCCCAGGCGACGACATCGGCGGCGGCGGCGGCGATGAGCTTCTTCGCCCGCCAGCCCAGAAAGGCATCGCGCGTGACATAGCCGAAGCTGACTTGGTGCCCATAACCCGCGAAGCGCACACGCGGCGGCAAAGCGCGGCGAACAGCTTCCACGGCTTCATCCGTGCCGGTGGCGGTGACCGCCGCGCATTGCTCGAAGAGGGCCTGCTCCAGCGCAGCGGAACCGCCGCGCCACTCCGCCATCTCAATGCAGGCACCCAGCTTGGGCTCGCTGCCGTAAAGCGAGTGCAGGAAGACGCGCGGGAGAAACGAGCCGCCCCGCGAGCACTTGATGAACTGCGCCGAGCGCGTGAGCAGCCCGAGCACAATGGCCATGAACGCCGCGTTGGGCACATAGCCCGCAGTAATGTGGCCAACGAGTTCCGGCCCGGTGGCCAGCGCGGTGCGCCGGGTGCGGTTGTCGCTGCTGCTGGCACAAAAAGCATCAAGCCGCTGCGTGGTGCCCAACTCCTGCGCGAGCAGGGCTTCGAGATTCTCACCCGTGAGGTGGCGGAAGAAACCATCGAGTCCGGTGGCGATGGTCTGGGTGGAGAAGCCGGTGTGGGCCGGCCCCTCAGCCAGGGCAAACTTACGGTAAGGGTAGTCGGCTTCGAGCCAGTCCTCGCCGGTGCGCACGAGTGTGCGCAGGACGCTGGGCGTATCGCGCACCGCCAGGTAGTGCGCGCGGTTGCGCTTCAGTGACAAGCACGCCTCCGTGATCATCGCCGGCGAGAGCTCGGCTTCCGGCGGCAGGTCGGCGAGGAAGTAGTTGGGAAGCGTCATGGCGTCGGCACGACGGCAAGGTTGGTTTGAATCTGCGAGTAAAGCTCTGAAACCCAGGCACGCAGACGGGCGTCCTTCGGCACGGATTTGCCTCGGCGGAAATCCACAGGCGCCAGAATCACTGTGATATTCTTCAGCCCGGTGTCAGCCGCCAGCACAAACAAATCTTCCGCCGCCTCGTCGCCCATCGCGAGACAGCCGATTGAGACGTTGCTGCCGTGGATCATGATGTCGCCGCCGAGCTTTTCACGACCATCGAGGCGGGCTTTCGCTCGGTCGAAAGCATTTGGGTAGCCGACACGTAGTGAGAGGTGGAAGCGGCTGTTGGGGTTGAGCGACTCGACGGTATAAATGCCCTCCGGAACCTGCCGGTCGCCCTCGCGCAGCTTGGGACCTAGTTCACCGCTGGCACCCTGCACTCGGTAGTCGCGCACGAGGCGCAGTCGGCCGTCAGTGCCGGCGGCGTGGAGTTCCAGCCGACGTTCGTCCTTGATGCCGACCAGCACTAGACGGGCAGGCGGATAGACGACGGCTGCTTTCTTGAAGTGCGGCTCCAATCGGGCTCGCGCCGCTAGGCCGTATGCTTTCAAGCGCTCTTCAACGGTCCGCTTCGTGAGCGAGGCAGCCGCGTATGCCGACAGTAGGACCAGCGCGAGGCTCCCGAAAATCAGCAGGCGTGATTTCATGGCTGGTGAGAGTGTTCCCGTTTCCGGATTTCACGCAAGCAAAGCAGACCCGGCAGCGAGGCCAGCAGCAGCCCGGCCAGCAGCAGGTAGAAGCCGTGGTAACGCGCCGGCTCCGCCGCCGCCGCGCCAAGATGCTCGACCCAGCGGCCGGCAAACCAATGCGCGACGTTGCCCAGGATGCCGCCCACCGTGATGAACAGGCCAAAGACCCGCCCGCGCACGGCATCCGGCACCGACTCCATCAACGCTGCCTCGACCATGGGGTAGCAACCCATGAAGAAGAAGCCATAGACGAGCAGCGCCGCCGTCAGCCCGCCGCGCGGGAGGTGCGGGAAGACGGCGATGACCACCGCCGCCAAGATCATCACACCCGCCGTCCAGCGCGTGCGCCCCCGATCACTGAGATGGCCGAAGAGCGGGTTGCTGATGACGCCCATCAAAAAGATGAGGCTGAGCGCCACCCCCGCCTCCTTGACCGTGAATCCGTGGGCCTTTTGCAGAAAGAGCGAGCCGAGGCTGCCCATGCTGTGCCCGGCAAAGTCGCGCAGGGCGAACGCCACGGCGGCGGCGAGGAAGATTAGCCACAGGGCGGAGGACGGAAAGAGAGGGTTTCCCGCAGATTCAAGACGACCGCAGATTTCCTTTTCCACAATCTGCGGCCGCCGTGAATCTGCGGGAGAGTTCGTTTCTCCCTCCGCCAGCCACGCGAAGGCTCCAGCGGCGAAGATGCCCAGCACGCCGAACTCCATGACCGGCGTGCGCCAGTCGCCGGATTGTGTTGCACGCCAACCAGCGTAAATCGGGCCCACGAAGAAGCCCGCGCCCGCGCCAATACCGATGAGTCCAAGCGCGCGACCTGTCGCCTCGGGATAAAGCCGGGCGACCATGGCGGTCGCCGCCGGGTGGAAACAACTTCCACCGATGGCCGCAACGACGACGCTTGCGAGCGCCGTTGCATAGTTCGGTGCCAGCGCCAGGCAGACGAAGCCGAGTGCGTTGATGAACAGGCCCCAGCCGAGCAGTTTCTTGCGGCTTACGCGATCCGCCAGGATGCCGAGCGGATAACTCAGCCCGTAGTAAACGAGCATCATCACCGTCATCGGGAGCGTCGCCTGCTCCAGGCTGGAGAGCTTCAAGTCGCGCTGCATAGGCAGGTAGAGCGGCAGCAGCGCGACGTGATAGACATGCGTGAACGCGTGCAGGACGCCGAGAAGCCAGAGCGTGCGGACGCGATGTTGCGGGGCGTCCATGGCTCAGGTTTTCAACCGGGAAGGAACACGAAGGGACACGAATGAAGGGCACACGGCAGCGGCGGTGTAGGCATCCCATTCGTGTTGATTGGTGTCCATTCGTGGTTGTCTCAGGCGGCCAGGAGCGAGCAGCCGCGCGCCTCGGTTTGCGCGGCCCGACCGAGCAGTTCGAAGCCGTCGCCGCGCCGCACGGCCAGGTCTTCCGTTTGAATCGCCATCACCGAGCGCACATTGGCGAGGTCGAAGAGGCGGAGCAAGCCGGTCTTGCCCTCGGCGACTTCTCGGCCGGTTTCGGGCGAGACAACCAGCGCGCGGCACCACGGGGGGAAGCGAAAGGGAAGTGAGCAGTGATTAGTAATTAGTGAGTAGGCCTGGGAACTCAGCTCGCTCATGCCGTATTCGCAAACGATGAACTCAGGCGGCACGCCAAGGCGCGATGTGAGGAGTGCGTGCAACTCCACCTTCGGCAACTCGCGCGAGCGGCCCTTGTAACCGCCCGTTTCCATCACCCGCGAGCCGGGCGGCAGGGCGAGCGCAAGCCCGAGCCGCTCCAGCTCATCGAGCAGGTGAACGAACATGAACGCAGTGCCCAGCAGCACGACCGGCTCGCCGGCGGACTCTGCTGCGCGCAATGCGCCCAGTGCGGCAGTGGCGTCGAGTTGCCAATCCTTGCTCGCGCCCACTGTGGCGAAAAACTGCGAGCCGGATCCGCCAAACCCCGCGCTCACACACGCGAACATGTGGACCAGCGAGGAGTGCGGCGAAAGCTGCGGCGGCGGCGCGAGGCAGAGAAGCCGTGCCGGCAACTTCCAGTCGCCGCCCGGGGCGTTCCTTCCGCCGGACGCACTCGTGCAGTTGGACGCGACGGACGGCGGCTGGAAGCCGCCGGCACGGCCGAGCACATGCCGCGCAAACCACGGCAGCAGCGAAGCTTCATAAACTGCCAGCGATTCAGCGTTATGAAAGTGGCGGCTGGGCCGGTGCTCCGTCGTTCCGCTGGAGTGGAAGACAGTGGTGCGCTCCGTCGGGGCGAGACTCGACAGTTCAAGCTCCTTGAAAGCCGTGGTGGGCATGGCGGGAATGTCCCGCCAATCAGCGAGCGAACCGGGCGTGATCCCACGCGCGACACAAAGCCGCTGGAAGTCCGGGACGGCGGCAAACTGCAACGCGAAGAGCGACCGGGCCAACGCGCCGAACGCCTCGGTTGCGGGCACAGTTCTCCCCGCGCGTTCAATGAACGCGATCAAACAGCGCGAGTAGTCGGCGAAAGATGACGGTGTCGTCATGCGGTTTTAGAAGCTGGTGAGCCGCGACAGCGGGGCGGAAGTTCCCCAGTTCGGAGGCCCGTGTCGAGTGCGAACTCGCGCGGCAGGGCAGGCGGCTGAAACCATTCCCGTGCCCGGCCCGTCTCCGATTCCATGCTGCCACACAAGCTCCTCCTTCTCCTCGCCGCCTTCACTTTGGTCTCTGCCGCCTCTGCCGCCGACAAGGTGGCCGAGCTCACCACAACGATGAGCGAGCGCGGCAAACTGCTGTTCAGCGATGACTTTTCCGGGGAAGCGCCCAAGACCGAGTGGGGCCAGGTGAAAGGCAAGTGGACGCTCGCGAACGGGGCGCTGCGCGGCACGGAAGTGGAGACCGACAACCACGCCGCCGTCACGCGCAACCGGGTGACCTACCGCAACGCCGTGTTTCAATTCACCTTCAAGCTCGACGGCTGCAAGACCGCGAGCCTCTCGCTGAACAACCAGCAGGGCCACGTGGGCCGGGTGATCCTCACCGGGAAGGATTTCACCGTTCAGCGCGACAAGCCGAGCAAGAAGAGCGAAGAGAAGCCGGCCAAGCTCAGCGTGAAGGAGGTCAAACTGGCGGACGGACAGTGGCACACCTTGCTGGTCGAGGTGGTGGGCGACCGGATGCTGGCGAAGCTGGACGACAAAGTGGTGGCGTTTGGCGAGCACGCCGGACTGGACACGGAAAAGAAGGATTTCGGGTTCACGGTCTCGGGCAGCAGCCTGCTCGTGGAGAATGTGCAAGTCTGGGAGGCGGTGCCAAAGAAGAACTTCGACAAGAAGAAGCTCGTCGCAGCGCAAAACTAGACCGCAGCGGTGTCCAGATACTACACCGCAATTACCGGTCAGCCCTGGCCAAAAAAGGGGGAGCGCGATGGGTGGCGGGCAGGTTGACTGACGCCAGCTTAACGCAATCAACATCCATGAAAAAACTCCTCCTTACCGGTCTCACCATCGCAGTCGTCGCCATCGGCCTGGTGTTTAACGCCAGCGCGGAAAGCAAAGGCAAATCCCTCACCCTCTCCGGCAAGGGCTGTTGCGCGAAATGCTGCCTGAAGGAGACGGAGAGCTGCCAGAATGTCCTGACGGTGGAAAAGGACGGCAAGAAGACGAAGTATTACCTCGTGCAGAACGACGTGAGCAAAGGCTTCCACAGCCAGATTTGCGAGACCGTGAAGGACATCACCGTCACCGGCACCTGCAAGAAGGTCGGCGACAAGCTTGAGGTGACGGCCGAGAAGATCGACCTCGCCAAGAAGAAGTGATTTTCGCGGACGGCTGGGTAATGGGTTTCCGAGCCGTTCGCGCGATGGGTAGCAGGGTGCAAGGCACTCCTGTAAGTCGGCGCGGTTTTCCATTCTGCCGCTGCCGATTTTCAAGGGGTGCCTTGCTTTTTTCCTTGGAGAACCAGCGCTACCTGGCCCCGCGATACAGCGGGCTGCCCGCGATGCGGGTGGGCAGGCTCAGGAGCAACCGCCCACAGGTGACATAGAGCGTGCGCCCGTCAGGACCGCCAAAGGCACAATTGGTGAGGGTGTCCTCCGGCGTTTCGACGAAGGCCACCAGCTTGCCCGCCGGCGTGAGCACATGCATGCCCGGGCGGGTGTCGAGCGTCTCGCTGGTGCCACGCGTCTTGTGCAGGCCGGCGGCCACATAGAGGTTGCCGGCCATGTCCACGCGCATGCCATCGCCACTGCGGCCCGGGTAGAAAGTATGGAGCACCCGGGGCTTGGCCACCAAACCGTCCGCCTGCAAATCATAGGCGCGGATGACGCGTGAGCGATTCGTGCGGCCATCGGATTCGACGAGGTAGAATGTGCGGTTGTCCGGCGTCACCGCGAGGCCATTGGGCATGTCAATGGCCGGAGCCGCGAGAATCCGGGCAACCTTGCCATCCGGGTCGATGCGATAGACCGCGTTGACGTTGCCGGTGGCAGGATTGGTATTCGCCAGCCGCGAGGTGAAGTAAATGCGTTCGCGGCCATCCACGCAGACGTCATTCGGTCCCCCGAGAGGGAAGCCGTTGAACTGGTCGCAGAGCACCGTGATCGCCCCGGTCTTGAGATCCGTGCGGGTGACGCGGCCCTGCTTGCCGTCCGCCGCCTCGCACGCGAGCAACCGACCTTGACGATCAAAGGCCAGCCCGTTCGCCCCGTTGCTGGGTTTGCGAAGGGTGGAGAGGCGTTGGGTTGCAGGCTCCCATTTGAGAATCTCCCCGGTGTTGGTGAAGAAGACGTTGCCGTCAGCATCCACTGCCGGGCCTTCGGTGAAGTTCTTCGTGCCCGGAAGGGTCGTCTCGATCCGCACCGCGCCGAGATAACTGGCGGTGTCGAGACCGCCGTAACGATCGGCCGCCATGGCCAGTGGGGCGACAAGGAACATAGCAAGCAGCAGATGATTCATGCCCACACCTGACGCTGCGGGGGGGCGCGGACTTCGCCTCTCCTCAGGCTTGGGCTTTGGCAGGATTTTGTTTAAAGTCTCTGCGCATGGCTGAACCGTCCCAAAATGCGCCGACCGTGGCGGAGGAATTCCTCGTGGAAACCCGAGCATTTTGGGCGCGGCTGCCGGAGAAGCCGCTCTTCTTCGCCCTGCTCGGCGCTTGGGTGGCGTTGTTTCACTTCCTCGGCCATTGCTCGTTCAACTTCACGGACAAACCTTCGCTCTTCGCGTGGATGTGGGGGGCTTGGAGCGCGGCCTTGCTGGAGGCGGAACACGGCAAGCTCGTGCCCCTCGTCGTGCTGGGCTTGCTCTGGTTGCGGCGGAACGAACTGCTCGCCGCCCCCACGCGCCGGTGGCTGCCGGCGCTGGGCGGGCTGGGGCTGATGTTGGCGCTGCATGTGGCCGCCTTCACCGTGCAGCAACCGCGGCTCTCCATGGTGGCGCTGGCAGGCGGAGCCTGGTGCCTAGTGGGCCTGGTCTGGGGACCCGCGTGGCTGCGCCAGACGTTTTTTCCATTCCTGCTGCTGGGGTTCTGCGTGCCGCTGGAATCGCTGGGCGAAGGGCTTTTGTTCCAACTGCGGTTGCTGGTCACCAAGCTTTCCGTCGGGATCGGACACGACTTGCTGGGTCTCGATGTGCTGCGGGATGGCACGCGCATCTTCAACTCGGCCCGCACCTTCAACTACGACGTCGCCCCGGCGTGCAGCGGCATCCGCAGCCTGACCTCGCTGCTGGCAGTGACGACGATTTATGGCTATGTCGCGTTCCGCCAGCCGTGGAAACGCATCGTGATGATTCTGCTCGCCGTGCCGTTGGCCGTGGCGGGCAATGTCGCACGCATCACGACCGTCATCGTGCTGGCCGAGGCTTTTGGCCAGCACGTCGGCGCGGCGGCGGAAACGAACCTCGGCTACGTGACCTTTGGCGTGGCCATCGGCCTGATGTTCCTCGCCGGCTGGTTGCTGCGGGAACCACCCGCGCCGGCTGGCTCAACTCCGGCGTTGACGCCCCCTGCTCCGTCTGCGCATCTGACAAAATCATGGTTGAGCGCGCCGTTGGTGGGCGGGCTCCTGCTGATGGCGGTGGCCGCCGGGATGATTCACCACTTGCAGTCCCGGCAAACGCTGGGCCGGCCCGGCGTGCTGGCCGAGCCCCAGCCGGATTCGCCGCGCTGGCGCATCCCCCTGCCGGAAACAGTCGCAGGCCTGACCTCCGAGGCGGTGCCGCCCGCGCCGGAGGAATTGAGCGGCTTGCCGGCAGACACGTCGTTCGGCAAGCGGCTGTATAAGCTGGCGGATGGAGCTCCGCTGCTGCTGCAAGTCGTGCTCATGGGCCGGGACCGCACGAGCCTGCACCAGCCGCAATACTGCCTGACCGGCCAGGGCTTCCTCATCGAGCACACCGAGGAAGTGCGCGTGCCCATTGCCCGACCGCAGCCCCAGGAAATCCCGGCGCTGAAGCTGACCGCCAGCAAGGTCTTCGAAACTCCAGGCGGACAACGCGTGCCCGTGCGCGGACTTTACGTGTATTGGTTTGTGGCGGATGGAGCGGTCACGGCGCACCGGTTGCAGCGGCTTTGGTGGATGGCGCGGGAACTCCTGCGCACCGGCACGCTGCAACGCTGGGCTTACGTCTCCTGTTTCGCCCAATGCCAGCCGGGCGACGAGGAGCAGACTTTTGCGCGGGTGAAGGCGTTCCTGGCCGAGGCCGTGCCGGAGTTTCAACGCCCGCCCGTCGCGCCTTGAAGCAACGGAAGAACCTCACGCCCGCCCTGACAGCTCCGCATACGCCCGGTTGATGCGTTTGCTTTGATCCTCCGCCTCCGCCTGTTCGCTCGGGCTCAAGCCCGCCACGCGATCTGGATGGTGTTCCTTCATCAGGCGACGATAGGCCTGCTTGATCTCCGCCCGGGAGGCGTCAGGGGCGACGCCCAGCACGGCGTGGCTACCCGCCGGGCGAACGAGGTCCATCAGCGGGACGCCGTGCGAATCACCCGCGCGATGCTCCACATGCACCCGGCCCTGCGCATCCGTCCACGTGCGATACGGCGCGCCGCACAAGGGACAATGGAACTGCACGCCACCGCGCAAATTGCGGAGCCGGAACTTGCGCCGGCACTCGACACAACGGAAGGACGGCGGCTTGGCCGAGCGCGCACCCAGTGGCGGCGCTGGTTCGGCGGCGGGTTGTGGTTCAGCCGGCATCGCGGGAGCATCTGCCCGACGGGCGGCAAGCCGCAGTTGACGGCGCAACTCGCTGCTCAAGCTGACGCCGGGCGGGTGGGATTCCAGCAGCAACACCCCGGGAAGCAACCGCAATTCCGTCAGCGCCTCGGCCAGATCCACGCCCGGCAGCCGTCCGGCCAGTTCCGTAAGCGCCACCCGGGCAGGATACTCATTCAGCACCATGAGCACCCGCGCGGCCCGCGCAAAGTCCATCCGCTGCCATTCTCGCGCCCGTCGGCCAGCCTCAAGTCCGGCGAGCCAGAGGCGCGGTCCGAGGTAGAGCACTTCCGCGAAAATGCCGGCCACGGCCCGCAACACGGGCAGCACTTGGAGGCTGTCACGCCAGTCCAGTTCGCCCGTCGTGGGAAACGCCTCGTGGTCGCTGCGTGCATTTCCCGCAAACAGCAGGAAAAGCACTCCACCCGCCAGCAGCAGGAACAGCGGGAGTTGAAACGCCACATCCAAGCTGCGCTCCAGAACCGCGCCCACGCCCTCGGCCAGTTGCATCATCCCCGCCAGTAGCACCGCCGCCAGGCCGCCTGAACTCAGCAACAGCAGGCCTCCACCGGCACCCAATCGGAACATCGCCCGCCGGAGTTCACCGTGTCGTTCTTCGGCCGCCCGCTGCCGCAGCCATGCGTTCATGTTCTGCGCGTCCACAAGCGCGAAGGAACGCATAACCCGTGCCGAACGAAATGATCGCGGACAACTCCTTGAAGCCCAGAAGCAGGGGCTCAACCAGCTTCCACGGAGAATTAAACCGCCGCGTTGCCAGCCATCGTCCGCGGCAACATGCCCTGCGAGTCAAAGACCAGCGGTCGCGGCTCGGTGATAATCTCCAAATCACTTCGCCCGCGCGCGAGCGGCAGGAAAGCTTCTCCGCACTCGACTTCCTCCACATGCAACGTGTTCTGAATCCACAGCAGCTTGGCGTGCGGCGGCTCGGTCAGGCCGATGGTGGAGAGCGCCACATCGAGCAGTTCGAGGTCGGTGTCGTAGTGCGGCGGAATCATCGCCACCTGCGGGTAGCAGGCAGTGGCGACGTTGATATAGGTGACGCGCTTGTCCATCGCCTCGACCACGCGCGTCAGGCAATACTCGGACTTGCCCAGCCCCGTCGCGTTGCCGTGCGTCTGCTCGGTGAGGCTGCGGATGGCGATCTTCTTGATCTTCGGGAACTCATGCTCCTCGGTCCAGTGCTCGTAGCGCTTGCGGCCGATGACATTCGTGTCCATGCCGCAGCCGGAAATCTCCTTGCCGATCTCGTCCACGAGCAGCAGGTCAGCATGATCAAAGGGCAGACGCGGAAGCCACTTCCGGGCGAGCGCGAGCAGTTCCTTGTCCTGCGCCTCCAGCTCATGCGGCAGCACGGCACGGATCAAGCCAGTCTCGTCGTAGGCGTTCTCCACGATGCCGAGGCCGGCGAGAATGCGCCCCTTCTCAATGACGCGCCGCCCCACGCTCTTCACGATGGCGTCGAACGAATGGTCCACGAACGCGCGGTGGTAAATCTTGGCGCCCTCGTGCTTGCCCAGGCCAATGAGCAGCATCTTCATCAAGCCGCTCTGGTGATCGCCGAAAAGTTCCGTGTGCGGCTTCACGCGGCCCACGACCACGACATGGTCGGCCGCCAGCGCATCGCGTCCAAAGTGGACGGGAATGCCCTCCGCCGTGCGATCGAGCACAACAGTCTCCATGCTGGTGCGGACGGGGCAACCGCAAAACGCCTCGGTGACGCCGTAGTTGCGGAGAATTTCCCGCTGGCCGTCCGGCGTGCCGCCGCCGTGACTGCCCATCGCGGCAACGATGAACGGCTGCGCTCCGGCGGCGCGGAAGAAATCCACCGTGGCCTTGAGGATGACCGCGATGTTCGTGATGCCCCGGCTGCCGGCGGTGATGGCAACGGTTTGGCCGGGCTGCACGTGCCTCGCGACACCGATGCGGGTCAGTTCAGCATGGACCGCAGCCGCCACGTCCGGGACCACCGTGCGGGCAAACTTTTGGCGGACGCGAAAAACCTTGGGGTAGCCGCTCATAAACTGGCACGCAGCACTAGTGAGCTCCCCCGAACAAATCGGGCGCAGCCTGCGCGACCAGCGCCTGGGAGCGGACGAGAATCTCCGCCGAGGATTCGCAAGCCAGCGCGAAGTCCGCCAGTTCGCGGCAATCCGCCAGTTTCAACCGCCGGATGATGTATTTGATGGGCGGCACCAAGGGCGGCGTGGTGCTGAGTTCATCCACGCCGAGGCCGAGCAGTAGCGGGACCATCGCGGGGTCCGTGGCCATCTCGCCGCACACGCCCACCCAGATGCCGTGGCGATGGGCGGCCTCAACGGTGAGCTTGATGAGCTTGAGCACCGCCGGATGCGTGGGATCGTAGAGATACGCGATCTTCTCGTTCAACCGGTCCACCGCCAGCGTGTATTGGATCAGGTCGTTGGTGCCGATGCTGAAGAACTTCACGCGCTTGGCGAGCGAGTCGGCGATCATCACCGCTGAAGGGATCTCGATCATCGCCCCGATCTCAATGTTCTCGTCGAACGGGACGCCCGCGCTGCGCAACTCGGCCTTGCACTGTTCCACCAGCTCGTTGGATTGCGTCAACTCCTCCAGGCCGGAGATCATCGGATACATGATCTTCACATTGCCCTCGGCACTGGCGCGGAGAATGGCCCGCAGTTGGGCGCGGAAGATGGCGGACTCCTGAAGGCAGTAGCGGATAGCCCGCCAGCCCAGGAAGGGGTTCATCTCCGCCGTGTCCTGCGGGATGCTCGCGGTGTTGGGCAGCTTGTCGCCGCCCAAATCGAGCGTGCGGATGATGACCGGCTGCGGGTTGAGCTCCGCCGCGACCTGCCGGTAGGCCTGATACTGCTCCTCCTCACTGGGGAGCGTGCTGCGGTTCAGGAAGAGAAACTCGGTGCGGAAGAGGCCGACGCCCTCGCCTCCGGCGATCTTGACCTCGGCGGCGTCTGAAGCCTCCTCAACATTGGCCGAAAGAGTTATCTGCGCGCCATCGAGCGTGACTGCGGGCTGATCGTGAATCTCCTGTAGCCGCTGCTCAAAGCTTTTCTGCCGGCGCTCAATCTGACCGTATTCGAAGAGGGTCTGATCGGTCGGGCTGAGAATAATCAGCCCGTTGAAGCCATCGAGCAGCACGCTCTGGCCGGTGTGCAACTGCTGGCTGGCCGTCTGAAGACCGACCACTGCGGGAATGCGCAAGGACCGCGCCATGATCGCCGTGTGCGAGGTCTTGCCCCCGACGTCGGTGCCAAAACCCAGCACCATCTTCTTGTCGAGCCGCGCGGTGATGGAAGGGGCAAGATCGTGCGCGATGACGATGCACGGCTCCTTGAGATGCGCCAGATCCACCGCCTCATGGTGGTCGAGAATGTTGTTCACCACCCGTGTGGCGACATCCCGCAGATCCGCCACGCGCTCGCGCAGGTAATCATCAGGCAACGCCTCCAAGGTCCGGGCGAAACGTTCGGCAACGGTGTGAAAAGCCCATTCCGCCGTGACCCGTTCATCGGCGATCATGCGGGCCACCCCTTCGAGGAGCGTCGGGTCATCCAGCACCAGCAGATGGGCGTCGAAAATGCTGGCGTCCTTGGCCCCCATCGCGTGCGTGACCTGCTGCTGGATTTCCAGCAACTGCTGACGGGTAGCCAGCAGGCCCTGCTCCAAGCGTTCAAGCTGCCGGGGCAGATCGGCTTCGGCGATTTCCTGCCGGCCTACCTGAACGCGGGACAACCCCAAAAGCAGCACCTTGCCGACGCAGATGCCGGTGGAAACGGGAATGCCGCGGAGAATTGTCTCACCCGTGGCGGCGCGCTGTGGCATGCAGGTCAGATAGCCGACTCGGAGCCGTTTGGAAATTCAAAAGTCCGCAGTGGACGAGAAAGTTGCCGGGCTACTTGTTGCCGCCCTTGCCCTTCGCATTCTTCGCCTTGCTTTGCGCGCTTTGAAGCTGCTGGTTCTCCGTGGCCACCTTCTTCTGGGCCGCAGCCACTTCCTTCTTGTGCTTCTCCACCTCGGCCCGGGCAGTCTTGGCCTTTTCCCCCGCCGCGCGCTCCGCTTGGAGGGCGCTCTTAACCTCGGCGTCTTCCTCGACGGCTTTTTGCACCTGCCCCTGAATGACAGCCAACTGCTTGTTGGCTTCGGCGAGCTTGCCGCGCAGATCGCGGATTTGCGGATTGGCTTCAATACGCTCGCGCTCCAGCTCCACGGGCGTGCGGATGGTCTTGGAAAGCTCGGTGGTGAGCTGCTTCTTCTTGTCGTCGGACAGGGAGGGATCCTCGCGCACAGTCGCCAGCCGGGTCTTCGCCTGCTCGGCTTCCTTCACGGCTGCCTGATGTTCGGTGGTGGTGTGAATCTGCTTCGAAAGGGCGGCATGCGCGGATTCCAGTCCGCGCGCCGTTGCGTCGCGCTGCCCCAGGGCGACGGGCAGGCCAAGTTTTTTACCATGTTCCGCAAGGGCAGCCTGCCGGGCTTGCTGGACCTTGGCGGCGGCGGTCTTACGGGCAGCTTCGGCCTTGTCGACCTCCCGCTCGGCCTTGTCGAGATCCTGGTTTTCGTCCTTCAGCTTCGCCTTGGCGTCATCGAATTCTTTCCTCGCCTGCGTGGGGGACACGCTCTTGCTTTTGCCCTGGCTCTGCGCGTCGGCGGAAGGCAGGGCGCAGAACAGCAGGCACCCGGTGGCGAGCAGCGCAAGTTTGTTCATGTGGATGACATGGACGGTTTGAGCCTTGGCGGCGTTACGGGACGTTCAAGCCACCTGTCGGCCGCCATCCCAAACGCAAGGAGATAGTCCCCGGCCCTTCCGAATCGAAGCCCATGGCTCCTGGGTGCCGACATCCACCGGGTCAGGATCTCCAGCTTGGGCTGCCGGCAAAACAGCGGGGGAAAGAATGGCGAGGAAGACGAGCGGTTCCGCGTGAGGATTATAGGTGGCGTGAATTGTGCCCGGCGGAATGTGCGCCATCTCGCCAGTGCTGAGAATCCGGCAGTCCTCCCCAACCCACTGCTCGGCGCGTCCGTAGAGGACGTAAATGATTTCCTCACGATGCGGGTGATAGTGGAACGGATGGCAATAGCCCGGGGCCATGTTCGCGCGCACCAGCAGCAAGTCCTTCGCGGCGACGATGTCCGGGCGGCACAACCACTCGTTGTTGGTCCAGACGTTGGGTTCGCGGAGGGCGTCCGCGATTTGCACAAAGCGGCGGTCGGATGGACTCATGGTTGTTTGCTGGTTTGTTCGGCTTGCAGGGCTTCCCGCATGGCTTGCACATCACGTCGGTCCTTTTCGCGCCAAGAATCCTGCTTGAGAAGGATCAAACCATCCGGCCCCAGATACGGGATGTGGACTCCTGCGGACTCGAAAAAACGCAACGCCTGGCGAAAGCCTTCGAGCGTGTGCCCGCGCATCTGCACAAAGATGTCGAGGTCGAACTCCTGTTCGCCAATGCGCACGGAGCCTTCCTGCGCGGGAAAATCATCCGGCGTCAACTCGCGCGCCCAGCCTTCACCCCATTCCTTCAACACAGCCAGCATTCGTTCCAAGTTGGCGCGCTCCGGGTTCACGAGGATGTCCACATCCTCCGTGACCCGCACATAACCGTTCAAAACGACCGCCAGGCCGCCGACCACGCAGAAGTCCACGTTACTTCGCGTGAGGGCGGCCAACAGCCTTTCGAACCGGGAAATAATCGCCCTCGGCTCCGACTCGGATTCGTTTGCCATTGAAATACGTGCGGACGAAGCCCGCCATGTCCTCCACCAAGGCCAGGTTCTCCGAAGCGGAGCGTGACCGGCCCACGACCTTGCGCGGAACGAATTCGCCCGTTTCTCCAAGGATGCGGTTGGTGTTCAAGGTCTTACTGTTACCGGCCCCGGCAAGGCCGGTCAACCGGGCTTACTTTTTCTTCCCAAACTTCTTGGCCGCCGGGGCCTTCAGCTTCTTGAAGTCGCGCGTCAGGTTGGTGAGCGACGCCTCAACTCCCATGCGTTCCAAGCTGCTCGCGCCGACGAAGCCGACGGCGTCGGTGCCTTGCATCACGCGGCTCGCGTCCTCGGGCGTGTTGATGGGGCCGCCGTGGCAGAGGAAGAAGATGTCCTTCCGCACGCGGCTGGCGGCATCAATGATCTCCTGCGTGCGCTTGAGGGTGAAGTCCCAAGTCACGACCGCCTTGGTCACGCCAATGCTGCCGCCCACCGTCGTGCCAACATGCGCGATGATCGCGTCGGCACCGGCCTTCGCCATCTCGACCGCCTCCTCAGGCGTGGCGACATAGACAATGCTGAAAAGGTCCATCTTCCGAGCGAGCGCAATCATCTCGAACTCCTTCTGCACGCCCATGCCCGTCTCTTCGAGCACGCCGCGAAAGTGACCATCCACGATGGTGTGCGTCGGAAAATTGTTCACGCCGCTGAATCCCATCTCCTTCACCTTGCCGAGCCAATGCCACATGCGGCGGCGTGGATCCGTGGCGTGGACGCCGCAGATGACGGGGATTTCCTCCACGGTAGGCAGCACCTCGTATTCGCCAATCTCCATCGCGATGGCGTTCGCATCGCCATAGGACATGAGGCCGCAAGTCGAGCCGTGGCCGCTCATGCGGAAGCGGCCGGAGTTGTAGATGATGAGGAGGTCCGCCCCGCCCTTCTCGATGAACTTCGCGCTGATGCCCGTGCCCGCGCCGGCGGCGATGATGGCGTCGCCCTTCTTGATGGTGCTCATCAAGCGGTCGCGGACTTCCTTGCGGGTATAGGGATTTCCTTTTCCGGTCCAGGGATTGGGCATGGTTCGATGTCGGTTAAAAATCTGTCGCGCTGTGCGAGTGTGCTGGTCATCGTATTGCCTGACCCGCCCGGTTGAAAATGGCAAAGACGCACGCCCAACTATCCGAAACGCACATCCTGGGCGCCCAGACACGCCAGTGGGTCGTGCGCGCAAACGCAGCCGACCAGCGTGGCTGGCTGCAAGCCGTGCCGGTCTGCCCCGCGCTTGTGCAGCATCAAATTGCCCACCTCGGCGTCTGCCATGCGGTTGCGCCCTATCGCGTCGTGCGCATGAAACAAAGCGGCACATACTTCCTCGCGTGCTTCGGTGGCAGCGGCCGGCTTCTGGTGGAAGGCCGCTGGCAGGTCTGCAATGCGGGCACTGCCTGCCTACTGCCGCCGCACATTCTCAACGCTTTTTATGCCGAACCCGGCGCCCCATGGGAATTTGTCTGGGTGCGCTACGAACAGCCGACCAACCAGCGCCCCATCGCCGGCGCGAGTTCGCCCGTGCTCGCGAAGTTCGACCCCGAGCCGGTGCGCCACGCGGTGCTGGGCCTGCACTACGAAGCGCAAGGCGCAGCGGTGCCCGCGCAGATGCAGCACTGGGCGGACTTGATCCACGCCTACGTGCTCCGCTTCGCGCGCCCGTGGCAGGTGGAGGACCGGCTCTGGCTCGTGTGGGAAGGCGTCGCCGCGCATCTCGACGAAGAGTGGACGCTGGAGCGCCTCGCCCGCCTCGCGCACATGAGCACGGAGCATTTGCGCCGACTCTGCCACCGCCAGCTCGGCCGCAGCCCGATGCATCAAGTCATCTTCCTCCGCATGAGGCGCGCGGCGGACCTCCTCTCGACCACAAACGACAAGGTGGAAACCATCGCCAACGCCGTCGGCTATCAAAACCCCTTCGTCTTCTCGAACACGTTCAAGAAGTGGACCGGCTGGCGGCCCTCGGAGTTCCCCGGGCGAGCGAAGGAGAAGTAGCGAAGCTCCCGGAGGCATTGCCGGAAAAGCAAAGCTGCGTAGCAGCAGAACAAAAGTAGCCGTGGCTGAAGCGAGCGAGCGCAACCCACGGTCAGCTCGCAAAGCAAATTTGAACCGCGTAGCGGTGACACGCTCTCCGTCCTCCGACAACAATGTCGAACCGCTACGCGGTTCACCCAACTCGCGGCCCAATCCGCAGGTTCCGTTCGCGGTGCGAACTTCACCCACGGCTACTGTTGTCCCACCCCCGACGAGGCTTCCCCTCACTTCTTCTTCTTGCCCCCGCCCATAATCTTCTTCGCCACCTTCACGAGGCCCAGCTTGTGCGGCAGCTTGAAGGCCGGGTGCTCGGCGATGCGCCAATACTCGCGCGCGGTCGTGCGGAAGACATCGTTGCGGACGAGCGCGTAGAGATAGCCCTTGTAATTCTGGTCGCGCCACGAGCGCATCGGCTCGGTCTGGCTCAGCCGGCACTTGCCGAACTCAATGACGAACACCGAACTGGGCAAGTTGTAGGCGCGGAACTCTCGGCCCGACGCCTCCAGTTCGTGGATAAGCGTGTCCAGCCCAAGGTAAATAATGTCGCCGTCATGGAACGCCATCGCACTGTCCGGCCCCATCGCGTTCAGGCAAAAACGCGCGTCACGGAGCATGGCGGTGTCCGTATGCTCGCCATCAATGAAGCAGAAATCCGGCTTGAACGGTAGGTCCGCCGGCTTGAGCGACTCCGTGCCCTTCTCGATGGGAATGACCTTCTTCACGTCCGCGCCGGGCACCTTCGCGAGCAGGTCGAGCATGATCTGCGTCGTGACGTGCGAGTAGTCGCCGCCCTTCTCACGTGCGTCGGGCACAAACTTCGGGCGCGGATCAATCGAGATGATCTTCGTGCAGCCGGGGTCAGCCACGTAGGACTGTAGTGAGCCGCCCTTGAAGGAACCGATCTCCAAGAAAGTGAACTTGCCGCCCTTCCATTGGCGGAACGCACTGTTCAACGCCATAAACGAGCGGCGGTCATCCTCGCTGCTCTGGCTCTCGATGGTCTTGAAGAGCGACAAGTCCTGCTGGTCAATCTGCTCTTGGATGGTGGGCATAGGTGATGTTGGTGCGCGGCAACGTGCCAAGCACGCGAAGTCGGGTAAAGACGGAAATGCCGGGACCGCATGCTACGTCCAACGCGCCATGCTTCAACTGCGTTCTGTAATCGCCGGGCTCGCGTGCCTCACCTTGCCCCTCTCCGCCGCGTCCATCGCCGACCAGCTTGCCGCCGCCAAGTGGACTCATCACGCCAAGGCTCCCGGCTACTCTGAAGGCCCGACATGGCTGAATGGCGAAGTCTTCTTCTGCTCCGGCGCGCTGCTCAAGGTGGACAAGGCTGGCAAGGTCTTCCCCTGGCTCGACATCGGGCCAGCCGGCACGTTCCTCCGCCGCGACCACCAATTGCTCATTGCCGACAACAAGCACAAGGCCCTGCTAAGTCTCGCCACAAACGTCGTCGTCTCCGTGCTCGCGGACCAGTTCGAAGGCCAACCGCTCAACAGCCTCAACGATCTCACGGTGGACGCGCGCGGGAACATCTACTGGACCGACCCCTCCGGGTCCTCCGCCGCCAAACCTGTCGGCAACATCTTTCGCCTCAGCCCAGCCGGGAAAGTCACGCGGGTCGCCACTGGCTTCGCGTTTCCCAACGGCCTCGACGTGGACCCCGCCAGCCGCTTCCTCTACCTCATCGAATCGCAGTCGAAGAAAATCCTCCGCCTCGCCCTGCCCGCGAGCGACGATGCGCCGCTCGGCCCGCCGGAGCTTTTCTACGACCTCGGCGGCAGCGGCGGCGATGGCTGCGTGTTCGATGCAGCGGGCAACTTATGGGTCGCCGACTTCCACCGGCCCGAGACAAAGAAGGGCCGCATCACCGTCCTCAGCCCGGCGGGCCAAGTCCTCGGCCAGCTCGACGTGCCCGCGCAGGTCGTCAGCAACATCACCTTCGGTGGCGCGAACCACGACGAGATCTTCTGCACCACCGGCACGCCCGACGGGGTCTTCCACGCGAAGGTCGGTGTGAAGGGTTTTACCGGCCATCCTGGCGTGGAACTGAAACCGCTGCGCACGATCGCCACGCTGCCGCACGAGGGCGCTCACCCCTTGCACGCGCGGCGCTTCGGCGTGCCCGGCAGCATCGGCATCTCGCGCGGCTGGTATGTCTGGCGGAAGTTCGACCGCGCCACCTGGACCGGCGAGTTCGAGCACGAGGGCAACGGTGAAATTTTCACTGCGAAGATTCTCCCCTGGGCCACCACCTACCGTCACCTCACCTACGGCGCGCACGTGGACGAACCTCTCCCCGGTGAGCGCGTGAACTGCTTCTTCAATCCCGACGGTGACAAGAAACGCGGCTGGCTCGTGCATTACCAGGACGAGCTTTGCCAAATGAAGGGCCACAACCACGCGTGGATCATTCAGTCCGTTAAGTCCGGTGGCCGCGAGTTCAGTGCGCAAGTCTTCGCCGGTGACAAGCCCTTCGAGGACAAGGCGCGCGACTTCCAACTCGCTGCCGACGCAAAATTCTTCCGCAACGGCCAGCGCACCGACGCCCCGGCGCTTAAGACCGGCGACCGCCTCTACTTCACCTGGACCAAGGCCACCGACCGCCGTGTCGTCCATCTCCTCACCGACGACGCGAGTCTCGACGCCGTGAAAAAGATCGAAGCCGACGCTGTCGCCGCGCGCATAGCGCAGGAAGGCCTGACCGGCCAGATCGAGGCCATTGAAGGCGACACCGTCCACTTCCTCATCCACTCCTCCTACTGGTTTCAGGGCAACCTCTTGAAGCCTGGCCAAGCGGTGCAACTCCGCAACACCGACGCCCAGTTTGCCCCCATCGGCGACTCCCTCGAAGCCGAGCTGGTGACCCGCAAGAACCTCGGCACCTACGGCTCCGGCGTGAACGAGACCACCCTCAAGCTCAAAAACACCGCCGATGCCAAGAAGCTCGCCGCTTGGAAGAAGAGCCAGGTCGTGCGCCTCATCGTGAAGTAGGACAGCGCGTCCCGCCGGTCTCTCTAATTGTCAGCCTCCACCCAAGCGGCTCTGTTCAGATGGAGGTCAGGAAAGATGCGCTGACCTATTTTTCGCAACCATCCGCTACGGTGCCTGAGCTGGCAGCGACTGACCGTAAAGTCGCTCGAAGAGGCGGCGTTTGCGCTCGGAATCCGACAGCTCGGCGGGCAGCGAGGCCAGCACCATGCGCCGAGCCGCGTCGAACATCTCGACGCCCATGCGAAAACGCTCCGCCCCGGTGCGCGCCATCAGCCGGGTCCGCACGAGTTCGGCGATTTCGGGCGGGGTGTCGGTCATGGCTGCATTCTGGAGGGGCAGGCAAGATGCCCTGACCTACTTGAGAGCTTTCGCCGTAATGTCGCGGCGGAAGTGCGCGCCCTCGAAGTGGATTTTTTCCACAGCGGCGTAGGCGGCGTTGCGGGCGGTGGCGAGGTCTTGGGCCCACGCGGTCACGCCGAGGACACGACCACCTTTGGTCACGGTCTGGCCGTCTTTCTTCGCGGTGCCGGCGTGGAAGACTTTGGTGTTCGGCAGCGCGTTCGCGACGTCCAGACCGGTGATGACTTTGCCTTTCGGGTAGCTGCCGGGATAGCCGCCACTGGCCATCACGACGCAGACGCTGGCGTTGGTGCTCCAGCGAAGTTCGTGGCTGGCGAGACAGCCCTCGGTGCTGGCGAGGAGGAGTTCCACGAGGTCGTTTTCCAAGCGCGTGAGATAGACCTGTGTCTCGGGGTCGCCGAAACGGGCGTTGAACTCCAGCACCTTGGGACCGCTCTTGGTGAGCATCACGCCGGGATAGAGCAGACCGCGGAAATCAATGCCGTCCGCCGCGCAGCCACGCAGCCACGGCTGGAGGATGGCGTCACCGACGGACTTCAGCTCGGCGTCGGTGAGGAACGGCGCGGGCGAATAGGTGCCCATGCCGCCGGTGTTGAGGCCGGCGTCGCCGTCGAGGGCGCGTTTGTGGTCCTGCGAGGTGGGGAAGAGCTTTGCGACCTTGCCGTCGCAGAGCGCGTGCAGGGAAATCTCCATGCCTTCGAGCAGCTCCTGGATGACGATGCGCTGGCCCGCAGCGCCGAAGGATTTGCTCACCATGATTTCGTCCACGGCCTGCTCGGCATCGCGGACGTTCGTAGTGAGCAGGACGCCTTTGCCGAGCGCGAGGCCGTCGGCCTTCACGGCGCAGCGGCCGTCGAGGCTGGCGGCAAATTGCTTCGCGGCGACGGGGTCGGTGAAGGTGCCGGACTTGGCAGTCGGGATGCCGTGCCGCTCCATGAAATCCTGTGAGAAGGCCTTGCTGCCCTCGAACTGAGCGGCCTGCTTGTTAGGCCCCCAAATCTTGAAGCCGTTCGCCTGAAACAAATCCACCACGCCCGCCGCGAGCGGGTTGTCCGGGCCGACGACGGTGAAGTCCGGCCGCTCCTGCTGCGCGAACGCGAGGAGCTTGGGTAAGTCTTCAGCGGGCACCGGGACGCACTCGATGAGCGCGCCGTTCTGCGCGAGACGTTCCTCGGCGATGCCCGCGTTGCCCGGCGCGCACCACATGCGCGTGACGAGCGGGGATTGCGCGAGCTTCCAGACCAGCGCGTGTTCGCGTCCGCCGGAGCCGATGACCAAGAGTTTCATGCGCGGGGATTGAATCAGGAACGCCGGAAGCCGGCAGCCAGCGAATTACTGAACTCAGTTCACCACGTTCTGCAGCGGACCGGCGAGGAACGCGCGGACATTCTCCACCGTGGTTGCCATCAAACGCGCGCGGGCGGCCTTGGCAGCCCAGGCCAGGTGCGGCGTGATGAGGCAATTGCGCGCGGTGAGCAGCGGGTTGTCGGCTTTGGGCGGCTCCGTGGACAACACGTCCAGCCCGGCTCCGGCGAGCCGGCCAGCGTTCAGCGCGTCCGCCACCGCCGCGTCATCCAGCAGCGGACCGCGGCTGGTGTTGAGCAGGAAGGCGCTGGGTTTCATCAGCGCGAGGTGGGCGGCGTTCACCAACGCCTTGGTGTCGGGCGTGAGCGGACAGTGCAAACTTAGCACATCAGCCCGGCGGAAGACGGTTTCCAAATCAGCGAACTCGACGCCCGCCTGCGGGGGCTTCGGCGAACGGCTGGCGGCCAGAATCTTCATCCCCATGGCGCGGGCAATGTCCGCTGTGGCCTGTCCAATGCGGCCCCAGCCGACGACGCCAAACGTCAACCCATCCAGCTCCAGCAGCGGTTGCCGCCAATAGCACCAGTCGGCAGATTTCACCCAGTCACCGGCCCGGACTGAGTCCGCGTGCAGGCCGACGCGATGGCAGAGCTCCAGCAGCAGCGCGATGGTGAGCTGGGCCACGGCACGAGTGCCGTAGAGCGGGACGTTGCTCACCGGGATGCCGCGCTCGCGGGCGGCGGCAGCATCCACGACGTTGAAGCCCGTGGCGGTGACGGCGATGTAACGGAGCTTGGGCAGTGCGCTGACGACTTCGCGCGGGAGCAGCGCCTTGTTCGTGATCACAATGTCTGCGTCCGCACACCGCGTGGCGACCTGATCGGGCGGCGTGCGATCGAAGAACGCAACGTCGCCGAGCGCCTTCAAGGCGTCCCAGCTCAAGTCGCCGGGATTGAGCGTGTAACCGTCGAGGACAACAATCTTCATGTGCGGAAGTGAAACCGACCGGAGGCGGGGGAGGAAGACTGAAAGAATTTCAGCCAGCAGTGTGAAGTGGAGCGCGGCATTCATGCCGCTTCACGGAGCTACGTTCTTGGTATCTGAATGAACCGCTGCCTGCGGACGTTGAAGCGGCCTGAAGGCCGCGCTCCCGGTGCTCCGCTATCACTTGCTCACGCGCAGCTTCACGTTTCGGAACCAGCACTCGTCATTGTGGTCCGTGAGCAGGATGTGGCCGGTCACCTTGGTGCCGAAGTCCTCGACCTTCTTGAACTTGCTTTTCGCCACGGCCTCCTTGAGCGCCGCGCTGCCGAGCTCGTATTCGAGCACCTTCGCGCCGTTGAGCCAGTGCTGGACGGCGCTGCCCTTCACGACCACGCGGGAGGCATTCCACTCGCCGACCGGCTTGATGGGCTTGTCCGGCGCGGGCGGCAGCACGTCGTAATAGGCCGCCGTCTGGCGGTGCGGGCCGATCTTGCCGTCGGGATGGCCGTCGTCATCGAGCATCTGATACTCGTGACCGACGGCGGACTTGCGCGCCTCGGTGATGAAATACTTGATGCCGTTGTTGCCGTTCTTGGCGATGCGCCACTCCCAGGACAACTCCCAGTCAACGCTGCCGCTGACGGGCTGCTCCGTCATGATGTCGCCACCGGAAATCTTCGCCTGCTTCTTGAGCAAGCCGTCCTCCACGATCCAGCCGGCACCGATCTTTCCGCCCTCCTTGTAAGTGCGCCAGCCGGTGAGCGACTTGCCGTCGAAGAGCAGCCGCCAGCCCGCTTGTTTCTCGGCGTCCGTGAGCGTGTTCAAGTCGGCGGCAACGGCGGTGGCGGCCAGGGCGAGGAGGGCGAGGAGAGCTTTCATGGCGGTGAGATGGAAGTGGGGCAGGTCCGTTCAGAGTTTCCGCGAGCGGATGTTCCGATACCAGACTTCCTCGCCGTGGTGCTGGAGGACGATGCGGCCCTCGGGCTGCTCCATGAAGCCGGCCCAGCCCTTGAACTTGCTGGTCTCCAGCATCGCCTTGATCTCCGGGCTGCCCCACTTGTAGGTGGCGATCTGGGTGTCGTTGAGCCAGTGCTCGACGTTGCCGCCCTTGATGACGAGGCGGGACTTGTTCCACTCGCCCGCGGGCTTGTAGGTCTTTTCCTTCATGCCCTTGCCGATGAGGTCGTAGAGCGAGCCGGCGGTCCGCTTCGGGAAGTTCGCCTTGCCGTCCGGATGCTTCTCGTCATCCAGCACCTGCATCTCAGGACCGGTGGAGTAGGCAGGCTTGCCGGGAATCTCCTTCACGCGGTAGATGATGCCGCTGTTGCCGCCGGGGGAAACCTTCCATTCGCACTCGAACTCGAAATCCGCATAAACCTGCTCGGTGGCGAGGTCCACGGGCTTGCCGCCAGCGGAGCGGGGGATGGTCTTGATGGCACCGTCTTCGATCTTCCACGCCTCGTTGGGGAAGGTCGTCTGGTTGTAGCCGCGGAGTCCGTTCACGGCCTTGCCGTCGAAGTGGACGACCCACGCGCCGGGATCGGCGGCAAGCGCGGTGAGCGTGGAGGTGAGGACGAGGAGAAGAGTCGCTTTCATTTTAAGTTGGTTGTTAGGACGACAGACAGGGGCGGCAGGTGACAATTTAGAACCGCGCGAGCTGTTCAAGCTCCTTCACGCGGGTATCAATCGCCTTCCGCGTCGCCTTCGTGGTGGCCACCACGCCAAAGCCTTCGCAGCAGAACGACGCCGTCACCGTGCCGTGGATGATGGCGCGGCGAAGGTTCTTCTCGACGTCGCCCTTCGTGCTGGCGAGGTAGCCGATCATGCCGCCGACGAACGAATCGCCCGCGCCCGTCGGGTCCACGACCTTCTTGAGCGGATAGGCGGGGGCGATGAAGAAGCCATTGGGGCCGGACAACACCGCGCCGTGGGAACCCTTCTTGATGATCACGTATTTGGGCCCGAGCTGGTGAATCTTCTTCATGGCGGTGAAGACATTGTCCTCCTTGGTGAGCTGGTGCGCCTCGCCCTCGTTCAGCACGAAGGCATCCACGCGCTTGAGCAGCTTGAGCAGGTCCGGCAGCATGATGTTCATCCACAGATCCATCGTGTCCGCGATGACGAACTTGGGCCGGCTGAGCTGATCCACGACCGCGTGCTGGACGGGCGGGGAGATGTTAGCGAGCAGCACGTAGGGCGTGGTCTCGTAATCACCGGGCAGCTTAGGCGACCAGTTCTCAATGACGCCGAGCACGGTGTTGAGCGTGCGGCGGTTGTTCATGTTCACCTCGTATTCGCCGGACCAGTGGAACGTCTGGCCGTCCTTCACCCGCTCAAGGCCCTTCATGCAGATGCCGTGCTTCGCGTAGAGCTTGATGTATTTGGCCGGGAAGTCGCCGCCCACCACGCCGAGCAGCTTGGTCGGCGCGAAGAAGCTCGCGGCGATGGCCGCGTGGCTGGCCGAGCCGCCGAGCAGGCGCGGATTCTCCGCCTTGGGAGTCTTGATGGAATCGAGGGCTGTGGTGCCGACTACGAGGACGCTCATGCAGTGTTGATAGGATGTCAGTTAGTTTGCGGAGCGAACGATAGAGAATAAACCACCGCGCGGCAAGGCACATGCAACCAGGCATATGCAACCTTGCGCCCTCCCCGGCCCTCTCCTTAAATCCCTGCGTGCCGACCAAAGTCATCGCCGTGGCGAACCAGAAGGGTGGCGTGGGTAAGACCACCACCGCCGTCAACCTCGCCGCCTGCCTCGCCGCCCTCGGCCAGCGGGTGCTCCTCGTGGACATCGACCCGCAGGCCAATGCCACCAGCGGCGTGGGCCTGCCCAAGACCGAGGGGGCCAGCAGCTATCGCGCGTTGCTGGGGGAAGGCACCCTCGCGGACCACATCCTGCCCACCGCGTTCGAGCGCCTGGCCATCGTCCCCAGCGAAGTGGATTTGTGCGGCGCGGAGATCGAGCTGTCCCGGCTGGAGAACCACCTGCACCGGCTCAAGCAGGCGCTTCAGCCCGTGCGTGACGCGGGCCAGCACGACCTCATCGTGATTGATTGCGCGCCGTCGCTGGGGATTCTCACGCTCAACGCCTTCGCCGCCGCGGACGCGCTGCTGGTGCCGCTCCAGTGCGAGTATTACGCGCTGGAAGGCATCTCGATGATCCACCGCGTGCTGGGGCAGGTGCGCGACTCCGGGGTGAACCCGCACCTCGAACTGCTCGGAGTGGTGATGACGATGTTCGACGGCCGCACCCGGCTCTCGCAGCAGGTGCTCAGCGAGGTGCGCGAGCACTTCGGCGACAAGGTGTTCGAGACGGTCATCCCGCGCACCACTCGCCTGGCGGAGGCGCCCAGCCACGGCCAGCCCATCATCCACTACGACAAATACAGCGCCGGGGCCGCCGCCTACGAGGTGCTGGCTCAGGAAGTCATGGAGCGGTTGAAGCTCAATTAGGCCGGTGCCGGTTCCCGTTGGGAGCTTCCTTTAACGCGAGGCCGCAAGGGCGCGGAGAGACAGAGATTGGGAGCGACATCATATTTTGGCTGCCCCGCGCGTTGGGCTTGGCCAAGCATGCGAAAGTGCAAGTTTTCGTGGCGTCTCTGCGGCTTGGCATTAAATCCTCACGCACCGACTAAGGCTCACAGTTCGTTCTCCTTGTCCTCGTAGCAGAACCGGCAAGCCTGGTCGTAATCCGCTCCGCGCCCATCTCAAACTCGAAGGTCTCGGCTTCGGGTTGATCCGAAAACCTGCCTCCCCGACAAGACCGCCGCGGAGTTTTGGAAGGACTACGACGCGGGGAAGCAGCAGGTCGGGCAGACGCGCTGCGACGTCGTCACGCCTTCCGATCCCAGCGGAACTTGCGATCCGCTTCGGCGATGGGCTGATCGTTGATGCTCGCATAGCGCTTCGCCATGTAGCCGTGCTCGTCGAACGCCCAGTTCTCGTTGCCGTGGCTGCGCCACCATTGGCCGGTGCTGTCTTGCCATTCGTATTCGAAACGCACGGCGATGCGGTTGCCGGTAAAAGCCCAGAGCGTCTTCTTCAACCGGTAGTCGTGCTCCTTCGCCCACTTGCGCGTGAGGAAGGCGACGACCTCGGCGCGGCCGTTCAGGAAGACATCCCGATTGCGCCACTCGGTGTCGGAGGTGTAGGCGAGCGACACGCGCTCGGGATCGCGGCTGTTCCAGGCGTCCTCGGCCAGCTGGACTTTTTGCCTGGCGGTTTCTTCGGTGAAGGGCGGGAGCGGCGGGCGTGGGTTCATGATGTTTGGCGTTTGAGTTGGGATTCGAGTTCGGCAATGCGGGCTTTGAGTGGAGCGACGGCGCTTTCGATTTCGGCGGACGTGAAACGTGGCGTGATGAACTTAGGGCAGTTCCAATCATACGCCAAAACATCGATCACAAAGATGCGTTCCACCTTGGCCGCATGGCCGCCCGGTGGTGCACTCTTCGCGACGAGTTCGGGATGCTCGCGTGCATCCAGCACCTTGGCGTGGCCGAGGATTTTCAGCCGTTCACGCGCCGGGTAGTCCATGAGGAAGAGGCTCACACGATCAATCAACGCGAGGCTGCCGACGCTGATCATCTGACGGTTGCCGCCGTGGTCGGCGAACATGAGCTCGTCTGGCCCGGTGACGCGGAGGAAGCCCTTCGCACCGCCGCGATGCTGGAGATATGGCCAGCCGTTTTCCGTGATCGTGGCCATGTAGAACGAGTCGCGCTGCGCGATGAACTCCGCCTCGCCAGCGGTCAAAGCATCGCGCTCCGGCACGGTATCGTAAGCGGGGTAAGTGCGTCCGTAGTATTGACGCTGGGCCTCGAACACGGCAGGCGTGAGCACGGTGTGCATGAAGCGGTCGGCCATGGTCGAGGGGGGGGATAGTTTGCAATCAGGCGACGCCGCCAAAACTGACGTAGTCGTCGAGATCGAGGTAGTCAAACGTGCTGCGCAAATCATCACGCGCCGGATTGAGACGCTTGATCTGGTCGGTGAACCACTCGCGCATTTCGACGTCGTTGAAGGCGGCGGTTTCCGTCCAGCCGGACCACTGCTCGATTTCCAGCGCGGTGCGTTTGAGCGGGGCGTGCTCATTGACCCAGAGCAGCATGGCCCAGTCAGCCGCGCCGGTTTTCACCTGCGCCAGCAGCGCGTTGGGCGCAAGGCCGGTGAAGCGGAAGAAGTGCCCGTCGTTCGGGTTGTTGTATTTGTATTCGCCCGCGGTGCCGGCGATGACGGCGCGCGCCTTGTCGAGCAGGCGTGGCAGGATGGTGTATCCGCCGAGGCGGACGCGCGGGCTGCGGGGCGGATGTTGGCTGAGGTTCGGTGCGTTCACAGGGCACCACCCTGCGCGATGTGAGAAGATCCGGATAATGCCAGTTCGACATTGCGGTTATGCCGAATGCACATAGCCTCAGCGTCATGGTCGACCGCATTCGCGCCCTGCTCACCGTGATCGAAGAAGGCAGCGTGAACCGCGCCGCCGTGCGGCTGCGGATCACCCAGCCCGCGCTCAGCCGTCAGATGCAGTCCTTGGAAGCCGAGATCGGCGGCAAACTGCTGGAGCGCCAGACGAGCGGCGTGAAGCCGACAGGACTCGGACACGCGATGGTCAAATCCATGCGCCCGCTCGCCGATGCCTACGACGCCGCGCTGGCCGAGTTGCGCCGACAGGCGCGCGGCGATCGCTCCGAGCTGCGCGTGGGCTATCTCATTTCCGCCGCGCAATCGGTGCTCACGCCCTCGCTGGCGCGGCTGCGCAAAACTCACCCTCAACTGAAACTCAAGCTGCACGACCTCTCGCCACGCGAGCAGATCGACAAACTGCGCACAGGCGAGCTGGATGTCGCGCTCATCGGCCAGGAAGGCGCGCTCGCTGCACGTGAGTTTTACAGCGCCAAGCTCGGTTCGCTCGGCGTGTGCGTGGCCGTCGCGGACAGCGATGAACTGGCTGCGCAAAAGAAACTCGCGCTCCGGGAGTTGAGGGGGCGCAGCTTCATCGGCATCGACGAAGATCAGATGCCGGGGCGCAATCAATGGATGTCGGCGCTAAGTAAAACAGCAGGCTTCAAGCCGCGCTTCGTCGTCATCGTCGATGGCATCACCAACGTGCTCTCGCTCGTCGCCTCGGAAAACGCCGTGACGCTGCTGCCCGCATATTTCCAGGAGTTCAGTCATCCGGGCGTGGTGTTCGTGCCGATCTCTGATGCCAGCGCGAAGTGGGATTTCATCGTGCTTTGGCAGCGCGGAAAGGTGCCCGCTAGCACGCGGGCGTTAGTGCACGAGCTCAAAGAATCCGCAGCTCGTTTTGCCTGAGTCACACGCCGCCGAGCAGAGCGATTCGCAGGCCGCCGCAGAATTGCTCCCACTGGTCGATGCGGAGTTTGCGCCGACTCGCCGCGCACCAGATGTCGCAGGAGGCCGATCACCACACCTTCCAACCCACCGCGCTCGGCCACGAAGCATGGTTGCGGCTCGTAATCGACGACAGGCAGCACCAGTTCGGCATCGCGCCCATCTCTTCGCCGATGCCACCGAAGCCATGCGCGCATCCTCGCGGACCATGCGCGTGAACGCGACGTTGGATAAACTGGCCAGACTGGACGCGACGGAGGCGGAAGTGGTGAAGCGGCGACTATTCGTTAGCCTGAAGCAGGGCGAAATCGCCGGCGCGTTGGGCCTGTCGGAGAAGACCGTCCAGCGCCACAGGGCGCACGCGAAGGCGTGCGCTTTACACGCGGGTTAGGCCGCAGCCCGGCAAGGGGGAGCGGCTGCTACAACTCGTTCTCCTTGTCCTCGTAGAATAGCCGGTAAGCCCGGTCATAATCCGCCTCGGGCACGAGCACGTTCGCCTCGCGATTCAGGTCACCGTCGTCCGGCAGCGATGGGTCCACGAACTCCTGCACCGCCGCGATGCCGTGCTTCTCCAGCATCATCACGAGCATCTCGGTGTTGATGACCGGGCCGGTGTAGAAGTGCTTCATGGCAGGTTGCTGGCGACCTGTTCTGCCAGCGTTGCCAGCCACTTCGCCGCCTCCGCCTTCGCCTGCTCGGGTGACGTGAGTTGCGTCAGACCGCTTGCGGATTGAAAGAGTTTCCGCAGCGCCGCCTCGTCCTGCACCACGCCGCCGAGGCCGAGACACGGCAGTTTGCGCGCGCGACAGCGCACGGCGATTTCGCCCGGGCCCTTGCCCATCAGGGACGAGCGGTCCAAGGAACCTTCGCCGGTGATAACCAAGTCCGCCGCGCGCAAATGCTCCTCCAGCTTCGCGTGTCGAGCGATGAGGGCAAAGCCCGGCTGCAACTTCGCGCCCGCAAACGCGCACAACCCGAAGCCCAGCCCGCCCGCCGCGCCCGTGCCCGGCAGGCCCGCGAGATCGCGGCCGAGCTGCGCCTTCACCGTGTTTGCCAGCTGGCGCAGCGCGCGTTCGGCGCTGGGGAATTCCTCCGGGCGCAGGCCCTTCTGCGGGCCATACACGCGTGAGCAGCCGCGCGCACCGAGCAGCTTGTTCTGCACGTCCACGGCGACGATGAGCTGCGGGAAGAGCTTGCGACGGCGAGGGGCGACCAAGCGGTGCAACTGTTGCAGGTGCGTCCAGCGGAACAGCTCTTCCTGACGCCCGTTGAAGAACTGCCAGCCCAAGCCGCGTGCCAACCCTGCCCCGCCGTCATTCGTCGCGCTGCCGCCGATGCCCACGAAACAGCGCCGCGCGCCTTTCTTCGCCGCCGCTTGCAACACGGCGGCCAGCCCCAAGGTGTCGAGCTGAAACGGGTGGAACTGCTTCGGCGGCAGCATCGCCAGCCCGATGATGTTCGCGGACTCGACGATGGCGGTCTTGGATTTCGCATCCCACCACCACACGCCTTCGAGCGGGCGATGCGCGGCGTCCACCGTGCGGACCTTCTGAAGTTTGGCTCCGAGCGCCGCGCTGAGGATCTCCCCGAAGCCGTCGCCGCCGTCGCTGATGGGCAGCAGCGTGAGGCGATCCGTGGGCCGGGCCTTGCACCAGCCGGCCGCGATGGCCTCGGCGGCAGCGTGAGCGGTGAGGGTGCCTTTGAACTTGTCCGGCGCAATCAGAACGCGAAGTGACATGGCGGCAGCTTAGTGGTGGAGGCGCGCGTTGTCAGCCGCGCTATGCAACTCGTCTAGGTAAGGCCTCAAGTTGACAACCAGCAGCTAGAGGCTTCTAGTGCCCAAAATTCAACCCAACACAACTTGAAACCTCTCCGCCTCCTGTGCCTGTCCGCCCTACTCGTTCTGGGAAGTTCCACCGCCGTTGCTCAACTGGGCGGTGGTGGCCTGGGCAACCTGCCCGGCGCTGAATTCGGAGCCGTGTTGACCCGGTTCTTGGGTGAACACAGCGCCTTCACGGCGTCAGTTAATTTGGGCACCAAGAGTGAACAGGGTGCCATGGTGCTGGTTCCGGCCAAACTGACTTACCTCGGTGGGCAGGCTCGCTTTGAGATTGATGTCTCAAAAGTGGAGGGCGGCCGCATGTCGCCGCTGGTAGCCGAGCAAATCAAGGCGGTGGGCATGGCCGAAGTGGTGCTGATCACGCGTCCAGACAAGAAGCTTTCCTACATGCAATATCCGGGCCTCAAGGCTTACGCCGAAATCCCTTTGCGGGATGAGAACAATCCCGAGACCGCCAAGAAGTCGAAGGTGGAGAAAACCAAGCTGGGCGAGGAAACGCTGGCTGGTTACGCGTGTATCAAGCATCTGGTGGTGGTCACCGATGAGCAGGGGAAGACTTCCGAGGGCACCACCTGGAACGCCCGAGACCTCGGAGGATTTCCGATCGTGATCGAGACTTCCCAGAAAGGTTCAAAAGTGACCCTCCTGTTCTCGGACGTTAAGTTCGGCAACCCGCCCAGCTCCGCGTTCGAGCCGGCGAAGGACTACCAGAAATACGACGACGTGAAGACGATGATGCGCGAGGCGATGATGAAGCTCCTGGGCGGCGTGCCCAAGTAAGGGTCCAGCCGGATGTTTCCGGCGCGATAAGCGGCAGGCGACTGGTGAGCCAAGAGCGGCGTTATTGGCCGGGTGGCCAGCACGAAGATTTGCATTCGCCAAGGTTTCGCCCTGCAAGGGCTGACTTGGTGCGGAGCCGCCGGAACAAAGACTTGTCAACCGAGGGAACCGTGGCACTTTACGCCCACGGAACTAACCTGACTGCCATGAACAAACCCAAAATTGTAGCTTACCTGAAACCTTCCTGCGGCTGGAGCATGGGCGTGCGCGCCGTGATGAAGAAATACGATCTGCCCTTCGAGGATCGCGACATCATCAACGACCCGGCCCAGCGCCAGGAAATGATCCAGAAGAGCGGCCAGATGCTCAGCCCCTGCGTTGAAATCGACGGACACATGCTCCCCGACATCAGCGGCGAAGAAGTGGAGGCCTACATGCTCGCCAACGGCCTGACCCAGCCGAACACCCGGCTGCCCGAAGCCCCAACCAACCAGCCGTGCGCCCACGAGATGCCGGCCGGTGCGCCGATGGCGTTCAAGCGCTGAGACAAACTCTCGACCCCCTCCCAGCCGCCGACCGCGAGATCGGCGGCCTTTTCTTTTTCATCTCCAACGCGAGGGAGGACAGCCGCCTACTCGTCATCCTTCGACACTTGGAACAGATCGCCCGCCTGGGTGAGCTGATCGCTGCTGCCGAGCAAGAGCAGTTTGTCCCCCGCACGAATCTCCTCATCTGGACCGGGATTGACGTGGTTTTCGCCGTTGCGCTCGATGCCCACCACGCTGGCGCCGGTGCGGCTCCGCAGTTCCAGCTCGCGGATCAGCTTGCCGACGACAGGTGAGTGCGGCTCCACCAACACCACGCGCAGTTGGGCATGGGAAAGCAGCCGGAAAAACTGCGTCGTGCTTTCCGGTCGCGTGGGGGGTGGCCGGTCGAAGGTCTCGATCAGGGCGACTTGCGCCTTGGAATGCCATTTCACAAACGCCCGCCACCACCCCCACATCACCAGCGCAACGATGACCACCAGCACCATCAGCACCTCTCGCGGCGGGAGCAGCGGCGCGCTCAATGCCAGCACCAGCAAAGCCAGTGCCACGGCCCCCGCCAGAGGAATGGCTTGGGCGATGACGGCCCGGATGCTGGCCGTGCTTTCTCCGGCCGCCGCCGGCCGCACACTCACCTCGGCCAGCAGCAGCCCCAGCGCCTGAAGCTTGCGGAAGGTGGCAATGAGCAGCGGCAAGGCCAGCACGGTCGCCGCCAGCCATAAGATGGCGTGCAGGCCGATTTCCCCGCCGGGCAGGCCCGGCAGCCAGGCCGGCCGGCGCTGAGCGAGGAACGCCGCCACGATATAAATGGCGGCCGTCAGCGCGAGGTTGAGCCCCATCTGCCAAAACCACTTGCGCACCATACGACCCACAAATCCTGAGCGGCGTCCCTCGCGCAGCCGGCCCAGCCATTCGGTGTAGAGCTCCAGATAATTGGTGAGCGCGCGGGGCGCGTGCCGGCTCCACCATGCGACCAGATCGTCCGACCGGCGCAACCGTATGGGCGTGGCGAACGCGGTGAGCACGGAGACGGCCACCGCGATGGGATAAAGAAAGTCGCTCGTGACCTTGAGCTGCAACCCTAGCGCGGCGATGATGAAGGAGAACTCGCCAATCTGCCCCAGGCCGTTGCCCACGCGCATCGAGGTCCAGGTGCTATTCCCGGCGATGAACGTGCCAAACGCGCAGGCCACCGACTTGCCGAGCACCACCGCCAGCGTCACGACCAAAATTGGCAACCAATGCCTCGCCAGCATCTGGGGATCGATCAGCAGGCCGATGGCGACGAAAAAGACCGCGCAAAACAAATCGCGCAGGGCACTTGTGAGAATCTCAATCCGGCCAATCTCCCGCGCTTCTGCCACCACGGCCCCGATGATGAACGCCCCCAGCGCCACACTGTAGCCGAGCTTCAGCGCCAGCAAGGACACGCCAAAACAAAGCCCCAGCACGGTCACCAGCAGCACCTCGTTGCTGCGAAACTTCGCCACCCAGCCAATCAGCTTTGGCACCGCCAGCAGCCCCAGCACCACGGCCACCACCAGAAAAATCGCCAGCCGCCCCAGCGTGTCCGCCACCTGCCCGGCCTGCAGTCCCCCAGTCATGGCGATGCCGGAGAGCAGCGCCAGCAGCACGATGGCCAAGATGTCCTCTACAATCAAAATCCCGAAGATGAGCTGGGCAAACGGCTCCTTCTGCTGCCCGCTTTCCTGCAAGGCCTTCACGATGATGGTGGTCGAGGAAATCGAGATCATCGCCCCCAGAAAAAGCGAGTCCATCCGTGACCAGCCAAACCACTGACCAATCTGGTAGCCCACGAGGATCATCAGCACGATTTCCAGCGGGGCGGCAATCAGCGCCGTCAAGCCGACCTTGCGCAGCCGCCGGAAGCTGAACTCCAGCCCGAGCGAAAACATGAGGAAAACGATGCCCAGCTCGGACAGCGTCTTGATCGTGCCTTGATCCGAAACCAGCGGCCGGGGCAGCAGGTGCGGCCCGATCAGCACTCCCGCGAGAATGTAGCCCAGCACGACCGGCAGCCGGAGCTGGTGGAACAGCACCGTCACCAGTCCCGCCGCCATCAACACGATGGCCAGATCTTGAAGGAAGGTCGCGCTGTGCATGGTCCCGTGGTAATCGCGCCGGCCGGCAGCACCGCCCCCGGCTGACACCCAGCTTCTCTACGGCCGCCCTCGGCGCGTGGCAAGTTTCCTCCCTCCGCCGGCCGGCAAGCTCCGCTCGGCGGGTTGCCGGTTAGAACTGCACCTTCGGCGCGTCCTTCTCCGCTAGCGGCGTCTCGAAGAATGGCTCTTCCTTGAAGCCCAGCATTCCGGCAATAAGCACGGCCGGAAACGTTTGGATGCCGGTGTTCAATTTAGTCACCGCGTCATTGTAAGCCTGGCGGGCGAACGCAATGCGGTCCTCCGTGCCGGTCAGCTCGCCCTGAAGCGAGGTGAAGTTCGAGTTCGCCTTCAGATCCGGATACGCCTCCGAAACGACGAGCAGCCGCGCCAGAGCGGAGCTGACCTCGCCCTCCGCCTTGATCTTGTCTGCGGGCGTCGTCGCGCTGGTGGCCCGGGCGCGGGCGGCGATGACGCGTTCCAAGGTCTCGGACTCGTGCTTGGCGTAGCCTTTGACCGTCGCGACGAGGTTGGGGATTAGATCGTGGCGGCGCTTGAGCTGCACATCGATCTGCGCCCACGCGTTCTTCACCGCCTGCCGCAGGCCGACGAGGCCGTTGTAGATGCCGACGCCCCACAGGCCGACGACGACGAGCATCGCAACCACCACCCCGAGGAAGATCAGAAACGGAATCATGGCGCGACCCTAGCAGCCGCAGGCACCTTGGCAATGGCGCGGAAGCTACAAGCCCGCGCGGAGATTGTAGCCTGGTCAAACTTTCTGCCGGCGGCGGCAAGCCGCCGGCACAGACGCGACGGTGTGTCGCCTTACCGAGTCGGGGGCTTCTCCGCCACGTTGATACTCATCACGCCACCGAGGAAGTTCACGATGTGCGCATCCGCCGCGCCGAGGGTGCGCAGTTGCTCGTCCACGCCGCGTTGCGCGGGATAGTGCTGAAGTGATTCGAGGATGTAGGCGTAGGCTTCCGCATTCTTGCAAAAAAGCCGACCAAACACCGGAACCGCGAACCGCAAATAGGCGAAGTAAGCCATGCGCCAAGTCGCGTTGTCCGGCTTGCCGAAATCCAGCACCAGGAGTCGCCCGCCCGGCTTGAGCACGCGCCACATCTCGCGCAAACCCGCCGCCACATTCGCGAGATTTCGAAGCCCATAGCTGATGGTCACTACCTCAAAGTGCTCGTCGGGAAACGGCAGGTGCAAAGCGTCGCCTTGGAGGAACACCGGGCGCGCAGGCGCGCCAACTTTTGCCTTCCGCGCCGCCGCAACCGCGAGCATCGGCGCGCTGAAATCCACCCCCGTGGTGCGTGCGCCGGCGGCGGCCAGGGCAAAGGCCACGTCTCCCGTGCCACAACACAAATCCAGTGCCGTGTCACCCGGCTGGACGGCCGCGAACTGGAGCAGCCGACGCTTCCACCAGCGATGCAGGCCGAAGCTTTGCAGGTCGTTGATGAGATCGTAGCGCGGTGCAATCGCAGCGAAGAGGTCGTTGACCCGCTCCGCGCGCTGCTCGCCCGCCTCATAAAACCGGTTGCCCATTGGCCTTGAGGCTAGCCGTGGAAGCGCGGTGTCAGAAGCGGAAATTCACAACGGCTTGTGCGGGCCGGGGCGGCTCGCTAGGTTGCCCCTCATGCAATTCACTCAGCTACTCGCCGGCGGCTTGATCCTCGCCGCCAGCCTCAGCGCGTTTGCCCAGCGGCCCAACACCACGAACTACGACGAAAGCAAAGTCGGCAACCTCCCATTGCCCGACCCGCTGACCTGTGCGGATGGCTCCAAGGTCACGGACGCGAAGACGTGGCAGACAAAGCGACGCGCGGAGGTCTTCGGCCTGTTTCAGACGCATGTGTATGGCCGCAGCCCCGCGAAGCCGGCGAACCTAGTCTTTGAAGTCACCAAGACCGAGCCCAAGGCGCTCGGCGGCACAGCCACGCGCAAGGAGATCGCCATTTATCTCACGGGCAAGAAAGACGGCCCGCGTCTGGACCTGTTGGTGTTTGTGCCGAATGGCGTGAAAGGGCCAGTGCCCGCCTTCCTCGGCTGCAATTTCAACGGCAACCACGCCGTCCACGCCGACCCAACCATCACGTTGAATCCGCGCTGGATGCGCAACAGCCAGGACAAGCAGGGCGTCGTGAACAACCGCGCCACCGAGGCGTCGCGCGGTTCCGAGGCCAGCCGCTGGCAGGTGGAGATGGTCATCGCCAAGGGCTACGCGCTCGCCACCTACTACTACGGCGACGTGGAGCCGGACCACGCCGAGGGCTGGAAGGACGGCCTGCGCGCCGCGATGTCGAAGGGCGGGGCGAGCACGCAGTTCGCACCCGATGCGTGGGGCGCGATTGGCGCGTGGGCGTGGGGCCTGAGCCGCGGGCTGGACTATTTGGAGAAGGACAAGGCGATTGACGCGAAGAAGGTGGCGGTAATCGGGCACTCGCGGCTGGGCAAGACTTCGCTCTGGGCGGGTGCGAGCGATGAACGGTTTGGCATGGTGATTTCCAACAACTCGGGCGAAGGCGGCGCGTCCATCTCGCGGCGCGACTTCGGCGAGACCATCGCGGTGCTGAACAAGAATTTTCCGCACTGGTTTTGCGGCAACTACAAGCAATACACCGGTCACCCGGAGAACCTCCCCGTGGACATGCACGAGCTGGCCGCACTGGCCGCACCGCGCCCACTCTATATCGCCAGCGCGCAGGAGGACACTTGGGCGGACCCGAAAGGGGAGTTCCTGGCGGGCAAGCTGGCCGAGCCAGTGTATGCGCTCTTCGGGAAGAAAGGCACCGGGGTCGCGGAATGGCCGGCGGTGAACCAGCCGGTGGGAGAGTCCATCGGCTACCACGTCCGGAGTGGCAAGCACGACGTGACCGCCTATGATTGGGAGCAATACCTCCGCTTCGCCGACAAACACTTCAAGCGGTAGCCGCCGCGCGCCACGCCGTCAGGCGCAACCGCAGCCGTGGTCAGAGCAGCAACTGCCGTCGTTCATGTCCTCGACGGTCGGCACGCGGCCGAGTTCGAAAGTCTTCTGAACGTGCTTGAGGATGGAATCCTGCATCCGGGAAACTTCCTGCTGCGCGGTCATGAACTCGGTGGCGACGGGGTTGCCCATGAAGCTGTCGCGCAAGGCCTCGAAGCGGCCGATCTCCTCCTCGGAGATTTGCACGCCGTGCTGCTGCTTCTGCTGGAGTAGCGCACCGGAGTCATTGAGCATCTGGTATTCATACTTCGCCTTCTCATCGACCATGAAGGCGTCAATGCGCCGGCGGAGGTCGGTGAAGTCGGGGCGGTCTAGGATAGACTGGCACAGCTCGCGAATTTTCGCGTCCAGAACAGGGCTTTCAACGGCGGTTTGCATAGCTTGATGGTTTGGCCCGCGACGCTCACGACGCAACGGACGCGGCAAAAGGTAGCAGTGGAAAAGAAGTGGGCGAGAATTCTTTTCCGAGCCGATTGACTGCCGCAAAGACACCGGGCCGAGGCGCGGCGTTTACGCCGCTTCGCCATCCGAACCTCCACCGCCCTTCGTTTCGTCCTTGTCTGCTAAAACGTTCGAGCGGCCTGAAGGCCGTGCCCCGGGTCAAAACGCACCCTCGCGACTGAGGGCGTTTTCTTGCCCGTTGACGACGGGGCTGGGACGGGTGTTACTCAGCCCATGCACTGGTTACCGACCTGTCTTCTCGCCAGCCTGCTCGGCGTCGGCTGCACCACTGCGCCGGACGCTCGCAAAGCCACGCCACCAAAGAAAGGGGATCCGAAGACCGGCAAGACCGCCCCGCCCGCCGCCCCGGAGATCTCCCCCGTGAACGCCTTGTCCGGCCGGGTGATGCTGGTGAATGGCCCGCTCAAATACATCGTGGCGGAAGGCACGCTCGGCCGGTTGCCGGCGGCGGAGCAGATGCTCCATGCCTATCGCGACGGCCAGCGGGTGGGCGAAGTCCGCGTGTCTCAGCAGGCGCGCGGTGCCAATTTCACGGCGGACATCGTGCAAGGCGAGCTGCGCGTCGGTGACACTTTGCGCAGCGACTAACCCCGCGCATCCCGGGCGGTTCAAAGGTGTTCGCCGGCCAGCAGATCGCCTTCCTTGAGCACCAGGGGAAACGGCTCCAGCGGCATCGGCCGGTCATGGCCAAGGAACTCCTCGCAGACGCGGAAAAAATCATCGCGTGTGCCGACGCGGCGGATTTGGTGGAGAAACAACCCGTCGGCATCCACGCCGAGGCCGACGTAGTTCAAATACTTCTTCATCTTCTGCACCTGCGAAAACTCGCCAATCCCCGGGCTGCAAACGGCCTCGTAGAGCGCGCGGATGTAGCCCAGCACATCCACGCCACGCGGCAGAAAGAGCGGCTCGCCCGCCAAGTGCTGGCGGATCTGGGTGAAGAGCCAGGGGTTCCGGATCGCGCCCCGGCCAATCATCAGCCCGCGCGCGCCAGTGAACCGCAGCACTTCGGCGGCTTTTCCGGCGGAATGCACGTTGCCATTGGCCATCACGGGACAGGGCAGGTGCGTCACCGCGCGGGCGATGAAGTCATAATGCACCTCGCTGCGATACATCTCCTTGACCGTGCGGGCGTGGACGGTGAGCAGGTCCAGCGAGTGCCGCGCGAAGATGGGCAGCAACTCGTCGAACACGCGCGGATCGTCGAAGCCGATGCGGGTCTTGACCGTGAAGGGAATCGTCACCGCCTGTCGGAGCGCGCCCAAGATGGCGTCCACGCGCTTCGGCTCGCGCAGCAGGCCGCCACCGGCGCACTTGCGATAAACCACTGGTGCCGGGCAGCCGAGGTTCAAATCCACCGCGGCGATGGGCAGCGTTTGCAGAAATTTCGCCGTGCGGACGAGCGCGGGGATGTCGTTGCCAATCATCTGCGCCACGATGGGGCGGCCGGTGACGTTGGCGGTGATGGACTGGACGATCCACTTCTCCGGCGTCGAGACCGCGTGAACGCGCAGATACTCGGTCCAATACACATCCGGCCCACCGTAGCGGGCCATCAACGTCATGAACGCGAGGTCGGTCACGTCTTGCATCGGCGCGAGCGCGAGCAGCGGTCCGGCGATGGGGAAAACGTTCATGACCACGAAAGTCCAGGCAGTGCCGGGGACGAAGGGAACGAATACGGCGGCCCAATCACGCCGCACGCGCCATGCGGCGACGCGTCCACCAGCCGTTGAACTGGTCAAGCACCACGGCGAGAATCACCGCGGCACCGATGATGATGCGGCTGTAATTCTGGTCGATGCCGAGGATGACGATGCCGTTGTCGATCATCTTAATAATGAGCGCACCCAAGAGCGCGCCCAGCGCGGAGCCCCGGCCGCCGGAGAGGCTGGCCCCGCCCACCACCGCCGCTGCGATGACGTCGAGCTCGTAACCCTGACCGTCGCCGCTGGTCGCGCTACCGTAGTAGCCGATGGCCAGCAGGGCCGCAACGCCCGCAGCGAGGCCGGAGTAGATGAACACCTTGAGCTTCACCAACTGCACGCGGATACCGCTGAACTGGGCGGCCAGCTCGTTGCCGCCCACGGCATAAGCCTGTCGACCCGCGGCGAGGAAAGTAAGATAGAACGTGCCGCCAATCGTCACAGCCAGCAGCACGCCAAGCGGCACGAGGCTCAGACCATCCCCAGTTTCCCAGCGAATCATGTAGCGAAACGCTTCCGGAAAATCCCCAACCGACTGCCCGCCGGTCATGACAAACGCCTCGCCCCGGAAGATGGCCATCGTCCCCAGCGTGATGATGAAGGGATGCACTTTGAGTGCCGTCACCATCACGCCGTTGAGCACGCCGCACAGCGTCCCGACCGCCAGACAGGCCGTGATGCCGAGCATCAGCGCCTCATGCGGCGGCGCACTGGTCAGGGCCCCGCCGGGACCAAACGCCCGGAAAACCATCGCGCCCACCACCGACGCCAAGGCGTAGATCGCGCCCACGCTCAAATCAATTTGCCCGGCGATGATCACCAGCGTCGCCCCCACCGCCATGATGCCGATGAAGCTCGTGTCCTTGGCCAGTTGGGTGAGGTTGGCCGCGTTGAGAAACTTGTTTTTCTCCTCGAAGACCGGCACCCGCTCACCCTTCTCCAAGGTGAAGACCCGCTCGCGTTCGCCTTGGGCGTTGACCTGAAGCTTGGGCACTTTGACCGTGCCGCCCAGCAGCGTCAGCACGGCTCCGAGCAGCAAGATGACGAGGAGCAGCCCTCCCTCCTGCATTCCAAAGATCGCCGAGCGGGCGCGAACAGTGATGCGTTTGGCAGTTTCCATGATGCGGCGCAGGCTAACAGACGGTGCACCGTTCGCAACCTTGCAGGTTAGAGCTCGCCCGCCAACCAGGAGTCCAGCCTTTACCAACTCCCTGAATCCCGGCGGGATGACGCCCGTGCTGACGTTGCGTTTTTCGAAATCTGACCGCAGTGTTCAGTCAGTCCAAAACTGACCTATCGCGCGTCGCCCAGCTTTCGCCGCATGAACTCACTTGCCACTCGCCACCGGCTTCATCCGTTCGCACCCGCGCTGCTCGGATTGCTACTGGCCACGCGCCTGACCGCCGCTCCGGCCCCCGCTCCCAAGCTCACGCCGCAGCAGACAGACTTCTTCGAGAAGAAAATCCGCCCTGTCCTCGTGAAGGAGTGTTACAAATGCCACTCGGCCGAGGGGGGACGCATCAAGGGCGGCCTGCGCGTGGACACCCGCGATGGCCTGCTCAAGGGTGGCGACTCCGGCCCGGCCATCGTGCCCGGCAACCCCGACGCCAGCCCGCTCATCCGCGCCATCCGCTATCGCGACCGCAACCTCCAGATGCCGCCGGACGACAAGAAGCTTCCTGCGTCCCAAATCGCCGACCTCGAAACCTGGGTGCGCATGGGTGCTCCGGACCCTCGCGCCGATGCTCCGAACAAATACGGGGCCGCCCCCACCGACCCCAAACAGCACTGGAGCTTCCAACCCGTCTTCAAACCCATCGTCCCTGACTTCCGGAAGGACTGGGTGGCCCTGGCCCGCAACGCAATTGACCATTACGTCTTCGCCACGCTGGAGGCCAAGCAGCTCGCCCCTTCGCCGCGCGCCGACAAGCTTACCCTCATCCGCCGGGCGACCTTCAACCTCACCGGGCTGCCGCCCGCGCTTCAGGAAGTGGATGACTTCCTCGCGGACAACTCCCAGAAAGCCTTCGAGAAGGTCATTGATCGCCTCCTCGCCTCGCCCCGCTATGGCGAACGCTGGGGCCGCCACTGGCTTGATGTGGCGCGCTACGGCGACACCACTGGCCGGCGCAACAACAACCGCGGCGAAACCCGCTACCTCCACTCGCACACTTACCGCGACTGGGTCATCAAATCCCTCAACGACGACCGCCCCTTCGATCAGTTCGCAAAACTTCAAATCGCCGCGGACCGACTGGTCGAGGACGCGGAGTCCAAAGTCCAAAGTCCAAATCCCAAGGCCGACGGTGCCCAGGAGAGGGTGCCCACCGCTCCACCGTCGCGCAGCGACCTCGCCGCGCTCGGCTTCATCACCCTTGGCCCCCGGCTGAACAACAACGCCGACGACTTGATTGATGACCGGATCGACGTGGTGGCCAAGGGCTTCCTGGCGCTCTCCGTCACTTGCGCGCGCTGTCACGACCACAAGTTCGACCCCATTCCCACGAAGGATTACTACGCGCTGCATGGGGTCTTCGCCAGTGTCTCCGAGCCCCGCGAAGGCGTTGAGCTGCCATCGTCCAAGGACACCCCGGCCTTCAAGGAATTCCAGAAGGCGCTTGCCGAGGCGGAAGACGCGCTGAAGAAATTTGAGGACGGCCTGCGCGCGCGGGCCCGGGGGGAGCTGGTGGGCCGCATCAGCGATTACCTCAAGGCGCTCTATGATTTCAGCAACCCCACCAACACGGTGTCGCTGAACCAGTTCATGCAGCGGCGCAATCTGCTGCCGGCCGTCGCCGCCGGCTGGAAGGATGCGCTCGACAAGGCGAAGACCGAGCCGCATCCCGTGCTTTCCGTCTGGCACGACTTTGCCGCGTTGCCGCCGACCAATTTTCTGCGCGCCGCAACTCCCGTCGCCCTCCGGCTCCGCGCCCCCGGCGGCACGAACCGGCCCGTCAACCCGATCGTCGCCCGCGCGCTCAGCTCGCCACCGGGCTCCATCTCCGTGGTGGCCACGAACCTGGCGCGCCTCTTCAACGATGCCAACACGCGCTGGTTCCAAACCGTGAGCCTGTATGAGTCCCGCAAGCGTTCCAGCTCCACCAACCTCCCGACCGCGCCCACCGGCCTTTCCGATCCCGCACAGGAGGAAATTCGCCGCGTCATCTACGATCCCGCATCGCCGGCCTACCTCTTCACCGAGGACAAGGTCGAGGCTTCGCTCCGCCGCCTGCGCGAGATGGGCAACGTGCGCGATCAGCAGCAACGCCTCGTCCGCGTGGTGGATGACATTCGCACTTCGCATCCCGGTGCCCCGCCGCGCGCGGTGGTGATCTATGACTCGCCCCAGCCGCGCGACAGCTACGTCTTCATCAAGGGCAATCGCGGCAGCCGCGGCCCGAACGTGCCGCGCCAGTTTCTGGAAATTCTCTCCGGCGAGGATCGCCAGCCCTTCCGCGACGGCAGCGGCCGACTAGAACTGGCGAATCACATCGCCTCGCCCGACAACCCGCTTACCGCCCGCGTGATGGCGAACCGCGTCTGGCTCCACCAGTTCGGCGAGGGCATCGTGCGCACGGCAAACGATTTTGGCCTGCGCGCGGAGTCACCCACGCACCCGGAGCTGCTCGATTATCTGGCGTGGTCGTTCATGGAAAACGGCTGGTCGGTCAAGAAGCTCCAGAAGCTCATCATGCTCTCGCACACTTGGCAGCAAAGCAGCGAGGACATCCCGCGCCATTCGCAGGTGGACCCGGAAAACCGCTGGCTGTGGCAGCAAAACCGGCGGCGGCTGGAATTCGAGGCCCTGCGCGACACGATCCTGCACATCGGCGGCAAACTGGACTTCACCATGGGCGGCCCGGGCGAACGGCTGGATCGCGAACCGTATTCCGACCGCCGCAGTGTTTACGGGCTCGTGGATCGGGCCAGCCTGCCCGGCATGTTTCCGGTCTTCGACTTCGCCAATCCCGACATCAGCACCGGCCAGCGGAACACCACCGTCGTCCCCCAGCAGGCGCTCTTCATGATGAACAGCCCGCTCGTGGTGGAGCAGGCCATCAACACGGTGCAGCGCGGCGACCTCAAGGTGCTGCCCAACGACTTTGAACGGGTCAAGATGCTCTACCGCCTCATCTACTCCCGCCCGCCCACGGACACCGAGCTCAAGCTCGCGCTCAACTATCTGGTCAGCGAGATGACCGCGCCGCGCGGCCCGCTGCCGGGACAGCCCCCGTGGGAGTATGGCGTGGGCAGCCTGGACAACCGCACCGGCCGGGTCGCGGCCTTCTGGCCGCTGCTCTACAACTCGCAGTCGCGCTTCTATCAGGGCGCAGCCCACCTGCCGGATTCACGCTCCGGCAATCTGCACCTCTCCGCAGGCGGTGGTCACCCTGGCCTCATGCTCACCCAGTCCATCATCCGTCGCTGGACGGCCTTGGATGACATGCTGGTGAGCATCGAGAGTTCACTGGCGCACACCGGCACCGGCACCACCGACGGCGTGACCGGCCACATCATTTACAGCGGAGCGGGCAACCTGATGCGTGGCGTGGCGCTCAAGAACGTAGTCGCCTTCAACATCCCGCGCCTGCGCGTCACGGCGGGGGAGACCATCGACTTCGTGGTCGATTGCCGCGCGGGCTCGCAGGGCGACACGTTCACCTGGGCCCCCATCATCAAGCAGCTTGACCCCGCGCAGAATCCGCCCGCCCCCACCGGCAAGCAATGGAACGCCCGCCAGGAATTTGGCCCGCCCTCCAGCGCACGCCGACTCTACCCATGGGAAAAACTCGCGCAGGTACTGCTGGAGACGAACGAACTGACGTTCGTGAACTAAGCGGACGACGGAAAGGGGAGAGAAATCCTGAGGGGCAAACCCTAAACGAAGGTTCCTCGCCTGAACCTACAGATTCGTGCTTGGTCGGGTAACACCCCATAGCCACCGCCAAGGCGTGCGGACAGTTTGCGAGGCGAAACGGAACGATTTTCCAATGTGGAAATCTAACCGTTTCGATTAACCACCGACCGACCAACCGAACTGGAAGCCAAACTTCATGATAACTAGCAACCACATCCAGGCCGGCCTCAGTCTCAGCCGTAGTCATCTGTGCCTGAGCGGCTGTCACAGTCCTCAGCCCGACAAGTAGGGATGCCTCGGAACGTATGCTGGCTATTGTCATGCCCGGTGCAAGGAATGGTGAACCTATCGCAACCATCGTGAGGCGGGTTCCGGTCGCTGGGTGCATTAAGGAACCAGAAAGATGAGTTCGCCGCCTCGAAGTCCTCGATGGTCGCTGTGGGCCTCCGCAGGCGTCGCCGTGCTGCTCCTCGCTGGCTGCGTGGGCGTGCCGACTCCGAGCGAGAAGTCCGCCCGGCAGCAACTAGAAACCGTAGCCATCTCGTATCGGCCCGGCGACGCCCGGCCCCCGCTGCCCGTCTTGAAGGCCGACTCGCCCCTGAGCGATTTTCTGACGCAAGCGATGCTGACCCAGCCGCAAGTCGAGGCGGCTTACTACGACTTGGCGGCCTCGGTGCGGCGCATCACGGTCGAGCGATCGCTGCCGGACCCGCGCCTGACTTTCTCCGCGGACATTCAAGACGTAGTGATGGGGCTTCTGCCGGGCCTGATGATGGACTTCCCCGGCCCCGGCAAGCTGCGCGCCGCCGCGAACGTCGCCGCCGCCGAGAGCGACGTGAAGTATTTCGCCTTCGAGTCCGCCGTGCTGCGGACGGCCTTCAACCTCAAGAAGCCCTACTACCAGCTTCACTTCCTCGACGCCAAAATCGTCGTCAACCAGGAGATGCTGCGGCTGCTGGCCGACGTGGAGAAGCTCTCCCGTGCGCGCAACGCGGTCGGCGCGGTCACATTGCAGGACGCGTTGCGGGCGCAGATCGAGCAGGAGCGGCTCGCCAACGAAATCGCCAACCTCCAGGACTCGCGCAACCCGTTGATAGCGCAGTTCAAGGGCGCGCTGGGCTTGAAAGCGGAGGACGCCGCGCCGCCAGTTCCCACTAAGCTGGAGACGACGCCGCTCGATTTGAAATCCGACCGGCTGCTCACCGACGCGCTCGCGCGCAACCCGCGCCTCAAGGCGATGGAAGCCGAAGTGCGCCGCGCCGATGCCTCCATCCGGCTGGCTTACAAGGCGCGCGTGCCGGACTTCTCCCTCGGCTTGGAGGTGGACGTGAAACCCAATCCGGTGATTTTCACGCCGCAAGCCGGCATGACGCTGCCGGTCTGGCGGGACAAGATTGGCGCTCAAATCGGCGCCGCGCAGGCAGACAAGCAGGCCGCCGCCGCGCGTTTCAGCGCCGATCAAATCATGGTGGCGGTGGAGTTCGCGGAGAAGTCCTTCATGTTTCGCGAAGCCACGCGCAACCTCGAACTGCTCAACGACCGCCTCCTGCCCAAGGCGCGGCAATCACTCGACGTCGCGCGCTTCAGTTACGGCTCCGGCAAACTCGACTTCATCAACCTCCTGGACGCCCAACGCACGCTGCTCGAATTCCGACTGGCCGAGGTCGAGGCGCGCATTCAGCGCGAACTGGCGCTGGCCGAACTCTCGCTCGTCATTCTCGGAACTCCGCCCGCCGGCGCACCCATTCTTCCGACGCGCTCGCCCGTGACCAAACCCGGAGGCACGCCATGAACTTCTCTCCACTCCGCACTACTGTTCTTGTCGTTATCGCGATCGTCGTCGGGCTGCTTGGTGGCGCGCTGGGCATGAGTTTCTTTCGCGGTCACGGCAGTGATGCTTCAGTTCTCGCCGATGGCACGCAGGTCTGGACTTGTTCCATGCACCCGCAGGTGCGCCTGCCCAAGCCCGGCAAGTGCCCGATTTGCTCCATGCCCTTGATTCCCGCGAAGCCGGGGGCCAAGTCCAACGGAACCAATGCGTCGACGGCGGCTTCTGAGTCCATGCTGGAGTTGTCCGACCACGCGCGCGCGATGGCCAGCGTGGCGACCGCTGTCGTGGAGCGCCGTCCGTTGACGCACGAGATTCGCGCGGTCGGCAAGGTGCAATACAACGAGACCACGCTCGCCGTCATCAACAGCCGCGTGGACGGCTACATCGAGCGACTTTACGTGGATTTCACCGGCGTGGAGGTGCAGCCCGGCGACCACCTCGTGGACCTTTACAGCCCGGACCTCCTCGTCGCGCAGCAGGAGCTGCTCATCGCGCTGGAGAACCGCGCCAGCACGAACCTGGTTGGGTCCGCGCGCATCAAGCTGCTCCGCTGGGGCCTCACGCAGGCGCAGGTGGACGACCTGACACAGCACCGAAAAATCAGCGAGCGCGTCACGCTCTTTTCGCCCAGCCGCGGCACCGTCACCGAGAAGATGGCGGTGCAAAAGGGCATGGTGAAGGCGGGCGAAATGCTCTTCCGCCTCGCGAACCTCGACTCGGTCTGGCTCTACCTCGATGTCTATGAAAGCGAGCTGGGCCGCGTGCAATATGGCCAACTCGTGGACCTCACCACCGAGGCCCATCCTGGCCGCACGTTCTCGGGCCGCATCTGGTTCATCAACCCCGTGCTCACCGAGGAGAGCCGCACGGTGAAGGTGCTCGTGAACATCGCGAACACGGACCACGCGCTGAAGCCCGGCATGTTCGCCAGTGCCATCATCCGCATCCCGCTGCTGTCAGACGGGCGCGCGGCCCCGACGGGCGTCGCGGGACAATTCACCTGCCCGATGCACCCGCTCGTCCTCCAGCCGCAGCCGGGCAAATGCAAATTGTGCGGCATGGCGCTGACGCAAATCCCCGGCCCGACAGCACAGCTCAAACCCGAGGAACTTCAAGTTCTCGCCGTGCCCGTGGCCGCCGTGCTCGACAGCGGCGTGCGGACGCTCGTGTATGTCGAGCGGGCAAAGGGACAGTTCGCGCCCGTCGAGGTGAAGCTCGGTTCGCGCGCGGGTGATTTCTATCCGGTCCTGCGCGGCTTGAACGGCGGCGAGCAAGTTGCGGTGCGCGGGAATTTTCTCTTGGACAGCCAGTTTCAAGTGCAGGGCTTGCCCAGCCTCTTCTACCCGCAAGGACAGGCTGGTGTCTCTGGTCATCAACACGGCGGCGCGGCTCCGCCCGCACCGGCAGCGAAGCCCACGGGCCACGAAGGGCACGCCATGCCGAAGGCCGCCGCACCGAAGCCCGCCGAACACAAGCACTGACCTATGGTGGACGCGCTCATCCGCTGGTGCCTGAAGCACGCCTTCCTCGTCATCATCGGCGTGGTGGCGATCATCGGTGGTGGTTACTACGCGTTGAGGAACACGCCGGTGGATGCCATCCCCGACATCGGCGAGAAGCAGATCATCGTCTTCGCGGACTGGCCGGGCCGCTCGCCGCAGGACGTGGACAATCAGGTCACGTATCCGCTCACCACGAGCCTCACCGGCACGCCGGGCGTGAAGACCATCCGCAGCATGTCCGGCTTCGGCTTCGCGATGGTCTTCGTCATCTTCAAAGACGACGTCGATTACTACTGGGCGCGGTCCCGCGTGCTGGAACGCATCAACGTCGCCCAGCAACGCCTTCCCACCGGAGTCACACCGGTGCTCGGCCCGGACGCGACGGCGTTGGGGCAGGTCTATTGGTATACCGTCGAAGGCGAAGGGTTTGACCTCGCGGAGCTGCGCAGCATCCAGGACTGGTATCTCCGTTACCAGCTCAACGCCGTCGAGGGCGTCAGCGAAGTCGGGAGCATCGGCGGGTTCGTGAAGCAGTATCAGATAGACGTTCACCCCGACAAACTCCGCGCCCATCGCGTCACGCTCATGGACGTGACGACCGCAGTGCAGAAAGCGAACATTGATGTCGGCGCGAAGGTGATTGAGAAGAACGGCATCGAGTTCTTCATCCGTGGCGTCGGCTTCATCAAGTCGGTCGAGGACCTGGAGAGGGTCGTCATCCGCCAGGAGAAGGGCACGCCGATTCAGGTGAAGCACGTCGGCACCGTCACGCTCGGCCCGGACTTCCGGCGCGGCGCGCTCGACAAGGCCGGCGTGGAGGCCGTCGGCGGCGTTGTGCTGATGCGTTACGGCGAAAACCCGCTCGATGTTGTCGAACGCGTGAAGGCGAAAATCAAGCAGCTCGAACCCGGCCTGCCGCAGAAGACGCTCGCCGACGGTCGCGTCTCGAAAGTCAAAGTCGTCGCCTTCTACGACCGCACCGACATCGTGAAGGACACGGTTGCCACGTTGAAGGAGGCGCTCACCGAGGAGGCGCTCATGGCCAGCGCGGTCATCCTGATTTTCCTGCTGCATCTGCGCAGCACGGTGTCGGTGCTCGCCACCCTGCCGCTGTCCGTCTGCCTGTGCTTCGTGCTCATGTATGCGTTCGGCGTGGACTCGAACATCATGTCGCTTGCGGGCCTCGCCATCGCCATCGGCGATGTGGCGGACATGGGCATCATCATGACGGAAAACATTTACCGTCACATCGCCATCGGCGACCCCAAGAAGTCGCACTTTGAACGGGTCTACGACGGCGCGCGAGAGGTGGGCGGCGCGATTGTCACGGCGGTGTCCAACACGCTCGTGTCGTTCATCCCGGTGTTCTTCCTCACCGACCAGGAGGGGAAGCTCTTCCAGCCGCTCGCCTTCACGAAGACTTTCACCATTGGCTCCAGCGTCATCCTCGCGCTGACGGTCGTGCCGCTGATTTGTTACTTCCTGTTCCGGCCGGTGACCTGGTCGAAGCGCACGGTCTGGATTTTGGCCGGCGCGCTGGGCTTCGTTACCACGGTGGCCATGCACTTCATCTTCATGTGGGCTGGGGCGACGGGCCACTACAGCGGCTGGCCGATGGCCATCGCGACCGGCGTCATCGTCGCGCTCGCGGTCGTGCGCATGACGCGCGAGCGCTTCCTGCCACTGGAGGAGAACGCCGTCTCGCGCCGTGTGGCCGGCGTCTATGAGCCGGCGCTCCGGTGGATTCTGAACCACAAGAAGACCTTCCTCGTTGCGCCCGTGGTGATTCTCATGCTCGGCCTCACCATCTGGCTCGGCATCGGCACGACGCTGAAGCCCGTCGAGTGGCTTGCCAACCTCGGCGGGCCCGCCGACCACCCGCGCGCCGAACTCGACCAGCTCCGCTGGCAGACCGTGCGCCGCGCCGATGGCTCAACGCACAGCCGGATGGTCGCCCACAAGCAGTCCCCCGACAGTGAAGCGGTCGTCCGGGAGACGCGCATCTTTCCGGGCATCGGACGCGAGTTCATGCCGCCGCTGGATGAAGGCTCGTTCCTCTACATGCCCTCGCTGCTGCCGCAGGCGGGCCTCGGTCCCGCCATCGAAGTGAACTCGAAACAGGACCTCGCCATCGCCAGCGTGCCGGAGGTGGAGAGCGTCGTGGGGAAGATTGGCCGTGCCGAGTCCGCGCTCGACCCCGCGCCCATCGGCATGATGGAGAGCATCGTCATTCTCAAGCCGGAATCCAAGTGGCGACATATGCCGGTGAAACGGGTGTTCTCCGACTGGCCCGGCTGGGTGAAGAAGCCGTTGACGTGGCTCTGGCCGGAGCACCGCCCCATCACCAAGAGCGAGATTCTAACCGAGCTTCAGGAGAAGACATCCATTCCCGGCGTGCTGCCGACCTTCCTGCAACCGATTCAGACGCGGCTCGTGATGCTCCAGACCGGCTTCCGCGCGATGATGGGAGTCAAGATTTACGGCAGCGACTTGAAGGAGATTGAGCGCCTCGGTCTCGAAATCGAGCAACTCCTCAAGCACGTCCCCGGCGCGACGGACATCATCGCCGACCGCATTGTGGGCAAGCCGTATCTGGAATTCGAGATAGACCGCGACCGCATCGCGCGCTACGGCGTGAGCATCCGTGACGTGCAGGATGTCATCGAAGTCGCCATCGGCGGCATGAACCTCATGGAGTCTGTCGAGGGCCGGGAGCGTTACCCGATTCGCGTCCGTTACCTGCGCGAGTTCCGCGAGGACCTTCCCGAGCTGGAGAAAATTCTCCTGCCCACCAGCACCGGCGCACAGGTGCCGCTCGCGCAAGTCGTCACCATCAAGAGCGTCCTTGGTCCGCAGGAAATCAAAGGCGAGCGCGGCCTGCTCGTCGGCTACGTGACCATGAACACCCGCGACCGCGACGAGGTGAGCGTGGTCGAGGACGCCGAGCGAGCACTGCAAGCCGCGCTCAAGGACGGCCGCCTCAGGCTGCCCGCCGGCTACTACTGGGAATGGAGCGGCCAGTTCGAGAACCAGGTGCGCGCCACCGCCCGGATGCAAATCCTCGTGCCCGTCTGCCTCGCCATCATGTTCGTGATGCTCTACCTCGGCTTCGAGCGCTGGTGGATTGCGCCGATTATTTACTTCGGGGTGCTGGTCTCCGCCTCGGGCGGCTTCATCATGCTCGCGTTATGGGGTGTGAATCTGTCAATCGCCGTATGGGTAGGGTTCCTGGTCCTCTTCGGCGTGGTGGATGACGACGGCGTCGTCATCGCCACCTATCTCGAAGGCGTCTTCAAAGACCGCGCGTTCCAGTCCGTCACCGAAATTCGCGATGCGACCATCGAGGCCGGTCTGCGGCGCATCCGGCCATGTCTCATGACCATCGCGACGACCGTGTTCGGCCTCCTGCCCATCTTCTGGGCCACCGGACGCGGCACGGACGTGATGAAGCCCATGGCCATCCCGTCGGTAGGCGGCATGGCGGTGAGCCTGATCACGCTGTTCATCGTGCCGTGCATGTTCTGCGCCGTGGAAGAGTGGAAATGGAAGCGGGCACAACGGACATTGCCAACGGCTAGCGGAGCAGCATGAATCTGGCACCTTCACGACCACATGAGTGTCATCGCCAGCGAAATTATCATCATCGTATTGCTTGTGCTGGCCAACGGCATGTTCGCAATGGCGGAGCTGGCCATCATCTCCTGCCGCAAGGCCAAGCTCCGCAAGCTGGCCGAGCAGGGTGATGCGCGGGCGCAGGCGGCCTTGGAGCTGGCGGAGTCGCCCAACCGCTTTCTGTCCACTGTGCAGGTGGGCATCACGCTCATCGGCGTGTTGGCGGGGGCATTCGGCGGCGCGACCATCGCACGGGAGATTGCCAGCGCCTTGAAACCCTTCCCGGTTCTGGCCAGCTCCGGCGAGGCGATCGGGGTGGGTACGGTCGTGCTGGGCATCACCGTGCTGTCGGTGGTGCTTGGTGAGCTGGTGCCCAAGCGGCTGGCGCTGAACAATCCGCTGGGCGTGGCGCTGGCGTTGGCCCGGCCCGTGCGCGGGCTTTCCAACCTGACCGCCCCGGTCGTGCGGCTTCTGGGCGCGCTGACCGACGTGGTGTTGAAGCTGTTCGGTTTCCAAGCCCGATCCGAACCCGCCGTCACCGAGGACGAAGTGCGTTCGCTCGTCGAGCAGGGACATCAGGCGGGCGTGTTCTTCAAGGCGGAAAAGGAGCTGGTCGAGCACGCTCTGGCGCTGGACCGCAAGTGCGTTGGCGACTTGATGACGCAGCGGGCGCAGATCATCTGGCTCAACATCGCCGACTCCGACGAGGTGAACTGGCGGCGGATCGTCACCAGCGGTCACACTTACTTCCCCGTTTATGAAGGCCAGCGGGACAATGTGCTGGGCGTGGTGTCGTTGAAGGCGCTCTGGGCCAATCTCGCCCTCACACAGTCCACCCATTTGCGCTCCCTGCTCACCGAGCCGTTGTTCGTCCCGGCCAACATGACCGCGCTCAAGCTGCTCGAAACCTTCAAGCAGACCCGCAAGCATCTGGCGCTGGTGCCGGACGAGTTCGGCACGGTGCAGGGGTTGGTGACGCTGGTGGACGTGTTCGAGGAAATTGTCGGCGACATTCCCGCCTTCGACCAACCGCCGCAGGTGCAGATCGTGCGCCGGGAGGATGGTTCGTGGCTGGTGGACGCCTCGCTGGAGCTGGCTCCGCTGAAACAGTTGCTCGGCGTGAAGGCTCTGCCTGGAGAGGAGCAGCAGGAGTATGAGACGTTGAGTGGCTTCCTGCTACACCAGATGCAGCGTATCCCGCACGAGGGCGATCATTTCGAGTGGGGCGGCTTTCGCTTCGAAGTGGCGGACGTTGACCGCCACCGGCTGGACAAGGTTTTAATCCAGGCGCTCCAACCGGCGGCAACCAGCACCTTGCCTGCTGCCAGTCCGCACAACTGCTCTGGGGGACCATCATGAACCCGCCCCCAACCCCCACGCCCGCCTCCACCCCTTGGCATAGCCTGCCAGCCGGCGAAGCCCTCGCGCGCTTAAAGGTGAACCCAGCGGAGGGTCTCGCCCAAGACGAAGCCGCGCGCAGGCTTGCCGAGCATGGGCCGAACACGCTGCCGGAAGCCGAGCATCGCCCGCTCTGGCGGGTCTTCGCGCGGCAGTTCGCCAGCCCGCTCATCTACATCCTGTTCGTCGCGGCGGCCATTGCCTTTGCGATGGGCCATCGCAGTGATGCCGCCGTCATTCTCGTGGTGGTGCTGGTGAACGCGATCATCGGCACGTTCCAGGAAGGCCGCGCCGAGCGCTCGATGGAGGCCTTGCAACGCCTGTCCGCGCTCAAGGTGCGCGTGGTGCGCGGCGGCCGGGAGGAAATCATAGAGGCGCATGGGCTGGTGCCCGGTGACCTCGTGCTGCTGGCCGCCGGCGACGCGGTGGGCGCGGACGCGCGGGTGCTGGAAGCCGCCGCGCTCGAAGCTGCCGAGGCCGCGCTCACGGGCGAATCGCTTCCGGTCACCAAGCAGTTGGAGGCGTTGCCGGAGGACACGTCGCTCGCCGACCGCAGCAACATGGTTTACTCCGGCACGCACATCGCGGCCGGGCGGGGCAAGGCGCTGGTGGTGACCACCAGCCTCGCCACGGAAGTGGGCAAGATTGCCAAACTTACCTCCTCAGCGATCGATCCCAAGACGCCGTTGGAGCTGCGCATCCAACAGTTCGGCCGCTACTTGGTCGGCGCGGCCATAGCCATTTTCATCATCGTCGTTGCGTTTGGCCTGATGCGCGGGATGCCCTTCCTGGAAATTCTCATGGTGGCGATCAGCCAGATGGTCTCGATGGTGCCGGAGGGCTTGCCGGTGGCCATGACGATTGCGCTGGCCGTGGGGATGCAGCGCATGGCCAAGCGCGGTGCCATCGTGCGCCGGCTCGCGGCGGTCGAAACGCTGGGTTCCACCAGCGTGATTTGCAGCGACAAGACCGGCACGCTGACGAAGAACGAGATGACCGTCACCGCGCTCTGGCTGCCGGATGGGCGGGCCATTCAGGTCAGCGGAGCGGGCTATGAACCGGTGGGCAACCTCACGTTGAGCAGCGCGGAGCTGACGCCGGATCGTGACCCCGGCGTGCGACCGCTGCTCGAAGCCGTCGCGCTCTGCAACGACGCCCAGTTGGTGCCGCCGGATGACACCGACCCGCGCTGGCGACCGCTGGGCGATCCCACCGAGGCGGCGTTGCTCACCCTCGCGGCCAAAGGCCAGGTGGAACCCGCCGCCCTGCGCCGCGACTGGCCGCGGCAGGCTGAAATCCCCTTTGATTCCGGCCCCAAGATGATGGCCACGCAACACGGACACACGACCCTGCCAAGCCGGGTTTTCATCAAAGGCGCACCCGAGGCCGTGCTTGAACTGTGCGAGCGCGCCCGGTTTGGCGGCGAGCTGCGACCGTTGGATGACGGCTTGCGGCAGCAAACGCTTGCGGCGGCGGAGGCACTTGCCAGCCAGGCCCTTCGCTGCCTCGCCGTGGCTGAAGCGGAGAGCAACGCCATGGACCCGGCCGGTGGCTTCGCCCAGTTCAAGGGCCGGACCACGTTGCTCGGGCTCATCGGGCAGATGGACCCGCCGCGCGATGAGGTGAAGGCAGCGGTGGCCGAGTCCCGCGCCGCCGGCATCCGGCCGGTCATGGTGACCGGCGATCACAAGATCACCGGGCTGGCCGTCGCCCGCACGCTCGGCATCGCGCGCGACGGCGACCTCGCCGTGGATGGCAACGAACTGGAGAAGATGTCGGAGCCGGATTTGCGCACCAAGCTCGACCGCATCTCGGTCTTCGCCCGGGTGCATCCCGCGCAGAAGCTCCGCATCGTGGCCGCCTTCCAAGCCCAGCAGCGCGTGGTGGCCATGACCGGCGATGGCGTGAATGACGCGCCAGCACTGGCCACCGCCGACGTGGGCGTGGCCATGGGCATCACGGGCACGGAGGTGGCCAAGGGCGCGGCCAAGATCGTCATCACCGACGACAACTTCGCCACCATCGTCAACGCCGTCGAGGAAGGGCGGCTCGTCTATCGCAACCTGAAGAAGGTGATTCTATTCCTGTTCGCGACCTCGATTGACGAGGTCATCGTGCTGCTGCTGGCGCTGTTCTGCGGCTATCCGCTGCCGCTCTCCGCCGTGCAAATCCTGTGGGTGAACATCGTCACCGAGGGCGTGCTCACCGTGAACCTCGTGCTGGAAGGCCCGGAGGGCGACGAGATGCGCCGCCCGCCGACTCCCGCCGCCGAGCCGCTGGTGGACCGCACGATGTGGCAGCGCATGTTGGTGATGGTCACGGCTTCCGTCACCGCCATCTTCGGGTTCTTCGTGTGGCGGCTCTCGACGGGCGTGCCCTTCGAGCTGGTGCGGACCGAAACCTTCACGGTGCTGGTGGTCTGCCAGTGGTTCAATGTGCTGAATTGTCGGAGTGAGCTGAATTCGGCGCTGAACTGGAGCATTTTCAAGAACTGGTGGCTGCTCGGCGGCATCCTGCTCGGCAACGTGCTGCAACTGCTCGTCATTTACACCGAGCCGATGAACCGGATTTTCCACACGGTGCCCATTTCGCTGCCTGACTTTTTCCTCATCGGCGCGGTGGCCAGCCTGGTGTTGTGGGCGGAGGAGGCGCGGAAGTTCTTCGCACGGCGTTCACTCCGCAGGGGCGCATGAGCCCGAATTCCTGACTCGGACGAGTGCCGAGGGCACGGAACGCGGCATTCATGCCACAGCATCGTGCGCAGGTTAGGACCGATCGAACCGCACTGTTGCAACCGAGCTTTCTGCGGCGTGAACGCCGTGCTCCGTGCCGCTCCGATTCATCGCCTGACTAGAACGGTGATTCCTCGCCGTGCTCGCTGGTCTCACCCATGTCGCTGAAGTCCGTCGCTGGCGCGTGCGGGCGGAGGTTCCATTCCTCGCGCAGCTCCACGGGGATTTCGGCGAGGAAGCGAGAGGGCTGTTGCATCGCGTCGCCGCCACCTTGCATGAAGCGCATGAGCGGGTGCGAAAGATACAGTTCGTCCTTCGCACGCGTGACGGCGACGTAGAAGAGCCGGCGCTCCTCCTCCTCGCCCTCAGGTGAATCTATCGAGCGCGAGGAAGGAAAGAGTCCGTCGCAAAGCATGATGACGAAGACGACGCGGAACTCGAGCCCCTTGGCTTGGTGGATGGAGGAGAGTCGAATCTTCTCGTGATCGTCCTCGCGCGGTTTGTCTTCCTCGGCCTCGACGTTCGTCAGCAGCGCGAGCTGCGTGAGGAAGTCCTCGACGGTCGGGAACTGGCGCGAGAAGGCGGCGAGCTGCTCCAGGTCTTCGAGACGGTTGCGAAAGTTGGTGTAAGTGGCCTTGAGGTAATCCTCGTAACCCGCCTCCAGCACGAGGCGAATCATGGCGTCGGTCTTTGCGCGAATTTCCGCCGCGCAGAGCTGCGCGATGGTGGCGGTGAACTGCGCCCAGGCGGCGGCGGTTTTCTTCGGGACGCTCGAGGAGATGCGGGCCAAAGACTTGGCGAGCCGTTCTCCCTCACCCCGGCTCTCTCCCGCTGGGAGAGGGAGAATGTCACTCAGCGGTGGACTAAAGGTGGCTCGCTCGGTGTTCGATGCGTTTGAGCCGCGAGGCAGCGCGGCCCTACCAGCGGCGGGAGTGGAGCCGGGTGCTTCCGAGTCCTCGAATGCGTCCGAGGCTATTCCCTCTCCCGGCGGGAGAGGGCCAGGGCGAGGGGGAACGCGTTCTTGGTCTGGCTGCATCCGATTTGCCTGTGGTGGTCGTGCGCCGAACTCGGAACAGAACTTTCCCCACAACTTGTCCGCGCTCTTGCCGCCGACGCCCGGCATCATGCGGACGAGTCTCTTGAAAGAAATCTCGTCGCGCGGGTTGTGGACGAGCTTGAGGTAGGCGGCCACGTCCTTCACATGCGCTTGCTCGAAGAAGCGAATGCCACTGGTGATGCTGAAGGGGATGTTGCGGCGGGTCAGCTCGAACTGAAGCTCCAGCGCGTGGAAGTGCGAGCGGTAGAGCACGGCCATCTCGTTCAGCGGGATGCCTTCGTCGCGCAGTTCCAGCGCGCGTTGGGCGACGAACGACGCCTGTTCGCTGGCGTCCATGCACGCGACGACGACGGGCTTCATGCCGGACGGACGGGCCGGGGCCAGCTCCTTTTGGAACTGGTGGATGTTCGGCGCGATGGCGGCGTTGGCGAAGGCGAGAATCTCCGGCGTGCTCCGGTAGTTGACCTCGATTTTGAAGGTCTGGCAGCCGTAGTAGCGCTTCGGGAACTCGAGGATGTTTTTGAAGTTCGCCCCGCGCCACGCGTAGATGCTTTGCGCGTCGTCGCCCACAACCATGACGTTCTTGTGGACAGCGGCTAGGCGGTCGATGAGTTCGCCCTGGAGCGAGTTCGTGTCCTGATACTCGTCCACGAGGATGAACTGGAAGCGGCGCTGGTAGAAGTCGCGCAGGTCGGGGAAGTCACGGAGGACCGCGAGCCATTGCGTGAGCAGGTCGTCGAAGTCCATGCCGTTCGTGGCCTGCCTGCGCGCGCGGTAGCGGGCGGCGATGTCTTCAATCTTGTTCGTGAGCGGGGCGAAGTGGTCATAGTCCTGCGCGACCGTCTCGGCGAGGGAGCGGCCGGTGTTCAGGGCCATCGAGAAGATATCGCCAAGCACATCGGGCTTCGGGAAACGTGTCTCCTTTACGTCAATGCCCGCCTCGTCCACGCAAGCTTGAATCAAGTCCTTCGCATCCTCGCGGTCGAGGATGGTGAAGTCGGGTCGCCAGCCGAGCACTTCCGCATGGCGACGGAGAATGCGGTTGCCAACGGAGTGGAACGTGCCGCCCCAGAGGTTGGAAACGTCGTTGCCGAGCAGGTCGCTCACGCGGCGCATCATTTCCTTCGCGGCCTTGTTGGTGAAGGTCAGCAGCAGGATGCGGTCGGGCGGCGTGCCGTGCTCGATGAGCCAAGCGACGCGGTAGGTGAGCGTGCGCGTCTTGCCCGCGCCCGCGCCGGCGATGACGAGCGCGGGACCGTTCTCGGCGGTGACGGCGGCATATTGCTGGGCGTTCAGCTCGCGCGCGTAGTCAATCTGCAACTCGACGGGAGCGGAGAAGCGATTGAGCTGGTAGTCGCGCGACACGGCGGGGATTCAACGGGCAGGGAGCAAGCGAGAGAAGGAAAAACCAACCCTCATGGAAGGCGAGCCGAGCAGGCTCACTTCAAATGCCGAGCGCGGAAGCCGGAACGGGGGGGCAGAGACTCCTTGCGCCGCCTGCTACTTGGCGACGACTGCTTCCTGCTCGGCAGCCATCTTCCGCACGCGCTTTATGTTAGCCTCGATATGGATGAGGTAGGCGTTGGGGCCGGCTGGATAAGGGTCGCTGAGATAGCGATAGACGCCCTGGAAATCCTTCTCAACCTTGGGCAGAACGTATTTCTCCCAAAACCCGCCGGTCATTCGGACGAGATGCTCGACGCTCTCAAATATCAGCTTGGTGCCGCTATAACGGGCAGATTCGGCAAATTCGGCGAAGAGGATGGGCAGCTTGTCCGGGTAATCGACTGCCGCCATCTGGCCAAGCAGATCTGCCGTGCCGATGCAGTAGCCGACGGCACGCTCCAAGTCGTTTTGGAACGGGATGGCGTCCAGCTTAACGTTGACGCCCGTGCAGCGGATCATGCGCGAGACCACGCCGATGTCTTCGCGGTCGTAGGATTTTTCAGCCAGAAGCTGCTGGGCGAAATTGGCGCTGCGGCTGACGTGGATAAGGGTGTATTTGGCCCCGGTGCCCTCGTTGTCGCCGCGCACTTTCAGGTAGCCAGTGTCGTGCAACAGGATAGCCAGCAGGCCGAGCTCAAACATTCGCTGCGGGATGGGCGGCTGCGCCTCGGTCCGTTGGCGGCCTTGGAGGATCAAGGCGTAGCACAAGGTGCCCTGCAATGTGTGCTCGAAATCGTGGTAGCGGGCATCCACCGGCTGGTAATCCCGATAACAGCCGCCAAAAGCATCTACCGCCCAGCCAAACACCCGGGCCACATAGCCCGGCCCAGCTTTAGGGAACATCCCGGCATAAATACCGGCAACGGCTGCCTGCACGGCGACAGGACTTTTCGTGTCCGCGAGAGGGAACATCGCAGCGAACCTAGGCAAGCATAGAAACTTATGCACGCATATTTTCCTACGGCATTTTCCCCGACCCTCTGTTAAATCCTCCCCATGCAAGCCACTCGCCGTCAATTCCTCCACGTATCCGCCGCGGCTGCAGCCACCCTCGCCGCCAGCGGTTGCGCCACCGTCTCCGAACCGGTCAACCCGCTCATCGTGGACACCCACCAGCATTTGTGGGATTTGAGCAGCCAGCAGCTACCGTGGCTAGGCGATGCGCCCGCCGTGCTGCGCAAAAGCTACCGCACCGAGGAATACCGGGCCGCCACCGCTGGTTTGAATGTCCGCGCCATTTACATGGAGGTGGACGTGGCGGAGGAGACGCTACGCAGCGAGGCGGAGCTCGTGCTGGGCATCGCCGCCTCCGATCGCACGCCCATGCTCGCTGCCGTCATCGGCGGACGGCCGGACGCAACGGACTTCCCGGCCTATGTGAAGCGATTTCAAGACAATCCGCGTTTCAAAGGTGTGCGCCGGGTGCTGCATTCACCGGCCACGCCGGCGGGCTATTGTCTGCGGCCGGAGTTCGTGCGCGGCGTGCGCCTACTGGGTGAAGTGGGGCGCAGCTTTGACCTGTGCATGCGTGCGCCAGAGCTGATGGACGGGGCCACGCTCGCCGCCCAATGCCCGGGCACCCGATTCGTGCTGGATCACTGCGGCAACCCAGACCTCAAATGCTTCCGCGCCGCCCGGGCAGGCGAGGAAAAGCCACGCCACACCGCCGACGAGTGGAAGCGCTCCATCGACGCTTTAGCCAAGCTCCCCAACATCATCGGCAAAATCTCCGGCATTGCGGCCAGCCTGACGAAAGGCGGCGGGGCGGAGGATCTGGCCCCGGCGGTGAACCACTGCCTCGACGCCTTTGGCCCGGACCGAGTCGTGTTTGGTGGCGACTGGCCGGTGTGCCTGCTCGGGGCGACCTACCAGGAGTGGGTCACGATGCTGCGCCAGATCATCGCCAGCCGCCCGGCCGAGCAGCAGCGCAAACTTTGGTCCGCCAACGCACTGCGGCATTACGGATTGAAGGTTTAGCCCCGTGCGAAACAAAAAGGGCAGGCTGTCACCAGCCTGCCCGTGATTGCTTCAAGAGAAGCGACTACTTCTTTTCTTCCTTCTTCTTCTCGGTCTTGGCCGGCGGCTTGCCGATGTTGAGCACCGTGGCTTCCATCTTGCCGTCCGCGCTCAGCTTGTAGCCCCCAGAGACATCCTCGCCGTCCTTCAGGTCATCAAATGAGGCGGGCTTGCCGTCCTTAAGCACCTTGGTCGTGGCCGTCACCTGGACCACGCGGGCCTTCTCACCGGAGAGCTTGATTGTTTTAGCCGACTTGTCCACGGCCACGGCCTTGCCGTTGAACGGCAGGGTGCCGGCCTTCTTCTTCTCATCGCCCTTGCCCTTTTCACCGGCCTTGTCCTTGGCCTTTTCCTTGTCCTGCGCGGACGAGGTGCGCGGGGTGACGAGCAACACAGCGGCTGCCAGAGTTGCGACGGTGAGGGTGGTAAGCAGTTTCTTCATGAATGACTCCTGTCTGTATTTAGTTGAGTTCACTTCCGGGTGACCGCGCTGCTCTATCAAAATCACCAATGGTTGGGCAACTGTTTTTTGCCCATCAACTGGAGTCGCATAGCGTGAGCTCAGCCCGGAGCGCTGCTGGGCTGTTCAACCCGTTGACCACTCCGGGCACCATCGGCGGACGGAACCTGCCGGCAGGTCGCAGCCCCGCGCTCCAAGGCCGTTTGGGACCGAATCAGACTGACTCGCCATGGTGGAGCGGCCGGGTCGCCGCTTTACTTCGCCCTCCCGGATTCCTATCTTGCACGCGCTTGCTTACTAAATGAGTTCGTCCTGCCAGCAGTTGCGCGGCCCCGCCAGTTTGCTTGCTGGGGGAGCGCTTGCTTTGAGCCTGCTCCTTTTGGCCATGTCCATTCAGGCTGCCACTTTTTGCATCAACTATTCGGCGACGCCCGACGTGGCGGCTTTGCGGGCGTTTGACTTTTCCATCCTGAGTCCAGAGGCGCGGGTGGATGCCGCCGAGCTGCGGCGTTCCGGGCACGCGAGTTACGCCTATCTCAGCGTGGTGGAGGTGGCGAAGGACGCGCCGTATCGAGCCGAAGTGGCGGCACTCAAGATTCCCCTGCTGGGCAAGAATGACGTGTGGCAGGGGGACTTCGCGGATGTGTCGCACCCGGCTTGGACCGACTTTGTGGTGAACAAGCTCGCGGCGCGGGCCGTGCAAAAGGGCTACGGCGGCTTCTTCCTCGACACGGTGGACAGCGTCGAACTGCTCGAACGGCAGCATCCGCTGCGGGCGGCTGGCTTCCGCGAGGGCATGGTGCGGCTGATCAAGGAGCTCAAGGCGAAGTATCCCAATCACCAGGTCATCATCAACCGCGGCTTTCCCTTGCTGGCGCGGCTGACGGGTTCGGTGGACGGCGTGCTGGTGGAGTCGTTGTTCCGTAAATTCAACTTCGCCGACAAGCGTTACGATGCGGTGGAGCCGGACGGAACGGCTTGGTTGTTGAACATCCTGCACACGGTGACCAAAACGGGCTTGCCGGTGTATGTCGTCGATTATGTGGATCCGGCCGAGCTGCCGATGGCGGAGGCCACGGTAAAGCGGATCACGGCCGAGGGGTTTGTGCCGTTCATCAGCACGGTGGAGCTGGATGGCAAGTTCCTCGCGCCACCCAAGCGAGCTGCCTCCGTCCCCGGCCCCGGCCGCAGCTTCGACCTCCCGTCGGCCAAGTCCGTGCCCACCCAGCCACCCGCGCTGCCGGCCGTCGCCTCCGTGTCGGTGTCGGACGCACCGCGCGTCACCGTCCCCGCCGCGCCGCTGCCGACGGGTGAAGTGCCCCGCTTCATTCTCACGCTCTTTGGCAACCACGAGCGCAACGTCGAGGAGTTGGTGCGCTGGCCGATTGACACCAGCGTCTCGCAGGTCGCGCAGATGCCGCTAGAGTGGCTGGGCTACGAGCTGGATTACCTGAACATCAACACGCAGCCGCTGCCCGCCGAGTTGGACCCGAAATACGCCGCCATCATGCTCGACCGGTTCGTCGAGCTGCCGCGCGGTCGCGAGAGCCAGGTGGCCGACTGGCTCATCGCGCAGAAGAACCGGGGGCGCCGCGTCATCTTCTTCGGCACCCTGCCCTTCACGGAGGAGGCCGTGCAGGCGCGGGTGCTCAAGGCGTTTGGCATCACGGGGACCGGCCAGCCGGTCCGAGGCGTCACTGGCTTGCAGATTCGGGTGGTGTCGCCCCGCATGAACCACGAGGCCCCGGTGCCGCTGACCCCGCGCGGCTTCAGTGATCTGCGGGCCCCGGCGGATGCGGAAGTGTTGTATTCGGTCACGGGCACCAGTCCCGCCGGGGCGCAGGCGCAGTTTGACCCCGTGTTTATCGCGCCATGGGGCGGGTTCCTGCTGGACTCCTACACCTTGTTCCGCCGCCCCTCGGAGGAGGAGTTGTGGATGGTGGACCCATTTTACTTCTTTCACGCCGCGCTCGGTCGCGCCGTCCTGCCCGTGCCGGACACGACTACCCGGGATGGCGTGCGGATTTTTTACTCGCACATTGATGGCGACGGCTTCCGGCACCGTTCCAGTGTCGAGCCGGGCCGGTATTCGGGCGAGGTCGTGTTTGACCGCATTGTCAAGCCGTATCCCTTTCCCTTCACCATCTCGTTTATCGAGGCGGAGATTCGCGGCTTGGTGGTGGACCAAAAGCCGGGCGACGCGGAACGGCTCACGCGCCAAGCCCGCGCGGTGCTCGCCCTGCCAAAGGTCGAGGCGGCTTCGCACGCCTACACACATCCGTTCTATTGGAACGCCACCGACCGCACGGTGAAGGAATACGCGCGCGCGAATCTCCTGCTGGCAGAGCCGCTGAATCACACCGGTGTGGACTTGCGCCGCGAGATTGAAGGCTCCGTCCGCTACATCGAGCGCGAGCTGTGCCCGCCGGGCAAGCCGGTGAAGCTCTTCCTCTGGTCTGGCAACTGCCGCCCGTGGCCCGAGGCGTTGCGCATTGTGCGCGAGCTGGGCATCGAGAACATGAACGGCGGCGGCACCTCCATCTCGCGCAAGCAGCCCTCGCTCACGCGCGTCGCGGCCCGCAGCGTCCCGTGGGACGGCGAACTGCAAATCACCGCTGCGAATGAAAACGAAAACATTTACCGCGAGCGCTGGGCGGCCAGCGGCACGACCGAGGCACCGTTCTTCGGTGGGTTCGTCCTCGCGCAGGACGGCTTCGAGCGGATGGAAAAGCCGCGGCGGCTCAAGCCGGTGAACATCTACTTCCACTGGTATAGCGGCGACAACCTCGCCTCGCTCAACGCGCTCACGCGGCTGTTCGAGTGGTCCATGAAGCAGGAACTCCATTCGCTCACCGCCTCGGAATACGCGGGCATCGTGCGCGACGCTCGGGGCACGCGCGTCTTCCGGCAGTCGGACACGCGCTGGACGCTCGTGAGCGGCGGGCGCGTCCGCACCTTCCGCCTGCCGCTGGCCAGCCTTGTGCCCGACCTCTCCGCGAGCCGGGGCGTCACTGGCTGGCGCAAGGGCGGCGATGGGATTTATGTCCACACCGACGGCTCGCCGCGCGTGGAACTGGTCCTGGCCGAGCGGCCGCCGGCGCACCTGCGGCTCGATGCGAGCACGGCGGAAATCCAGTTCAGCAAACTCTCGGCGCGCGAGGCCGCCTTCACCGTGAAGGACATCCGCCCCTGCCAGATCACACTCGGCGGCCTGCCCGCGCGCGCCACCGCGACCGTCACGGTCAATGGCAAGGCTTCCTCGTGGCAAACGGATGTGGATGGCGGCTTGAAGTTGGCGCTACCGAACGAAGCGCGAGTGGAGGTGCGCTTGTGAGCCGGCGCAAGCTTCAGGGGAAGAGCCGTTCAGCCAGAGACATCTGCGCCGAGAATCCTGCTGCTAATCCCGCTCCGCGTTTTACTCTGTCCGCCAGCCAGTCGCACTGATGGCCCGCCCCGCCAAACCACCGAATCTGGTCTTTTCGCCGAAGCTGCTGCTGGCGTTGCCGTTGGTGTGTGCGCTCCTCGCCCTCTGGCTGATCCCGACGGAGCGGCGGTTGCTAGAGCGACAAATCGCGGACAAGGCCTGGGGTCGCGCCATCGAGACACTGCGCAAGCTGCCGGCGCGGGAGCGCGCGAAGCTGGCCCGTTACTACGCGCTGCTGGAGATCCAGCTCGAACGCCGCCTCCTTGCCCCGGATGACCCGGTGGCCCTACAGAAGCTGCTCGAACGCGCCTGCCAACTGGCGGAACCCTTCCAGTTTGAAGCCGCCTTCCTCGCGGAAATCTCCGCCCTGCTCGATCAAGTAGAAGACCCACGACTTGCCTTTCAACTGGTGAGCCCGGTGCTGGCCAAGCTGTCGGCAGCCCAACGCGCCCCCATCTATGAGGCCTTGGTCAAGCAGGCCCTCGCCGCCGCCCAACCCGTGCTGGCGATGCAGATTTACGCCGCGCACTGGCAATCCCATCCCACCGATGCCACCACGTCCCGGCTCATCGCACTCACGCGGTCGGCGGGCCAGCCCGCGCTCGGCCTGCGCGCGGTGGATGAGTTCACGCGCCGCGCGGGCCGTCCGCTCGTGCGCCTTTCGCCGCGGCTCGCGTGGGAGCGCGTCACACTGTTGCGGGAGACGGGGCAGCCGGCCCTCGCGTTTGAGGCCATCCAAGAGCTGATGACCGCAGTGGAGCCGGCGGATCGCGAGCGACTCTTCGGCCTGCTGATGACCACCGCCCGCGAGTCCAACCGCCTGCGGGAGCTGTTGCCGGAAATTCAAAAGCGGGCCGCCGCTGATCCGGAAAACCTCTCGCTCTGGCGGATGCTCAGCGAACTGGCCCTCTCCAGCGGCGATCAGCAGGCCGCCATTGCCGCGTTCCGGAAAATCGTCGCGCTGGAACCAAACGTGGCCGCGAACCATCAGCGGCTGGCGCAGTTCTACGAATGGAACGCCCTGCCCAGCGAGGCTTTTGACCATTATCTCATCGCGCTCCGTCTCAAGGAGCCCGCCGTCATCGACCGGCTCATCGCGCTTTCGCCCGGCTTGTATCGCGACGGTGATCTGGCGCAGGCGCTGAACGATGCGGGCAAGCTGATTGATTACACGAAGCACGCGCCCTTGCTGGCGCGGCTGGAGGCGAGCATTGGCAACTTCGAACGGGCCGAAGCCCATTACGAACTCATCGTCCGTGACCCGCAGGCCAGCCTCGCCGTGCTGAAGGAATTCGCACGCCTGCAATTGGACCTCGCGCATTTCGACCGCGCGCTCCCGCTGCTCCTGCGCATCCAGAAACAGGAGCCCGGCGTGACCGCCACGCTCGGTTCGCTGGCGGAATGTTACTTCCGGCTGGGCGATTATGCGAAATCGCTGGAGGCCTATCGCACGCTGGTGCAGCGCGCCCCCGACAAGTCCAACGTCGAGGGATTGCTCATCCTGGCGGAGAGCATGGGCAAGGTGGAGGTCGCCGCCGAGGGCTTGGAAATATGGCTGGCCCGCGCGCCCGAACCGACCGCGCGGGACTTTCAACGGCTCGCCTATCTGCAAAGCATCGCGGGACGGAAAGACAAGTTTCGCGCCGCGTTGCAACGCGGTCTGGTGCGCTTTCCCGACGATTTGGTCGCGCGCCGGCAGCTCGTTTACGCGCTTTCGGACGACGGCCAGTTCAGCGCGGCGGCGGATGTGCTTCGCCCGCATCCCGAGCTGCGCAGCGACGACGAGTTGGCCAAGTTCTACCTCAGCCTGTTGTTGCAGGCCAAACGGCTCACCGACGCCGAACATTTCGTGACGCGCGAGCTGACGCCGGAGCAGGTGCAGAAGCTCGGCCTATCCGCCACCGTGGCGGGCGTTTACGAAGCCACGGGCAACTGGCAGGCGGCGCTGGCTCTCTACGAGAAGCTCCACCGACTGAACCCGGAGCACACCTCCCAGGGCCTCGCCTACGCGCGCCTGCTGGTGCGAGCGGAGCGGGGCCGCGAAGCGCTCGCCGTGCTCCAGCCCTACCTGGCGAATGCGGACGCCGCCACTCACGAGCTGGCGGCCCAGGTGCTGGCCGGCGCCCGGGACTACAAACGCGCTGCGGTGCATCAGCGGGCGTTCGTCACCTCCAAGCCCGAGGACGCCAGCCGAGCGTGGGGTTTTTTGGGTGACATCCTGCTGGCCCGGGGCGACAAACAAGGTGCCCGCGTGGCGTATCAGCGGGCGATTCAGGAAATGCTTCGCACCCTCGCTCAACTCTAGTTTCAGCACCGCAAACCGAATCATTTATGCACCCACACAACCCACCCAGCAGTTCTCCCCGACAGCGTTTCCGGCCTGGTGCTGGCTTCGCCCTCGCGGGTCTTATCTTGGCCACCGGCGGAAGCGAGGCTCGGGCTCAATTCCAGTTTCTGACTGACCGGCCCCCCAGCTTGGCGGAAGAAGCTCGGCGCGCACCCACGTATCGGGAACCCGCATCGCCGGAGCCAAGCGAGAAAAAAGGATTCTTCGGCCGGTTGTTCTCACGCGAGAAAGCCCCGCCGAGGGACCTTGGCTACGGGGACAATCGTGCGCCCGTCCCGCCGCCCCCTGCCTACGTGCCCCCACCGGCTTATCCGGCGCCATCGGGCAACACCTATGTGCGCGACGGCGTCCGCTACTCGGATCCCGCCCCCGGATTCGCGCCCGCGCCCATCGCCGCGCCCGCTGCGGGGCCGCAGTGGATGCCGGTTCAATCTGGCCACTCCGCGAACCCATCCGGTTACGACGGACGGCTCATCGGCGGGGTTGATCCTCGACTCGGCACCACCGCCGTCGTGCCCCCCAGCGGTCCAACCCGACCACTCACGAGCCACGTGGTTTCGGACGGCATTCGTTACCGGGCGACCGGTCAACCCGCCACCGGTTATCCTGTCCCCTCAACCAGCCGGACTTTGAGCCCTAGCAGTGGCAGCCGCGATGCCTTTTCCAACGCCCCATTGAACGGAGCCCAATACAATCAGCCGGCTCAGGAATATCTCCCCGTGCCGACCGCCGCTGCCGCCGCCGAGCGAGCTGTCCCGGCTCAGGAAACGCGCTATCAAGCTCCTCCCAGCAACTCGAGGAACCTCGACCGCCCCGGTTTCTTCAGCCGCCTCTTTGGCCGGTCGAAAGCCGAACCGCAAGCGCAGCCCTACTCCCGTTCTTCGGTGAAAGAAGGCGTTCGCTACGCACCCGGCGCCCAACCCACTGACTACGAATATCGCCAGCTTCCCCCTCCGCCCGCTTACCCGCAAGGCAACCAGCAGCCGGCGGCTTGGGGCGCTCCAGCCCCGGGCGCGCAGCCGGTTGCCCCGCAGAATTATCAGCCCGCTGCCGTCCCGCCCGCGAGCGGTTATGAGGCCCCGCGTTTCGCTCCCTCGCCCACCCCGGGTTTCACTCCCGCTGTCCCGGTGGAAGCGCAAGATCCCTTTTCCGGCCAGCGGCCGGCGCGTCGTCTTCCGGCGACCCCGGAACCGTTCCAGCCTTCGCCACAACCCCCGGGTCGCCCGCCCGCCCCAACCCCGTTCGGCACGCCGCGCTCCTCGCTGGACGCCGCGCCTTCGCCGGCCTTTGCGCCTGTTTCCCCGCCCGGCAACCTTTCCCCTTCTGAGCAACGGGTCTTCGGCTCCAGCGTGAAACCCGAGGACCAGCGCTACCTCATGTATCTCTACGCGAAGACCGGCCGCGCTGAGATGGCCGAACCCATCGCGCAAGGCATCCTCGCCCGCGACCCCACCAACCAAGAAGCGCTCCTGGCCATGAGCGCGGTGTTCGTGGATCGCAAGCAGGCCGACAAGGCGCTCGCCTATGCCAGCGAACTTTACCGCGCCTACCCGGACAACAAGGACGCCCTCTACTACTATGGCGCGGCCAGCCAGCTCGCGGGGAATTACCAGCAATCCGCCGCCGTCCTGCGTCACCTCCGCCTCGACCAGTTTGCCGGCAAGCCTTTCCCCTATCAGCTCGACCTCGCGGCGGCGGCCGAGAAGTCCGGGGATTGGCGCACCCAGATGACCGCCTATCAGGAACTGCTGGACCAGAATACGGTGGACGACCAAACGCGTGTGGTCGTCCGCCGTGTGCTGGAACCGATGCAGCGCGAGCACAGCGACCATCTCTCCGCCCAGGCCACCTCCTACCATCTCGACTCCGGCGAGCTCTGGCAGGAACGCGCCGCCGGCCGCACCCAACTTGACCGCCGCAACCAGCTTCGCTTGGAAGCCCTGCGCGAAGATCTCCTGATCCGCCAGTCCCCGCTCCTCCGTCGCCGCTGGGCCGACGACACCGAGGGGCAGGTTGGTTTGCAGACCACCTGGAGCCAACGCTGGTTGACTGACGTCTGGGCGGGCGGTTCCCAGGCCGGCGCGCTCGGCGGAGCCCGGCTCATGCACCGCTTCCCCAGCAACGGTGCCCTTTGGCTCGAAGCCTACGCCAGCGAACGCGCGCGCGACGGCCTCCTGCTCAACTCACTCGACGGTCGCCAGCATCGCCTCACCTTGGCTGGGAACTACCTGATCGCCGAACGCCTCCAGACCTACGGCGCGTTGACCGGTCGCGAAGTGCAGATCAACGACGAACGCCTCGCGGTCGGCCTGCAAGGCAACTGGGGCGTAGAGTTTCTCGCCCGCCGGGAATCCCCCGAGTTCAAGATCGGTTACCGCGGTGCCTACCACGCCAACACCCGCAAGACCGGCAACCTCGCCCTCGTCGCCCCCGCCGTCCTCCCCGGAGCCACCATCGCCCAGCAGACTCAAGTTCTCGACAGCACCGTGCTCCATTGGCTGCACCGTGAAGGCCTTTACGCCGACCTCCGCGACCGTCTCTGGGGCCCCTTCTTTTACCACCTTTTTGGCGGAGCCGACTACGCCTTCGAGCGCAGCTCCATCGAACTCACCAGCCGCGCGGGCCTGACCTTCCAACCCCGCAAGAGCCTCGAATTAGGCACCGAAATCGCCTACACCACCAGCGCCGCCACCGCCGACGGCGCCAGCGGCCTCTGGGAACTCGGCCTCGCCGCCAAGTGGTGGTTTTGAAGAGTAGCCCGCCGAGGCTAGGCGGCGGACTTTGAAATAGATAATCCGCAGGAAGCGGATGCGCCGACTCCCCCGGATCAGCAGCAGCAGCAGCAAAAGCAACTGATCACAGCCCCGCCACCTTCAACCCCGCCCGCAGCGCCAAGGCCGCCTGCCGTTGGTCAAACGCCACCAATTCCTCATTTCCCGCGAGCTTGGCCCCGGCAACGTGCAAGATATCCAAGCTGCGTGCGCCGGTGCGGCGGTATGCGCGGCTGCCAGTCGTTCCTCCTCCTCAAAGATGCCGGCCAACGCAGTGGAGGTTTCGACCGGCAAGCCAGCCCGCACGTCGCTCTAGATGACCGCCCAAGTCTCCGTCGCTTCCCGAGCGGACAGCCGCTGTTGAAAGACCGCCAGTTCAAGGGCATTGCGAAATTCCACCCGGTGCAGCGGGGCGAAGGGCAATGGCTCGGCGTTGCGTTGCCGCCACGCATCCGCTCGGAGTGAGTTCGCGTCGGCGGCGTAGTAGGAAAAGAGAAAGCTGCTGTCGGCGTAGCAGCGCATCAGATGGCGCCCTCGCGGGCCAGCAACACGTAGTTGGGCAGCACCTTGTCGCCCAGACTGCGTCGTCGGCGAGCGGCTTGGTCGGGCAAAGCCGTAGGAGTTGCCGGGCGGTTCGAACTTTCACGTAGCAGTTGCTCCAGCTCCATCCGCTGTTCCGGCGTCAGCGTTTCGATGGCGGTCTTGATTTCCAGCACCGTGCTCATGGCGGGGAAACTACGCGAGTGGGTGTGACGAAACAAGCTCCCGCGCGCTCCTCAAATCATCCCCGCCAGCTTGCGGCTCACCGCTTCTCCGGCTCCAAGGTTACGATGGCGTTGTCGTTGAACGTGACGAAGTGGTGCGTGTAACCCTGCTGCTCGGCTCCCTTGAATATGGCCGAGAGCCAGAGCGCGAGGTCACCTCGCTCTTGGAAATCGACCCGGACGAAAGGCCCTCTGCCGCCAGACTTTTCGACATAGGCGAAACCGCGCTGCCTTGGAATCAGCACGCCGGCATGGACGGTGACAAAATAGTGCATCGGCAAGTTGATTTGATGGCAATGCACGATTTGTGTCTTGGTCGGGAACACCAAGCCCATCTGTTTCCACCCAACTTGGAGCACTGCCAATGTGTTCTTCTCAAGTGACTGTTCGTCAGTGCTTGATGGGAGGTCATAGCAGCGGAAGAGGCCAGTCGTGAACAACTCGCGTGCGGAATCAACTTTTGGCGGAATCGTGTCCTTGGTCGCCTTCAGATACCAATCGGCGTAAGCCTTCGAGAAGGCGGCTTTGGTCGTGGCCACCGGAGTGATTATCAAAGAGCCGTCAGCGGGTGTGGGTGGAGCCAGAATCGGCCCTTGGATTTCCTCCGCGCGCTTGCTGGTGCGAAGCTGGCGGTCAGCAAGCAAAAGAACGGTGTCGAAGCAGTTGAACTCCTAGGCGTGGCGCGTCTCGTAGAGTTTGTGCGGCAGAGCGGTAAGGAGTTGGGTGAGTGACTCGAATCCGTGGAAACCGCCCCGCGCGCGCGGAAACTTGCGAAGGTCAGGGCCGGGCGTTGAGTTGTAGCGTTCCACCGCCAGTCGGAAGGCTGCGACGGATTCAGCCGGACAGCCACTCTCCTTCAGCAAGTCGAGCGTGTCTTGGAGCGCGTAACTGTCGGTCAACAGTGAAATGCGAACGGGACCGGCTTGGAGTTGAAGGCCAAGCTGCATCGCTGCAAGGGCAAGCAACAGGCGCATGGGGAGTCGTTCTGACAGTCGCTTACCGTGGTCCGTTCGACAATGACTCAAATCATCCCCGCCAGCTTGCGGCTCACCCAATAGACTGTGAGCAGTCCGAGGATGCTGCCGGCCCACCACGGGTCGGCCCAGAGGCGGATGCGTTGCTCCAACGGCTTCGGCTCGGGCAGCAGCGTGATTTGCTCGATGACCTTCGCGAGGTCGGCGGTCGGGCCGATGGTGCCGCCGGTGAGCGAGGCGAGTTCGCGCAGCACGGTGAAGTTCGCGGGCTGGCCGACTTTCTCGCGCACGGGCTGCGTCACGGTGATTTCGGTTTCCAGCCTGCGACCGGCGCTGTCGGCGGTGATCAGGATTTTGTGCGGGCCACCTTGCTTGGGCACGAAGCTGGACTTGAACACGCCCCAGCCGCCGTCGAGCGCGGCGAAGTCGAGCTTCTCCGTGCGGCCGCCGGGTGTGGTGATTTTGCCGTCCACCTTGCCCTTCTCCAGCGGGAAGCCGCTCGCGTCGAGCACGGTGGCCTGGAGGAAGACGGTGTCGCCGGCGTTCGGCGTCTCGGGGCTGAACGTGAGCCGCACGCCCGCGCGTTCGGCGAGGTGCCGCTGGTGCGACATCCAGCGCACGACCTGGCTCCAGAAGCGGTAATGCCACTTGTCCTCCACGCCGCGCCGCCAGCGCCACGCGCTGTCCGTGCCCATGAAGAGGACCTTGCCGCTGCCTGCCGGACGCGTGACCAGCAACGGCACGCGGCCCCACGCGTTGCGCATCGAGGCGTGGACGGCGAGGACTTCGCTGCCGGGCCGGCTCTTCTCCACGGCGGCGCTCCAGTAAAAGCCGGGCAGGTTTTTCCAGATGTCGTCGTTGCGGTTTTCGTCGCCATCGAAGCGCGTGAGCAAGTGGCCTTTGCCGACGCTCGACAGCAGGAGCGGCACTTCATTTTGCAACGCGACACCGTCGGGGCGTTTGTCATCGAGCTGCACGGGCATGAGGTCGGCGAGCGGGCCGTTGAGCAAAGACATTTGCCGCCCGCGCCGGCCCGGCAGGAAGATGAGACCGCTGCCCTGCTGCTCGACGAGGCCGCGAATCAGCGCGACATCCGACTCCTTCAACTCGCCTTCGCCCACGCCCACGTCGCCGAGGAAAATCACATCGTAGCGCTGGAGCTGCTCCTTCGTGCCGGGAAAGGCCGTGAGATAGTTGCGCCCGCCGCCCGGCCCGAGCGACGGATGGAACAGCACGCAATGCGACTCGACGCCGGGGTCGCGTTCGAGCGCGTTGCGGAGAAAACGATATTCCCAGCGCGGCAGCGAATCCACCACGAGCACCTTGAGGGTCTCCGAGCGCACGGCGATGCGGAACTGCTGCGCGTTGTTGTCCGTCAGCGCTTCGTCGGCCTCGGGTGGCAGGCGCAGCGAGACGGTCTGCTCGCCGACGTTGCGCGGCGACCACACGATGGCGTCCTGCAACTGCCCGCCCGCCGGGATGGTGATGTCCTTCTTCACTTCCTCGCCGTCGCCCGCATCAATGATGAGCTGCGTCCTCACCTCGCGCGGCAGATGGCTCGCGATGCGGAACGGAATCGAAATCTGCTCCCCGATAAGCCCGTAGCTCGGCACCGTGGCGCGCTCCAAAACCAAGTCCGGCAACGGCTGTTCCGCGCCCACGCCCACCGCGAAGATGGGCGTGTCCGTCTCGCGGAACCGCGCGGCGGCAAGCAGCGGCGGTTTGCCGGCGTTCCAGTCGCCGTCCGTCAGCACGAGCACGGCGCGGAGATTCTTGTGCCGCTGGAGCGACGCTTCGAGCGCGGCGCTGAGGTCCGTGCCGGCCTCGGCTTGCGCGTTGAAATTCGTGTCCGCCGGTGGCGCGGAGAAGTCCTCGACGATGACCTTGCCGGACTTTTCCAGCGGCTTCCAAAAGTTCGTAGCGCGCCGGGCCGCGAGCCACTCGGCGCGCGTGAGGACATTCGAGCCGCCGCGCACGTCGCGCGTGGCCATGCTGCCGGAGGCGTCGAGCAGCACGGCGATTTGCGGCGACTCCTTGCGCTCGATGCGCCGCACCAGCTCGGGCCGGAACAGCGTGAAGACCAGCAGCGTCATGATGACCAGCCGCAGCGACTCCATGAACACCGCCGCCTTGCCCCCGCGTCGTGTGGCATTCTGCCAGCACAGCCACGCCGCCCCGCCCCACACGACAGCGCCAAGCAGAATGAGCCACGGAGAAGAGGCGAAGGACCAGGTGGTCATGCGAGAGACATCAGGAAAGCCGCTCTCGCCAATAGTCAGGCCGCCGTCGGTTGTGCATCACGGCCATGATGCGGACATGATGGCGGGCGGCGTCGAGCAAGTAATAGAGGTGATAGGGAAAGCGTTTTAGGCGGAACAACCGCACGCCGTCACCCACCGGCTGGAACTGGGAAGGCGCGCGCAGGATGGATTCGATGGCGAGCACGACCGCGTCGCTGAACTCCACGCCGAGCCGCCGACGCTGCTCCTCATACCACATGCCCGCTTCTTCGAACTCCTGAAGCGCGTCGGGATGCCAGTCGAACGTCATGCCGCCGCGCGCTTCAGCAGCGATTCGCGGACGCGGTTCAATCCCTCCGGGCCGGGCACCGGTTGCACACGCCCCGCTTCCAAGTCAGCGATGCGTCGTCGCACGACCTCCATCTGCTCGGAAACAACCTGCGGTGCGGGCACGACGCTTTCTATGAGCCGTTCCGCCAGCGCAACACGGCTGTCCTCCGAGAGTGTCAGGGCTTCCTCGAAGACCTGCTGGACTGTGGTTGTCATTGCAGATTTGTCGGCGAAGCAGGGTGTGAAGTCAATTCGGCCATCCCTTCATCCGCGCCGGGGCGCACCCACCGTCTCGCGGCAGTAGCGCTCGAAGACGGCGTTGATGCTGGGCCACCCGAAGTTTGTCTCCACCAAGTCGCGGGCGTTCTGTCCGAAGGCGCGGCGGCGGTCGGCTTGCTCGAAGAGGGTGGCAATCTCATTCGCGAAGTCGGCGGGCGTGTCGGCCAGCGCGATGTGTTCGCCGTGGTTCACGGGCAGGCCTTCCGCGCCGATGCGCGTGCTGACGCAGGGAATTCCCGTGGCCATCGCCTCGAAAATCTTGATGCGCGTGCCGCCACCGACGCGCAGCGGGACGACCATCACCTCGCCCGCCGCGAGGTGCGGTCGCACGTCGTCCACGGTGCCGGTGACCTTGATGCTGGCGTCGCGCGCGGCGAGCTCTTGAATCTTCGGCCCGGGCTTGCGGCCCACGATGGTCAGTGTGGCGTCGGGGAATTTCTGCTTCACCAGCGGCCAAATCTCGGCGGCGAACCAACCGCAGCCGTCGATGTTCGGCATCCAGTCCATCGAGCCGAGGAAGACGAGCGAGCGCGGTTGGCGCGGGGCGGCGCCGAGTTGGAAGAAGTCCAGGTCCACGCCGGTGGGCACGGCCCCGACGACGTTAGTGAGCTTGAACTCCTCGCGCAGCAGGCGGGCGTCTTCTTCGGAAACGGCGCAGACCTTGTCCGCCAGCGAGCAGTAAAGGCTCTCCTGTCGCACGGTCCGCTGCCATTGCCCGCGCATGTAGAAGCGCTTCACGGCTCCCTGCGCGGTGTCGAAGTGGCGCTTCCAGATAAGCGACTCGACGTTGTGCTGGAAGAGCAGCACCGGCGTGCGCGGGCGTCGCCCTCCGGCGAAGAGCGCCACGCCAGGCGTGAGGAAGTCACAGACGATGAGGTCGAACTGGCCCGAGGCATCGGCGTCCACCATCGCCTGCGCCCACGCGGCGGAACGGTATTTGTGCAGCGCGTATGGCAGGTCGGTGAGGAAATAGTTCACGGCCAGCTCGGCGAAGAACGCCAGTGAACCCTTCGGCGTCTCGCGCCAGGGAATCCAAATCTGCGCGTCGGAATACTCGCTGGCGGAAGGACGCGCGGACTCGGGCGTGCCCTCGGGCCAGAGCGAGAGGTAGGTGAGCGGGTTCTTCTTCCGCAGCTCGCGGAGCATGTTGAACGTGCGGATTTTCCCGCCGGTGTCCACGGGGTGCAGCGGGCCGGTCTTGAGCCAGAGGATGCGGAGAGGATTGTTCACGCGAAGAAATGCCTAGAGTTAAACTAACTCTGAGGCGCGATTCAGTTGGTTCAGCGGTCCATGATGTCAGGTGGCTAGAGTCCACCGAAGCGGCGGTGGCGGCGGGTGTATTCCTCCAGCGCCTCGTAGAGCTGCGGCTTGCGGAAGTCCGGCCAGAGCGTGGGCGTGACGACGAATTCCGCGTAGGAAATCTGCCAGAGGAGGAAGTTGCTCACGCGCAGCTCGCCGCTGGTGCGGATGAGCAGGTCGGGGTCTGGGTAGGCGTGCGTGTAGAGGTTTTGCGCGATGACTTGCTCGTTAATTTCCGCCGGGTCGAGCTTGCCGGCCTTCACCTGTTGGGCGATGGCGCGCGTGGCTTCGATGATTTCCGTGCGCCCGCCGTAGCTGAGGGCGAGGATGAGCGTGAGGCCGGTGTTCTTGGCCAGCGCGGCCTTGGTCTTGGCGAGCTGTTCCTGCACGAACTCCGGCAGGCGATAAATCTGCCCGACGGCTTCGAGGCGGACGTTATTGCGGTTCAGCTCGCCGATCTCGTTCTTCAGGAAACGCGCGAGGTATTTCATCAGCGTGTCCACCTCGTCCTTGGGGCGGTTCCAGTTCTCGACGGAAAAGGCGTAGAGGGTGAGATACTTCACGCCCAGCTCGCCGCAGGTGCGCACGGTGCTGCGCACGGACTCGACGCCGTTACGGTGGCCCTCGACGCGCGGGAGGCCGCGCTGCTTGGCCCAGCGGCCGTTGCCATCCATGATGATGGCGATGTGGGTCGGGATGTTCGCCTTGGCCGGCGGGCTGAGTTGCGGCGCGTGACTGCTCATGTCGAGGGCGCAGGATATTTCCGCAAACCGTCTGCGTCCACGCGCAAGTGCGATCCGGCAGGACACTCCAAAGATTCGGGACGGACAAAGCTGGTTTCCCTGAAACTCACCGCGCTCCGCCACGTCTGGCTCTCTATCGCCATGAAAATCCAACCCCGCTCTGCACCCCTGTTGTTCGCCGCCGCCTTGCTCGCCGCCGTGCTGTCGGCCTCTTCCGCCAACTGGCCCGCCTGGCGCGGGGTGAACGCCGACGGCATCTCCACCGAGAAGAATCTCCCCGTAAAATGGAGCAAGGACGAGAACGTCCGCTGGCGCGTGCCATTGCCGGAGGCGGGCAACTCCACCCCAATCGTCTGGGGCGACCGCATCTTCGTCACACAGCCGGTCGGCGACCGCCGCACCCTCATGTGCCTCAATCGCGCCGACGGCAAGCTGCTCTGGCAGCAGGGCGTCACCACCAAGGAGAAGGAGCTGACGCACGGGACGAATCCGTTTTGCTCGGCGTCGCCAGTGACGGACGGCGAGCGGGTCATCGTATCCTTCGCGAGCGATGGGCTGTATTGCTACGACTTCAGCGGCAAGGAGCTTTGGAAACGCACGGACTTGGGCCGGCAGATTCACATCTGGGGCAACGCCGCTTCACCTGTGATTCACAAGGATCTCTGCTTCCTAGATTTCGGCCCCGGCGAATCGACTTACCTGCTCGCGGTGGACAAGAAGACTGGCAAGACGGTCTGGAAGAACGAGGAGCCCGGCGGCGATTCGGGCAGCTCGCCACCCGCGCCCAAAGATCCCCCCGCCGACAAGAAAGCCGCCCCGCGCGGGAAGTGGCTCGGCTCCTGGACAACCCCGCCGATCATCCACGAAGGCGGACGTGATTCGCTCCTCATGTCCTGGCCGGGCCGCCTCTGCGCACTCGATCCGATGACGGGCAAGGAACGCTGGAACTCCACCGGCCTGACGCCGCTTGTTTACACCTCACCCATTCACGCAAACGGCATCGTGGTGGCCATGAGCGGCTTTGGCGGTTCGGCGCTGGCGGTTCGCACCGGTGGCAGCGGCGACGTGACCACTTCGCACCGCCTCTGGCATCACCCGCGCTCGCCGCAGCGCATAGGCTCCGGCGTGATTCACGAGGGTCACATTTACATCCACAACGACCCCGGCACGGCCATGTGCCTCAACCTCGAAACCGGCAAGGAAGTCTGGAACGAACGTCTCACCAGCGCCGCCGCCACTGGCGCGAACTGGAGCAGCGTGCTGCTCGCCGACGGCAAGTGCTACACTATCACTCAGGGCGGCACCTGCTTCGTCTTCAAGGCCAGCCCCACGTTTGAACTGCTCGCCACGAACCCGCTCGGCGAACGCTCGAACAGCTCCATCGTCCCCGCCAACGGCGACTTGCTCATCCGCACGCACAAGTCGCTCTGGTGCATCGGAGGAAAGTAAGGAGCACGGCATTCATGTCACTTCGAAGTGCAATGTCGTTGATCGGTTCGGATACAACGCAGTATCCGGACGGTGAAGCTGGCTGAAGGCCGCGCCCCGGTCAGCGCACGACAAACGGCAGGCCCTGCTCCGGGGCGACCGCAGGCAGCGCGCGCTGTTGCAGGTTCACCTCGAAGGGGCGTGCGAGGCTGTTGCCAGCATGGTCTTCAATCGCGGAGCCGACGCGCAGCTCGTGCGGGCCGCGCGACCAAGGCTTCCCCGGCACGAACCGCCATTCCTGCTCGCCGCGCTCGACGGTGATCGCGCCGGACACCGGGCCGGCCGCGCTCGTAACGTGGAGCTGGCGCTGAAGCGTCGCCCAGTCAAGTGGTTGTGGAAATACGACGCGCAGCGGGCCGACGGTGCCGACGACGGGAGGATAAACCTGCCAGCTCTTGGCCGAGAGTTGCTCATGGAGAGCGGAAATGGCGCGGAAAGGCTTGGTGACGTCGTTCCCCAAGGGAGCACCCTTTGCCGAGGGCCAGCGACCGTCGATCACCAACCGGTAGTCGCCACCCTCGGTGAGCACGGGGCCGAACTCGACATTCAGGTTTACGCCCGTCTTCTGCCGGCCGGGATGGAACCAGAGCGTGAGCCGCCGGCCATCCGCCGACCACAGCTCCGTCTCGCGGAAGGGCGCTTCCACGGCTCGCCCACACGCGTCCACCAGCCGACAGTATTGGAGGAAAACGCCGCTTTCCATCGGCTCGGAGAAGGTGAGGTAAAACTTGAGGTGGTTCGCGGGCAGGCGGTCGCTCGTGGGATAGATGGCGAGGAGTTTCGGTGCAGCGGCGGGCACGGGTGTGGGCGTGCGATGCTCGGCCCACAGGCTGAGGCCGGGGCGTTCGAGGCGCGCGGTGTAAGTTTGCCCCGGCAGCAAGGGCAGGCTGGGGCGAAAGCGGAGTTGCGCGCCGACGAGAGAATAAGTTCCTGCGAGCGAAGCGGTGCCGGGGTTTGCCTCACCGAGCCACAGCGCAAACCATGGGTTGGCCGCACGGTTCAGTGTGGTGACGGAGTCCGCCGGCCAGACCGATGCATCTCTCGCCTCGGCGATGAGTTGGATGGCGAGCGGATGCTCCCGCGAAGGTTCAAAGCGCAGGGTGATCGGCGGCGTGGCGGCGACCCCGTGTTGCGCCAAAAGGACCGCCGCGAGCCAGCCGAGCCGCGTTGCCGCGACGGCCTTCACGGCAACGGGGCAATCTCCAGCGCGAGCGCCGTGCCCTGCTCGCGCAGGACGACGACTTCGGTGTTGCTCAACTTGTCCACATGGACCGCGCCGAAGAGGCTTTCCACGATTTCGATGCCTTCGGGACCTTTCGGCTGCTTCACGTCGCGGCGCACGGCCTTCTGGTTGATCTTCGCCTCGTCGCGCACCTTCACATGCGACATATCCACGCGCGCGCCCCAGTATTTGCTCGGGCCGAACAGATTTTGGTGGAAGCGCATCGTGTGGGTGACGAGCCATTGCTTGCCGTCCTTCTCGTAAGTGAACATGTCGAGCGGGCGGTTGCCGGAGCCGAGTTCCACCACGCTCGTGCCCTTGACCTGCGCGTTGGGTTTGAGGTCGTCCAACTCGAACTTCGCGATGGGCGTGCAGGCGAACGAGCCGACGACGTAGTGCTTACCGTTTTCTTCCAGCGGGACAAAACTCGTGATGGGAGCCTTCGTCTCCCACTTGCCGTGCGCGACGTGGTAGGTCTCGGCGCTCAACGGAATCGCACTGCCGCCATGGGCGAGCGGGAGCGACAGGGTGAAAATCTTGCTGGAGAACTCTTCGTTTGAGGAACCCGCTGCGAGCACGCGGTCGCCGGCGAAGGCGACATCGGAGACGTTGCCGACCTTGGCGGTGTCCGAGATGGGCAGCGAGACGCGCGCGTGGCGGATCTTCTCGAAGTTCATCGGGGTGGCCTGACCGTCAGCGGTCACCACGACGATGAGGGCCGCGCCATCAGCCTTGCGCGTGACGGAGAGATAGATTTTGCCGCTGGCCTGGTTCACGGCCATGTCCTGAATTTGGATGCCGGCCTCCGGCGCCCCGAGGCGGGCGGCGAGCAGCGCGCCGACGTTGTCCACGCGCTGCTTGAGCTTTTGCACTGGGCCGGTGTCGCCGGTCTCAATGGCCACGATGGAAGCGTGGCGCGGTTCGGTGACGAGCAGCAAGCCGCCGGGACCGAAGGACATCGCGCCGACGGAGCGGAGCTTGGGGTCGCCAGTGGCGGCGTCCTTAAGATGGCTGGCGGCGAGCAGGTTGCTGGACAGCGCGGCAACGTAGGCCGCGCCCGTAAGAAGCAAGGGGAGTGAGCGCATGGAGACTTAGGCGAAGGCGATGGGGCTGACATTCACGAGTTGTCATCCGGGCTGGCCTGCGGTTAATTGACGGCACGCTATGACTCGCCAACAAGTGCTTGACCAATACTTCATGGACGCGCGGCACAAGCTCATTGACCTCGCCGCCTTCCTCGACCGCGTGGACCGCTCCGAAGGCGACGCCGACTTCCGCCTCGACGCCTTCCGCACCGCGCTGAAGCACCTAGCCGAGAAGAAACCCCACCGCGCCAAACGGGTCCTCCTCTCCTTCAGCGACCCCACGATGAAGCCGCTGGCGAAGGCGACGGTGAAGGGCGCAACGGGCGCGTGGCCGGGGGCGAAGGTTTGACAACCCATCCGTGAAACACCACTGTTTCACACTATGAGCGCGCCCACTGTCACTGTCCGCGAGCTGCGAACCGACTTCCGCTCGGTGAAGCGGAAAATCGAGCAGTTCGGCATGGTCACCATCACGGACAACGGAGTCCCCAGCTTTGACATGATGCCGTCCGCCAAGCGGCCGAAGAAGCGTCGGCCTTTGCCCGACTATTATGCGCGGTTGCAGCAGGAGCAACCCGTTCCGCTGACCACCGAACAAGCCCGGCAATTGCACGAGGAGAATCGCGGTGACCGCTGACGCCGTTTATGCGGACCCCAGCGCCTTGAGCCGGCTCTACTTGAACCAGCCCGGCTCGCGCGAAATGCACCTCTGGCGGGCGCGCATCAAGGGCAGCCTGCCGGTCACCCACCACGGGCGCACGGAACTGGTCAATGCCGTCAGCCTGACCGTGTTCCGTGGCGAACGCACCTTGGAACAGGCCAAGCAAGCGTGGGCGAACATCGAAGCCGACTTTGAGGATGGCCACCTGGACCAGGTGGACATCCTCTGGCGGGCAGCTTTGAACCGTGCGGCTGAATTGAGCCGTGCCCATTCCCCGACAGTGGGAACGCGCGCCTTGGACGTGCTGCATGTGGCGTGCGCGCTGGAACTGGGATTGCGGCATCTGCTGACCTTCGATGACCGGCAGGCGAAGCTAGCGGTGGCGGCGGGGCTGAAGCTGGTGAAACTCTAGCAGCCATGAAACTCAGCCTCCTGCGACTGACGCTCGTTTTCTCCGCGCTGGCCTGGGGCGTTTCGCTCTTTGGCGTGTTCGCGAGCTGGCCAGCGGCGGAGGCGGTGTTTCAAGAACTCGGAGCCAAGAACATCGCTCACGATCCGATGCTGGACTACTGGCTCCGCATGGCGGCGGGATTGTTCTCGCTGGTGGGCGCGCTGTTTCTTGTGCTCGCGCTTCGTCCACAACAGCACCGTGCCATCATTCCGTGGTTCGGCGGGTTGATGTTGGTCGAGGGTTTTGTGCTGCTTGTCCATGGATTGCGGCTGCGGCTTTCGCCAATTCCATTCGTCGCGGATACGCTTGCCTGTCTCGGAGCAGGTGCGGCGATTCTTTACTTGTCCCGCAGCGCTTTTATCAAGCCAGCCGTGACTGAACACTGATTACTGCTTACTAATCACTTCCCCCATGCGTTACATCGAACCCCACGGCCACATGGTCAGCCGCACGACTGACGATTATCAGGACATGGTCACCGCCGGTTGCGCCGCCGTGTGCGAGCCGGCGTTCTGGGCGGGCTTTGATCGCTCATCGGTCAACGGCTTCCACGACTACTTCTGCCAGCTCACCGACTACGAACCGAAGCGCGCGGCGAAGTTCGGCCTACCGCATTTCTCCTGGCTCTGCATCAACCCCAAGGAGTCCGAGGACGTGGCGCTGGCCACGGATGTCATCGGCCTCATCCCCAAGTTCCTCGACCGGCCCAACGTGCTGGGCATTGGCGAGATCGGGCTGAACAAGAATTCACGCAACGAGATGAAGGTGCTTGAGATGCACGTGGACCTCGCCGCGCGGCACGACCAGCTCATCCTCGTCCACACGCCGCACCTCGAAGATAAGCTCAAGGGCACGCGCCTCATCCTCGATGTGCTGCGCAGCGACAAACGCATCCGGCCCGAGCGCTGCATCATTGACCACGTCGAGGAGCATACAATCCAGCTCGTGCTGGATGCGGGCTTCTGGGCGGGCATGACGCTCTACCCGGAGAGCAAGTGCTCGCCCGCGCGCGCGGTGGACATGCTGGACCTGTATTCGCACGAACGCATCTGGATGAACTCCGCGTGCGACTGGGGCGTGAGCATCCCGCTGTCCGTCCCGCGCACCGCGCTGGAGATGAAGCGGCGCGGCTGGCCGGCCGACCTGATTGACAAGGTGATTTACCGGAACCCGATCCAGTTCCTCAGCCAGTGCCCGAAGTTCAAGCTGCCGTGAGCTGGGGCGGCTACCGCTCCGCAATCCACACCAGTGTGCCCACCGGCAGCAGGTCGTAGAGCGGAATGAGGTCCGGGTCGGCGAGGTGGATGCAGCCGTGAGAGGCAGGGCGGCCGAGACTGGCTTGGTCGCCGAAGCCGTGGATGTAGATGTAGCGGGCAAAGGTGTCCACGTTGCCACCGCGGTTGAAACCAGGATCAAGGCCGTCGAGCCACAGGATGCGCGTGGTGATGGACTCCAGCGGCAGGCCGTCGCGGAGGTGGCCGATCGGTTTGCGGCCCTTGAAGACGGTGCCGGCGGGCGCGCTTTCGCCGTGCTTCTCCGCGATGCGATGCAGACCCAGCGGCGTGCAATTCGAGCCGACGACCTGGCCGATGCCGAACTTGGAGGTGGAGCAGACGAATTCCTTCACGCACCTATAGCGGCGGTCTGTGACCGCCGAGGCTTTGTCTGCCTCCAACGCACGGCGGTCACAGACCGCCGCTACAGGTGGGCACTCAAACAGCACCGTCCGCTGCTCCGCGATGCGGACGGTGAAGACATGGCGCGTCGGCGTCACGCCGAGGCGCTTGCAGGCGCGGCGGAAGGCGATGGGCAGGCGCGGGGGCTTCATGCGTCAGCGGCAAGATGCGGGGTGACGGCGGACTCCAGTAAGGCAATCAGCTCCGGCTGCATGAACTGGAAGTCGTCCGGGATGTGCAGGCAGATGACGGGCTTGCCGGCGAGTTCCTCGGCGAACTTCGCGCGCAGGCGGCGCGCGTGCCTCGGCTCCATCACGAAGATGAGGTCCGCCCAGCCGAGGTGCCCGGCGGTGACTTTGACGCGCGCGCCGTCCTCGCTGCCGGCGGAGCGGGCCTGGAGGCCGTCCACGCCGTGGAAAAGCTTCTCAGCAGTCGGGCTGCGCCAGCGGTTGCGGCTGCAAACGAAAAGGAGTTTTAACGGATGGCTCGCGTGCTTCACGGACGAGTTCACGGCGGCACGGTGAACGACGCCGATGGGATGTTCAACGCTGGAGGAGCGTCGTAAGCGATGCTTAATCCTTCGCCCCCTCGATGCAGATGTGAAACGGGTTGACGCTGGCAGCGCCGAGCGCATAGAAATCCTAACCAAGTGAATGAAATCCTGTTTAAAGACAGGCCGCACTAAGAAGACCCCGCCAGCGCGACCGTTCTCTGGAAATACCACGCCATCTACCCCGACGGCGGCCAGGTCTTTGGCCAGTGGAACGATGTCGGGAGCATTGCGGTGACGGGGGAACGCCTACTCGACATGAGTTCTTACTTTCCGCTAAAATTCTCGATGATCCTTTTGGTTGGCTTGTCGTTGACGCTCAGCGTCGCCATACGTCTTAGCGCCGCGTCCGGGGTCGTCGTCTCGTGGGGTTACAACAAGTCGTTCGGCCAAGCGACAGTGCCCAGCGGGCTGACCGAAGTTGTGGCGGTTGCGGCTGGAGGAGACGCACCTGGGGTCCACAGTTTAGCACTCAAAGCCGACGGCACCGTCGTGGCTTGGGGTGGTAGCATGGATGGACCATCAGTTGTGCCGGCCGGATTGAGCAACGTGACCGCCATTGTTGCAGGTGGAACGCATAGTCTGGCGCTTAGGAGTGATGGGACTGTTGTAGCTTGGGATGAACCTGATTTTCCACCAAGACTCTCTGCCCAATCACAGGTGCCCGCTGGCCTGACCGGGGTCGTGGCAATCGCAGCTGGTCCGGATTCAAGCTTGGCTGTGAACAGTGATGGAACCGTCGTGGGATGGGGACAGTCTTTGTTTCTACAGCAGATACCGGTTGGGTTAACTGGCGTGACGAGCTTGGCGGCAGGTTCAATACACGCGGTGGCACTAAAGAATGACGGCACCATCGTGACATGGAGCAGTCATTCCGTTGCGGTGACGCATGTGCCGGATAGTGTGACCAATGTCGTGGCCATTGCGGCGGGCGAATCTCACAGCTTGGCATTGAGAAACGACGGAACCGTTGTGGCGTGGGGCGATAATTCCAATGGGCAGACAAACGTGCCCCCGGGCCTGAGCAACGTCGTCGCCATCGCAGCCGCAGGATACCACAGCATGGCGCTGAGGGATGATGGCACGATCGTGGTGTGGGGAGACGCCACGGGCAGTTATCTAACGATTCCCAATGGCATGTCTGGTGCGGCGGCGATTGCGACTTCAAGGGACCACATGGTCGCCGTGATCGCCGTGCCCCGCCTTCCGGGGACCGACTCATCCAGCCGGAAGGAAGTAGCCGGCAGCAGCATCGTCCTAAGTGGCTCAATTTCCAACGCTGCTCCGGAGCTATCCACGCCGACCGGCTATCGGTGGCGTTTCAACGGCATGGACATTCCCGGGGCGACCAACTCCACATTGACTCTCTCCAATGTGACACGCGCAAGTTCTGGTCTCTACACGGTGGCGGTCTCCAACTCGTATGGAGCGTTGTTGAGCGCCATGACACGCCTGAGAGTGCAGGTGCCGCAGCGCCTTCAACTGCCCGAGCCGCTGGAAAACGGACAGTTCCGACTGCGTTTCGGAGCCAGCGATGGCGGAGCACTGATGACGAACGATCTGCCCGGCTTTGAGGTCTGGGCCACGACCAACCTCTCCAACACCAACGCATGGATGCGCATCACCAGCGGTATGAGTGTGACCAACGGCCAAGCGCAGGTGGATGACGCGGACTCACCCGGCCTGCCACGTCGCTTCTACCGCGTCATTGAGCGATAGCGCGCATCGCGGCCCTACCGGGTCACTTCCCCAGCTTCTTCACCAGGACCTTCGAGTTCCGTCCGCTCTGCTCATACTTCTCGCGGCGGGCGGGGGGCAGGTTGTCGGGCGTGCCTTCGGTGAAGCCGCCCTTGCTCTGGAAGTAGGTGAAGGCCTGGGT